>NZ_UYZX01000002.1:0-654969 GCF_900626105.1 Gulosibacter massiliensis
GGCCCTGCCCCTGCCCCTGCCCCTGCCGTCCCTGCCCTGCCACTGTCCCTGCTCATCCCAGGGCCTGCCCTACTCATCCCTTGTCCATTTCTTGCCGCTCGGCTGTCCCTGTCGCCACCTTGCGGCCTGCCCCAGGCGCCAAGCCCCGACTCCCCGCGTTCCTGGCGCGCGCCCGACTGTCCGACCGGCACCACCGCATCCAACCAATTGCCCGCAAAGTCTTACTGTTATACAGTTACTCAGAGTCCGATCGGATCCTCGATATGCGCAAGTACCGGGGCGACACAAAGGAGTAGGAATGGCTCAGATCAGCCCCATCGTGAAGCAGGCCACCCCCGTGGTCGTAGAGAAGGCCGAGGGCAACTGGATCGTCGGCACCGACGGCGTGCGCTACCTCGACTTCACTTCCGGTATCGGCGTGACCTCGACCGGCCACTGCCACCCGCGCGTCGTCGCGGCCGCCCGCGAGCAGGTCGGCAAAGTCATCCACGCGCAGGCCACGACCGTGATGCACAAGCCGCTGCTCGAGCTCACCGAGAAGCTCAGCGATTACCTGCCCGAGAACCTCGACTCCGTCTTCTACGCGAACTCCGGCGCCGAGGCCGTCGAGGGCGCGTTGCGCCTCGCCCGCCAGGCGACGAACCGCCCCAACATCATCGCCTTTCAGGGCGGCTTCCACGGCCGCACCTCGGGCGCCTCGAGCATCACGACCGCGGGCACGAAGTTCCGCAGCAGCACCGTGCCGCTGATGGGCGGCGTCGTGATCGCGCCGTTCCCCTACGCCTACCGTCTCGGCATGAGCGAGGCGGATGCGGTGCGCTTCGCCCTGCGCGAGCTCGACTACATCTTCGCCACCGTCACGAACCCGAATGAGGTTGCGGGCTTCATCATCGAACCAGTGCTCGGCGACGGCGGATACCTGCCGGTGCCGCTCGAGTTCCTGCGCGGCATCGAGCAGCGCGCCCGCGAGCACGGCATCGTGCTCATCGTCGACGAGATTCAGTCGGGCGTCGGCCGCACCGGCGCCTTCTGGGCGCACACGCGCTCGGGCGTCTCGCCCGACATCCTGATCACCGCGAAGGGCATCGCCTCGGGCTTCCCGATCTCGGCCATTGCCGCGAGCAAGGAGCTCATGGCGAAGGGCCTGCCCGGCTCGCAGGGTGGCACCTACGGCGGCAACGCCGTCGCGGCCGCCGCGGCCATCGAGACGCTCGACGTCATCGACGACGAGCAGCTCGTGCACAACTCGGCCGAGCGTGGCGAGCAGCTGCAGGCCGGACTCAAGCGGCTGCAGGAGCAGTTCCCGGTCATCGGCGACGTGCGCGGGCTCGGCCTCATGCAGGCGATCGAGTTCACGACGCCAGATGGCGAAGCCGACGCCGCCACGGCGGCGGCCGTCCAGCAGGGCGCCGTCGCCGAGGAGCTCCTGCTGCTGCCGTGCGGGCCACTCGGTAATGTGATCCGCATCGTCCCGGCGCTCACGGTGAGCGCCGAGGAGGTCGACCTCGCGCTCGAGCGCCTTGAGCGCACCCTCGCGAAGGTCGTCACGCCCGCCTACGCGAACTAGGACCAACCATGCCCGTCATCGAGGAGCGCGCGACCTGCGCCGCCGAACTGCAGCGCCGGCTCGAGGCCGCAGGAATCGAAGTCGACGCATCCGAGCATCGTCGCCAGGCCTATTCCTACGACGCCTCGAACTACCGCGTGCGCCCAACCCTCGTCGCGTTCCCGCGAACCCTCGACGAGCTGCGCGAGATTCTGCAGGCGGCGGCCGAGACCGGGCATGCCGTCACCACGCGCGGCGGGGGCACCTCGATGGCGGGCAACGCCGTGGGCGAGGGCATCGTCGTCGACTTCTCGCGGCGCATGACCGCGGTCGACGAGATCGACTTCGACTCGAACTCCGTCTGGGTCGACGCCGGCGTCATCCTCGGCGAGCTGCGCGCGCAGGTGGAGCGCGCATCCGCCGGCAAACTCACGTTCGCGCCCGACCCCTCATCGCTCACGCGCGCGACGATCGGAGGCGCGATCGGCAACGACGCGTGCGGCAACCACTCGGTCGAATACGGTCGCATGTCGCACCACGTCGTCGAGGTCGAGCTGCTCACCGCCGACGGCGCGCACCTGCTCGCCTCGGAGGGTGGCGTGCGCAGCGCCGACCCGACGCACCGGCACTCGATCGCCCGTGCCGTCGAACTCAACGAAGCGCTGACCGCCCTCGCCAGCTCGAACCTCGCGGCCCTCCGCCTCGAGCTGCAGACCATCCCGCGCCAGGTCTCGGGCTATCACCTCGGCAACCTGCTGCCCGAGAACGGCCTCAACATC
The DNA here is from genome assembly GCF_900626105.1 of Gulosibacter massiliensis. Lineage (NCBI taxonomy): Bacteria > Bacillati > Actinomycetota > Actinomycetes > Micrococcales > Microbacteriaceae > Gulosibacter > Gulosibacter massiliensis. The sequence goes on from NZ_UYZX01000002.1 coordinate 2,326, forward strand.
GCCCGCGCGCTCGCGGGCAGCGAGGGCACCTGCGCGATCATCCTGCGGGCCCGAGTCGGACTCGTGCCGAAGCCCGGCCCGACGGCGCTGCTCTGCGTCGGCTACGCAAACACCGTCGACTCGGCGCGCGACGTCATGATGATGCTCGAGCACAAGCCGAGCGCGATCGAGGGCCTGAACAGCGCGATCGTCGACATCATGCGCCACCGCCGCGGCGAAGCCAGCGTGAGTTCGCTGCCGGAGGGCGACGCCTACGTCATGATCGAGTTCTCGGCCGACACGATCGAGGCCGCCGCCGAGAAATGCACCGCGCTGCTCGAGCACCTGCGCGAGCGTGGCCTCGAGCACGACCATGTCATCGCCACCGAGCCGGCCGAGCGAGCGAAGCTCTGGCGCGTGCGTGAAGACGGCGCCGGGCTCTCGTCGAAGCGCCTCGACGACGTGCAGACCTGGCCGGGCTGGGAAGACTCGGCTGTCGCACCCGAGAACCTCGCCGACTACCTCGCCGAACTCCTCCCCGTCATCGATGAGCACGGTTACACGGCCTCGATGTACGGCCACTTCGGCGCGGGCTGTGTGCACATGCGCCTCGACTTTGAGCTGCGCACCGAGGCCGGGCTCGCGAACTTCGACTCGTTCATGCGCCGCGCTGCCGAGATCGTCGTGCGCCACGGCGGCTCGCTCTCGGGCGAGCACGGCGACGGCCGGGCCCGCAGCGCGCTGCTCGACGTCATGTATTCGCCCGAGATCATGCGGCTCTTCGCCGAGTTCAAGCGGGCGTGGGACCCAACGAACCTGCTCAACCCGGGCATCATCGTCGACCCGGAGCCCTACACCGACGCCCTCGTGCTCGACGGCCTGCCCGACCCGACGCTGCTGCCGATTCCGCGTATCCGCACCGCCGGTGAGCCGGATGCGCGCGACGGCCACGCGCACGAGCTTGGCACGTTCGTCGGCAACGCCCACGCCTGCATCGGCGTCGGCCGGTGCCGCTCGACCACGGGCGGCTTCATGTGCCCGAGTTACCGGGCCACGAAGGACGAGAAGGACTCGACCCGCAGCCGCGCACGCGTGCTGCAGGAGCTCGCGCGCGGCCAGGGCAGCAGCGCCGGCGGCTGGTCGAAGCCCGAGGTGCGCGAGGCGCTTGACTTCTGCCTGTCGTGCAAGGCGTGCTCGACCGACTGCCCGACCGGCGTCGACATGGCCGAGGCGAAGTCTGAGCTCATGCAGGACCATTACCGCGGCAAGCTGCGGCCGTTCACGCACTATTCGATCGGTTGGTTGCCTCGCTGGCGGCCGCTCATCACGCGCGTGAGCGCGCTCGCGAACGTGGGCGCAAAGCTGAAACCGCTGCGCTGGCTCGGCGAACGGCTTGGCATCAGCGCGCGCCGTCGGTTGCCCGCGTTTGCCCGGCACCGCGACCTCACGCGTCGGGTCGCCGAGGCGCAATTCAGCAAGAATGCCGACGTGCTCGTGTTTGCCGACAGCTTTACGAAGGCGTTCCGGCCCGAGGTGATTCCGACCGCGGCGCGCGTGCTGCGCTCGACCGGCGCTAGGGTCGGCTGCACCGCCGACGCCTGCTGCGGCCTCACCTGGGTGTCGACCGGCCAGCGCGACGGGGCGACACGCAGGCTCGCGAACCTCGTCGACAAGCTCGACGACGGCACCGAGCGCGACATCGTCGTGCTCGAGCCGAGTTGCGCAGCGACGATCCGCGACGAAGCACCGAAACTCGTCGGCGGGGATGCGGCCGAGCGGGTTGCGCGCCGGGTGCTCGGCAAGTGGGGCGTCGCTGACGTTTCGGAGTCGTCGTCGTGCTGCGGCGTCGCCGGCAACTTCGGCTTCGAGGCCGAACACTTCGACGTGTCGATGCAGGTCGCCGAGCACTCGATCATCCCGGCGCTCGAGCGGGGCGGCAAGGACGCGCTCGTGCTCACCGACGGCTTCAGCTGCACCATGCAGGTGTCGCAGATCGACCCCGAGCGCGAGACCGAGCACCTCGCCATCGCGCTGGATCCCGAGGGAGCCCGCCGGGCGCATCTTGCGTGATTGACAGGAATACCGCCATACAGTGGGGCATTTTTCACTAGGGTCGAGTATTGAGCCCCGAGGAGTCAGCCATGCCCATGTCCCAGTCTCTCGAGACGGTGTCGGTCGCCGATGCCGCGACGAATCGCCTGCGCGACAGCCTGTTCGCCGGCGAGTTCAAGGCCGGCGAAGAGATCAAGGACACCCAGGTCGCGGCCGCCTACGGCATCGCCCGGCCGACGGCGCGCGTCGTGGTGCAGCAGCTGATCAACGAGGGGATGCTCGTGCGGCCTCCCGGGTACAGTGCCCGGGTGCGGTCGTTCGACCCGGGCGAGGTTGCGGACATCTATCGGGTGCGCAGGCTCATCGAGCTCGACGCCGTGCGCGAGATCAAGCTGAACCGGCCCTCGCTCGACCGCGTCGCTCGGGCCCTCGAGGGATTCGCGGGGCTGCAGGGCAGCGAAGACGACTGGTCGCGCATCGCCGAGGCCGACGTCGCGTTCCACGCGGCGGTCGTAAACTCGGCGGGCTCGCACCGCCTGCAGTCCTACTTCGCGGCGATCACGAGTGAGATTCGCCTGCTCATCGCGCTGCTCAAGGAGCAGTACACCGGCGGCGACGCGCTCTACGCCGAGCACAAGGAGCTCTACCGCAGCCTCGGCGACGAGACGCCGCTCGAGAACGTCGAGCGCGACTGGCTCGCGCACCTCTCGTCGGCCGAACAGTTCTTGGCGCAGCACCTGTCGCCGAGCGACGACTGAGCATCCGAACACTGAGTTGCGCGGGTTCTTCCGCGCGCTGAAACACTGTTATACAGTAAGGCAGGGGCAGAGGTGCCGCCTACGTTACGACAGGAGTGATCATGGTTGATCTGACATCCTTCTCCGCATTGAGCTTCGACGTGTACGGCACGCTCATCGACTGGGAGGCCGGCATCGCGACGGTGCTCAAGCAGTGGGCCGAGGCACGCGGCTCCAACCTCGACGACGAGGCGCTGCTGCTGGCGTACGCCGACAACGAGGCGGCCGTCGAGCGCGAATACCCGTCGCTCGCCTACGCGGAGGTGCTGCAGGCCGCGTTCCGTCGCACCGCATCCGATCTCGGCCCGCCCGTCACCGACGAAGAAGTGCAGGTGCTCGGCCGCTCGGTGCCCGAATGGCCCGCGTTCGACGACACGCACGAGGCGCTCACGCGACTCAAGCAGCACTACCAGCTCATCATCCTCTCGAACGTGCACCAGCAGGGCGTCGAAGGCTCGATCAAGCGCATGGACGTCGAGTTCGACCAGGTGAACACCGCCGAGAAGATCGGCTCGTACAAGCCGAACCCCCGCAACTTCAAGGTGCTCATCGAGAATCTCGGCGAGCTCGGTCTCGAGCAGCAGCAGCTGCTGCACGTCGCCCAGTCGTTGTTCCACGACCACGTGCCCGGCAAGAACGCCGGCCTCGACTCGATCTGGATCAACCGTCGCCACGACCGGCCGGGCTGGGGCGCGACCCCCGACCCCAAGGTCGGCGTGACGCCCGACGGCGAGTACAAGTCGCTCGCCGATTTCGCCGACGCGGTTGACGCCGCCTTCGCAGCAAAGGCCTAAACGCATGGCAACGCTCAAGCTCGACAACGTGCCCACCCAGCTGTTCATCGGCGGCGAGTGGGTCGACGCCTCCACCGACTCGCTCATCGACGTCACCAACCCGGCCACCGGCGAGGTCATCGCCCGGGTGGCCGACGCGAGCCCCGAGGACGGGCGGCGCGAGCCCCGAGGACGGGCGGCGCGCGGCCGAGGCGGCGAACGCGGCGCAGGAGTCGTTCGCGGCGATGACCGCGCAGCAGCGCTCGCAGATTCTGCTCAAGGCCCACGCCCTGCTGCTCGAGAGCAAGGACGAGCTCGCGGCGATCATGACCGCCGAGATGGGCAAGCCCTTCGCTGAGGCCAAGGGCGAGATCGACTACTCGGCCGGCTACCTGCAGTGGTACGCGCAGGAGGGCCTGCGCGTGCAGGGCTCGCACGGGCAGTCGCCGAGCGGGCGCGGCCAGATTGTGCTCAGCCGCGAGCCCGTCGGGGTCTCGCTGCTGATCACGCCGTGGAACTTCCCCCTCGCCATGGGCGCCCGCAAGATCGCGCCGGCCATCGCCACCGGCTGCGCGGTCATCGTGAAGCCGGCCGAGAAGACGCCGCTCACCATGCTGTTCCTGGCGCGGCTGTTCGAGCGGGCTGGGCTGCCCGCCGGCGCGCTCAACGTCGTGACGACTTCGACCTCGGGCGAGCTCACCGAGCCGATTCTCGCGGACGGCCTCGTACGCCACCTCTCGTTCACGGGCTCGACGAAGGTCGGTAGCCTGCTGCACAACCAGTGCTCGGCGCACATGATTCGCACCTCGCTCGAGCTCGGCGGCAACGCCCCGTTCATCGTGTTCGAGGACGCCGACCTCGACAAGGCCGTCGTCGAGGTGACCGCGGCCAAGATGCGCAACATGGGTGAGGCCTGCACGGCCGCCAACCGCATCCTCGTGCACGAGAGCGTGGCTGAGGAGTTCGGTGAGCGCCTCGCCGAGCGGTTCTCGCAGTTCACCGTCGGTAACGGCCTCGAGGACGGCGTCGACGTCGGCCCGATGATCGACCACGCGAGCAGCGACCGGCTGCAGGGCCTCGTCGACAACGCCGTCGCTGGCGGTGCGCGCGTGCTCATCGGTGGCGAGCTGCCCGAGGGCCCGGGTTCGTTCTACCCGCCGACCGTGCTCGCCGACGTGCCGCGCGATGCCGAGCTCAGCTGCACCGAGTTGTTCGGGCCGGTCGCGCCGATCATCACGTTCACCGACGAGGACGACGCCATCGCGATCGCGAACGACACCGAGTACGGCCTCGCCGGCTACCTCATGACGAACGACCTCGCCCGCGCGATGCGCGTCTCGCGCAAGCTCGAGATCGGCATGGTCGGCATCAACTCGGGCATCATCTCGGATGTCGCCGCGCCCCTCGGCGGCGTCAAGGCCTCGGGACTCGGACGAGAGGGCGGCATCCTCGGCATCGACGAGTTCCTCGAGTACAAGTACACGTTCATCCCGAACGAGTAGCCGCCCTGCCGTGCCCCGCGGATGCGCGGGGCACGGCGCGCGGTCATTCGAAGGTCGTAGGCAGACCAGCCCAGGGGGGCGGTGCGGCAGCCCGGGCTGGCTGCCTAGGTTGCTGAGCGTGGATGCCATGGACTCGCAACGCCCCGACACCGCCGAACGTGAACGCTGGATCGACCGGTGGCCCTGGCTCCACCGCCTGATGTGGATGGTGATCTCGCTCGGCCTCGGCATCTTCTGGGGCCGGATGTACGTCGGTAACCACCGACTCATCTATCACGAGTCCGACATCGCGGCGGGTTGGGCAGACCACGAGCGAATCCAACGACACGGTGAGTGGCTCGAAGACGCGGCTGGCCGGTTTAGTGGCGAAGCCATGCCCTTCCTGCTCGTGCTTCCCAGCGTCATCGTGATGCGCAACTTCAGCGGCTACTAAACCGACAGCCCTGGCGTCGCGCCGCGGCGAGAGTCGGGGTGTGACGGGCGCGGTCCGCGCGGCCGGGCCGGTCGGGCAGAATGGGTGGATGCGCGCATCCGAGGACTTTCGAGCTGGGCTGCGTGACGCACTCCCGGTCGCCCTCGGGTACGTGCCCCTCGGCATCTCGTACGGCATGTTCGCCCACTCGGTCGGCCTGCCGTGGTGGCTCGCGACGATCACGGCGCTCGTCATCTACGCGGGCTCGATGGAGTTCGTCGCGGCCGGGATGCTCGTGGGCGGCGCGCCGCTCGCCACGGCCGCCACGACGGCGCTGTTCGTCAACTCGCGCCACCTCGTCTACGGCCTGAGCGTGCCGCTCGAGCGGGTGCGTAACCCGCTGCTGCGCGCCTACGCGATCCACGCGCTCACCGACGAGATGTACGCGGTCTGCATCTCGTTGCCGCGCGAAGCGCTCACGGGCCCGCGGCTGGTGGCGATTGCCGCATCCGCCCAGTTTTACTGGGTGCTCGGCACGACTGTCGGAGCCGTGTTCGCGACGCTCGTGCCGTTCGACCTCTCGTTCATGGGCTTCGCCATCGTCGCGCTGTTCGTGATTCTCGCGATCAACGCGGCGAAGGCGTCGGGGGAGTGGGCGCTGCTCGGCGTCGGCCTCGCGCTCGCGGTCGTCGCGGCGTTCGTGGCGCCCGAGGCGATGATGTTCGTCGGCCTCATCGCCTACTGCGTCGTGGCGGTCGGCGGCGTGATCGTGCGCCGCCGGCGGGGCATCCACGCGACGACGCAGCCGAACCGCACGATGCCCGGCACGACGATCCCGGCGCACACCCGCGAGATCCCGATCGTCGGCGACGACGCCCCAGGCAATGCCCAGGGCGAGGAGGACGACCGATGAACCCGTGGCACACCGCGGCCCTGCTCGCCGTCATCTGGGCCGTCACCTTCGCCCTGCGCGCCGCGCCGTTCGCGGCGTCTCGCTGGCTGCGCGAGAACGACTTCGTGCGCGACCTCGGCCTGCTGCTGCCCGTTGGCGTCATGGCCGTGCTCGTCGTCGGCATGCTGCAAGACACCCCGTGGGAAGGCTGGGGCTGGGTGCCGTCGATCGCTGGCGTCGCGGTCACCGCGGCGCTGCACCTCTGGCGCGACAGCGTGCTGCTCAGCCTCGTCGGCGGCATCGCCGCCTACGGCGTGCTGCTGCTCGTCGTGCCCTAGCGGCCCGCCAGCAACGGCCCCGCGCTACTGCTCGTCGAGCCCGACGGGGCAGCCGCCGCGCTCGTCGCCGGTCGCCGGCACGCGGTCGGGCAGCTGCGCGATCACCGAGATCGCGCCGGTCGCAGGCGCCGCGGGCGCATCGATGTCAAACAGCACGCGCATCGCGTCGACGGCCTCGTCGCTGCGGCGTTCGCGGGCGAGCTCCTTGATGCGCACGGTCGGCTCGTGGAGCAGCGAGTTGCCGAGCTTGCGCATCGCGATGGCGGTCGTCTCGTCGACGCCGAGGCGCGAGATCTCATGCTCGACGCGGCCCTGAATGGTCTCGCGGAACGAGGCGATGAGGGCGGATGCGCGCTGCACCCGGCGCTCGTCCTCAAAGTCGCGCGCGGCGCGGGCCACGATGCAGCGGGCGAGGTCGGTCGTGTCGAGGTCGTCGAGGGGCGCGTGCAGGCGGATCGTCTCGAGGTCGAGCACATCGACTCCCTGCAGCTTGCCGACGAGCGGGTCGACGTTGCGCGGCATACCCATGTCGATGATGAGTTGGCGCTGCGAGTGCCCGGCGGCGAGGCGCGTGTTGCGCACGAAGCCGTGCTCGAGCACGTACTTGTCGGAGGTCGAGCAGGTGATGATCACATCGGCGCTCGACACCTCTTCGGCAAACTCGCCGCTCGTCACCTCGGTGACGTCGTAGCGCTCGCCGAGCGTGTGCTGGCGGCCCGAGGGTGAGTAGACGCCGACGGTGCCGGCGCCGCGGGCCTCGAGGGCCTTGAGCGAAGCGCCTGCGTAGGCGCCGGTGCCGATGAGCAGGATGCGCGCGGTGGCCCAATCACGCACCTGTGAGCCGGCGAGGTCGAGCGCGAGGCTCACGAGCGAACGGCCCGTGCCGGCGAGGTCGGTGTTCGCCTTGACGCCCTTCGACGTCTCGGCGGCGATGCGGAACACGCCCTCGAGGGCGCCCGTCGTCAGCTGCTGCTGGCGTGCACGCTGCAGTGAGCGGCGCACCTGGCCCGAGATTTCTCCCTCGCCGACGGCGACGGATTCGAGGCCTGACGACACCGAGAAGAGGTACTCGGGCACGTGCGTGTCGCCGAGCACGCGCATGTGGGCGCGCAGCTGGTCTTCGTTGACGCCCGAGAGCGTCGCGAGGCGCGCGAACATCGCGTCGATCGCGCCCGCGGAGGCGACGTCGAGGTAGAGCTCGACCCGGTTGCAGGTCGAGAGCACGACGGCGCCGTTGAGACCGGGCACCTCACGGGTGCTGTCCTCGACGGCCTGCACGGGAACTTGCGAGAGCCGTTCAAGCAACGCAAAGCCCGCACTGCGGTGACTCGCAGAAAGGCAAACAAGCATGATGCTCTCATCATAGCTTCGGGCACGAAAGTTCGGGAGCGGCGCCGAGATGCCAGACTTGGAGCCATGGTTACGCAGTTGCCCGCATCCCATCCCCTTGTCGACGGCCGCACCGGGGGTTCCCCGCTGGTCCGCGCCTCTCGGGGGCTGCGCTCGCAGACGCTCCCTGTCTGGTTCATGCGCCAGGCCGGCCGTTCGCTGCCCGAATACCTCGAGCTGCGCAAGGGCGTCGACATGCTCGACAGCTGCGTTCGCCCCGAGCTCGCGAGCGAGATCACGCTGCAGCCGGTGCGCCGCCACGGCGTCGATGCCGCCGTCTTCTTCAGCGACATCGTCGTGCCGCTCAAGCTCGTCGGCATCGATGTCGACATCGTGCCGGGCCGGGGGCCCGTGTTTGCCGAGCCGGTGCGCGACGCGGATGCGGTGGCCCGCTTCGTCGCGAAGGTGCGCGACGCGCTTGCCGATGACGACGCGAAGGCGCAGCTGTTTGCGCCGATCCGCGACGCCGTCGAATTGACCATCGCCGAGCTGGGCTCGACCCCGCTCATCGGCTTCGCGGGCGCGCCGTTTACGCTCGCGGCCTACCTCGTCGAGGGCGCCCCCTCGAAGGATCACCTGCGCGCCCGCGCCCTCATGCGCGGCGAGCCCGCGCTGTGGAGCGAGCTCGCCGGCGCGATCGCCGAACTCTCGTCGGCGTTCCTCGAGACGCAGATTCTCGCGGGCGCCTCGGTCGTGCAGCTGTTCGACTCGTGGGCCGGCTCGCTCTCGCGCGAGCTGTACGGCCAGGCCGTCGCTCCCTCGAGCGCCGTGCCGCTCGCCCGCGCCGCGCAGTTCGTGACGCCCGAGGGCGAACGCGTGCGCAGCATCCACTTCGGCGTCGGCACCTCGCACCTGCTCACCGACATGCACGCGGCTGGCGGCGATGTGCAGGGCATCGATGACCGCACGCGCCTCGACGAGGCGATCGAGCGCCTCGGCGGTGACGTGCCGGTGCAGGGCAACATCGACCCGGCGACCCTGTTCGCGGGCGCCGAGGTGCTGCACGCGCACGCCCGCGACGTCGTCGCGCAGGGCGCCGCGGCGCCCGGCCACATCGTGAACCTCGGCCACGGCGTGCCGCCCGAGACCGACGCGACCGTGCTCACCGAGCTCGTCGAGTTCATCCACACCCTGCCGGGCGACGGCCGACTCGAGGCCTAGCCGTGCGCGTCGCCATCGTCGGCGCCGGCGTCGCGGGGCTCGTCGCCGCGCGCCGGCTCGCGCAGTTCGGCCATGAGGTGCTGGTGCTCGAGGCCGCGGATGCGCCGGGCGGCATGATTCAGCCTGCCAACCTCGGCAACCTGCAGATTGACATCGGTGCCGAGGCCTTCGCGGTGCGCGGCGGCGCGGTCGCCGAGCTCGTCGACGAGCTCGGCCTCACCGGCGAGCTCGTTGAGCCCCGTGCGCTTGGCTCGTGGGGATACCAGGACGGCGAGGCCTACGCGCAGCCGAAAGGCGGCCTCCTCGGCCTCCCGCCCGGCCCGGAGGCTGCGGGCCTCGAGGCCGCGGTCGGGCCGGAGGGCGTCGCGGCCGTCGCCCACGAAGCACTGCTTGACCCGCGTATCGGCGCCGACGCGGCCAACCTCGCCGACCTCGTGCGCGCCCGCTATGGTGAGCGCATCCTGCACCGCCTCGTCGCGCCCGTGACCCGCGGCGTCTACTCGCTCGACCCCGAACTCGTGCGTGTCGACGCACTGCTGCCGGGCGTGCTCGAGCAGCTGCGCGAGCACGGCTCGCTCGGCGCCGTCGTGCGCGACCGTCGCGCGGCGGCCTCGCCCGGTGCCCTCGTGCGCTCGGTGCGCGGCGGCATGCACCGCCTCGTGGCGGCCCTCGTCGCCGACTGCGAGCGCCTCGGCGTCGCGTTCGAATACGGCACCCGGCTGCGGCAGCTCGACGAACTGCCCGAGCACGACGCGGCCGTCATCACGGTGCCACCGAGCGACGGCTTTCCCTACCTTGGCGACGTGCGCGCGGGCCGGTCTGTGCAGAGCGAGGTCGTCGCGCTGCTGCTCGACGCTCCGGTGCTCGACGCGCATCCGCGTGGCACGGGCCTACTCGTCGCCCCGAGCGCGAGCGGCACCGACCCCGTGCGCGCGAAAGCGCTCACCCACGTCACCGCGAAGTGGCCGTGGCTCGACGAGGCCACCGGCCCCGGCCGGCACGTCGTGCGGCTGTCGTACGCCAACCCCGACGATGCGAGCCTGCAGCGGGCGCTCGCTGACGCATCCGCCCTGCTCGGCAGCCCGCTCGCGGCCGAGCAGCTCGTCGACCATGCGCGGCAGCTGTGGCATATGCCCCCGCCGCCGGCCCGCATTGGCGCCGCGAATGCCCGCGCCAAGCTGCAGGATGCGGTGGCCGATCTGCCCCCGAATATCCGCTGCATCGGCACCTGGATCGCGGGCACCGGCCTCGCGAGTGTCGTCCCCGACGCGAACCGTGTCGTGCAGCAACTACAGAACGTAGACTAGGGAGCATGCCAACTCCACAGGATGGGGCCCACGGCCCGCTGACGCAGTACGCGAACTATTCGGTCTTTCGTCGTCCCGCTGGTACCTCGGCTCCGGGTGATCTCGCCGGCGCGGTGAGCCAGCTCGAAGCGGCAGTACAGCGCTCGGCCGACGCCGAGGTGACGCTCCGCGGCTTCTACGACATCTCGGGTTTCCGCTATGACGGCGACGTGCTCGTCTGGCTGCATGGCGAAGACCCCGAAGCACTCCAGGCCGCCGTGCGCCGCATCCGCGCGACGCCGCTGTTTGCCGACCTCGAACTCACCTGGCAGGTGACCGGTGTGCACCGCGCCGCCGAGTTCAACGAGCGCCACGCGCCCGCCTACATGCTCGGCAAGGAGCCGGCGAAGTGGATCACAATCTATCCGTTCGTGCGCTCGCACGAGTGGTACCTCCTGCCCGACGAGGAGCGCAGCGTGATGCTGCGCGACCACGGCATCCGCGGCGCGGCGTTCAAGAACGTGCTCGCGAACACCATCGCCTCGTTTGCGATCAGCGACTACGAGTGGATGCTCTCGTTCGAGGCTGACGAGCTGACCGACCTCGTCGACATGATGCGCGACCTGCGCTACACCGAGGCGCGCCGCCACGTGCGCGAAGAAGTGCCGTTCTACGCCGGCCGCCGCGTGCCCGCGAGCGAACTGCCGCTCGTGCTTCGCTTCGAGAGCGAGGCTGGCGCATGACCGCAGAGAACATCGGCCGCACGCTCGGCAAGGCTGCCCCGGCGAAGGATGCGCCGCTCGCGCCCGGCGCGGTCGTGTCGGCCGCGACCCCCGCGGCCTGCGGCGGCGCCCCCTGGGTCGAGACGCCGACCGAGTACGACGGCATCCTGCTCGCCTCCTTCGGCGGGCCGGAGTCGCAGGACGACGTCATTCCGTTCCTCCGCAACGTCACCTCGGGCCGGGGGATCCCGGACGAGCGCCTCGAAGAGGTCGCCGTGCACTACCGCCACTACGGTGGTGTGAGCCCGATCAACGAACAGAACCGCCAGCTCAAGGTGGCGCTCGAGGCCGAGATCGCGCGCCGCGGGTTGAACCTGCCGGTGTTCTGGGGCAACCGCAACTGGGAGCCCTACGTCACCGACGCGTTGGCCGCGGCCCGCGAGACCGGCGCATCCAAGCTCATCGCGCTCGCGACGAGCGCGTACTCGTCGTACTCCTCGTGCCGCCAGTACCGCGAAGACTTCGCGGATGCGCTCGAGGCGACCGGCCTGCAGGGTGAGCTCGAGATCGACAAGGTCGGCCAGTTCTTCGACCACCCCGGCTTCGTGCAGCCGTTCGACGACGGCGTGCTCGAGGCGATCGATTCGCTGCGTGCCGAGCACCACGAGCTCGCGCTCGCCGATGTCGAGGTGCTCTTCACGACGCACTCGGTGCCGACGAGCGACGCGAACAAGTCGGGCCCCGACACCCGCAGCTTCGGTGAGGGCGGCGCCTACGCGGCGCAGCATCTCGCGGTTGCCGAGGTCGTCGTCGCCGATGTGGTGCAGGCGCTCGCCGAGCGCGGCGAGGGCGGCGTCGAGCTCAACTGGCAACTCGTCTACCAGTCGCGCTCGGGCCCAGCGAGCCAGCCGTGGCTCGAGCCCGACATCAACGACGTCATCGAGGGCCTGCCCGAGCGGGGTCGCAAGGCCGTCATCGTCGTGCCGCTCGGCTTCGTCAGCGACCACATGGAAGTGCTCTGGGACCTCGACAACGAGGCGAAGGAGTCGGCCGAGGAGGCCGAGCTCGCCTTCCGTCGCACCCCGACCCCCGGCGTTCACCCCGCCTACGTTTCGGGACTGATCGACCTCGTCGAGGAGCGCATCAAGGGCACGCCGAAGGCCGAGCGACCCCGTCGCACCGACCTCGGCCCCTGGTACGACGTGTGCCGTGCGGGCTGCTGCGAGAACGAGCGCCTCGGCTTCCGCCCGGCCGTCGCTGGCCTGCAGCCGTGACCCCGCTGCGCATCGGCACGCGGGGTTCGAAGCTCGCGGTGGCGCAGACGACGCAGACCGCCGAGCGCCTCGCCGAGCTCTCGGGCCGGGAGGTCGAGATCGTCACGGTGACCACCCACGGTGACGTCAACCGCGCCTCGCTCCGGGTGCTTGGCGGCCGCGGCGTGTTCGCGACCGAGCTGCGTGAGGCCCTGCGCGACGGCGACGTCGACATCGCCGTGCACTCGCTCAAAGACCTCCCGACCGCGCCGGCGCCCGGCCTCGTGCTCGCCGCGCATCCGAGCCGTGAGGACGCCCGAGACGCGCTCGTCGCCCGCGACGGCCTGACGCTCGCGCAGCTGCCCGAGGGCGCGAAGGTCGGCACCGGCTCGCCGCGGCGCGTGGCGCAGCTGCGCCGGGTGCGCCCCGACCTCGACATCCGCGACATTCGCGGCAACATCGACACCCGCATCGGCTTCGTCACCTCGGGCGAGCTCGACGCCGTCGTGCTCGCCGCGGCCGGCCTCTCACGTTACGAGCGCACGGGGCAGATCACCGAGCGCTTCGACCTCGTCGACTTCCCGAACGCTCCCGGCCAGGGCGCGCTCGCGGTCGAGGTGCGCGAGGGATTCGACCTCGACGGGCTCGTCGAACTCGATGACCCCGCCACGCGACTTGCGGTCGAGGCCGAGCGGGCCGTGCTCGCGGGCCTCGACGCCGGCTGCCAGGCGCCCGTTGGCGTACACGGCGAGTTCGTCGGCGGCGAGCTACAGTTGCACGCCGCCGTCTACGACGACCGCGACCCGAACCAGGTGTCGGCCATCACCGCATCCGGCGGCGTGCCCGTGCCCCGCACGAAGCTGCCGCTCGACCCCGTCGCGAGCCGCAGCGTCGCGAGCGGCGCCGGGCTCGAGCTCGCGCAGCGCCTCGTGCAGCGACTGTTCGAGCGCGGGGTCGGTGACCTGACGCTGTGAGCTTGGCCGGCACCGGCATCCTGATTCCCGGCGCGGGTGACCTCGCGCACCGCTGCGCCGCGCTCGTGCGCGAGCGCGGCGGCGAGGCATTCGTGTCGAAGGCGCTCGAGTTTCGAGCGCCCGAGGGCGACGAGCTCGAGCGGCTGCAGGATGCGCTGGCCGGGCTGCGGGGCGCCGCCTACGACTGGCTCGTGGTCACCTCGCCGCGCGCGGTCGGCGTGGTGCGCGCCGCCGACGCCTTCCCACTCGCTGCGGGCACGCGCGTCGCGTCGGTCGGCCGCGCCACCGCGCTCGCCTTGCGCGACGCCGACGTCGGCTGCGACTTTGTGCCCACGGACGAGTCGGCCGCGGGCCTCGTCGCCGAATGGCCCGAGACCGGGCCCGGCCGCGTGCTGCTGCCGAACTCGAATCGCGCGCATCCGACCGTGTTTGAGGGCCTCACCGCCCGCGGCTACGCGGTCGACGTCGTGACCGCCTACGTCACGGCGACCCGGCCGCTCGCACCCAAGGCGGCCGACGCGCTCGCGGCGGGTCGTGTGCACGCCGTGCTCGTCACCAGCGGCTCGGTCGGCATCGCCATCGCCGACCAGCTGCGCGCCCACCCCGACACCCGCATCGTCTCGATCGGCCCACAAACCACCGCCGACCTGCGCGCCCACGGCCTCACCGTCGCCGCGGAATCGCAGCAACCCACGGCAGAATCACTCCTCGACGCCACCGCCCGCGCGCTCGGCGCCGATCCCACTACCTCACAGGAGTTCGCATGACGTTCCCCATCTCTCGACCCCGCCGCTTGCGCCAGAGCGCGGCCGTTCGCCGCCAGGTGCGCGAGACGCACATCCACCCGAACGAGCTCATCCTGCCCGTGTTCGTGCGCGAGGGCATCGACGAGCCGCAGGCGATCACCTCGCTGCCCGGCCTGTTCCAGCACACGCTCGACTCGGTGCGCGGCGTTGTGAACGAGGCCGCCGAGGCCGGCGTCGGCGGCATCATGCTCTTCGGAGTGCCCGCCGAGCGCGACGCGACCGGCTCGGGCGCGATCGACCCCGAGGGCATCCTCAACCGCGCGATCCGCGTCGTGGCCGAAGAGGCCGGCGACGCGATCACGGTGCAGGCCGACCTCTGCCTCGACGAGTTCACCGACCACGGCCACTGCGGCGTGCTCGACGAGCGCGGCCGCGTCGATAACGACGCCACCCTTGAGCTCTACAACCTGATGGCGGTCGCGCAGGCCGAGGCCGGCGCGCAGATCATCGGCATGTCAGGCATGATGGACGGCCAGATCGGCGAGGCGCGCGAGGCGCTCGACGTCGCTGGCCACGACGACGCGATTCTGCTCGCCTACTCGGCGAAGTACGCGTCGGCGCTGTTCGGGCCGTTCCGCGAGGCCGTCGACTCGCAGCTGCAGGGCGACCGCAAGACCTACCAGCAAGATCCGGCGAACCGCCGCGAGGGCCTGCGCGAGACGCTGCTCGACATCGAGGAGGGCGCCGACATCGTCATGGTGAAGCCCGCCACGATGTATCTTGATGTGCTTGCGGATGTTGCGGCTGAGTCGATCGTGCCCGTGTGGGCCTACCAGGTCTCGGGCGAGTACGCGATGATCGAGGCGGCCGCCGCGAACGGCTGGATTGATCGCGATCGCATGATCGACGAAGCCCTGCTGTCGATCAAGCGCGCCGGCGCCGACGGCATCCTCACCTACTACGCGACCGACTACGCGCGCCGAATCCGCACGGCCCAAGGAGCACGATGACCACGACTGAGCCGACCACGAACCAGGACTGGTTCGACCGCGCCCGGAGCCTCACGCCGGGCGGCGTCAACTCGCCCGTGCGCGCCTTCGGGTCGGTTGGCGGCGTGCCCCCGTTCACGGCGTCGGCGCAGGGCGCCTGGCTCACCGACGTCGAGGGCAACCGCCGCGTCGACCTCATCTGCGGCTGGGGCCCAATGCTGCTCGGCCACTCCCACCCGGATGTGGTGGCAGCCGTCACCGAGACGGCCTCGCGGATGATGTGCCCGGGCGGCCCCGCGACCGGCGAGGTCGAGCTGGCCGAGGAGATCATCCACCGCATCCCCGCCATCGACGAGGTGCGCCTCGTGTCGACCGGCACCGAGGCGACGATGACCGCGATTCGCCTCGCGCGCGGCGCGACCGGCCGCGACCTCGTGATCAAGTTCGCGGGTTGCTACCACGGGCACTCGGATGGGCTGCTCGCGGCCGCTGGCTCGGGCCTTGCGACGCTCGCGCTGCCCGGCTCGGCCGGCGTGCCCGAGGCGATCGCCTCGCAGACCATCGTCGTGCCGTACAACGACATCGAGGCCGTGCGCGCCGCGTTCGCCGAGCACGAGGGGCAGATCGCCGCGGTGATCACCGAGGCCTCGCCCGCGAACATGGGCGTCGTGCCGCCGCTGCCCGGCTTCAACCGCTCGCTCGCTGCCCTCTGCCACGAGCAGGGTGCGCTGCTCATCTGCGACGAGGTGCTCACGGGCTTCCGCACGGGCCCCGCCGGCTGGTGGGGCCGCGAGCAGCAGGACTCGGAGACGGGCGGCTGGACCCCCGACATCTTCACCTTCGGCAAGGTCATCGGCGGCGGCATGCCCGTCGCGGCGCTCGGCGCCTCGCACGAGCTCATGGCGCACCTCGCGCCGACCGGTCCGGTGTACCAGGCTGGCACGCTCTCGGGCAACCCGGTCGCCGTCGCCGCGGGCATTGCGACGCTGCGCCTCGCCGACCCCGCCGTGTACGAGAAGATCGACCTCGCCGCGGCCCGGGTCATCGACCTCGTGCACACCGAGCTGAACCGCGTCGGCCTGCCGCACGCGGTCGGCCGCGTGCGCAACCTGTTCTCGTTCAAGTTCGGCGACGGCGCGGCCCTCGGCTGGAGTGGCACCGACGAGTTCGGCAACCCCGCGCCGCTCAATGAGGACGAGGTGAAGCGCCAGGAGTCGTGGCGCTACCCGGCGTTCTTCCACGCGATGCTCGACGGCGGCGTGAGCCTGCCCCCGAGCATCTTCGAGGCTTGGTTCCTCTCGGCCGCGCACGACGACGAGGCGATGGACGCGATCGCGGCGGCGCTGCCGAAGGCTGCTGAGGCCGCAGCGGCGGCGACGGCAGTCTAGGTTTTCCGGCCAAGTACGAAGTCGCGCATGGGGATGCGCGAGGAGGGCATGGTGGGCGCTCGCGCCCGCCCTCGTGGCGGGGTCTTCAACAGCCGGATCAGCGACATTTGCGTCGAGTTGGCGAGCCGCAGCGAAGTGTTGACCGGACATGACGCCGGGGGTCCCCGACGTTCGCGACGAACTCGACTATGAGGAGTGGCTCAACGATGCCGACTCCATCGACGTGAGCATTGCTATCGAGGCGATCAAGCAGCACTACGTCATGGATACGAGTGAGGTGTGGTTCGCGTTGGAGACGACACGCTCGTCGAGTTCTCATTCGAGATGACTCTCAGCGCGAACAACGAGCATCGTGGCGACGCGACGCAGCACGTGACCCTCGTGGTCGACTAAGCCACCGCATCCGCCTCGGGATCGCTAGAATTGACCGAGTGAAAGCGCTGCTCCTCGAAAACATCCACGTCGACGCCGTCAAGCTGCTCGAATCCGAAGGGATCGAGGTGGAAACCCGCAAGGGCGCACTCGACGAGTCGGAGCTGATCGAGGCGGTGCAGGACGTCGAGCTGCTCGGCATCCGCTCGAAGACCCACGTGACGCGACGCGTGCTCGAGAGTGCGCCGAAGCTGCTTTCGGTGGGTGCCTTCTCGATCGGCGTCAACCAGATCGACCTGGAGGCCGCCGCCGATGCCTCGGTCGCCGCCTTCAACGCGCCGTACTCGAACACCCGCTCGGTCGTTGAGCTCGCGATCGGCGAGATCATCAACCTCGCTCGTCACCTCGGTGACCACACCCGCAACATGCACAACGGGCTGTGGGACAAGACGGCGAAGGGCTCGCACGAGGTGCGCGGGCGCACGCTCGGCATCATCGGCTACGGCAACATCGGCTCGCAGCTCTCGGTGCTCGCGGAGTCGCTCGGCATGCGCGTCTACTTCTATGACGCCGTCGACCGCCTCGCGCTCGGCAATGCGGTGCGCTGCAACTCGCTCGAGGAGCTGCTCAACACTGTCGAGACGGTTTCGGTGCACGTCGACGGTCGCGTCGAGAACACGAACATGTTCAACGCCGAGACTTTCGCGATGATGCGCCCCCGCACCATCTTCCTCAACCTCTCGCGCGGCCACGTGGTCGACCTCGAGGCGCTGCGCGACAACCTGCTCTCGGGCCACATCGCCGGCGCCGGTCTCGACGTCTACCCCGTCGAGCCGAAGAAGGCGGGCGATCCCTTCGAGTCGGTGCTCCAGAACATCCCGAACGTGCTGCTCACCCCGCACATCGGTGGCTCGACCGCCGAGGCGCAGCAAGACATCGGCCGCTTCGTCGCCGGCAAGTTCCGCGACTACGTGCGCGGTGGCTCGACCTACATGTCGGTGAACCTGCCCGAGATCTCGCTCGAGCCGCTCACGCATGGCTCGCGCCTGTTGCACCTGCACCAGAACGTGCCGGGCGTCATGTCGTCGGTCAACTCGGTGCTCGGCAACCACGGCGTCAACATCGACCGTCAGCAGCTCGCCACCCGTGGCCAGCAGGGCTACGTGGTCACCGACGCCTCGGGCGATGTGCCGCAGTCGGCTCTCGACGAGATCCGCGACCTCGAAGCGACGACCCGCCTCACCGTGCTCACGGCGTAGCTGCTAACTCAAGTAGTCCCTGGTTGGTCGGCGCGCCAACCAGGGTCGCTCATCGCGCCGATCTGGTTCCAAGAAAGGGCGCGGGCAATGGGCGCGGCGCATTCAGCAGGTACTGCGACGGTCGGCAAGGTTGTTACTTGGTCAATTGCGGCAGTTGTCGGAACGGTCGTCGTCCGGGCCGCGGTGCAAGGTATCACTGGCGGTGGAAGTGGCGGTGACCTGGACTCCGCGCGGGTCGTTCGCGTAGTCGATGGCGACACTATCGACGTCACGCGCGACGGCGAAGAGGTGCGTGTACGTCTGTTGAACATCGATACTCCTGAGACCAAGGACCCAGACTTGCCGGTTCAATGCCTTGGACCTGAGGCGACTGACTTCCTCGAACACCTGCTTCCCCGTGGCACCAGAATCGAACTCGCTTATGACGAGGTCGTCCTTGACCCCTACGACCGAACGCTTGCAGCCGTTTTTCTCGACGGTGAACTGGTAAACGCGCAGATCGCAGCAGAGGGCCTCGGCCTACCTGTCCTGTTTGAGCCGAATGATCGGTTCTACAACGAAGTACTTGTTGCCTCGGAATCTGGCTCTTCGGACATTCGGTGGGGGTAGGGCTCGCCGGGTGAGGTTCGACGGGTAGGGGTCGAGGTCCCCGAGGATCAGAAGCGCTAACCACCTGATCCATTACGAGGACCTCGACGTGCTTCACCCTACTTCGGGGTGCGCTGACGCGCGCTCTGCCACTGACCCGTGTTCCCGCTGCGACCTCCTGCTCGGCCTCGACGGCGTCCATGTCGAGCACGTGGACCGCCGCAACGGACTACTGATCGTGACGGTCTCGAGTCCTGCGGCGCCTGCCGGTTGCCCGTCGTGCGGGACCGTGGCGACCGGCCGTGGACGTCGCCGCCGGCTGCTTCATGACGTGCCCGGCATGACACGGGTGCGAATCGTGTGGCGGCAGCGAGTCTGGCGGTGCGACGAGTCGGGCTGTGCACGACAGACGTTCGTGGAACAGCTGCCGTCTCTTGTCGCCCCGCGTGGGGCACTCACCCGACGCGCGGTCGTCTGGGCAGTCGGTCAGCTGCGTCGCGAACACGCCACGATCGAAGGATTGCGTCGCCAGCTGGGCACGTCGTGGAAGACGGTGTGGCGGGCCGTCGAGCCGGAGCTTGTGAAGCTCGCGGCCGATGAGTCCCGGTTCGAGAACGTGACAACGCTGGGCGTTGACGAGCACATCTGGCATCACGTCGACCCGCGCAAGCGCGGTCCGAAAGAGCTGACCGGGATGGTCGACCTCACCCGCGACAGCACCGGGAAGACGCGGGCCCGGCTGTTGGACCTCGTGCCGGGCAGGTCGGGGAAGGCCTACGCGACCTGGCTCAGCGCACGTGGCGACGCATTCCGCGAGCAGGTGAAGGTCGCGGCGCTGGATCCGTTCGCCGGTTACAAGACCGCGATCGACGACAAACTGCAAGATGCCACCGCCGTGCTGGACGCGTTCCATGTCGTCAAGCTCGGCACCGTCGCGGTCGACGAGGTTCGCCGTCGGGTCCAGCAAGACACTCTCGGCCATCGCGGTCGGAAAGGTGATCCGCTCTACGGGATCCAGACCATCCTCCGCGCCGGGGCTGAGAACCTCACCGACAAGCAGTGGGCGCGCCTGACCGCAGCCATCGAGGCGAACCCGGCCCACGACGAGGTGTTCGTCGCATGGCAGTGCGCGCAGCAACTTCGCTCGGCCTATCACCAGAAGGACCTCGCTGAGGGGCGACAGATCGCCGAGAAGGTCGTCGAGTCGTTCCACACCTGTCCGATCCCCGAGATCGCACGCCTCGGCCGCACCCTGCGACGCTGGCGCTCAGCGTTCCTCGCCTACTTCACCACCAGCCGAGCAAACAACGGCGGCACCGAAGCAATCAACGGGATCATCGAGCTGCATCGTCGCCTCGCTCGCGGCTTCCGCAACCGCGAGAACTACCGCCTACGAATGCTCCTCGCCGCCGGCGGACTCACCCCATGACCCCACCGAATGTCCGAAGAGCCCGGAATCTGCAGAAAGGGCCCAAATCGGTCTCTTCTCGAGCAACATTGACTGCACTATCGCAAGCCAGGTCGATGCTGCAATTGCTGCTGCAGACATCGACCTGTCGGCCGTGGAAGGCGGTGAAGTTGACACCATAGTCGCGGCCGCCACGGCCCTGAATGAGCACGAACATCTTGCGAGCAAGCTGTCACCAGAGCACGTTGGTGACCTCTTGAACACGACGTTCGCAGCAGCATCCGCAAGCGACTACCTGTCAACAAAACGCAACGATCTTGAGGATTCATCGGAGAGCCTAACGGGTGCGCTCTTCGACGCGGTGCGATCGCGAGATGACGCAAACGATGATCTGCTGGTCGAGCGATGGTCGGTCGTTGAAGAGGTTCCTCCCGTCGAAACCGAAGACGTGACGGACACCGACTCGGCGGATGTTGAAACTGTCACTCCGGAGGAAAACTATGGTTCCGGCACCGAAGTTGAGCCCGCGCCCGAGCAGGAGTGGGTGGAACCACCGGTAGAAGAACCGGCCCCCGAGCCCGTCTCGCCGCCCAGCGACTCCTCGGATTCCGGTGGCTCGACCTGCGTGCCCTATGGCCCCGAGATCCCGTACTCCAACGATGGCGGCTACACGGGCAAGCGCTACGGCATGCCTGGAGGCGAAACGTTCCGAATGTGTGACTAGATCGTCGCCTCGTTTAGCGGCGAGGTCCGGGACAACGGCGTAGCGTCGGCGCCAAGTTAGTCCGGAGGTGCGCGATGTCGGGCTCACGGGAGCCGGAGTACGACCCGAATCTGAAGTGGTACGAGCGTGGTGGGTACACCACCATGGCCGCCATGGGACTGGTGCTCGGACCATGGAAACTGACGGCCGTTCTCGGCGGGGTGCTCTGTATCGGCACGGCCGCACTCGCCTTGTTCGTTTCCTAACAGGGCGCCGTAAATCACCGTTCGCTGCGTATATGCTGTGAGCCCAATGACCGTTCTCAGTGAACGGCAACGGCCACTTTTGCTGAAGAATGACGCCGCGCGCTCGTTGTCAAGCTGTGTTGAGTCACCGGGATGGTTGTTGGTCGGTTTGTGGTTTCCGGTGGTTGATCCCGACCAGCGTGGCGGGTGACGGGGTGCGGGGCCGGCGAGCGAAGCGCGCTGGATGCCGGTCGTAATACGCCTGGAGCGCCCGGTCCCGGATCTCCCATTTGCGTTCCCAGGAACCGTCACCGACCTCGGCCGGGGAAAACAACGCGATCCCCGTGTGCTTGTGGCTCGTGTTGTACCAACCCACGTAGCCAGCAACATAGGCACGCGCGTCCTCCAACGTGGCAAAGATCCGGGGATACCCGGGCCGATACTTCATCGTCTTGAACGCGGCCTCGCTGAACGGGTTATCGTTCGACACATACGGCCGGTTAAACGTGAGCGCGGCACCATGCCCGCGCAGCAGGTCCCGCAACACGGTCGAAGTCATCGTGGCCCCGTTATCCGCATGCACGACCCGCGGGGCGCCGTGCTCACGGATCGCGTCCTCGAACAACTCGACCGCGAGGTGGTCCGCCTCGCGACGCTCGACTCGATACCCCATGATCTCGCGGGAGAACACATCAATGATCTTGTACGCCTTGTAGCTCGTTCCCCGCCACGGCGAGTACAGATCCGTGATGTCCCACGACCACACCTGCCCAGGCCCGGTCGCGGTGAGCACGGGCGCGGCACGCGGCCCCCGATGGCTGGTCTTCTTCGGCGGGCTCGGCCGCAACACCTGGTCCTCGATACTCGCCCCGACCCGCCACCAACTCCTGCGCGACGCGAGCATCACGCCAGCGTCCCACGCCGTCGCGAACGCCCAGTCCACCGACTCACCCGCGGCCCACGCCAACTTGATCCGCTCCTCGATCCGTGCACGATCGGTCTCGCTAATCCTCGACGGATACGCCCGATCCGCCTGCCGGATCGGGGCCGTGACCCGCGCCCGCGGCCGCTGCCGGTACTGCCACGTCCCCCGCGACACCCCCGCCAGCAGCAGCGCTTGCCGCTGCGATCCCACCACGGTCGTGAGCGTGGTTACGAGCTCGTTCTCGGCCCGAATGAATCCCTCGGCTCGTTCGTCTCGACAGTGTCGGGCTCTTGCGCGTTCAACTGATGCAAGAGCCCGATAGCTTTTCCCAACGCCTCGTTCGTCGCCTCCAGCTCCCGCACCCGCTCCCTCAGGCGCTCGGTTTCCGCGGCATGCCGTTGCCGCTCGTTCACGAACTGTCGACGTTCGTTCTCGGTAGTCATAGCACTACCCTCTCGCGGAACCAGGCCCCGGTCGAGGTCCCCGTCTTCCACCGCGCTGCGCCATCGTCGGAACCGGTTCCAACTCACGCCCTGCTCCACCAGCCACGACCGCCGCGTGCCCCACGGCTGCCGCGCGTACTCGTATACAAACTCCCGGACCTCGTCATCGGTCCATCCCGGCGTGAGTGACATACTCCCTGCCCCTACTCTCGTGCTCCACGAATGACTCACAACCAGCCTGGCAAAGAGGGGCGAAGGAGCACGTGTGGACCAGTTGCAGAGCATCCTCGACAACATTTCGACCATCGTTTGGGGGCCATGGTTCCTCATCCCCCTGCTGCTCGGCACGGGCCTGTTCCTCACCATTCGGCTGCGCTTCTTGCAGTTTCGCAAGCTCGGCGTCGCGCTTAATCTCGGCATCATTCGTCGCAATGACGACACCGAGGGCGGCGACATCTCGCAGTATCAGGCGCTGACGACGGCGCTCGCGGCAACGGTCGGCGTCGGCAACATTGTCGGCGTCGCGACGGCGATCGCCATCGGCGGCCCGGGCGCGCTGTTCTGGATGTGGATCACCGGCCTGCTCGGCATGGCGTCGAAGTACGCCGAGGCGTTCCTCGGCGTGCGGTTCCGCACCACCGATGAGCGCGGCGAGAAGTCGGGCGGCCCGATGTACTACCTGCAGCGCGGCATCAAGGGCCCGTTCGGCAAGTTCCTCGCCTACTGGTTTGCGATCTTTGCGTTCATTGCGAGCTTCGGTATCGGTAACCTCACGCAGGGCAACGCGGTCGCGGGGCAGGTCGAGGGCGCGTTCGGCGTGCCCCACTGGGTCACCGGTGTTGTGCTCACGGTCGTGGTCGGCCTCGTGCTGCTCGGCGGCATCAAGCGCATCGGCACGTTCACCTCGGCCTTCGTGCCGCTCATGATTTTGATCTACATCATCACCGGCTTCGTGATCCTCGTGCTCAACGCCCCGGCCCTGCCGCAGGCGTTCGCGCAGATCTTCACGATGGCCTTCAGCGGCACCTCGGCGGTGGGCGTATTTGCCGGCTCGGCGCTGATTCTCGTGCTGCAGATGGGCGTTGCCCGCGGCATCTTCTCGAACGAGTCGGGCATGGGTTCGGCCGCGATCGCCGCAGCCGCGGCCAAGACGACCCACCCGGTGCGTCAGGGCCTCGTCTCGATGACGCAGACCTTCATCGACACGATCATCGTCGTCACCTTCACCGGCCTCATCATCGTCTCGAGCGGCGTCTGGCAGCAGGGCAACGCGAATGGCGAGGCCGGCCTCATGACCTCCGAGGCGTTCGCACAGCATTTCGGCGCGTTTGGTTCGGCCATCGTGGCCGTCGCGATCGCCTTCTTCGCCTTCTCAACCATCCTCGGTTGGGCGTACTACGGCGAGCGCTCGGTCGAGATGCTCGTTGGCGTGAAGGGCGTGTATCCCTACCGCATCCTCTTCACCCTCGTGGTGTTCGTCGGCTGCACGATCCCACTGTCGATCGTCTGGTCGTTCTCCGACGTCGCGAATGGCCTCATGGCCCTGCCAAATCTCATTGGCCTGCTCATCCTCTCGGGCCTCATTGCCCGCGAGACGAAGCACTATCTCGATCACGACCCGAAGCTCACGGCAACGTCAGCTCAGATCGACAAGTTCATGGTGGGCCACGAGCGGCACGACTAACGCGTCGCGCCGCTCGCGGCGCCCGGCGTGACTAGTTGATGGTCTCGTCGACGCAGGAGGTTGAGACGTCGGTCACGACGGCCTCGAACTCGGCGCGCTCTTCGTCGGTGCCGTACTCGTTGTTGGCTGCCTTGGCGAGCAGGTCGTCCGAGAGGTCGGAGTCGACGAGGCCCTGCGAGATGCAGTCGAGGAACGCGTCCTGCGTCTCGGCGTCGAGGCCGGTCGTCGTGCTGCCGAGCTCTTCTTCAATGGTGGACTTGAGCTCGTCGGCGGTCGGGCGCTCAGCGGCACCCGAGCAGGCGGTAAGGGCGAGGGCGGCGCCGATCATGGGGATGACGGCGAGGCGGCGAAGTTTGATGTTCATGCGTCACAGCTTAAAAGAACCTGAGCGCGCCTCGTGACCGTTCGGGCGCGGCGCCGATGCAAAATCAACCGCTGGCGCGCGAGATGTCGGCCCTGGGATGTACGGATGCGCTAGTCGCGGTGCGTCAGCCCGGCCGGCAGGTCGGTGGGCCGGGGGAGGGGCTTGCCGAACAAGCGCATGGGTCGCGAGTACGTCGACAGCGTGTTGGCGCGCCGCCAGTGGCGGTCGATCGCGAGCTCGTAGAAGTCGACGAGCGACTCGGTCGCCGAACGCCACGAGCTGCGCAGCGCCTCCTCGCGCGCCTGCCGTCCCATCTGCTTGCGCAGCTCGTCGTCAAACAGCAGGCGCCGCAGCTGGGTCTCGAAGTCCACGGCCGAGTCGGGATTAAACAGTAGGCCGCCGACCCCCTCGGGCACGGCGAACGGGATGCCGCCGGCTCGTGCCCCGACGACGGGTACGCCCGACGCCATCGACTCGAGGGCAACGAAGCCGAGCGTTTCGGTGGTTGAGGGGAACGCAAAGACGTCAGCCGATGCGAACGCCGACGCGAGCGCGGCGCCGGACATGTAGCCGGTGAACACCGTGTTCGTGCCGGCGAAGTCGCGCTCAAGCTCGTCGCGATCGGGGCCCGATCCGACCATGGCGAGCCGCACGCCCTCAGCGCCGAGTCGGCGAATCGGCTCGAGCAGGGCGCGCAGGTTCTTCTCTTTCGACATGCGACCGACGTAGACCATGAGCTTGTCGTCTGGATGCCCGTCGGTGAGGATGCTGCGGGTCTCGAGCGACGCGTTGTCGGGCCGGTAGGAGTCGGTGTCGATCGCCTTTGGCCACAGATCGACCCGCTCGAAGTCGAGCGCTTGTGCCCGCTCCACCATCTGCGGCGAGGTGCAGAGGTTCACCTCGGCGAGGTTGTGGATCTTGCGGATGTACGAGGTGCCGGCCTTGCGGATCGCACCGAGCCCGAGCGCATCCGCGTACTTCGGGGTGTCGGTGTGGAAGCTCGCGAGCATCGGCAGATCGCGCCGCGCCGCGCTCAGCGCGCCATACGCGGCGAGCGCGACGGGGTTGACCAGGTGCACGACGTGTGGCGCGAACTCCTCCATCTGGCGCGCAATGTTCGGCGTCGGGATGCCGACCTTGACCTCGGGGTACCAAGGGCGCATCGGCACCGAGTTCACGTGCACGACTCGGTGCTGCGCATAGTTCGAGGGCGCGTTGCCGGGCGCGAACACGAGCACCTCGTGCCCGAGATCGCGCAGCTGCTCGATGGTGCGTAGCACCCGAGTGACCACGCCGTCGATCTTCGGCAGGAAGACCTCCGTAAACAGCGCGATCCGCATACCGACGCCTACTTGGTGTCGGCGGCGACCGACGCGGGCACGCCCGCGTGCTGGTTCTGCGTCCAGAGCGAGGTGGCCGGCACCTTCGACAGGTCGGCGCGGTCGGCGTAGTTGCGCGCGATGTCGGTGACCTCGAGCAGCAGGCCTTCGGCGAGCTTGGTCGGGTTGAGGCCAAGGTCGAGGAACGTGTCGTTGCGCACGTGCAGCTCGTTCTCGGCCGCCTCGTTGCGCGGGTTCGGCACGTTCTCGACCCGAGCATCCGCAATCTTCGCGATGAGCTCGGCGAGGTCGCGCACACGGTGCGTCTCGGTCATTTGGTTGAAGATCATGACGCGGTCGCCGCGCTTCGGCGGGTTCGTGAGCGCGATCTCGATGCAGCGCACCGTGTCCTGAATATGGATGAACGCGCGGGTCTGGCCGCCTGTGCCGTGCACTGTGAGCGGGTAGCCGACGGCCGCCTGCATGAGGAAGCGGTTGAGCACCGTGCCGTAGTCGCCGTCGTAGTCGAAGCGGTTGATGAGGCGCTCGTCGAGGGCGGTCTCGGCGGTGTTCGTGCCCCACACGATGCCCTGGTGCAGGTCGGTGATGCGCAGCTGGTCGTTCTTCGCGAAGTACGCGAACATATTCTGGTCGAGCACCTTGGTGAGGTGGTACACCGAGCCCGGGTTGGTCGGGTAGAGAATCTCCTGGCTGACGCGGTGTTCTTCGACCTTGTTGCCGTTCTCGTCCTCATCGCTGACGACCTCGACGCTGAGGTAGCCCTCGGGAATCTTCATGCCGGCGGTGCCGTAGCCGTAGACGCCCATGGTGCCGAGGTGCACGAGGTGCACGTCGCGACCGGACTCGACGATCGCGGTGAGCACGTTGTTCGTTGCGTTGACGTTGTTGTCGACGGTGTAGCGCTTGTGCCACGGCGACTTCATCGAGTACGGCGCGGCGCGCTGCTCGGCGAAGTGCACGATCGCCTCGAGCTCCTCGTCGACGATGAGCTGCAGCAGGGCGTCGTAGTCCTGCGCGACGTCGATGTTCTTGAACGTGACGTCCTTGCCCGAAACGTCCTTCCACACCGCGAGACGCTCCTCGATGGGGGCGATGGGGGTCAGCGAGTTCGCGCCGAGCTCTTCGTCGATACGGCGGCGCGAGAGGTTGTCGACAATGACAACGTCGTGGCCTGCGTTCGACAGGTGCAGGGCAGTGGGCCAGCCGCAGAAGCCGTCGCCACCGAGAATTGCGATCTTCACGTGTTCTCCTGGTTTGTCGCGGATCCGAGTCCCAGCGTCGCGCAGTAAAGCGACGGGATACGGAAACTCCGTCCATGCTACGGGGCCCAGTTAACGGACTATGAAGTCGCGCGGCCCCCATCGCCTCGGCACGTCGGGGCTCGCAGCGTGACAGGATGCTGCAATGAGTGCACCGGAAGTTGACGTCGTCCTGCACGAGCTCGGGGTCACCCAGCTCGAAGACCTCCCGCGCACCGTCGCGATCGTCGAGGATGCGCAGCTCGACTTCGCCCGCGCCCTCGCCGAGCTGCCGGGCGAGGCGCGCCCGAGCATCCGGGTCTTCAGCGACGCCGGCGTGAGCCCCGAGGCGCGCGACGTGTTCGAGCACGCGGCCATCACCGAGTGTGCCGAGCTCGACGGTGAGCTGTTCGACGGCGCGGAACTCGTGCTCGGCCTGCTGCCGAAGTCGCTCGCTGAGCTCGACGAGATCGCCGAAACCGTCGCGGCGAAGGCGGCGCCGGGCGTCGCGCTCATGCTCGCCGGGCGCGAGAAGCACCTCACCCGCTCGATGAACGAGCAGTTCGAGCGCCACTTCGCCCAGGTGCGGGCCACGCGCGGCCTGCGCAAGGCGCGCGCGATCGTCGGCACCGAGCCAAAGCCCGCCGCCGAACTGAGCTACCCGCGCGAGGCGCGCATCGACGACCTCGACCTCACCGTCGCAGCCCATGGCGCCGCGTTCGCGGGCACCGGCTACGACATCGGCACCCGCGCCCTCATCGAGGCGCTCGACGTCGATGACCTCGACGCGAGACGGGCCGTCGACCTCGGCTGTGGCACGGGTCTCCTCGCCGCCTGGCTCGCGAAGCGGCTGCCCGACGCTGAGGTGATCGCGACCGACCGCAGCTGGGCGGCCTGCGCATCCGCCGCCGCAACCGCCGCCGCGAACGGGCTCGACGGGCGCATCACGGTGGTACGCGGCGACGCGGGCGCCGGAATCGACGATGCGAGCTGCGACCTCGTACTGCTCAACCCGCCGTTCCACGAGGGGCGCGACGTCGAGAAGGGCATGGCAAACGAGCTCTTCCGCGCGGCGCGGCGCATGCTGCGGCCGGGCGGCACCCTCGTCACAGTGTTCAACTCGCACCTGCGCCACCGCGAGCACCTCGAGCGCATCGTCGGACCCACGCGGCAGCTCGCGCGCACGAGCAAGTTCACCGTGACGGCAACGACCCGCTAGTCGACGGTGCCGGGCGGCGGCAGGCGCGGCAGCCCTGTGTCGGGGTCGTCCGAGGCGACCGCCGTGTTGAGGTCGTTGCCGAAGATGTAGCTCGCGCGGATGAACTGGCCGCGCAGCGCTCGCGGCAGCCAGTACTGGGCATCCGACCACATGTTGTCGAGCGGCAGGTCGCTGAGCGGGAACCACACGGGCGCGATCTCGGAGGACTCGGCTGGTTCGCCGATCCAATCGCGGCAGAGGTACACCCACGACTCCTGCGAGAGCGCCGGCTTACTGCCGAAGATGTAGGTGAGCAGCGCAACGTGCCGCAGCTGGTTCGGGTCGACGAAGAGGTTCGCCTCCTCTTCGATCTCGCGCACGGCCGCCACCCGGGGGTGCTCGCCGAACTTGAGTTTGCCGCCGAGGCCGACGATCTTCGAGAAGCCGAGCCCGCGCTTCTTGTGTCCGAGCAGCACCTCGGTTCCCTGCGCGCCATCGCGCAGTAAATAGGTGACGCAGACCTGTGGCAGTGCCATAGCGATGAGCATATTCCAGGATGCGCCGCGGCAACACTCCCCGGTTCGACGGTCGCGCTCGGACTCGCCAACTACGCTGGGCAGTGCACGTCACACGAGTGAGGACCATCTATGTCTGAAGTTCTGGATCTGCTCAGCGATTGGTTGCCGAACCAGCGGTGGTTCGCGGGCGACGCCCGACCCGAGCGGCTCGAGCTGCTTGGCAGCTACCAACTGAGCGCGTCGGAGCACGACTCCGGCGTGCGACTCATCACCGTCGCCCTCGTGCGCGACGCCGCGCTCGAGCACGCGCAGACCTACCAGGTGCCGCTTGTCGTGCGCGACATCGACGCCGCGGTCGAGCCGCTCGGCTACATCGGCGCGGCGACCGAGCACGGAGACCGCGCGGCGCTCGTTGACGGCCCGCACGACCCCGCGTTCACGCGCGCCCTGATGTCGCTCGTCGCCGACGAGGGCAGCTCGATCGGCGCCGGTGACAGCGCGGTCGAGGCGTACGGCCAGCCGATGCCGGGTGCGCGGGCGCACCGCTTTGCGTCGTCGCGCGTGCTCGGCGGCGAGCAGTCGAACACCTCGATTATTTGCGAGCTGCGCGACGACGGCGGCGAGCCCGCCGTGCCACTCATCATCAAGGTTTTCCGCACCCTGCACGGCGGCGACAATCCCGACGTGACGCTGCAGACCGCGCTCGCGGCGGCCGGCTCGCTGCGCGTGCCGCCAACGTTCGGGCAGGTCTCGGGCTCGTGGTCAGACCCGCAGCTCGGTCGGCTCTCGGGGCACTTCGCGTTTGCGCAGGAGTTCTTCGCGGGCGTCGAGGACGCGTGGCGCGTCGCGCTGCGGGCCGCCGAGTCGGGCGAGGACTTCTCGCAGCTCGCGCAGTCGCTCGGCGCGGCGACGGCCGAGGTACACACGACGCTCGGTCGCGTCATGCCGGTCGTCGAGCCGGAGCAGGACGACGTCGATGCCGCGGTCGAGCAGATGCGCGCGCGCTTCGGCCTCGCGGTCGAGGCGCTGCCCGAGCTCGAGTCGCTCGTGCAGTCGGTCGACGACGTCTATGAGCGGGCGCGCCGCGCGAATTGGCCGCTGCTGCAGCGCATCCACGGCGATTTCCATCTCGGCCAGGTGCTCGCGGTGCCCGACCGCGGCTGGGTGCTGCTCGACTTCGAGGGCGAGCCGCTGCGCCCGCTCGCCGAGCGCAACTCACCCGACGTGCCGCAGCGCGACCTCGCCGGCATGCTCCGCTCGTTCGACTACGTCTCGGGCGCGCTGTCGGTGCGCGCGGGGCGCGAGGTCGCGCGGGCCTGGGCCGACTCAGCTCGCGCCTCCTTCTTGCAGGGATACACCGACGGCCTCGTCGCGCTCGACGCGGTCGAGGCGGGTGAGGATGCGCCGGGCGAGGCCGACCTCGAGGCCGTGCTCATCGCGTACGAACTCGACAAGGCCGTCTACGAAGTAATCTACGAGGCCCGGCACCGACCCGACTGGCTCACGATTCCCGCGCTGGCCGTGCGCCGGCTCACCGAGCGCTCTGCGCGCCACTAGCCTCGCGCATCCGCCTGGCCTCGAGCCGGAAACGAACGGTGGGCGCCGCAGCAAGTGCTGCGACGCCCACCGGGTCGTGGCTCAGGCGCTACGCGAGGTACGAGTGCGCGTGGAGCACCGAGACCATGGGGTTTCGGTGCGCTGGCGTGCTCGGCGACGCGGCGTCGCTGTCGGTCAGCGCGGTGCCGAAGTTGCGCACCTGCTGGTCGTACGCGGCGAGAAGCTCATCGCGGCGGAAGCGCAGCGCGTAGGCCGGCACGGGGATTTCATTGAGGAACAGGCGCAGGAACTCGAGCTGGGCGTGCCAGGTCGATGCCGCGCGCACGACGTCGTCTTCGTCGAGCCCCGACACTGTCAGTCGCAGATGCGTGCCGCCGACGAGGCCGTTCTCGAGGTCGAAGCGAACGTTCGAGGCCGGGTAGCTCCCGAACTTCCACTCGTAGTCGAGGGCGCGTAGCGGCTCGAACTCGAGCACCTTGCCCTCGATGTCGTAGTGCGAATCGTTAAGGTACTCCACAGTGAAGTGGTTACCCGCCACGAGGTCGTGCGAGAACGTTCCAAGCCACGATGCGAGGGCGTCACGGTCACTAATCGCGCGCCAGAGCTCGCGGCGACCGAACTGTGAATCGATGTCGAACACAACTCGAAAGCCGCCAGATTCGCGACCAATCTTGCCGATGATTTCAGCCATTGTTGTCGCCTCCTATTTCTGGCTGCCATTTGGCAGATGTTTGGGCTGTTGCGGGTTCGCAACAGGAGCAGTGATGACCGCTGCTTGAACACTAGGTTAACAGGAGGTTAACGAGGTGGCAGGGTTTCCTTGATGTGTGGGCGTGTTGCGCAGGAAAATCTCAGCTCAAATGCTTGCGCGGCCTGGACAAAGTCGTAAACTTGAGTCAAGTACGCTCAAGTTGTGATTCAGATCAGCGAAAGGAGACACTAATGGCCAACATGCAAGGCGCACAGGCTCCCGATGAGGAAAGCCAGTCAGCCCTCGAACGCTTCGGTGTCAACCTCACCGACATCGCTCGCGCCGGCAAGCTCGACCCCGTGATCGGTCGAGACAGTGAGATTCGGCGCATCAGCCAGGTGCTCACGCGCCGCACCAAGAACAACCCCGTGCTCATCGGCGAACCCGGTGTCGGCAAGACCGCCGTTGTCGAAGGGCTCGCCCGGCGCATCGTCGCTGGCGACGTGCCCGAGTCGCTGAAAGAGAAGGACGTCATCTCGCTGGACATGTCGGCGATCCTCGCCGGCGCGAAGTACCGCGGCGACTTCGAGGAGCGAATGAAGGCGGTGCTCGACGAGATCGTCTCGAGCGAAGGCCGCATCATCACCTTTATTGACGAGCTGCACACGCTCATGGGTGCCGGTGGCGGCGAATCGAGCGTCTCGGCGGCGAACATGCTCAAGCCGATGCTCGCGCGCGGTGAGCTGCGTCTCATCGGCGCGACGACCCTCGACGAGTACCGCGAGTTCATTGAGAAGGACTCAGCGCTCGAACGTCGCTTCCAGCAGGTCTACGTCGACGAGCCGAGCGTCGAAGACACGATCGCGATCCTGCGCGGGCTCAAGGAGCGGTACGAAGCGCACCACAAGGTCGCGATCAGCGACGGGGCGCTCGTTGCCGCGGCATCCCTCTCGAACCGCTACATCCCCTCCCGTCAACTGCCCGACAAGGCCATCGACCTCATCGATGAGGCTGCGTCGCGGTTGCGGATGGAGATCGACTCGTCGCCGCTCGAGCTCGACCAGCTCAAGCGGCAGCTCGAGCGCATGAAGCTCGAGGAGTTCGCGCTGAAGAAAGAGCACGACGACGCGTCGAAGGAGCGACTCGCGAAGCTGCGCGAAGACATCGCCGCCCGACAGGCTGAGCTCGACGCGCTGCAGGCGCGCTGGGACGCCGAGCGCAGCGATCTGAACCGCGTCGGTGACCTCAAGTCGAAACTGGACGATGCGCGCATCCGGGCCGACCGGGCGCAGCGCGAGGGTAACCTCGAGCTCGCGAGCCGCGTGCTCTACGGCGAGATCCCCGAACTCGAGCGCCAGGTGGCGCAGGCCGAGGCCGCCGAGCAGAACGAGGCGCGCATGGTGAACGACCAAGTTACGGAGGAGGACATCGCCGAGGTCGTGGCCGCGTGGACGGGCATTCCCGTCGGTCGGCTCATGCAGTCGGAGCGCGAGAAGCTGCTGCACCTCGAGGACGAACTGCACGAGCGGGTCGTCGGGCAGGATGCGGCGGTCAAGGCGGTCTCGGATGCGATTCGTCGTTCGCGGGCCGGGGTGTCCGACCCGACGAAGCCGACCGGCTCGTTTATGTTCCTCGGCCCCACGGGCGTGGGCAAGACCGAGCTCGCGAAGGCGCTCGCCGAGCTGCTCTTCGACGACGAGCACGCCATGGTGCGCATCGACATGTCGGAGTACGGCGAGAAGCACTCGGTTTCGCGGCTCGTCGGTGCCCCTCCGGGATACGTCGGCTACGAGCAGGGCGGCCAACTCACCGAGGCCGTGCGGCGACGCCCGTACTCGGTCGTGCTGTTCGACGAGATCGAGAAGGCGCATCCCGAGGTATTCGATGTGCTGCTGCAGGTGCTCGACGACGGTCGCCTGACCGACGGCCAGGGCCGCACGGTCGACTTCCGGAACACGATCCTGATCCTGACCTCGAACCTCGGCTCGCAGTTCCTCATCGACCCGCAGCTCAGCCCCGAGCAGCAGCGCGAGGAGGTGCTCGGCGTGGTGCGCAAGGCGTTCAAGCCCGAGTTCCTCAACCGCCTCGACGAGATCGTCGTGTTCGACGCCCTCTCGAGCGACCAGCTCGCCCGCATCGTCGGCTTCAACATCCGCACCCTCGAGGCCCGGCTCGCCGAGCGTCGACTGCGCATCGACGTCGACGAGGATGCGCGCGAGTGGCTCGCCGAGCGCGGCTACGACCCGATCTACGGCGCCCGACCGCTGCGTCGCCTGATGCAGCACGAGATCGACGACCGGCTCGCCCGGGCGATCCTGGCGGGAGAGGTGCACGACGGCGATACCGTCAAGGTGCGCGTCGCCTCGGACCACAACTCCCTCCAGCTCGACACCGTCCGGTAGTGCCCTCAAGCAGTTGAGTGGTCGGTTTTTGTAGTTCTGGCACCGCCAGAACTACAAAAACCGACCACTCAACTGCTTTTAGTCGCGGACTAGGACGAATTCTTCGATGGGTTTACGGGCGCGGGGAGCGGCGTCGCGCTCGCGGACCTTCTCGGGGATCTCCTCCGAGTCGACGAAGCGGCCGAGCGCGACCGCGGTGACGATCTCGTAGCCCTCGGGAATCTCGAACTCGAACTTCGCGACGTCGAAGCCGGTCATCTGGTGCACGTCAATGTCGAGCGCCTCGGCCTGGAACGTGAGGTGGGCGACGGCCTGACCGAGGTCGTAGTACGCGGTCGGGACGGGCTCACCCTCGCGCTCGACCTGCGCGAGCGTCAGCACGAGCGCCGAAACGCGCTCGGCCCACGCCTGGTTGAAGGGCAGCAGCCCGTCGAGGATGTGCTGGAACGTGTCGGTGCCGCGGCGACCCGAAATGAACGCCCACGGCTGGTAGTTGAATGCCGACGGCGACCAGCGCGCGGCCTCGAACAGCGTGCGCATCTGCTCGCGGTCGAGCTCGAAGCTCGAATCGAAACCGCGGGGGCTCCAACGGTCGGCGAGGAGGCCGTGAATCGGTCGGGTGGTCTCATTGCGAGGGGTCGACATGCGAGTCCTTTCGAATCGAACGAGTGCAAGCGTAGTCACGCAACGCCTCGCGTCGAAGCAACATTCCGCCGCATGACGTTCACGCGCACCTCACCTGCGCGTGGCACGATTTATGGGATGCGCAGAACGAACCTTGCCTGGCGGGCCGCCGTCGCGGCCGGCATCGCTGCGGTCTTTGCGCTCACCGCCTGCGTCGGCACGGCGCTGCCCGGTCCGACGGCCGTGCCGCTGCGCCCCACCGAGTCGGCGAGCTTCGAAACCGACGACCTCACCGCCCTTATGAACCAGCTCACCGACGCTGGCGCTCCCGCCGTGACCATCGAGGTGCGCGATGGCGACGAGGTCTGGACGAGCGCGGTCGGCGTGCAGTCGAGCAACAGCGAGTTGCCGGCGAGCGCGAGCAACACCTCGCGCGTCGCGAGCGTGACGAAGCCCATGGTCGCGACGATGATCCTCCAGCTCGTCGACGAGGGCGAGCTCACGCTCGACACCGACGTTCAGGACGTGTTGCCGGGCGTCGTCGGCGGGCGCGAGGTCACCGTCGAGCAGCTGCTGCAGCACACCTCGGGCATGCCCGACTACGTCGAGGCACTCGCGCTCGGCGACCCAACGCAGATCCTCAACGTGCTCGACAACGGTCGCACGCAGCAGGAACTCGTCGACCTCGCCCTCAGCCAGCAGTGGCGCTTCGACCCGGGCACCAGCTGGGAGTACTCGAATTCGAACTACGTCGTGCTCACGATGCTGCTCGAGGAAATCACCGGCAACTCGCTCGACGAGGAGCTCGCCACCCGCATCACGACACCGCTCGGCCTCGTCAACACGAGCATCCCCGACGGCGCTTCGATGCCGTCGAACTCGCTGCACGGCTACGTCGTCGAGTCGGGCCTTTCGATCGACGTGACGAAGCAGGATGCGTCGCTCTGGAACGGCGCCGGCGCCGTCGTGTCGACCCCCGCCGACGTGAACACGTTCATGCGCGCGCTCCTCACCGGGCAGGTGCTGCCCCCGCAGCTCGTCGGCTACATGCTGCGGCTCAACGACGAGGGCTATGGCCTCGGCATCCAGGCGCGCGAAGACAAGTGCCCGGCCAGCGACGCGACGATGATCAACTCCGAGCAGGTCGATCCGACGATCGCGCCGAACGCGACGGCGACCCCGACCTTGACGGAAGGGGTCGCGGCCGCCCCGAGCCCGAGCATCCCCGCCAGCTGGCCAGACGCGCCCGACGACGGCTCGGGCAGTGTGATCGAGGACGACCTCGGCACCATCGGCGTGCAGATCGGCGAGCCCGGGATGGTCTACGGCCACCTGGGTTCGGGCCTCGGCTACCGCGCGCTCACGCTGTCGAGTCCGGACGGGCTGCGGCAGGTGACGGTGTTCTGGACCGCCTCCGAGATCAACCAGGACAACGACGAGCGCGTGCACCTCGCCTATGACATTGCGGATGCGGCGCTCGCGCGCGACTGCTAGTGCAGGTCGATCGTCAGGGTCGCGCTGTCGAAGTCGTCGCCCGTGACGGTGGCTGTCGCGAGCTCGGTCTCGAAGCTGAGGTCGTACGGGCCCTGCAGGATCGCCGGGAACTCGAGCGCGCCGACGCCGACGCTCGAGAGCAGGCACGACATGTTCGCGTAGTGGGCGTTGCCCTCGCCACCCTCGACCTCGCCATCGGCGACGTACTCGAGGTGGTTCGCGTCGGTGACGGTGGTGAAGTTCGCGACGTCGGCCTCGCTGCCCGGTTCGGCGGTGCAGCCGCGCACCGCGCTCGCGAGGCGCTCGGAGTCGGTGTTCGGGCCGGTGAATGCGCCGATGCCAACGCTGACACCCGCGCCCACCGCGATGCCGGCAACCGCGGCGATGGTCATGCCGAGCACGCCGAAGCGGCGCGTCGTGGTCGATTCGGTCATGACTGCGCCACCTTCAGCTCGCCGGATTCGGGGTCGAGGTGCACCGTAAAGCCGCCGATCGTGGCGGGCTCCTCGAGCGTCGCGAGGTAGTCGACGTAGGTCTGCCCCTCGGGTTCGGCGCCGAGTTCGTAGAGCACGCAGGCGCCGTCGCCGGCAAACCGGCCGGCGTCCGACACCGCGGCCGGCGCGTGCACCACGAGCTCGCTGTCGCTGAGCTCGTAGTTGCCCTCGCCGAGCGAGCACTTTGCGGGGATGCCTGCGAGCGCCGACGGCTGGTTCAGGGCCTGGATGCCGTACACCGCGCCCGCGCCGAGTACGAGCCCGACGACGCCGATGCCGATGAGGGCGGGCAGGCCGACACCGCGGCGCTTGCTGGTGGGCGCCGGCTTGCTCGCCTGCGCAGGCTGAGTTGGGGATGCGGCGGCGGATGCGCTCGCGGCGGGCCGCGCATTGGTCGCGACGGGGCCTGCCGATGTCGTCGACGAGTTCGTGGTGACCGGATGCGGCGCGGGCAGCTCTCCGTTCGTGTCGGCCGGAGCATCGGCCGACCAGGGCACGACGCGTGCCTGTGCCACGACGTGGTGGCGGCCATCCGGCGACGGCAGCGGGCCCGGAGCGGGCGCAGCGGGCGCAGGCGAAGCA
Source organism: Gulosibacter massiliensis (assembly GCF_900626105.1). Classification (NCBI taxonomy): domain Bacteria; kingdom Bacillati; phylum Actinomycetota; class Actinomycetes; order Micrococcales; family Microbacteriaceae; genus Gulosibacter; species Gulosibacter massiliensis. The sequence continues at coordinate 39,108 of NZ_UYZX01000002.1, forward strand.
GCGGGGGCAGGTGCGGGTGTGGCCGGTGCGGCGGGCGCGGCGCGGGGAGCCTCGCGCGGCTCCTCGAACCCCGGGGAATTCCCGATCGGCGGCAACAGTGGCATGGTCATGGAACTATCCAAGCGGGCGCGGGCCGTCGGCGCATCACCGCGACGGATGAGCGCAGATCGGCCAAGCGCGCTAGAAGATCATCGGGGCGTCGTCGTCGAGTGCGGTGTCGATGTCGAGCTCAACCACGACGGGCACGTGGTCGCTCGGGCCGTCGCCCTTGCGCTCGTCGCGCGCGATCCAGGCGTCGACGACGAGCTCGTCGAACTCGGGCGTACCGAGGATGAAGTCGATGCGCATGCCCTCGTTACGGGGGAACCGAAGCTGCTGGTAGTCCCAGTAGGTGTAGCCCTCGACGCCACGGCTGCGCAGCGCGTCGATGAGCCCGTCGTCGAGGAACGCCTGAAATGCGTCGCGCTCGGGCTTCGTGACGTGGGTGCGGCCCTCGAAGAACTCCATGCTCCACACGTCGTGATCTTCGGGCGCGATGTTGAAGTCGCCCATGATCGCGAGCGGCTCGCCCGGGTGCGAGTCGCGGCGCACTGCCACCGAGCGGCGCAGCGCCGCGAGCCACTCGAGCTTGTAGGGATAGTGCGGGTTGTCGATCTCGCGGCCGTTCGGCACGTAGAGCGACCAGAGGCGCACACCCTCGATCGTGACGCCGAGCGCGCGGGCCTCGATGGGCAGCGAGCCGTCGTCGAGCGGCTTGCCGAAGCCCGGCATGTCGGCGAAGTCGTGCACGACCTCCTCGATCGGCAGGCGCGAAGCGAAGGCGACGCCGTTCCACTGGTTCTTGCCGTAGGCGATGACCTCGTAGCCCGCCTGCTCGAACTCCTCGTAGGGGAACTGCTCGGGCTTGCACTTAATTTCTTGCATCGCGAGCACGTCGATGTCGGCGTGCTGGAGGTAGTCGACGACGCGGCCCTTGCGGGTGCGGATGGAGTTGACGTTCCACGTGGCGATGCGCATGGCTCTACCGTATCGGCCTTGGCCGGTACGCTTGGTCACGTGACCGACGCGCGTACTCAGCTCATTCAGCTCATCTCCGACGAGGCCGTTTTCCACGGGGACTTCACCCTCACGAGCGGCAAGAAGGCGAGCTATTACATCGATCTGCGCAAGCTTTCGCTTGACCACCGCGCTGCGCCGCTGATCGGCCAGGTGCTGATCGACCTCGTCGCCGAGTTCGAGCCGGATGCGGTGGGCGGCCTGACAATGGGCGCCGACCCGCTCGCGAACGCGGTGCTGCACCAGTCGGTCGCGCAGGGCGCGCCGATCAACGCGTTCGTCGTGCGCAAGGAGCCGAAGGACCACGGCCGCGGCAAGCAGGTCGAGGGGCCCGACGTCGACGGCAAGCGCGTCGTCGTGCTCGAGGACACCTCGACGACCGGCGGCTCGCCGCTCGCCGCCGCCGCCGCGCTCGAGAAGGCCGGGGCGACCGTCGTCGGCGTCTGCACCATCGTCGACCGCGCGACCGGCGCGGGTGAGCGCATCGAGGAAGCGGGCTACCCGTACCGCTACGCGATCGGGCTCGACGACCTCGGCCTCGCCGAGTCGTAACCGTGACCGCAGGCCGGCGCGGCATCGCGATCGCCGCCGCCGTGGTGGTGCTGCTCGTGGGTGCCGCCGTCGGCTGGCTCTGGCGACCGCTCGGCGTGCCCGAGGCCTCGCCGACGCCGACCCCCACCGAGACGCCGAGCATCTTCGAGGCCGAGGCGGGCACGTGCGTCGCCGAGTTCGACGATGCCTGGCAGCTCGAGTTTGACGAGGTGCCGTGCTCGCAGCCGCACGCCGCCGAGGTGTTCGGCACGGTCGACGTGACCGACTACGTCGACGCCGGTGCCGACTGGCCCGGCGATGACGCGCTCGCGGACTGGGCCGTGCTCGCGTGCGAGGGCCTCGACGACTACCCGAGCGACATCACCGAACTGCAGGTGCGCTGGCCTCTCGAGGAAGACTGGGCCGCCGGCGAGCGCAACTACGTCTGCTTCTCGGTGACCGACGAGGCGGCCGCAACGCCCTCCGCCACACCAACGCAGTAGCCCGCGTTGACCCAGCTGTCCCATATACGGGCCGGAGGGGTATATATCCCTTCTGTCGCGTATATGGGACAGCTGGGTCACGCAGCCTCGGTGCCCTCGCCCGAATTGGGCCCGCGCCGGTGCACGCCATCACGCACGAGGCTCAGAATGCTCTGTCCGACCTCGTCGAGCCGCGAGACGACGTCCTCGTAGGTCACGCGAATCACGCGGTAGCCGAGGCTGGTGAGCGCGAGATCGCGGGTGCGGTCGTTCTGATACGCCTCCTCAGACGTGTGGTGCGATTTGCTGTCGACCTCGATGATGAGCGACTTGCCGACGAGGAAGTCCACGCGACCGACCTCGCCAATCTCGACCTGCGTGCGATAGCGAATGTGATGCGAGCGCAGCCAGAGTCGCACCAGCGTCTCGGTGCCGGACTCCGCGCTCGCATCGAATCGCGCGAGCACCTCCTGACCGCGAGGGCCGGTGAGCAAGGCAGCGCGCTCGATCTGGGCTTCGCTCAAGATGCCCTGCTGCACCAGCGAGTCGGCGAGCACAGTCGCAGTGTCGGCGGGGAAGTCGAGCATGGTGACGAACAGCGCGACGAGTGCCGAGTCGCAGGCGGTATCGCATGGGCGAGCCGCCTCGCCGCGCAGTCGGTGCGTGGTGAGGTCGGTTGTGACTTTGATGCGGTCGTCGCGCGCCGCGCGCACGTTGACGCCGAGGCCCTCGGGCGTCCAGGCGCCGTGAAGTTTCAGCGCCGATGGGCCGGTGAGCACACCGCCCGCCTTGACGGCGCTCACTACGTCGGCATGCGGGTCAGTTCCTGACCACCACCCGCGGCGCAGCTGCGTCAGTTGCCCCGAGCGGGTCAGTTGACGAACCTCGACCTTGTCGAGCGGCACGGCCCGCAGCTGCGCGTTGGAGAGAACGCCGAAGTTGGCGGCAAAGAGGGGAGTGAGGTCGAGCACACTGCCAGTGAAGCCCGGCAGACGGCCGGGCAGGCATGGTCGGCGTGCGGCTGTGGACGACGACAATCCCACAGGCGACCCGGGAGCCGAATAGACGACCCCGTCAACCCCCGAAACTACGGCCGGCGACCGTAGACGTGCTGCAGCACCCAGTCGTGCATCGTCACGGCCGCGGCCGCCGACGCGTTGATCGAGCGAGTCGAACCAAACTGGGTGATCTCAATCACCTGCTCCGACGCATCCACCGCCTCCTGCGTGAGCCCCGGCCCCTCCTGCCCGAAGAGGAACACGCAGCGCTCGGGCAGCGCGGTGGTCTCGATCGGCACGCAGCCGGGCACGTTGTCGATGGCGAGGATCGGCATGCCGGCTTCACGCGCCCAGGCGGCAAACGCCTCGATCGTCTCGTGGTGCACGACGTGCTGGTAGCGGTCGGTGACCATGGCGCCGCGGCGGTTCCACCGCTTGCGGCCGACGATATGCACGGTGTTCGCGCCGAACGCGTTCGCGCTGCGCACGATCGAGCCGATGTTCATGTCGTGCTGCCAGTTCTCGATGGCGACGTGAAACGGGTGCCGCGTCGTGTCGAGGTCATCGACGATCGCCTGCATCTTCCAGTACCGAAACCGGTCGATGACGTTGCGAGTGTCGCCGTGCTCCAGCAACTCGGGGTCGTAGCGAGGGTCGTTGGGCCATTCGCCCTGCCAGGGGCCGACGCCCCACGTGCTCAGCTCGTGCGTTGGTGACTGCTCATTCATCTCGCTCTATTGTGCCGCTATGCGCTCGACAGCAGGGCATTCGTGTAGAGCGACTCGGGCGCAACCTCGGTGTCGATGAGGCCCGACGAGAACATGAACTCGGCCATCGCCGCCCACGTGTCGGGGTCGTTCGTGAGCAGTGGCGCGTCGCCGAGCGGCTCCATGAGCGGAATCGTCGCCTCGAGCGTCGCGAGCGCGGCCGCCTTCTGCTCGTCGCTCGTGAGCGTCGGCACGTACTTCGCGGTGATCTCGACGGCCGCTTCGGGGTTCTCGGCGATGTATTCGATCGCCCGCTGCACGGCCTCGAGCACCTTGCGCACGTCGTCGCCGCGGTCGGCGATTGTCGCGGCATCGGCGGCCACGGCCGGGCCGACGAGGGTTGGATGCGCGGGGTCGACCGCGTCGATCGTGCGAATCGGGAAGCCCTCCGCCTCGAACTGCACGGCGTCGTTGTTCGAGAAGCCCATGACCGCGTCGACGCGGCCGCCCGTGAGCGCGGCCTGCTGCGTGTAGCCGATGGCTTGGATGTCCACGTCGTCCTGGCTCAGGCCCGCCTCGTCGAGCATCGCAAGCAGCGCGAAGTAGGTCTGGCCGTAGAGGCCGGGCAGGCCGACGGTGTGGCCCTTGAGGTCCTCGGGCGTCGTGATCTCGGAGTCCTCTGGCACGATGAGCACCGCGGGGTAGGTGTTGAAGAGCGTTGCGACCGACTGCAGGTCGACGCCGCCCGCGGCAGCCTGCGTGATCTCGTCGCCGCCGGCGTAGACGAGCTGCTCGGTGCCGGCCTTGAGCGCGCCGAACAGCTCCTCGCTCTCGCCGTGGTGGCGCAGCTCGACGTTGACGCCGGCCTCGTCGAAGTAGCCGAGGTCTTCGGCCACATAGAACGGGGCGAACTGCACGTTCGGCGTGTAGGTGAGGCCCACCGTGAGGGTGTCGCCGGATGCGCCGCTCGCGTCGGGCGAGGAGGCGACGCCCTGGCAGCCGGCGAGGGCGAGCGCCGCGGCGGCCGCGACGGCGGCGGCGCGGACGAGTCGGGTGAACCTAGACATGCGCGGATCCTTTGGGGGAGGGCTCGGCCGGTGGGACGAGGTGAATCTCGTCAGTGTCGAGCGAATCGAGCGAGTTGAGGGTGTCGGCAGAGCGGGCGCGCGAGCGGGTGGTGAGCACCGTATCCAGCACGCGCAGAATCGTGAACAGGCCGACGGCGAGGATCACGAGCATGATCAGGGTCGCGAACAGGCCCTCGGTGTCGTTCGCGTCGCGGAAGAGGGTGAGCAGCATGCCGAGGCCGCGGCCGCCCATCGTGAATTCGCCGACGACGGCGCCGGTGATCGAGAGGGCGGTGCCGGCGCGGAGGCCCGCGAGCACGCTCGGCATCGCGAGCGGTGCCTCGACCCAGAGCAGGGTCTGCCACCAGTTCGCGCCGTCGAGGCGCGCCGCTTCGATGACGTCGCTCGGCAGGGCGCGCACGCCGAGGATGGTCGTGACGAGCATCGGGAAGAACGCGACGACCGCGCAGAGCATGGCGATCGGGGTGAGGCCGTAGCCGATCCAGAGCGCGAGCAGGGGCGCGACCGCGACGGCGGGGATCGCCTGTGACGCCGTGACGTAGGGCGTGAGCGCGAGGTCGACCCACACGACGCGGGCGATGAGGTAGCCGAGGGGCACCGCCACGAGCACCGCGATGAGCGTGCCGAGCAGCGCTTCGACGAGGGTGACGCCGGTGTACTGCAGCAGCGGGCCGTCGACGATCTCGGTGAAAAAGCGCACCGCGAGCGCGCTGGGCGTGGGCAGGAACTCCTCGCTGATGACGCCGCTGCGCACCGCGAGCTCCCAAACCGTGAGGAGCACGACGGCGAGGGCCGCCGGCGCGACAAAGCGCGGCCAGGCGCGGCTCGTGCGCTCCATCGGGTCCTCCAGATCTGGCCCCGGGGATACGCACTGCTCGACGTTCGTGAACGTCAGGTACCGCGCGCCTCCCATCCGGACTTTAACCGTCGGTTTCGGAATTGCACCGAATCAGCCGCATCGTGAGATGCGGGTCGCGGACTTTACCGCCGGCTCGGATTTTCACCGACCCCGGAGCACGTGTACTCGTTCGTTCACTGTACACGCGCCCCGGAAGGGGGCGACGGTTTGTTACTGCGCGAGCAGTTCGTCGGTGGTGACGAGTGTGATGAGCGGGTCGAGCAGGCCGAGGAGTTCGAGCGCTTTGATGTGCGCGTCGTCGGTGCCGCCGGCGCACGCGTCGGTGACAACGATGACCTTGCGGCCCGCATCGATGGCGCCGAGGGCGGTGCCGAGTACGCAGCAGTCGGTGGCGACGCCAGTAAGAATGAGCGGCGTCGTGATCGGCAGGCGGGCGAGTTCGTTGCCCCACTTCGAGAACGTTGGGGCGTCGAGGGTGTCGGATGCGGTGAGCGAGCCGATCTCGAGCTCCCACGCTGGGTCGTCGGGCGGGAGTCGAGTGGTGGGCCAGCGGTCGTAGTACTCGCGCCAGGTGCCAACCTCGGCAGGGTCGCGCACGAAGCGGGTGAAGATGGGCGGCGTCGAGACGGCGGTCGCGAGCCGTTCGATGTTGCGCAGGGCGGCGTCGAAGCCGGTGCAGCACCACACACTGTCGGGGTCTCGGAAGACCCGTTGCATGTCGATGGCAATGAGTTGTGCGTCGGTGGGAATCACGGTGCTGCCTCCGAGATCGAGTTGAAGGATGCTCGCTCGTGATTCTGCCACTGGGGTCACTTCCCCTACCGTCAATACAACCTTGGGATAATGGGCGGCATGGACAACCTGCTTGGCATTCCGGAAACCCTGCTGCCCGAGGAACCCGAGGTTCTCGACGACCTCGGCAACCTCCCCGACAACGAGGCGGCGACCGAGGCGATTGTTGAAAAGCATCCCGCATCGTCGCTTGCCTGGTCGGAGCTCGCGAGCCTCGCGCTCTCGGCCGACCAGACCATCCAGGCCTACGCGTTCGCGCGCGTCGGCTACCACCGAGGGCTGGATGCGCTGCGCAAGGCGGGCTGGCGTGGCCAGGGCCCCGTGCCGTGGTCGCACGAGCCGAACCGCGGCGTGCTGCGCTGCTTCTACCTGCTGCGTGAGTCGGCCCGGGCCATCGGCGAGACGAGCGAAGTCGACCGCCTCACCGACCTGCTCAACGACGCCGATTCGAGCGCGATCGGCGCGATTGAGGCGGAGCGAGGCTAGCTCGACGTAGAGTTAAGTGTTAGCTAGCAAAGGGTAGGGAGCTCATGCCAGGCGTAGCAATCATTGGTAGTCAGTGGGGCGACGAAGGAAAGGGCAAGGCGACCGACCTTCTCGGCGGCCGCATTGACTATGTCGTCAAGTTCAACGGCGGCAACAACGCCGGGCACACGGTCGTCATTGGCGACGAGAAGTACGCCCTGCACCTGCTGCCCTCGGGCATCCTCACGCCGGGCGTCACGCCGGTGATCGGCAACGGCGTCGTCGTCGACCTCGGCGTGCTGTTCGAAGAGATCGAGCACCTCGACGAGCGTGGCGTCGACACCTCGAAGCTTCGCGTTTCGGGCAACGCCCACGTGATCCCCGAGTACAACCGCGCGCTCGACCAAGTGACCGAACGATTCCTCGGCAAGCGCCGCATCGGCACGACCGGCCGCGGCATCGGCCCGACCTACGCCGACAAGATGACCCGGGTGGGCATCCGCATTCAAGACCTCTTCGACGAAAACATCCTGCGCCAGAAGGTCGAGGGCGCGCTCGTGCAGAAGAACGAGCTGCTCGTGAAGGCGTTCAACCGCCGCGCGTTCAGCGTCGACGAGATCACCGACAACCTGCTGCAGTACGCCGACCGGCTGCGCCCCATGGTGGGCGACACCGCGCTCGAACTGCACGAGGCACTCGACCGTAACGAGATCGTCGTGTTCGAGGCCGGCCAGGCCACGATGCTCGACATCGACCACGGCACCTATCCGTACGTGACCTCCTCGTCGGCCACGGCCGGCGGCGTCGCAACGGGTTCGGGTGTCTCTCCGCGCGCGATCAATCGCATCGTCGGCATCCAGAAGGCGTACATCACCCGCGTCGGCTCGGGCCCGTTCCCGACCGAGCTCGACGACGAGGTCGGCGAGAAGCTGCGCCAGCGCGGCGGCGAGTTCGGCACCACCACGGGTCGCCCGCGCCGCACCGGCTGGTTCGACTCGGTCGTCGCCCGTTACTCGTCGCGCATCAACGGCTTCACCGACATCGTCATGACGAAGCTCGACGTGCTGTCGACCTTCGACACGATTCCCGTCTGCGTCGCCTACGACGTCGACGGCACACGCTACGACGAGATGCCGATGTCGCAGTCCGACGTGCACCACGCCAAGCCGATCTACGAGGAGTTCCCCGGCTGGCAAGAGGACATCTCGGGCGTCAAGAACTTCGCCGACCTTCCGAAGAACGCGCAGGACTACGTCAAGGCCGTCGAGGAACTCTCGGGCGCCCGCATCTCGGCGATCGGCACGGGCCCGGCCCGCGACCACATCATCGAGCTGCACAACCTGCTCGGCGACTAGCTAGAGCTAACCGGGCAACCCCCGCAACAACCGGATGCGCAGCTCGCGCGCGGCCCGCATGTGGTCGCTTGCGAGCTGCCGCGCGAGGCCTTCATCGCGAGCGTCAATCGCCGCGACGAGGGCCTCGTGTTCGTCGAGCGAGCGCTCCCAGCGGTCGCCGACCGAGAGCGTCGAGTGCGGCGCGTGCGTGAGGTGCAGCGCGAGCCGGTTGAGCAGGTCGACGAGTACGGGGTTGTGCGCCGCATCCCAGATCGCGGCGTGAAACTCGAGGTTCGTCGTAAGCCGCTCGGCGTCGCTCGGCGACTCGAGCGCTCTGTCGCGCCGCACGAGCCCCTCGAGCTTCACCAGGTCACCAAACTGGCGGTTCGTGGCGGCCTCGGCATGGGCCTCGCACTCACCTTCATCGGCATCGACGGCCCCTCGGGCACCGAGGCCGTCGTCAAGCCCATCCAGCAGCGCCGCGCGATGCTCGGCTGGAAGGACTTCCGCTACGCCCTGCCCGCCTGGCTGCGCGGCACCGCCTTCGGTCTGCCCTTCGGCATCGTGCCGGCCGGCGGCTCCGAGGTGCCGACGTTCCTCGCGTACGGCACCGAGAAGTCGCTCGCGAAGCGTCGTGGCGACAAGGAGTTCGGCACGACCGGTTCGCTCCGCGGTCTCGCCGCGCCGGAGGCCGCGGGGAACGCGACCACCGGAACCGCGATGGGTACCCTGCTCGCGCTCGGTCTGCCGGTCTCGTCGACCGCCGCGATCATCCTCGCCGCGTTCCAGCAGTTCGGCCTGCAGCCCGGCCCGCTGCTGCTGACGAACAACGCCGACCTCGTGTGGACGCTGCTCGCCTCGCTGATCATCGGCCTGCTCGTGCTGCTGTTCATCAACATGTCGCTCGCCGGCGTGTGGGCGAAGCTGCTCAGCGTGCCGAACCACTACCTCTACGCCGGCATCACCGTGCTCGCGGTGCTCGGCCCGCTCGCCGAGACCGAGCTGCGCCGCGCGCTCGCGGTGTCGGAGGGTGACGTCTCGGTGCTCTGGAGCTCGCCATTCACGATCGGCCTCTACCTCGTGCTCGCCGCGGCGCTCGTCATCTCGGGTGTGCAGCACCTGCGACACCGCCGCAAGGCGAAGCTCGAGGCGCAGACCGTCGCCGTGCGCATCCCCGAACACCTCGACGCGAAGTAACGATCGGATGCGGTGGGGTGGTGACGCGCGTAGGCTAATGAACGTCGTTCACCACCCCAACGTCGAGGAAGTTCCATGACCACGCCACCCGTCACCTTTGTCATTGCCGGTTCGGAAGCCACTGGCGGCGCGGGAGTGCAGGCCGACCTGCGCACGCTGCAGCAGCTTGGCGTCTACGGCGCCGCGGCCCTCACCTGCATCGTCTCGTTCGACCCGAAGGACGGCTGGAACCACCGTTTCGTGCCGATCGACCCGCAGGTGCTGCGCGACCAGGCCGAGGCCATCCTCGCCGACTGGCAGCCCGCATCCGTGAAGATCGGCATGCTCGGCACGGTGCCGACCATCGAGACGACGCGCGACATTCTCGCCGCGGCGCAGCTGCCGAACATCGTTTGCGACCCCGTGCTCATCTGCAAGGGCCAGGAGCCCGGCGCGGCGCTCGACATCGATAACGCGCTGCGCGCCGAGATCCTCCCAATCGTCGACGTGATCACCCCGAACTACTTCGAGACCTGCACGCTCGCGGGCGTCGACGAGATCGACACCGTCGCCGGCCTTGGTGATGCCGCGAAGAAGATCTCCGAGCTCGGCACGAAGGCCGTTCTCGTGAAGGGCGGCCTCGCGACCCCCGGCGACAATGCCGTCGACGTGCTTTGGGACGGCTCGGAGCTCGTCGAGTACTCGCGCCCGAAGGTCGGCACCGCCGGCGTCTCGGGTGCCGGTGACTCGCTCGCGACCGCCGTCTCGGCGGGCCTCGCGCAGGGCAAGTCGCTCCACGACGCGGTCGACGCGGCGAAGGACTTCGTGACCGCGGGCATCCAGCGTGCGATCTCGGCGAACACCCCGTTCGACGTCGTCTGGCAGGGCGAGTAGCCATGCAGTTGCCGGAGCGCGCCGCCACGCTCGAGGGCACCCGCGTGCGGCTCGAGCCGATCGACCAGGCTGGGCTCGAGGAACTCGCGCCCGCGCTGTGGCGCGAGGACGTCTTCGCGGGCGGCTTCGGCGGCGGTGTCGCGGCGTTTCGCAACCACGACTCGTTCGCCGAGTGGTTCGACGGCTACCGCCCGAGTGGCGACGAGTCGCGCACCTACCTCGTGCGCTTCGACGGCCGCGCGGTAGGCACCACCTCGTTCTACAACGCCGACTACCGGCGCGAATCGGTGGTCATCGGCTACACCGCATACAGCCCCGACGTGTGGGGCACGACCGTGAACCCCGAGGCGAAGCGGGCGATGCTCTCGGCGGCGTTCGACGGCGGCGCGCACCGGGTCGTATTCGAGGTCGACAACCTCAACGATCGCTCGCGGGCGGCCGTGACGAAGCTCGGCGCGCACCTCGACGGCATCCTCCGCGAGGATCGCCCGCGCGCCGACGGCTCGAAGCGGTCGACCGTCGTGTTTTCGATTCTTGAGCAGGAGTGGCCCGAGGTGCGGGCCGGTCTCGATGCACGCGTGGGAGACTAGCGACATGAACCGTGCGGAACTCGCCAAGTACATTGACCACACGCTGCTCGCCACCGACGCGACGAACGACGACGTCATCGCGCTCTACCGCGAGGCCGCCGAACTCGGCACCTTCTCGATCTGCGTCTCGCCGAACATGCTGCCCGTCGGCGGCGCGTGGTCGGCCGGGCTCGACCCTGACGTCGAGACCGAGGTGGCGGATGCTGCGGGCCCGAAGATCTGCACCGTCGTCGGCTTCCCCTCGGGCAAGCACCACTCGAACATCAAGGCCGTCGAGGCCGCGAAGGCCGTGACCGAGGGTGCCGACGAGATCGACATGGTCATCGACATTGGGCAGCTCAAGGCGGGCAACCCCGAGCTCGTCAAGGCCGACATCGAGGCCGTACGCCGGGCGGTACCCGCGCCGACGCTGCTCAAGGTGATCATCGAATCGGCCGCGCTCACCGACGCCGAGATTGTTGCCGCGTGCCAGGCGGCCGAGGCTGCCGGCGCCGACTTCGTGAAGACGTCAACCGGCTTCCACAAGGCCGGCGGCGCGTCGGTTGAGGCCGTGCGCCTCATGCGCGCGACGGTCGGCGACCGCCTCGGCGTGAAGGCCTCGGGCGGCGTGCGCACCTACGAAGATGCGCTGAAGATGATCGAGGCTGGCGCCTCTCGCCTCGGCATGTCATCGTCGGCACAAGTGCTCGCCGACGCGCCGTCCGAGTAGCTGCCGGATGCCGATACCATCGTGAGCATGGTGTCAGCAGCGCAGCAACAACAGGCCCTCGAAGAGCTCGGGCGCATCCGTAAGTCGATCGACAACATCGACTCGGCGCTCATTTCGATCCTCGCCGAACGCTTCCGCTGCACGCAGCAGGTGGGCGAGCTCAAGGCCGCGAACGAACTGCCTGCAAGCGACCCCGCCCGCGAGCAACAGCAGGTCGCGCGCCTGCGCCAGCTCGCGCACGACGCTGACCTTGACCCCGAGTTCGCCGAGAAGTTTCTCGGCTTCATCATCGCGGAGGTCATCCGGCATCATGAGCGGATTGCCGCCGAGAGCAACTAGCCGTGCGCGCATCTGTGCGGCGGGCGGCCGCGTCGCTGCCCGCGCCCTGCGGGGTTATTGACCTCGAGGCGTTCGACCGCAACATTTTGGCGATGGCGCAGCGCGCCGGCGGCATGCCCATCCGCGTCGCGTCGAAATCTTTGCGCACCCGGGCCGCGCTCGAGCGTGTGCTCGAGCACCCGGGCTTTCGCGGCATCCTTGCCTTCACGCTGCCCGAGGCGATCATGCTCGCGCGCGACGGGCACGAGGATGTTGTGCTCGGCTATCCGACGACGAACCGGGATGCGCTACGCGAGTTGCGCTCGGACGCGCAGCTGCGTGAGCGCATCACGCTCATGATCGACGCGGTGGAGCACCTCGACTTCTTTGACGCCGTCGCGCCTGGGCCGGGCGTGCTTCGCGTCGCGATGGAGGGCGATATGAGCTGGTGGCCGGCGAAGCCCCTGCTGCGCGGCCACCTGCACTACGGCGTCTTCCGCTCGAGCATCCGCGAGGCCGCGCAGGCGGCCGCCTTCGCCCGCACGGTGAAGGCACGAAAGGGAGTGCAGCTCGTCGGCTTGATGGCCTACGAGTCGCAGGTCGCGGGCCTCCCGGATGCGGCGCACACCCCACGTGGCGCCGCGATCCGGGTGATTCGGCAGCAGTCGCTGGCGGATGTGCCGCGGCGCCGGGGCGAGATGGTTGCGGCCGTGCGCGACGTCGTCGGCGAGCTCGAGTTCGTCAACGGCGGCGGCACCGGCTCGCTCGAGTCGACCTCGGCCGACCCCTCGGTGACCGAGATCGCTGCGGGCAGCGGCCTGTTCTCGCCGGCCTCGTTTGACCGATTCCGCGGGTTTCAGCACGAGGCGGCCGCGTTCTTTGGCCTCGACGTCGTGCGCAAGCCGACCGCCGAGATCGTGACCCTGCACGGCGGCGGCTGGAGCGCATCCGGCAAGCCCGGGGCCGACCGCCTGCCCGTCATCGACTGGCCGCGGGGGCTGCACTACCTGCACGAGGAGGGCGCCGGTGAGGTGCAGACGCCCATCACCGGCCACGCGGCCCGCGGGCTCGAAATTGGAGATCGTGTATGGCTGCGGCACGTAAAAGCTGGCGAACTCGCTGAACGCATCACCGATTTCGCCGTGGTAAAGGGTGGAATAATCGAACAATTCTGGAAGACGTATCGAGGAGAGGGATTCGCGTACCTATGAGCGCTGACGAGACCGCGAAGCCGAAGCGTCGGCCCAACGCCTGGCGCAACTGGTCGGGTGGCGTCACCGAGACCTCGACGCTCGTCGCTGGACCGACGAGCGAGACCGCCGTGAAGGCGCTGGTCATCGGTGCGTCGGGCTCGGGCCTGAAGATCAAGTCGGTCGGCTCGGGGCACTCGTTCAACGACATCGCGACGACCGAGGGCCTGCGCCTGCACTTCGACGACTACCGCGGGCTCGTCTCGGTGAACCCTGACACGAACGTCGCGACCTTCCGCGCCGGCACGAAGCTGCACGAACTGCCGAAGCTGCTCGGCCCGTACGACCTCGCGCTCGCGAACCAGGGCGACATCGACGCGCAGACCATCGCCGGCGCGATCTCGACCGGCACGCACGGCACCGGCCTCGGCTTCTCGGGCCTGGCCGAAATGGTGAAGTCGCTGCGCATGGTGCTCGCCGACGGCTCGATCGTGTACTGCGACGAGCGCACGCATCCCGACCTGTTCGAGTTCGCGCGCCTCGGCCTCGGCGCGCTCGGCGTCGTGCTCGAGGTGGGCATCCAGTGCGTGCCGGCGTTCCGCGTCGCCGCGAGCGAGGACGCCATGCCGATGGACGAGGTCGTCGAAAGCTTCATCGAGCGCGCCCGCTCGAACGACCACGTCGAGTTCTTCTGGTTTCCACACGCCGACACCGCGCTCGTGAAGACGAACCGCCGACTCGCGCCCGGCGAAGAGCCCGATGAGTCGTTCGCCCCGCAGACCGCGCTCGCGAAGTTCGTCGACGAAGAGGTCGTGCAGAACTGGGCGCACCAGCTCGTCGCGTCGCTCGGCTCGGTCGTGCCCGGCGTCGTGCCGAAGATCAACCAGTTCTCGGCGTCGCTCATGGGCCGCCGCCACTACGTCGACGACTCGCACGGCGTGTTCGTGAGCCAGCGGCGCGTGCGCTTCAACGAAATGGAGTACGCCGTGCCGCTCGAGGACGGCCCCGAGGTCGTGCGCGAGATTCAGCAGCTCATTGACGCGAACGACTGGAACGTCTCGTTCCCGATCGAGGTGCGCTGCGCCGGCGCCGACGAGGTGCCGCTGTCGACCGCGTACCAGCGCGAATCCATGTACATCTCGGTGCACCAGTACGTGCGCGAGCCGCACCTCGAGTTCTTCGGCGCCGTCGAAGAGGTGCTGCAGGCCGCCGGCGGCCGCCCGCACTGGGGCAAGCTGCACACGCTGCGCGCCGACGAACTGCGCGAGCTCTACCCACGCTTCGACGACTTCGTCGCCCTGCGCAACGACGTCGACCCCAACCGCGTCTTCGCGAACCAATACCTGACCCGCACGCTGGGGGAGTAGGGGGCCCGGGCCCATGATCAACGGCAACGTCTCGCACTGGTGGACTGATCTGGGCACGCCCGTGCCGCGGCCCGGGGTCGAGGGTGATCTCGACGTTGACGTCGCGATCGTTGGTGGTGGGTATACCGGCCTGTGGACCGCCTACTACCTCAAACAGGCGAAGCCGGATGCGCGCATCGCGATTCTCGAGGCGCGCTTCTGCGGGTTCGGGGCGTCGGGCCGCAACGGCGGCTGGCTCACCAACTCGGTGACCGGTGGCATCAACCAGTACGTGTCGACGCACGGGCGCGAAGCGGCGCGCGACTTCCAACTCGCGATGAACGCGACCGTCGACGAGGTGATTCGCGTCGCGGCCGCCGAGGGCATCGACGCCGACATCGTCAAGGGTGGCGACCACGAGGTCGCCTATGCGCCCGCGCAACTCGCGCGGCTCGAGGGGATGCTCGCCGACGACGAGTCGTGGGACGGCATTGGCGGCTGGCAGCGACTCGACGCCACCGCGGCGAAGGAGCGCATCAACGTGGCCGGCACGCTCGGCGCGCTCTGGTCGCCCCACACCGCGCGCATCCATCCCGCGAAGCTCGCCCGCGGGCTGAGCGAGGTCGTCGCCAAGCTCGGGGTCGAAATCTACGAGGGCACGCGTGTTGATGAGATTCGGCCCGGCGAAGCCGTGACCGCCACCGGTACCGTGCACGCGGGGGCCGTGATTCGCGCGACCGAGGGCTTCACCGCAGGGCTGCGCGGGCTGCACCGCGAGTGGCTGCCGATGAACTCGTCGCTCATCGCGACCGAGCCGCTCAGCGAGGGGCAGTGGCAGCACATCGGCTGGGAGGGCCGCGAGGTGCTTGGCGATTTCGCGCACGTCTACATGTACGCGCAGCGCACCGCCGACGACCGCATCGCGTTCGGCGGCCGCGGCGTGCCGTACCGCTGGAACTCGGCGACCGACGACGACGGCCGCACCCAGCCGGTCACCGCCGGCTCGCTTCGTGACTTGCTCGTGCGCTTCTTCCCCGTGCTCGACGGCGTCGACATCGACCACCTTTGGTCGGGCACCCTCGGCGTCCCCCGTGATTGGGCGGCCACCGTCACCTTCGATCCCGCGACCGGTCTCGGCCACGCGGGCGGCTATGTCGGCACCGGCGTCGCCACAACGAACCTCGCGGGCCGCACCCTGCGCGACCTCGTGCTCGGTCGCGAGACCGAACTCACCGCGCTGCCCTGGGTCGGCCACCGCGTTCGCCGCTGGGAGCCCGAGCCCCTGCGCTGGATCGCGACCCGCGTCATCTACGGTGCCTACGGTGCCGCCGATCGAGCCGAATACGGCGGCCGGGCGACGACCTCACCCCTCGCGCGCATCGCTGACCTCGTGTCTGGACGATCGCACTAGCGACTCGCGGTTCCCAAACGGAGAAATAGCCGGGCCGAATGGATCGGTGCCCGCTCGGTGCGCATCACCGGCGTCGCTGGCCACAACTATGCTCAGATCAGCGCTTCTACGTACTGCGCAATTGCCGAGCACAAGGAGTCTCATGGTTGAGTTCACGCCGTCGAGTGGTCACACCGAGTTCGATCGGCTGCTCGATGAATTGCGCGGGCTTGCCGATTCGAAGCGCATGCAGGGCAACTATTTTGAAGAGCTCGTGCGGCACTTCCTCGAGCAGGATGCGACGTGGGGCGCGCAGTTCGAACACGTCTGGCTCTGGAACCAGTGGCCGGGCAGGTCGGGTGCAGATATCGGCGTCGACCTTGTTGCGCAGCGGCCCGATGGCACGCTCACGGCAGTGCAGACGAAGTTCTTTGCCGAGTCACACCGTGTGAGCAAGAACGACCTCAATTCGTTTCTCGAGGTCATGGGTCGCGGTATGTTCACTGACGGCATTTGGGTCGACACGACCGCTGTCACCTGGTCGGGCCACGCGACCGAGGCACTGAAGAATCGTGACAAGCCGGTTCGTACGGTTGGGCTCGACCAGCTTCGGCACTCGAACATCGACTGGTCAACTTACGAGGTGCTCAACCCGAGCAACGCACCGAAGCAGTTCGAACGCAAACAACTGCGCGCACATCAGCATCGTGCGGTGCAGCAGGTGATGGATGCGTTCGGTCGCGAGGTTGAGCGCGGCAAGATGATCATGGCCTGTGGCACAGGTAAGACATTCACGGCGCTGAAACTCGCTGAGCGGGTGACGCGTGACCTGAGCCACGGCACCGCGAACATCCTCTTCCTCGTGCCCTCGCTCGCGTTGCTGCAGCAGACCCTCGAAGAGTGGTCGAAGGAGCACGACCCCGAGGTTGAGTTCACGGCATTCGTAGTTGGCTCAGACGAGACGATCGGGCGCCAGAAGACCGGCGACATTACGAGCGTGCGCCTCGACGAGTTGCCGGTGCCGGCCACCACCGACGGCAAGGTGCTCGCCCGCGAGTACGAGAACCACGCCTCTGGCGCCGAAGGTATGACGGTGGTCTTCTCGACCTACCAGTCGATTCAGGCGGTGCACGAGGCGCAACAACTCGGGCTCGAACGCTTCGACCTCGTCATTTGCGACGAGGCCCATCGCACCACCGGGGTCACGCTCACCGACGAGGACGAATCGGCGTTCGTGCGTGTGCACGACAACGACTACATCGATGCCGAGCGACGCGTGTACATGACCGCGACACCGCGCATCTTTAACGACAATGTGAAGAACACGGCCCGCGAGAAAGACGCCGAGCTGGTATCGATGGACGACACAGAGCTCTACGGCGAGGAGCTCTACCGCTTGTCGTTCGGCCAGGCCGTCGAGCAGAACTTGCTGACCGATTACAAGGTGATTGTGCTCGGGGTCGCCGAAGATCAGATTGCCACGTCATTCCAGGCGCAGCTTGCCGACACCACCTATGAGTTGCCGATCACCGACGTTGCGAAACTCGTCGGATGTTGGAATGGCATGGCGAAGCGACAGTCGGGCGAGCTCGCCGATGGCTTCGGTGGCGACACCGCGCCGATGCGACGCGCGGTCGCGTTCGCGAAAGACATTAAGGCGTCGACGCGCATCGCGAACGAGTTCCAGTCGCTCGTCGAAGATCACCTATCCGACATCGACAATGACGACCCGACCGACGACCTCACGGTACAGGTGCTGCACGTCGACGGCACAATGCGGTCGGTAGAACGCCAGGAACGACTCGACTGGCTGAAGGAGGACGTCAAGACCGACCGACAGGGGCGACCGATCGCACGCGTGCTCACGAACGCGCGCTGTCTCAGCGAGGGCGTCGATGTGCCGAGCCTCGACGCGGTGCTGTTCCTGAGCCCGCGCAAGTCGCAGGTCGACGTCGTGCAGGCAGTTGGCCGCGTCATGCGTCGCGCCGAGGGCAAGCAGTTCGGCTACATCATTCTGCCGATCGCGATTCCGGCCGGGGTGACGCCCGAGCAGGCGCTGGGTGAGAACGAGCGCTACAAGGTGGTCTGGCAGGTGCTGCAGGCCCTGCGCGCACACGATGAGCGGCTCGATGCGGCGATCAACCAGATGCCGATCAGCGGCAAGGCGCCCGAGACGATCGTCGTGCAGACAATTGATCTGACCCCGAAGCCGCGTCAGGGTGCCGAGAACACGATCGGCGAGCACGCGAGCGAAGACAGCGGTGATGATGCGGGCGGCGCTACCGTGTGCGCACCGAGCAACGGGCTCACTACGCTGCCCGGTCTCGGTGGCGCGTTCGACGCGGCATGGAAGGACTCGGTCTATGCGAAGCTCGTCAAGCAGGTCGGCGACCGCATGTACTGGGATGACTGGGCGCACGACATCAACGAGATTGCTGGGCGCTTCATCACGCTCATCACTGCCCACCTCGATGCGCCCGAGACCGACCCGCGACCCTTCCAGAGGTTCGTGAAGGCCCTGACCCAAACCGTCAACCCCGAAGTCGAACGCGACGAGGCGATCGAGATGCTCGCCCAGCACATGATCACTCGTCCGATCTTCGACGCGATGTTCCCCGAAAGCGAGTTCTCAGCCGAGAACCCGGTCTCGCGGGCACTCGATAAGGTGATTGCGCAGTTCAGCGAGAATGACGCCTTCGCGAAAGAGCTCGTGCCACTCGAGGCGTTTTATGCGAAGGTCACGAGCCGAATCCGCGGGCTCGACAATGTGTCGGCGAAGCAGCAGATGCTCGTGACGCTCTACGACCGGTTCTTCTCGCAGGCGTTCCCGAAGCTGCGCGACCGCATGGGCATCGTGTTTACGCCGGTCGAGGTGGTCGATTACATTCTGCGTTCGGCCGACGTGCTCGCGCGCAGCGTGTTCGGTAAATCACTTTCGGACGAGGGCGTGACCGTGCTCGACCCATTCACGGGCACCGGCACGTTCCTGACGCGCCTGCTGCAGATCGGGCTGATTCGGCCCGAAGACCTCGAGCGCAAGTACCGGCACGAGTTGTTCGCGAACGAAATTGTGTTGTTGAGCTACTACATCGCGGCGGTGAACATCGAAGCCGTGTTCCGGCAGGTGTTGGCCGACGCGGGGGTCGAACCCGAGGGCGACGTCGGGTTCCCGGGGATCTCGCTCGTCGACACGTTCGCGATGTACGACCGCGAGAACCGGGTCGCGGGCGATGTGTTCCCCGCAAACTCGAAGCGCATCGCGGGGCAGCTCGACTCGTCGATCAACGTGATCGTGATGAACCCGCCGTACTCAGTCGGGCAGTCGAGCGCGAACGACAATAACCAGAATGCGAAGTATCCGGGCGTGGATGGGCGCATTCGCGCGACGTACGCCGCGAAGTCGACCGCACAGAATAAGAACGGACTCTACGACTCGTATTACCGAGCACTTCGGTGGGCGACCGACCGCATCACCGGCCAACGCGACGACAGCGATGGTCGCGGCATCGTCGCTTTCGTCTCGAATAGCGGCTTTGTCGACGGCAACACCGCCGACGGCGTGCGGCTCACCTGGGCCGACGAGTTCGACGACATATTCGTGTTCAACCTGCGAGGCAATGCGAGAACGCAAGGCGATTCTCGGCAGAAGGAAGCCGGCAACGTATTCGGCGAAGGCAGTCGCACGGGAGTCGCGATCACGCTTCTCGTGAAGTCAAGCAACAGTTCTGAGCCCGCCCGGGTGCACTACTGCGACATTGGCGACTACCTCACCCGCGAAGAGAAGCTGCAGCGCCTCGTTGACGATGGGAGCGTCGAGCGCACCACGTTCACCGAGATCACGCCGAACGAACAGGGCGACTGGATCAACCAGCGCGACGAACGGTTCACGACGTTCCAGGCAATTGGGTCGAAGATGGCCGGATCAGTCTTCGATGTCGCTTCAGCTGGTCTGAAGACCAATAGAGACGCGTGGTGCTACAACTACTCGCGCAGTGCTGTCGAGTCGAACATGGCTCGAATGATTGCCAATTACAACCGCTTTGTTTCAGGCGACACATCAGTTGATTCTGCAGCGCAGATCAACTGGAACCGAAGCTTAAGGTCAGACGCTCGGCGCCAGCGCCTGCATGAGTATCGACCAGATGCCGTGCGACTCGGTACGTACCGACCATTTACACGCCAGTGGGTCTACTTCGACCGTCCCATGAACGACATGATCTATCAGCTCCCCCGACTCTGGCCGACACCGGCTCATGAGAACGTGGCTATCGGCGTGCAGCGAGAGAACCGGCGAGAATTCTCTGTACTCCTTGCTAATCAACTGGTTGATCTGGAGTCGGTGTCTAAGGCTCAATACTTCGCCCGATACACCTGGGAGCCGGTCAGCGCCGATGACGGTGGGTTCAACCTCGACCTGCTCGGCGCATCCGACGAAGCCGTGGAGGTCGACGGCTACAGGCGAGTCGACAACATCACCGACGAGACGCTCGCTGCCTACCGCCTGGCCTACGCCGACGAAGCGCCGGCGCTGTCAAAGGACGACATCTTCTATTACGTGTACGCGCTGCTGCACCATGGAGAGTACCGAGAGCGGTACGAGGCCGACCTCAAGAAGCTGTTGCCGCACATCCCTCGCTGCCGCGGTTTCGCGGAGTATGTGCGCATCGGTCGCGGACTTGCCGAACTGCACTTGGACTATGAAAACGTGCCGGCGTGGGACGGGCTCGAGTCGGAGCTTGCCGTCTCGACGCCCGACGACCCCTACGAGTTGTACCGAATCAAGAAGTTGTCGTGGACGAAGCGTACGAGCCGCGCCGGGCTAAAGTACAACGACTACCTCACGATCACCGGCATTCCCGAAGCCGCGAACGACTACAAGATCGGCGGCCGCAGCCCGCTCGAGTGGATCATCGATCGCTACCAGGTCAAGCAGGACAAGGCCTCGGGCATCGTGAACGATCCGAACGACTGGCTACGCGAACACGAGAATCCGCGCTACGTAGTCGACCTCATCGCCTCGCTTGTGACCGTCTCAATGCGCACGCAAGAGCTCGTTCGCGCACTCCCAACGTTCGACGTCATCGAGTAGCCTTGAGCCAATCGTTCAGCCCGCCCAGTTGTCTGGAGTGGGCTGGATTTCATTCCACTACGGTGGGATACGCAACTGGCGCTCACCAGGCTGGTGACGCATCTGGTGTCAGTGGCTTCGGTTACCGTTGCGGGAAGACGGCATCTAGGTGGGGCGCTCGTGCAGACCTTGGAGAGGCGGCGTTGACCTGTGGGGACGAACACTTACGAGAATGAAGCAGCTGCGCTTCTTGCCCTCTTGCGTTCGCGCCCGAAGGGGCGCAGCTGGGGTTCGATTGCGTTCGAAGTTGCAGCCGAAGGAAGCGCGCTCGCCATCCTGCGAGAAGAAGATGACGCGCTTATCCCGAACCCTGCGGTCGATGCAGAGCTGAGCACAAGCGCTGCAGACCTAGCTGCATGGTCCGCAGCGGGCTACCGGCTCACTACGGTTCTCGACTCGGACTACCCCCGGCGCCTTCGGGATATTCGCGAGATGCCGCCCTTCCTATTCTATGAGGGGGATCTCCGAGCGGATGACGATGGGATGTCAGTTGTCGGCTCCCGTGCCATCACCGAGCGCGGTCGAGCCTTCGCTCAGGCCACCGCAGAGTTCTTGGTCAGCGAAGGCTTGACGGTAATCGCAGGCCTGGCCGAAGGAATCGACACCGCGGCGCACCGCGCGGCTCTGGACGCCGGCGGACGTACGGTTGCCTTCATCGGCACCGGGATTTCACGACGTTATCCGGCGAAGAACGCGGCCCTGCAAGAGGAAATTGCTCAGCGAGGCTTGGTGCTCTCGCAGTTTTACCCGGACGCCCCGCCGACGAAGAGTAGTTTTCCGATGCGAAATGCCTCTATGTCCGGCTATGGACTGGCGACGATCGTGATCGAGGCGGGCGAACACTCCGGTACGCGCATCCAGGCTCGTCTCGCCGGCGAGCATGGGCGCCCGGTTATCCTCACGAGCGACGTAGTGGAGTCCACCCAGTGGGGTCGCGCTCTCGCAGCTGCCCCTCACGTCTCCGTGGTGAGTAACCTCGCCGAAATGCAGGACGCAGTGCGGAGTATCCGATCAGCCCCAGATCGTCTCAATAACGCGCTCGGCGCACTGCTCGCCTCATGAGCCGTGACCTGCCTGAGAACGTCCAGGCGGTCGCTGACCAGTTGGAGCTGACGGCCGGTAGTTATCTTCAAAGCACGATTCGTGATCCGGGGCATACCTGCGACGTCTGCGGTAGTCCAGTGAGCTCGTCATACGCGCGATGTGTTCATTGCACAAAGCACGCGGAGAGTGGCCACCCACTCGCCGACAGAGTAGGGTCCCTGATCTACGCGAGCAAGCCGGACTCGCAGTCCTATCTCCTAGTGCGGAACTATAAGACGCTAGCTGCAGGACCGAGCATCAAGCTCCAGATGGCGGCCCTGTTGGCGCTGGGGCTCAAGGGACACACTCAGTGCTTGTCCGCTCTTGTTGGCGCCGGCGTCCAGGGCTGGGCAGTAGTTCCCTCCACGCGGGGGCGTGCTGTGCTTCACGACCTCGTCCAACGGATAGCTCGTGCTGGCGCACGAGAGATCCACATTGACTTCACCGGGTCTTCGCGATCCGACCGAGCGCTGCATCCAGAATTCTGGAAGGTGGATACATCAGCTGAGGTCCCTGATCATGTGCTTCTTGTCGATGACTCCTGGGTAACAGGTTCGCATGCGCAAGGAGTGGCCAGCGCGCTGAAGACTGCAGGAGTCTCGCAAGTCTCCATCTTTACCGTCGCGAATGTCCTTGATAGCAACTGGGACGCGAACCGTCGTTTCATCAAGAGTCACTTAGCGCCCCCATCATTCGACAAGTCCCGATGTCCCTGGACCGGATCGGACTGCCCATAACACTTCGGGGCGCGAGCTCATGATTAACGGCAGCACGAGCAGAACTAGCTGACAGCCTCGCTGCGCAGCACCTCGGCGACGACGTCGAGGCCACGGTTCAGCTCCTCGGACGAGATCGTGCACGGCGGCACGATGTGGATGCGGTTATCGCTCGTGAACGGAATCACGCCACGCGCGACGAGCGCCGCCTTGACGCGGCCCATATACTCTGCCGCGACGGGGGTGCGCGCCGCCGCGTCCGACACGAGCTCGATCGCCCAGAACACGCCGGTGCCGCGCACCTCGCCGATCACGTCGAGCTCCTCGGCGAGCTCGCGCAGGCGCGGGCCGATCACGTCGGTGCCGAGCTCGCGGGCGTGCTCGACGACGCCCTCGTCGGTCATCGTCTCGATGGTCGCCACCGCCGCCGCCGTCGCGAGCGGGTGGCCCGAGTAGGTGAGGCCGCCGGGGAACACGCGCTCGTCGAACGCCGCCGCGATCTCTTTCGAGATGATGACGCCGCCGAGGGGTACGTAGCCCGAGTTGACGCCCTTCGCGAAGGTGATGAGGTCGGGCGTGACGCCCTGGGCTTGGAACGCGAACCATTCGCCGGCGCGGCCGAAGCCGGCCATCACCTCGTCGGCGATGAGCACGATGCCGTAGCGGTCGGCGAGCTCGCGCACGCCCTGCAGGTAGCCCGCCGGCGGCACCATGATGCCGGCGGTGCCGGGGATCGACTCGAGCAGAATCGCGGCGATCGTGGTCGGGCCCTCGTGGCGAATCACCGAGTCGAGGTGCTGCAGGGCGCGCTCGCACTCCTGCTCCTCGGTCTCGGCCCAGAACTCGCTGCGGTAGAGGTAGGGGCCGAAGAAGTGCACGTGGCCGGTGGCGTACTCGTTCGGCTGGCGGCGCCAGTCGCCGGTCGCGACGATCGCGGCGCCGGTGTTGCCGTGGTATGAGCGGTAGCGCGAGAGCACCTTGTCGCGGCCGGTCACCTGGCGGGCGAGGCGAATCGCGTTCTCGTTTGCGTCGGCGCCGCCGTTCGTGAAGAAGACGCGGTCCATGTTTTCGGGGGCGTGCTCGAGGATGAGCTCGGCCGCCCCCGCGCGAGTCTGGTTCGCGTGCGCCGGCGCGATCGTGAGCAGCTCATCCGCCTGCTTCTTGATCGCCTCGACGACGCGCGGGTGCTGGTGCCCGAGGTTCGTGAACACGAGCTGGCTTGAGAGGTCGAGGTACTCGTTGCCGTCAAAGTCGACCACCGTCGAGCCGTGCGCGGTCTTGATCGGCAGCGGGGCGAGCTTGCCCTGGGCCGACCAGGAGTGGAACACGTGCGAGGTGTCGTACTTGGCGACCTCGGCGTTGCTCAGGTTGGTGAGGGTGGTGTCGGTCACGTCGGCTCCTTTGACGGTGGGGTGGTCTGCTCCCAGCATTGTGCCCCCGCTGCCTGGTGGCGAGTGCCGTTCTGTCGAACATGACGGATGCTCGTAGACAGATCCGCACCGTGCGTCGGCTACGCTGGCGGTGTGGTGATGACGCTGCGAACACTCCTGGCCCACTCCGCGCTTGGCCTGCGCCTGGCCCGGCCGCTCGAGGTACGAGACGAACAGCTCGACGAGAGGGTGTCGTGGGCGCACTCGTCGAACCTCGAGCATCCCTCGCCCTGGCTCGAGGCGGGCCAGCTGCTACTCACCGACGGCACGCAGTTCGGCCGCCAGCACGACGCGGCCGCCGAGACAGAGTACGCGCGCGAGTACGTGCGGCGCCTGCGCGACGCGGGCATCGTCGGGCTGGGCTTCGCAGTGAACGTCGCGCACGCCCGCGTGCCGGCCGAGGTCATCGACGCGAGCCTCGAACATGAGCTGCCGCTGTTCATCGTGCCCTCGTCGACCCCGTTCATCCGCATCTCGCGCACCGTCGCCGATGCGATCGCTGCCGAGCGCAACGAGCGCCTCGAGTGGTCGAACCGGGCGCAGCGCGCGATCGCTCGCGCGACCCTGCGGCCCGACGGCCTCGCCGCCACCCTGCGCGAGCTCTCGGCGCAACTCGACAGCTGGGTCGCGCTCTATGACGCGCTCGGCCGCCGCGTGCAGGTGCAGCTGGGGCGCCCCGTGCCGCCCGAACTCGAGGCCGAGCTCGCGGATGCCGTGGCAGGCCAGCTGCGCGGCCGCCGGCGCGCCGCGGCCCGCCTCGCCTCAGCCGAGCACAGCGTGACGCTGCACACGATCGGCCAGCCCGACCGCTTGCGCGGTGTGCTGGCGATTGGCTCGGGCGCGCCGCTCGACGCCGCAGGCGCGCAGCTGCTCGCGAGCGTCGTCGGCATCGCCTCGATTGCGATCGAGCAGTCGCGCGTGCTCGACAGTGCGCGCCGCAGCCTGCGCACCGGCGTCGCCGAGCTCTATCTCGCCGGCGCGACGGCCGCGGCGGGCGACGCGCTGCGCGACCTTGGTACCTGGGTGCCGGTGGGCCGCGTGCGGGTCATCGTCGCCCGTGGCGTAACCGAGTGGACGCGCGTGCTCGACGAACTCGAGTTGCTCGCAGCAGCCAACGACCTCACGTTCGCGCGCCACCGTGACGAGCTGCTGCTCGTCGTGCCCGCCGACGCCGAGCTGCCCGAGCCGCTCGCCCGCGAGGAACTCACGGCCGGCGTCTCCACCGCGGTCGACGTTGCCGACATCGCGCAGGGCTACGAGGATGCGCGGCACGCCCTGCAGCGCGCGGCCCGCGCCGGCGAGGTCGTCGAGTTCGACAAGCTCGCCGAGCACGGGCTGCTCGCCTGGCTCGATGCCGAGCAGGGGCGGCTGCTCGCGGCCCGGATGCTCGCGGAGCTGCGCGATCGCGACGACGCCGATGAGCTGCTCGCCGCCCTGCGCGCCTGGTTCGCCCACAATTGCGCGTGGGATCCGGCGGCACGCGAGCTCGGCATCCACCGCCACACCCTGCGGGCGCGAGTCGCGGCCGCGGCCGCCGCCACGGGCTACGACCTCGAGGACTTCTCGGCCCGCGCGCAGCTCTGGCTGGCGCTGCAGCTGGCGGGCCCTACGCCTACAGCTGGGTGAGGGCCCATGACGCGTCGCGGAGCCACCGGTTGCCCTGGGCGTCGGTGAAAGTGACGCTTTGGACCGGCTCTTTACCGTTCCTCGGCACCTCATAGGCAGGCGCGGACGGACTCGTCGGGCAGAGGTTGCCCCACTTGTACTTTCGTCGTCCCAGACCTCGTACGGGCCGGGCGGTAGCTGGCGCAGCCTGATGGGGGTCAGCTCGGTGCCGTCGAGCTTGCGAACTTTGGCCTTCACTTCGAAGACCGTGGCGGTCGAACCGTTCTCGAAGTGGAAGCCGTACTTCGTGGTTGGGCCAGACGGATCCTTCACTCCCCACACTGAGATCAGGGACGCCTGGTGCCGGGTCTCTAAGGTGTGACGCTCTTTCTCGCGAGTGAGTTCGATGTTGAGCTGCTCCGACGCACTCTGCGCCTGGCTTTGCGCCGATCTCCATGCCGTGAACGCGAAGATTCCGGCGATGAACGCGGCGAGAACCGCGACCCATTCCGCGACTGAACCGAGCTCCATGACTGTCTCCCCAACAGTTGCTGTGCTCCGGTCAGGAATACGTCTATCGGAAGCGGGAAACAAAGTGAGTCGAATTTACGGATTTTGACGCGAGAATCCGTAAATTCGACTCACTTTGGGTGGTGTCCCTAGTCGTTCTTGGGGAAGCCGAGGTTGATGCCGCCGTGGCTCGGGTCGAGCCAGCGAGTCGTGATCGCCTTCTGGCGGGTGAAGAAGCGCACTCCCTCGGCGCCGTGAGCCTTGGTGTCGCCGAACAGCGACTCCTTCCAGCCGCCGAACGAGTAGGTCGCGATCGGCACGGGAATCGGCACGTTGACACCGATCATGCCGACCTCGATCTCGCGCTGGAAGCGGCGGGCCGCGCCACCGTCGTTCGTGAACACGGCGGTGCCGTTGCCAAACGCACCGTTATTGATGAGGTCGACGCCCTCGTCGAACGAGGCGACGCGCACGATGGAGAGCACTGGGCCGAAGATCTCCTCGGTGTAGACGCGCGAGCTCGTGGGTACCTTGTCGATGAGCGTCGGGCCGAGCCAGAAGCCGCCGGCCTCGCCATCGACCTCGATGCCGCGGCCGTCGACAACGACGTCGGCGCCATCCTCGAGTGCGACATCGATGTAGCCGGCGACCTTGTCGCGGTGCGCCTGCGTCACGAGCGGGCCCATGTCGCAGCCGCGACGGCCATCGCCCACGCGCAGCTTGCCCATGCGTTCGGTGATCTTCTCGATGAGCTCGTCGGCGACGGGCTCGACCGCGACGACGACCGAGATCGCCATGCAGCGCTCGCCCGCCGAGCCGAAGCCGGCATTGATTGCCGAGTCGGCGACGAGGTCGAGGTCGGCGTCGGGCAGCACGAGCATGTGGTTCTTGGCGCCGCCGAGCGCCTGCACGCGCTTGCCGTGGGCGGTGCCGGTCTCGTAGACGTAGCGCGCGATCGGGGTCGAGCCGACGAATGAGACGGCGTCGACCTGCGGGTGCGTGAGCAGGCCGTCAACCGCAACCTTGTCGCCGTTCAGTACGGTGAAGACGCCGTCGGGCAGGCCGGCCTCCTGCCAGAGCTTCGCGATCCAGATCGCCGCTGAAGGATCCTTCTCGGAGGGCTTGAGGATCACGGCGTTACCCGCGGCGATGGCGATGGGGAAGAACCACATCGGCACCATGGCGGGGAAGTTGAAGGGCGAGATGATCGCCGCGACACCGACCGGCTGGTGCACCGAGTGGATGTCGAAGCCGGTCGAAATCTGCTCGGAAAAGTGGCCGCGCAGGTGTGCGGTGATGCCGCATGCGTACTCGACGACCTCCTGGCCGCGCGAGATCTCGCCGAGAGCATCGTCGAGTACCTTGCCGTGCTCGGCGGTGATGATCTCGGCGAGCTCGCCCTTGCGTGAGTCGAGCAGCTCGCGGAACTTGAAGATGATCGAAGTGCGCTTCGCGAGCGACACGTCGCGCCACGAGTGGTAGGCCTCGTGCGCGCTCTTCACGGCGACGTCCACGTCGGTCTGCTCCGCGAGCACGACGCGCTTCGTCTCTTCGCCGAGCGCCGGGTCGAACACGGGGGCGGTGCGGCTGCCTTCGGGGGTGACTTCCTTGCCACCGATCCAGTGCGGAACAACCGGGAGGTTCGTCATGAGAGTCCTTTCATCGGGTCTGTCATGGACGCTACGGGGGCCCGTGCTCCGGCAAACTGTCGGCATTGTCGAATCTCGTGGCTCCAGTTGCCAGATTGTCATGACCGCGCCGGAATCGATCTGGTGAGATAGGGGTACCGAAGCTTTGAAAGAGTGATACGAGATGTCCAAGATCGCTGAATTGACCTGGCAGCAGCCACTCAACTGAATCGATGGCGAGTACGTGACCGGCGCCGGCGAGCGCCGCGTCGAGGTGCGCGACCCCGCCCTCGACGAGGTGATTGTCGAGCAGGCCGAGGCCTCGGCTGAGCAGGTGGATGCGGCGGTCGCGGCCGCGCGTCGCGCCTTCGCCGACTGGTCGCGCCGCACTCCGGGCGAGCGCAGCGATCTCATGCACGCCTGGGTGCGCGACCTGCGCGAGCACGAGGGCGAGCTCGCGCGCTGGGAGTCGCGCCAGTGTGGCAAGCCGTTCAAACTCACGACACTCTTCGACGTGGCCGGCTCGATCGACAACGTCGCCTTCTACGCGGGCGCCGCCCGCCAGCTCGAGGGCAAGGCGCAGGCCGAGTACTCGGCCGACCACACCTCGTCGATCCGCCGCGAGGCGATCGGCGTCGTCGGCTCGATCGCGCCGTGGAACTACCCGCTGCAGATGGCGGCCTGGAAGATCCTGCCCGCCGTCGCGGCAGGCAACACGATCGTGCTCAAGCCCGCCGAGATCACCCCGCTCACCTCCCTGCTGTTTGCCGAGTCGGCGGCCCGAGCGGGCATCCCCGCCGGAGTCATCAACATCGTCACCGGCGGCGGCCGCTCGGTCGGCACGCACCTCACGACGCACCCCGAGGTGAACATGGTGTCGTTCACCGGCTCGACCGAGGTCGGCCGCTCGATTGCGTCGACGATCCCCGGCAAGCGCCTCCACCTCGAGCTCGGCGGAAAGGCCCCGTTCGTCGTGTTTGACGACGCCGACCTCGACGCCGCCGCGAACGGCGCGGTCGCCGCCTCGTGCATCAACACCGGCCAGGACTGCACCGCCGCGACTCGCGCCTACGTACACGAGTCGGTCATCGACGAGTTCGTCGCGAAGACCGCCGCCGTCATCGACACGGTCAAGCTCGGCACCCCCGACGACGAGCAGACCGACCTCGGCCCGCTCTCGTCGCGCGGCCACCAGCAGAAGGTCGCCGCGATGGTCGAGCGGGCGGTGGATGCTGGCGCCACGGTCGTGCGCGGCGGTCACGTGCCCGAGGCTGCCGGCTACTTTTATGAGCCGACGCTGATCACTGGTGCGGCCCAGGATTCCGAAATCGTGCAGGACGAGGTCTTCGGCCCCGTGCTCGTGGTGCTGCCGTTCTCAAGCGACGACGAGGCGATCGACCTCGCGAACGACACGCCCTACGGCCTCGCCGCATCCGCCTGGACGAGCAACGTCTACCGCGCGAACCGCGCCTCGCGCGAGATCGACGCGGGCTGCGTGTGGATCAACGACCACATTCCGATCATCTCCGAGATGCCCCACGGCGGCTACAAGGCCTCGGGCTACGGCAAGGACATGTCGGCGTACTCGCTCGAGGAGTACACGAACGTGAAGCACGTGATTCAGGACATCACCGCGGTGGCGAAGAAGGACTGGCACCGCATCATTTTTGCGGGGGAGTAGGGCTAGGCTTCGGGGCATGCCTATCGTGAAGATCAATGCCATTGACGTGCCGGAGCAGGCGGGCCCCGAACTCGAGCGCCGCTTCGCCGAGCGCGCCGGCACCGTCGAGACGTCGCCGGGATTCCGCGGCTTCAAGCTGCTGCGCCCGACCGCCGGCGAGACGCGCTACTTCGTCGTGACCGAGTGGGAAGACGAGGAGTCGTTCGTCGCGTGGCGCGACGGGGATGCTCGTGCCGCGCACTCGGGCGAGCACGGCAAGCCCGTGGCAAGCGGCGCGAACCTGCTTGAGTTCGAGGTCGTGCTTAACGTTGAGCCCACACCGTAGGTCTTCTGCGGAGTAATTACTGCACGATCTCGCGCAGCATGGCGCAGTGTTCGCGGTAGTTGTCGAGAGGCGTGATCGTTTCGCCCGCCTGGTACCGCTGCCCGAGCGCCTCCCAGCTCGTGTGCCAGGTCGTCATGGCGAGGTCGGTGATGATGAGCGTCACCGACCTCTTCAGTGAGGGGCAGTGCTCGAGCACGATCGCCTGCAGCACCTTCGACGTGCGCTGCAGCTGCGCCGCCGCCTCCTCGAGCAGGGCGGGCTCGCTCGCGAACATGAGCGCGGTGCGGATCGAGATCTGATTCCGCTCGGCCGACTCGCGGATCTCGGCCTCGAGCATCGCCTCGATCTGCTGGAGCACGCTGCTCGGCGAGCCATCGACCGGCACGAACGCCTCGATGCGGTGCTGAAAGTCGAGCTGACCGGGGATGCCGGCGTGCTCTTTGTTGTCGAAGTAGCGGAAGAACGTGCGGGCCGAGATGCCCGCCGCTTCGGCGATCTCGGCGACCGTCGTGGCCTCGACGCCCTGCCGCTCGAACAGCGCCATTGCTGCCTCGTGGATCTCGTTGCTCGTTTGCACACGACGGCGATCGTTGAGCGAGCGTCCGTCGTTGGCCATGGTCGTCATTTTGTCACGCTCCGGTTTGCGGGGTGTTTCGAAAATTTCTCTCTTGGCATATTACGTCAGAGTGTCACAGTGTGCCATACTTGGTCGTTCGCAAAAATGAGAGGGCGACAACATGACGCAGACGCTGACGCAGCCACGCACACTTTCGACGGGCAAACTCGTCGCCATCATCGGCACGCTCGCGGTCGCGGCGTTCGTTATGATCCTCAACGAGACGGTGCTCACCGTCGCGCTGCCGTCGCTCATGGCCGACTTCTCGATCTCGTCGCTCACCGCCGGCTGGTTCACCACGGGCTTCCTGCTCACCATGGCCATCTGCATTCCGCTCACCGGCTACCTGATGCAGCGGTTCAGTACGAAGATGCTCTTCCTCGTCGCCATTGTGCTCTTCGGCGTCGGCACGCTCGTCGCGGCGCTCGCGACGAACTTCGAGACGATGCTCGTCGCCCGCGTCGTGCAGGCGCTCGGCACCGCGGTGATCATGCCGCTGCTCATGACCACCACCCTGCAGCTCGTGCCGGCCGAGCACCGCGGTTCGATTATGGGCCTCAACACCGTCGTCATCTCGGTCGCCCCGGCGGTCGGCCCCACCCTCGCGGGCCTCGTCATCGACGCCTTCACCTGGCACGCCCTGTTCTGGGGCATGGCGGTGTTCGCCCTGCTCGCGCTCATCGGCGGCGGCATCGCGCTGCCGGCCGGTAAGGGCCAGCCCGCCGGTCGCCTCGACGCCGTGTCGATCCTGCTCTCGGTCGTCGGCTTCGGCAGCTTCGTCTACGGCGTCTCGGGCATCTCTGAGATCGGCGAGGGAGACTTCGTGCCGGTCGTCGCCCTCGTCGTCGGTCTCGCCGCGCTGAGCGTCTTCGCGGTGCGGCAGCAGTCGCTCGTGCGCCGGCAGGCGGCGCCGCTGCTCAACCTCGCCCCGCTCAAGGACGGCACGTTCGTGCGCAGCCTGCTCATTATCGGCATCACCTTCGGCGCGATGCTTGGCACGGTCGTCGTGCTGCCGGTCTACCTCGAGAACGGGCTCGGCCTGAGCACCGCGGCAGTCGGCCTCTCGCTGCTGCCGGGCGGTCTCACACAGGCGATCATCGCGCCGATCGCCGGCCGCATCTACGACCGCAAGGGCCCCGCCGTGCTTGTGATTCCCGGCGCGCTCTTGCTCACCGCCGGGCAGTGGGGCCTCGCTACCGTCGGCGCCAGCACCGAGGCGTGGTTCGTCATCCTCTGCCACTGCGTCTTCAGCGCGGGCATGGCCCTCATCATCTCGGCGCTGCTGACGCACTCGCTCGGCTCGCTGCCGCGCGACATGTACGGCCACGGTTCGGCGATCCTCAACACGTGGCAGCAACTCGCCGGCGCCATCGGCACGGCGCTGTTCCTCACCGCGTTCGGTATCGCACAGACTGCTTTCGGCGACGTGGCTGACGCGGGCCGCTACCCCTTCATCATCGGCGGCGTACTCACGCTGATCACGGTCGGGCTCGCGGTGACGATCCGCAAGCACCCCGAGGCGACGGCCTAGAGCGACTCGACCCAACCGCTCACCGCGGCGGCGAAGCGCTGCGGGTTCGTCTCGTTCCAGAGATGGCCCTCGCCGGGCACAATCTGCAGCTGCGCATCCTGCATCGACTCGACGACCTCACCCGAGCCCTTGTGGTTCGCGCGGTCGTTGCCGCCGACGAGTACGAGGGCGGGGCACTGGATGCGGTAAAGCTCAGGCCGCAGGTCGAGGCCCGACATGCCGTCGAGCACCGACAGTAGGTCCTGCTTCGTAATGCCCGAGCCACCCTCCTCGATCGTCGGGCCCGCGAGGTAGCGCTCGGGCAGGGCGCTCGAGATCGTGCGCTGCATCTTCAGCAGCGCCCGGGGCGAGCGCGCGAACGGCGCGGAGAGCACGAGGCCCTTCACCAGCCCGGGCTCGAGCGCGGCGGCGCGGATCGCGATGAGCGCCCCCACCGAGATGCCGACGAGCACGCCCTCCTCGTCGGTGCGGTCGGCGAGATCGTCGAGCACCCACCGCGCGGCCGCATCGAGCGAGAACCCCTCGGGCGCCGGCGCGCTGATGCCGGGGATGGTCTGGGCCACCGCGTCGATGGATTCGGGCAGCTGCGCCATCACCGGATCCCAAACTCGCGGCGACTGCGGACCGGCATGGATGAATTCAACGCAGGTAGGTGAGGTCATGCATTCCATTCTTCACGGACGCACCCGAAGAGTAGGCTCACACAGTGAGCGAATTGACAACCCCGCGAAGAATCGTGTTCATGTTGACCGCTGTGGTTGTTGGAATCTGCAGTGCGACCCAGGCTCGCGTCAACGGCTCGCTCGGCGCCTCGGTCGCTTCGGGCGTGCACGCCGCGACGATTTCGTTCCTCGTCGGCCTCATCGTGCTCATCCTCATCACCCTGTGCGTGCCGAGCGCACGCCGGGGTCTCTTCGCGGTCGTCAAGGCCGTGCGTACCCGCAAGCTGCCCTGGTACGGCCTGGGCGGTGGAGTGCTCGGCGCGGTGTTCGTGCTCGCGCAGGGTGTCTCGGTGCCGACCCTTGGCGTCGCGATGTTCATGACCTCGATGGTGCTTGGGCAGCTACTCGGCTCGCTGCTCGTCGATGCCACCGGGTTTCTCGGTGCCCCGAAACGCGGCATCTCGCTGTTCCGCGTGCTCGGCGCGATCCTGACCGCCATCGCGGTCGTCGCGATCGGCCTCGGCACCGAGCTCACGGCCGCGAAGATTCCGCTGCTCGTGCTCGGCGTCTTCGCCGGCGCCTGCATCTCGCTGCAGATGGCCGTCACCGGCCTCGTCAATGCGCACTCGCGCGAGGCGGTCGCGCCCGGCCTCGTGAACTTCTTCGTCGGCACCGTCGTGCTCGCGATCGCCGCCGTCATTGCCCAGTCGGTGGGCTGGGTGCGACTCGCTCCGCTGCCGGGCGCCGACGAGTGGTACCTCTACGTCGGCGGCGCGCTTGGCGTGCTCTACCTCATCGTCGTCGCCGCAGTCGTGCGGCACCTCGGCGTCTTCCTGCTCACGCTCTCGGTCGTCGCGGGCCAGCTCATCGGCGCCCTGCTGTTTGACCTCGCGGCCGGCCATGTCAGCATCCTCGTGCTGATCGGCGTGCCCCTCGCGTTCCTCGGAATCGTGGTGGCCAACCTGCGCACGGTGCGCCGCCCCGGCAACTAGCCGAGCGCATCCCCGTCGAGGTGCAGCCGCGTGACGAGATCGTCGACCGCCTGCCGCGTGGACGGTTCGACCGGCACTTCGAGGTCGCAGCCGAACACCGCGAACACGAGCTCGCGCCCGCCGACGGTGCGCACCACGCCCGCGAGCGAGTGCACTGAGTTGATGTAGCCGGTCTTCGCCGCCACGGCGTCGCCGACCACCCGGTTCGCGCCAACGAAGCGGTTCGCCGACATGGTGCTGCCCGTGCGCATGAGCCGCTCGAACATGAGCCCGGCGGGCCCGTCGCCGCGGTGGCCGCGTCGCATCAACTCGGCGATTGTGCGCGGAGTCACGCGGTTTTCGTCGCTGAGGCCCGAGCCGTCGACGATGTTTGCCGAAGTGACGTCGAGTCCGAGCTCGGCTGCCACGGCGGTGAGCTCGCGGTGTACCGAGGCGAACGAGGCGTCGCCACCGCGCGCGATCGCGACGAGCTTGCCGAGCGCCTCCGAGAGCGCGTTGTCGCTCGAACGCAGGATCTCCCGCACGAGCATCTCGACCGGCGCCGACTCGGTCCGCGCGAGTTCCTCGCCCATGAACACCTCGTCGGCCCGCGCGCGGCGCAGCTCCGGCCCGCCGAGCAGCGCCGCGAAGTGCTTGCCGACGCGGCCCACGGGGTTGTCGGTGCGCGGGCTGTCGGCAAGCACGGGGTCGTCGCGGTCGCCGTCGACCTCGAGCGCGCTGATAAAGGGGATGTACCCCTCCGGCGCGCGCCCCTCGACGTCCCACGACGGGTGCCACTCGGCCCCCGCGAACAGCCGGTCGTCGAGCACGACGCGCGTCACGTCACCGACTCGCTTGCGCACGAGCGCGGCGAGCGTGTCGAGGTGCGCTGGCTGCGGGTAGAACGTCGGCTGCCCGCTCGGCACGCGGCTCAGGGTGACGTCGCCGCCGCCGACGAGCACGATCTCGCCCGGCTCGGCGCCCGCGAGCACACGGGTCGGGATGCGGTGGTCGGGCCCGAGCACGTGCAGCGCGGCGGCGCCGGTCAGGGTCTTCATGACGCTCGCGGTCGGCGTCGGCTCGTCGGCCTTGCGCGCGAGCAGCTCCTCGCCGGTCTCCGCGTCGAGCACGAGGATGCGCGGGTCGCGCAGGCGCGCATCCGCGGCGGCGGCCTGGAGGCGCTCGAGCGACGGCGCGCTCGTGGGCGTCGCGACCGGCACCGCCGCATCCCGCGCCGCGCGGCGCTTTGGCCGCGGGTCGACCCAGCCGAGCGCATCCCCAATCAGCAGCCCGATCTCGGCCATGGTCTCGAGTACGGGCCCGCGCGCGTCCTCGTCGCGATCCCACTGCGCGAGCGCCGCGTAGGCGACGCGCTGCGTCGGCGTCATCACCATGCCGATGTCGGCGCGCACGGTCGTGAGCGTGCCGGTCTTGTTCCAGAACCACACGCCGTTGTCGAAGGTGTTGTGGTCGGGGCCGTCGAGGTCGAAGACCGAGCCGACCATCGACAGGTCCATGCCCGCGCCGAACCAGCCGCGGAGCACATCCGAGGAGGCGGGGGAGAGCCCGTCGCCCCGCTGCACCCGCTCGACGAAGTCGACCAGCTCGCTCGCGTTGCCCTCCGACAGCCGTGGCGCCATGCCCGGCGGAATCGGCCAGCGAATGATGTCGTTGAGCCGCGAGTGCTCGTAGCCGAGCGCTCGGGTGTGCTCGGTCACCGCGTCCAGCCCCACGACCCGCGCGAGCGTGTTCGTCGCGGAGTTGTCGCTTACCGCGCCGATGAACGCACCGAGGTCGTAGAGCGAGAACGTCGGCTGCTGCAGCAGCTGCCAGATGCCCGAGCCGCCAATCAGCTCGCTCGGTCGGCGCGCGACCACCTCGTCGAGCGAGCGCGTGCCCTCGTCGACCTCGCGCAGCAGCCGGTGCAGCAGAAACACCTTGCCGATGCTCGCGGTGCTGAGCACGCGGTCGGGCCTGTGGCTGAGCAGCTCCTCACCCGTGTCGATGTCGCGCACGAGCACCGACCAGCGGCAGCCGTAGTCGTTCGGGAACTCGATGGTCATGCGTCGCCCTCCTCGTCGCGCGCGAGGCCGGTTACGTGGCGGCGAATCTGCTCGCCGAGCTCGCGCATGGTGTCAATGGTCGAGGCCCGCTTGTCGCCGACAGCCCAGTTCGCGCCGACCGCGTAGGCCACGCCCGCGCGCGGCCCGCGCAGCACGCCGACGTCGATGCGGGCGGTCTCGATGCTGCCGGTCTTATGCCGCAGCACCATGCCCTGGTATTCGGGGCCGACGTGCGCGAGCGAGTCGAGCAGAAACGCGTCGGCGAGCATCGACGTGTCGGCGTCCGAGCCGAGCCAGTCGAGCACCTGCCGCGACACGTCGCGCGAGACGATCTCGCCCCGGTCGAGGCGGCGCATCACGTCGGCGAGCTCGCGCGCGGTGCCGTACGACGGGGTCCACGGATGCTCGGGGGCGCGCTCGTCACGGATGTAGTCGAGCAGCGCCGTGTCGCGCAGCCCGAGCTCACCCGCGACGGCGCGCACGCGCTCGAGCCCGCAGAGGTGAATGAGCGCGTTCGTCGCGAGGTTGTCGCTGAACGCTGCGACGAGCAGCGCCGCGTCAGCGACCGCGACGCGCGGGTCGGTGAAGCGGTAGAGGATGCCCGAGTCGGCGACGCGATGCTCCGCCGGGATCTCGACCCGCGCATCCGCCCGCAGCGTGCCGTCGAAGAGCCGGCGCGCGACCTCGACGAGCAGGAAGATCTTGCCGACGCTCGCGGTCTTGAGCTGCGCATCCGGCTCGTGCTCGAGCAGCACCTCGTCGCTGTCGAGCGCGACGATGCGGATGCTCCAGCGCACCTCGGGCCGCAGCGGCGGCAGCGTGAAGGTCACTGGCTACACCTCGTCGGCCACGGGGCGGATGCTCGGGGCGGCATTGAGCAGCGTCTGCGTGTACTCGTGCTGCGGGTCGAGCAGCACCTGCTCGGTCGGCCCGTGCTCGACGATCTCGCCGTGGTACATGACGGCGACCGTGTCGGCGATGTTCCAGGCAAGCCCGAGGTCGTGGGTGATCACGAGCGCCGCGAGCCCGAGGCGCCGCCGCAACGAGAGCAGCAGGCCGAGGATCTCGCCGCGCACGGAGGCGTCGAGCGACGCGACCGGCTCGTCAGCGATGAGCATCTCGGGTCCGAGCGCGAGGGCGCCCGCGATGACGACGCGCTGGCGCTGCCCGCCCGAGAGCTCCTGAGGAATCGCGTTGAAGAACTGCTCGGGCGGCGAAAGCTCGGCGTCAATGAGGCTCTGGCGCACGCGCTCCATCTCGTCGCCGACGAAGCGCTGGATGCGCAGGCCCTCGGCGACCGACTCGTAGACGCTCATCTTCGGGTTGAGCGCGGCAGAGGGGTCTTGCAGCACGAGCTGCACCTGGTTGTGGAACGCGCGCAGCGCCCGGCCGCGCGTGGGCAGGGGTGCCCCGTTGAACTGGATGCTCGACCCGGCGTCGGCGGGCTGCAGCCCGATGAGCGTGCGGGCAAGCGACGACTTGCCCGAGCCCGATTGGCCGACAAGCGCGAGGATCTCACCGCGGCGCACCTGCAGGTCGACGTCGCGCACGGCACG
Organism: Gulosibacter massiliensis; assembly: GCF_900626105.1. NCBI lineage: Bacteria > Bacillati > Actinomycetota > Actinomycetes > Micrococcales > Microbacteriaceae > Gulosibacter > Gulosibacter massiliensis. The sequence goes on from NZ_UYZX01000002.1 coordinate 76,538, forward strand.
CACGAGCCGACCGCCGGAGCGGTAGGTGACGCCGACGTTCTTCGCGTCGAGCAGCAGCGGCGCATCGTCGGCGACCCCCGCATCCGCCGGCTCGTCGGCATCAGCGTGCCGGGTCACCGGCCGCAGGCGCGAGTTGGGGTCGCCGATGGTGGGGAAGGCGCTCGCGAGCTTGCGGGTGTACGGCTCACGCGGCTCGAGGCAGATCTGCTGCGACGGGCCGACCTCAATGAGCTCGCCACCGCGCATCACCGCGATGCGCTCGCAGGCGGTCGCGAGCACCGAGAGATCGTGGCTGATCATGAGCAGCGAGATGCCGCGCTCAGCGACGAGGTTCGAGATCATCGTGAGGATCTGTTCCTGCACGATCACATCGAGGGCCGTCGTCGGCTCGTCGGCGATGATGATGTCGGGCTCGCAGGCGAGCGCCATCGCGATCATGACGCGCTGCCGCTGCCCACCCGAGAGCTCGTGTGGGTAGGACTGCGCGCGCTCGGCCGGCAGGTCGACGTCGGCGAGCAATTGGGCGACACGCCGCTTGCGCGCCGACTCGGTCTTCCAGGAGTCGGAGAGGTGCAGCTCGAGTGCCTCGATGATTTGCTGGCCGACGGTGCGCACCGGGTTGAGCGAGTGCATCGCGCCCTGGAAGATGATCGATGCCTCTGCCCAGCGCAGCGCGCGCAGCTGGCCGAAGTTGAGGTCGGCAAGGTCGGTGTTGCCGATGAGCACGCGGCCCGTGAGCTTCGAGGTCTTCGGCAGCAGCCGCAGCACGCTCATGACGAGCGTCGACTTGCCCGAGCCTGACTCGCCCGCGATGCCGAGGGTCGAGCCGGCGGGGAGTTCGAGGGTCACATTCTTCACCGCGTGCACCTCGCCGCGGTCGTTGCGGCCCGAGGTGCGGTAGACGATCGAGACGTCTTCAAACAGCAGGTCGGGCATCAGCGCTTCCTTAGCGTCGGGTTGAGGATGTTCTCTACGGCGCGGCCGATCAGCGTGAACGCGAGCACGACGAGCACGATCGCGAGGCCGGGGATGAGGATGTACCACCAGTAGCCGTTCGAGGCGCTGGATGCGTCGGTCGCGTTCTTGAGGATCGTGCCCCACGACTGCGTGAGAGGGTCGCCGAGGCCAAGGAACGCGAGGGTCGATTCGGCGATGATCGCCGAGCCGATCGTGAGGGTGGTGTTCGCGAGCACGAGCGGCAGCACGCCCGGCAGCAGGTGCTTCAGCATGAGGTGCCAGTGGCCGGCGCCGAGTGCGCGCGAGCGTTCGATGTAGTCGCGCGACTCGACGGCGAGGGTCTGGGCGCGCACGACGCGGGCGGTGCCGGCCCACGAGGTGAGGCCGATCGCGATGATGATCGTGAGCGTACCGCGCTCAAGCACCGACGAAAGCACGATCGCGAGGATCAGCGAGGGCAGCACGAGGAAGAAGTCGATAATGCGCATCATCAGTCCGCCGAACCAGCCCCGGAAGTGGCCCGCGGCCATGCCGACGATCGTGCCGATGATCATCGACATCGCGGTTGCGGCGATGCCGACGGCGAGCGAGGAGCGTGCGCCCCAGACCATGCGCACCCAGAGCTCGCGGCCCTGATTGTCGGTGCCGAGCAGGTGCTCGCCCGAAGGCGGCGCGAAGCGGTCGGGGGTGCCGATCTTCGTGACGTCGAGCATCCAGTCGGGCGCAATGATCGGCGCGATGAGGGCGATGGCGCCGACGATGACGAGGAACACGAAGCCGAACATGCCGGCCTTGTAGGCCGAGAAGTCGCGGCAGAACTGCGAGAACGATTTCCACTGTCGGGCCCGGGCCATCTGGCCGGGAGAGCGGGTTGCCGTGGTGGTCATGCGCGCCTCACTCGGGGGTCGAGCTGGCGGTAGATGAGGTCGGCCAGCAGATTCATGACGATGATGATGCCCGAGAACACGACGAAGGTGCCCTGCAGCAGCGGGAGGTCGGGGCCCTGGATGGCCTCGAAGGTGAGCTTGCCGAGACCGGGCCACGAGAAGACCGTCTCGACCGTCACGGCGCCGGCGATGAGGCCGCCGATGTGCATGAACACGAGCGTTACGGTGGGCAGCAGCGCGTTCGGCACGGCGTGGCGCTTGCGCACGAGGTCCTCGCGCAGTCCCTTTGCGCGAGCGGTCGTGAGGTAGTCGGCGTTCATCTCCTCGATGAGCGAGGAGCGCATGACCATGAGGTATTGGGCGAACACCACCGCAACCATCGTGAGCACCGGCAACACCATGTGCGAGATGACGTCGAGCGTGAGCCCGAGCGGATCAGTGGGTGCCCCGGGCGAGCGCATGCCGCCGGTCGGGAACCAGCGCAGGGTACCGCCGAAGACCATGAGCAGCAGCAGGCCGAGCCAGAAGGTCGGCACCGACCAGAACACGAGCGAGATGCCCGAGGCGATCTTGTCGAACGTGCCGCCGTGGCGCCAGGCCGCGCGCTGCCCGAGCCAGAGGCCGAGCGCGATCGCGATGATGGCGGCGGTGCCGGTGAGGAGGATCGTCGGCCAGAAGTACTGGGCAATGAGCTCCGACACCGGTCGGCGGTAGACGTAGCTCTCGCCGAAGTTGAGGGTGAAGACATTGCCAATGAAGTCGAAGAACTGCTGGAACAGCGGCTTGTTCAGGCCGTACTGCTCGCGCAGCGTCTCGATCTGCTCGGCTGACATGGGCCGCTCCCGGGCGATCTTGGCGACAGGGTCGCCCGGGAGCAGCTTAAAGGCGAAGAAGCCGAGCAGTACCACCATCACGAGGCTGATCGCCGCACCGCCAAGCTTGGCGCCGAGGTAGCGCCAGAACGAGGAATCGCGTTGCGGTTCCTCCGCCTGCGCGGTGGTTTGAATAGCGGATGTTGACGGTGGTACTGCATTCGACATGTCGGCTCGCTTCGGCGTTGTTACTCGATGTCGGCGGACTTCTTGCGGCGCGAGATCATCACCACGACGACGATCGCGGCAACCACCACGACACCGCCGATGACGATCCACAGGCCGGTCTGCGAACCGCCGCCCGAACCGCTCTCGCCCACCGGAGTCACGTCCATGAAGCCCCAGTAGCCGGACTGGTTCGCGATGATGCCGTTGTCGGTCGGCATCTTCGTGAAGTTCTCGAAGCGGTCCGAGCGGTAGGCCTCGAGCTGGTTCGGGTAGTAGAGCGCGACCTGCACCGAAGCGGTGTAGTTCATCGCGAGCATCTCGTGCACGAGCTCGACGCGAGCATCATGGTCGAGCTCGGTGCGCTGCTGCTCGTAGAGCGAGTCGAACTCCTCATCGCAGTAGCCGTCCTGCGTCGTGCCGCCGTTGCCCTCGGTGTCGGTGGGCAGGTTGGCGCAGGTGTTGATGCTGAGCTGGTAGTCGGGGTCGGGGCCGAGCGACCATCCAGAGAAGTACATGTCGTAGTTCCCCGCGGTGGTGTTCGCCGAGAGGGTGTCGCTGTCGGTGGCCTCAACCTTGAGGTCGATGCCGATGTCAGTCATCCACGGCTGGATGTACTCCGAGAGCGCCTGCTCGGTCGGGTTGGAACCGTCGATCTGCAGGGTCAGCGTGAGCTTTTCCCCGTCCTTCTCACGAATGCCGTCGGCGCCCTCGGTCCAGCCGGCCTCGTCAAGCTGCGTGCGCGCGGCCTCGGGGTCGAACTCCATGATCGAGGGGTCGTCCTCGGGCAGCATCCAGGTCTCGTAGCTCGCGGGCACGAAGCTCGTGGCATGCACGCCCTGGCCGTCCATGACGTTGTCGAGCAATGCCTGGCTGTCGATGCCCTTGCGGATCGCCTGGCGCACCTCGACGTCGGCGAGCGCGGGGCTCGAGTTGCCGTAGGCCTCGCCGTCACGGGTGACCTGCCCCGGGTTGATGGCGATGGACGTGTAGCGGCGGCCCTCGCCGGAGCTCGTCGTGATGCCTTCCTCGCCCTCAAGCGCGCTGAACTGCTGCGGCGTGAGGCCCGAGATGAAGTCGATGTCACCGGCGCGCAGCGCCTGAATCGACGCGTCGCTGTCGGTGTAGTAAACGTACTGGAGCTTATCGATGCTCGGGGCGCCGCGCCAGAAGTCCGGGTTCGCCTTGAGCACGAAGCCCTCGTTCGCGGAGTAGCTCTCGAGGATGTACGGGCCCGAGCCGACTACGTCGCTGTCGTTCGCGTACTCCGACGGGTTGTCGATCTCGCTCCAGACGTGCTCCGGCACGACCGGGATCTCCTGGCCGGGCACGGGCGCTTGCGGCTCGTTGAGGTTGATGATCAGGGTCGTGTCGTCGGGGGCCTCAACCGATTCGAAGTTGCTCACGAGGCTGCCGTTGGCGGTGCCCATGAGGTCGTCGTTCATCATCTGGTCGTAGGTCCACTTGACGTCCTCGGCCGTGATCGGCTCCCCGTCGGACCACGTCATGCCCTCGCGGATCTTGTAGACCCAGCGAGCGCCGTCCTCCTCGGTCTCCCACGATTCGGCGAGGCCACCGGTCGGTGAGCCGTCTTCGGCGCTGTACTGCACGAGGTTCTCGTACATGTACCGCAGCGCGTTCGTGGGCGTGAGGTAGATCGACGTGAACGGGTTGAACGAGTCGATGAAGCCGGAGGTGGCAATGCGCATCGTGGTGGCGCTGGCCGCGGATTCGGATGGCGCAGCCGTGACGGGCCCTGCCGGTGAGAGCGTGAGCCCGACTGCAGCGGCGGTTAACGCGGCCGCGGTGCGAAATGCCAGTGGTCGATGTTTGGTTCGCATCGTGGATCCTTTCAGCCGCGCGTTCACCCTTGACCCGCGGTTGCACTTGATTATTACCGGCGGATTACCAGCGGTCAATAGATCCGTTACGTATCCTGAACCCAAATGCGATTGGAATCCGCGAGATGCTCGCGATTTCCCATATTCATGCGCGCTCATTGATGCAGGATGCGTAACGCATCTTGGCACGTGCTGTCGCGGAACCGCGGGTGGGAATCACCGAATTTGCAGGAATTGCTGCAATTGAACGATTCGCTCGTTGAGGGATGCGAGGCTCGCGTGCTCGGTGGTGGCGTGAGCGCCGGCGCCGCGCGGTCCGAGCCCGTCGACTGTCGGGATGCCTGCCGCGCCGAGGAAGTTCGTGTCGCCGCCGCCGGCGGCGGGGCGCCCCGCAAGGCCGAGTTCACGGGCGAGCGCCTCGTCGCCGGGGCTCGGCTGCCAGGTTGGGCGCTGGCTGAGGCGAGTGACGCGCAGGGTCGCGCCGGGGCGGATGGGCGCGAGCGCGGCGAGGTGGTCGAGCACCCGCGCCTCCGACTCGGCATCGGCGAAGCGGAGCCCGAGCTCCGCGTGTGCCGCATCGGGGATCACGTTTGCGCGCCCGCCGCCGTGCACCGTGCCCACATTGCAGAGCACGGGGCTCGAGAGGCCCGGGTCGCTCGTGATGGCGCGCACGCGCAACAGCTGGTCGATGAGCTCGTCGATGGCCGAGACGCCGGCCTCGGGGTCGAGGGCGGCATGGGATGCGCGGCCGGTGACCTCGAGGCGCAACCGGCAGCTGCCGCGGCGCCCAATCTTCAGAGCGCCGTCGGGGTGCGGTGACTCGAAGCCGATGGCCGCGGACGCGCCCTCGGCGCAGCGCAGCACGAAGTCGCGCGAGTTCGGCGACCCGACCTCCTCATCGCACACGAGGGCGATGCGCACGGCCCGATGCGGCAGTCCGCGCAGGGCGCGCAGCGCGTGCACCATGACGACAATGCCCGACTTCATGTCGAAGACGCCGGGGCCGTGCACGACGTCGCCGTCGACTCGCCACGGCACCTCGCCCGCGAGCGTGCCGACGGGCCATACGGTGTCGAGGTGGCCGACCAGGAGTACCGGGGCGCCCTCGCCTGCGAGCTCGGCGCGCAGGTTCGTACCCGCCGGGGTTACCTCAGTCGCGACGGTGGCGCCGCAGGACTCGAACTCGACGGCGAGCAGTTCGGCCAGCCGCGCGCTCGCGGCGGTGTCGTTCGACGGTGATTCGATGTGCACGAGGCGATGCAGCAGTGCTAAGGGTTCGGAATCACGCATGTTAGGAAACGTATCCTTCCCTTGTGAGCGACGCAATGGCGCTATATGCTCACGATCAACTCTGCACGACGGGGAACTATAGGAGACGTATGATGGCGCATCAGTCGTCACTCGTGGGGCGGCGCCTGGCTGGTGCCGACGAGTTGCACGAGGCCGCCGAGCTCTACACCCGGGTGTTTCGGTACGAGCCAAAGCGGGTCAACCTGAATCCCCTTCTTGTGCAGGCGATGATTCGCAACGGTGGCTCGGCCGTCGGCGTCTACGACGATGACCGCATCGTGGGCTTTGCCTATGGCTTCGCGGGGCGCGACCGCGATCGCGTCGACTTTCACTACTCGCAGGCGGCCGTCGTGGCGCCCGAATACCAGGGCCGCGGCATCGGGCGCCGGCTCAAGCTGCTGCAGCGTGATGTCGCGCTCGAGTGGGGGCACGAGCGGATGCGCTGGGCCTTCGACCCGCTCGTCGCGCGCAACGGCCACTTCAACCTCAACACCCTCGGTGCGGTCGGGCTCGGCTTTCACCCCGACTACTACGACCGGGCCGACACCGACCGCGTCATGGTCGAGTGGGACCTCACTGGTTCGACGGCGCGTGGGGCCAGTCCGGCCCCGATGCTGACGACCGCGGACTGGGGTGCGATCGTCCGCGACGAGGAGCGCGCCTGGATCGGCGTGCCGCGCCATACGCCGCCGCTGGGCTCGACCGAACGCGAGCGAGTCGCCAGCCGGGTGCGCGCATCCCTCGACGGACTGCTGCGGGCCGGCAATGTGCTCGTGGATTGCCTCGTGGTCTCCGAAGACACCTCGGTGTACCTCGCGGTGCCGCGAGAACCAGGGGGCCGGGCATGAGCGAAGAAGACCTCAACCGCAGCCTCGTCTCGCCACGCGACCGCTTCGGCAATCGCGTGCGCAAGAACCTGAGCGCCGCGACGATGCAGGAGCGCGTCGTCACGAGCGACACCCGCGCCCTCGCGGACACCTACGCGCGCCTCGACGAGAGCGGGGCGGCGCAGCAGGCCGCCGCCGTCATGCTCGGCGCGCGGCGGCGCTTCATTGCAGGCGAGGGCAAAAGCGCTGCCTACGCGCTGCTGCTCGCGACCGACCTCTCGGCGACACTTTCGAACATCCACCTCATCGAGGGCCGCGCGCTCACCCCGATCGTGGCGCTCACCGATGTGCGCGAGACCGACGTGCTCATCGTCTTCGCGATGCGCCGCTACAGCGCCGAAGTGATCCGGCTCGGGCGACTCTTCCACGAGGCCGGGGGCCAGCTCATCTGCATCACCGACAGTGAGTCGGCGCCGCTTGTCGACCTCGCGAACGTCGTGATCATCGTCGACACCGGCTCTGCCTCGTACGCCGACAGCCCCACGCCGGTCGTCGCCGTGGCGCACCTGCTCAGCACGCTCATCTCGGCGAGCGCGAAGGGGGCCCGCCGTCGGCTCACCGAGCGCGACCGGCTCGCCCAGGAGCTCGGGCTCTACGAACCCGATGAGGAGGCGCTAAGTGAGAATTGACCGCATCCGCCTCTTCGAGGTCTCGCTGCCGCTGCGCCGCAGCTTTGAGACGAGTTCGCACCGCAAGAGCGCGATCACGCACGCGCTCGTCGAAGCCACGAGCGCCGACGGTGCGGTTGGCTGGGGCGAGATCGCGACGCCGCAGGACCCCTTCTTTGGCGCTGAGACGACCGGCACTGCCTGGCTCGTCGCGCCCGAGTTCCTCGTGCCCGCCGTGCTCGATCGCGAGTGGGAGCATCCCAAAGAGCTCGAGGCCGCGTGGGCGAAGGTGCGTGGCCACGAGTTTGCGAAGGCCGGCTTCGTTGGCGCGGCGTGGGATCTATTCGCGCAGTACCAGGGCCGCTCACTCGCCTCGGTGCTCGGCGGCACCCGCGAGGTCGTGCAGGCCGGCGTCTCGCTCGGTATCGAACCGTCGATTGACGCCCTGCTCGAGCAGGTGCAGCGGCAGCTCGACGCCGGGTACTCGCGCGTCAAGCTGAAGATCGCGCCCGGCTGGGATTTGGAACCCGTCACGGCGGTGCGGGCCGCGCATCCGCACCTCGACCTGCACGTCGACGCGAACGGCGCGTACGACTGGAGCGATGAGGTTGCCGAGCTGTTCGAGCGGCTCGACGCGAGCGCGCTCACGATGATTGAGCAGCCCTTCGGCGTGCGCGACTTTCTCGCGCATCAGCAGCTGCAGCGACGCATCGCGACGCCGATCTGCCTCGACGAGTCGGTCGTGCAGCTTGACGATCTCGAGACGATGGTGCGGCTCGACGCCGGGCGCATCCTCAACATCAAGGTGTCGCGGATGGGCGGGCTCACGCAGGCGCGCCGGGCGCACGACCGCGCGAGCGAACTCGGCGTGCCGGTGTGGTGCGGCGGGATGCACGAGTTCGGCATCGGTCGCGCTGCGAACGTCGCCGTGTCGTCACTGCCGAACTTCTCACTGCCCTCTGATGTCTCGGGCAGCGACAAGTACTACGAGGAAGACATCATCCAACCAACGGTCGCCGCGCACGGCGGCGCCGTCGCGGTGCCGACCGCGCCCGGCCTCGGCTACGAGGTGCGGGCCGATCGCATTACCGAACTGGCCAAGCGAGTGTGGGATTCCGCCGCGGCGCGCATCCCGGAAGCAGAGGAAGTATGAGCCCGAAATACCAGGTCTTCGACGGTCACAACGACTTCGCGTGGGAGTGCCGCAAGCAGTTCGCGTACTCGACCGAGCCGTTCGAGGGCCCGATCGCGACGACGCAGACCGACTATCCGCGGCTGCAGGCGGGCGGCGTCGCGGGCCAGTTCTGGTCGGTGTGGGTGAACCCCGACAAGGTGGCCGGGGCCGACCAGGTCGTCGCGACGCTCGAGCAGATCGACTTCGTGCGCCGACTCATCCACGACTACCCCGAGCGGCTCGCGTTCACGCCGACCGCCGCCGAGGCGCGCGCCGCGATCGCTGACGGCAAGATCGCCTCGCTGCTCGGCGTCGAGGGCGGCGCGCAGATTCACGGCTCGCTCGCGGTGCTGCGCAACTATGCGCGGCTCGGGGCGCGCTACATGACGCTGACCTGGTCGCGCACGATCGACTGGGCAGACTCGGCCACCGACGAGGCGCGCCACGGCGGCCTCACCGACTTCGGCCGCGAGGTGGTGCGCGAGATGAACCGCATCGGCATGCTCGTCGACCTCTCGCACGTCGCGCCGTCGACGATGCGGGCTGCGCTCGAGGTGACGCAGCGTCCGCCGATGGTGAGCCACTCGGGCGCGATTGGCATCAACGACCACCCGCGGAACGTGCCCGACGACGTGCTCGCCGAGATTGGCGCGCGCGACGGGGTCGCGATGGTGACGTTCGTGCCCTCGTTCCTCACGACCGAAGAGCCGGTGACGGTGAAGCACGCCGCCGACCACGTCGACCACTTCCGTGAGGTGGCGGGCGTGCACGCCGTCGGCCTCGGCGGCGACTTCGACGGCTCGGCTGACATGCCCGTCGGGCTCGAGGACGTCGGCGGCTATCCGGCGCTGTTCGAGGAGCTTGAGACTCGGGGCTGGAGCGAGCAGGAGCTGCGCGGCCTCGGCACCGAGAATGTGCTGCGGGTGCTCGAGGCATCCGACGACGACTACCGGGCCTTTATCTCGGAGGTTGGGCGATGACCCCGAAGGTGCTGGTGGTGACGAACTCGTCGCAGTCGGGGCCGCGCCGCCTCGGCGAATGGCTCGCCGAGGCGGGGCTCGAGGTTGATGAGCGCATCGGCGAGGAGGGCCTGCCGGGCGAGCTCGATGGCTACGACGGCCTGGTGCTGCTCGGCGGCGGCCTCATGCCCGATGCCGACGACGAGGCGCCGTGGCTGCCGACTGAGCGCGCGCTCACCGCATCCGCTCTCGAGCGCGAGGTGCCGACACTCGGCATCTGCCTCGGGGGCCAGGTCATCGCGAAGGTGACCGGGGGTGAGGTGCGCGCCGAATACGGCACGCCCGAGAGCGGCGCCGTGCTCATCGAGACGACGCCCGAGGGCCGCGAGGACCCGGTGCTCGGCGTGCTCGGCGAGGGCGCGCACATGATTGAGAACCACGTCGACCAGATCACCCAGTTACCGCCGACCGCGGTGCATCTTGCCGCATCCGCCGACGTTGCGAACCAGGCGTTTCGGGTCGGGCCGCGCATGTGGGGCCTGCAGTTTCACCCCGAGGTCGGCGCCGAGCGCGTCGCGAAGTGGGACGAGTCGGCGCTCGGCCGCAAGGGCTTCGACAAGGCCGCGCTCGCGGCGGCCGCGATGGCCGTGAACGATGAGAACACCGAGGCGTCGCGCAAGCTCGTGCTCGCGTTCGCGCAGCAGGTGCTCGAGTATGCGGAGGCGTCGCGATGACGCGGCACGTGGTGGTCGTTGGCGGCGGACTCATCGGGCTCTGCACGAGCTACTGGCTGCTGCGGGCCGGGCATCGCGTGACGATCGTCGAGCGCAGCCACCTCGGCGCCGGCGCGGCGACCGGCAATGCGGGCGAGCTGACGCCCCAGATGGTCGCGCCGCTCGCCTCGAGCAACACGGCGCGCGATATCGTCTCGGGATTGTTCTCGACGAACTCGTACCTCTCTATTGCGCCGCTCAAGCTGCCGCAGCTCGCAGGCTTCGGCCTCGGATTCCTCGCCTCGTCGCTGCCGCAGCAGCGAGCGAAGGGCGACGCCGCGCTCGCGCAGTTCCTGCCGCACATGCTGCCGAGCCTCGAGGCGATGGCTGCCGATGGGGTCGACACCTCGGGTGGCGGCTCCGGCTACCTCATGACCGCGCGCGACGAGCCGACGCTGCTTGCGGCGCATGCGCTCTACGCCGACCGCGCCGCGCGGGGCTGGGCCGAGGCACCGGGCGAGCCGCTCTCGGGCGCCGCGCTGCGGGCCGCCGAGCCCGCGCTCACCCCAGAGACCGAGTACGGCTTCATGCTGCCGGGCGAGTTTTCGCTTGACCCGGTGACGTTCGTGGCCAGTCTGATCGCGCGGGTCGAGGCGCTCGGTGCCGAGGTGCGCACGGGCCTCGAGGCCGTACGGCTCGGCTCGGGTGCATCCGTCGTCTGCCGAGATGAGGATGCGCGCGAGGTCGAGGTGCGCGGCGATCGAGTCGTGCTCGCCTCGGGGCCCTGGACCACCGGCCTGCTGCGCCGCTCGGGCATCTTCTGCGCCGCATCCGTCACCGCGGGCAAGGGTTATAGCTTCACGGTGCCGGTCGAGCAGATGCCGGCGACGCTCGTGCACTCGATGGACCTGCACTGCGTCGCGATTCCGATGCACGACCGCCTGCGCATCGTCGGCATGATGGAGTTCGACGGCATGCCCGAGCGCACGAACGCCGACCGCTTCGACGTGCTCGCCGGCTTCGCGTCGCAGGTGATCGCGGGCGCCGACTGGGAGGCGCGCACCGACGAGTGGATGGGCCCGCGCCCGATGACCTCCGACGGCCTGCCGCTGCTCGGCCGGCTGCCAGGGCGCGACGAGGTGATCGTCGCGGCGGGGCACAACATGCACGGCCTCTCGCTCGGGCCGCTCACCGGGCAGATTGTGACTGACCTGGTGGACGGGCGTGAGCCGGGCGTCGACGGGTGGCGGTTCGACCTCGGGCCGTTCGCGGTGCGGCGCCTGCTCTAGTCGGCCGGGTGCCAGAGCCTGACCGCGGCATCGCGCTCGTAGGCCTTGCCGCCGGGGAAGCTGACGAGTTCAAACTGCATGCCCCATGGGCTGCGGAAATAGACCCAGCGCTGCCCGGCGGCGGCCTCGGCGCTCGCGACGGGCTCGCCCATCACTTCGATGCCCTCTGCGCGCAAGTAGGCGACCGCGGCGTCGAGCTCGTCGACGTAGATCGCGAGGTGGTGGCCGCCGATGTCGCTGTTGCTCGGCTGCGGGCGCTGGCCATCGGCGGCGTCGTACTTGAACAGTTCGATGTTGCTGCCGTTGCCGAGGCGAATGAAGCGGATCTCCTCGATCACCGTGCGCGGGTGCACGCCGATCTGCCGCAGCATCCAGTCGTCGTCGGCGCGCTTGCCGCCGAGCGTGTAAATGAGCGTGCCGCCGAGGACGCGGACGAAGAAATCTTCGGCCTCGTCGAGATCGGGCACGGTGATGCCGATGTGGTCGGTACCGTGCATGCCAGGAAGCGCCATTGGTAGTCCTTTCTGGATCCAACTCTAGCCAGATTGGCGGCAATAGGGCGGAAAATCGCGGAAATATCTGGATATTGCGCGCGGATTGGATTCAATCTAGGGTGGTGGTGTTACACGCAACCCGGCAAACCGCCGATCAATGGAGATACTGATGCCGCGTCGTCGCCAATTGGAAACCAATGTCCCGTGGGTACAACTGAGCACCACCACGGCTGACTGGAAGCGGGCCGACCCGAAACTGCTCGGCACCATGCTGAGCCAACTGCACCTCATCCGCGCCTTTGAAGAGAAGGTGCTCGAGCTCGCCGGTGAGGGGCTCGTGCACGGCCCCGCGCACTCGAGCATCGGCCAGGAGGGCGGCGCGGTCGGCTCGATCGTCGGCATGCGCTCGGCGGATGGGGTGAGCGGCTCGCACCGCGGGCACCACCAGTTTCTTGCCAAGGCCCTCACCCACGTGTCGGGCGGCGAGATCGACCCGCGGGCGCTCGTGTCTGGGGAGGTGCGCACCGTGCTGCAGCGCACGCTCGCCGAGATTCTCGGGCTGGCGCAGGGGTACTGTCGCGGCCGTGGTGGCTCGATGCACCTGCAGTGGTTCGAGGCGGGCGCGCTCGGCACGAACGCGATCGTCGGCGGCGGCGCCCCGTTCGCCGCGGGCAACGCGTTCGCGCAGAAGCGTGCGGGCACGAGCGACGTCACCGTGAACTACTTTGGCGACGGCGCGAGCCAGATCGGCTCGATCCTCGAGTCGATGAACCTCGCCGCCGCATGGGAGCTGCCGGTTGGGTTCTTCATCGAAAACAACTTGTACGGGGTCTCGACGCACGTGTCGGAGATCACGAAGGACACCCGGCTGTCGATCCGCGGCCAAGGCTTCTCGGTGCCCGGCTGGCGCGTCGACGGCATGGACCCGCTGGCCGTGCACCTCGCGATGGAGGAGGCGATCGAGCACATGCGCGCCGGCAACGGCCCCGTCGTGGTCGAGGCCGAGGTCTACCGCTTTTTCCACCAGAACGGCCCGTACCCGGGCAGCGCCTTCGGCTATCGCAGCAAGGACGAGGAGCGCGAGTGGCGCGAGCGCGACCCGCTGACGAAGGTCGCGAGCGAGATGGTCGCGCTTGGCCTCATCACCGACGCCGAGGTTGCGCAGGTGCGCGCGGATGCGCAGGCGGCGATGAACGACGTGGCGGCCGAGTTGATCGAAGCCCACCCCGACAAGGCTGGCCGCAACCGCATCCGCCCCGAACTCTGGCCCGAGACCGACTTTGTGAACGTCGGCGTGCGCGGCGACGCGAGCGAGCTCGACGGGCTGACCGTCGCCGAACCCGCAGCGCATGCTGGCGAGTGGCGCGACGTGAAGTTCGTCGACGCCGTCGCGCAGACCATGGAGCGTCGAATGGAGCAGGACGAGCGCATCGTCGTGCTCGGCGAAGACGTGCACCGGCTCAGCGGCGGAACGAACGGCGCGACGAAGGGGCTCGCGAAGCGCTGGCCTGAGCGCGTGCTCGGCACCCCGATCTCCGAGAACGCGTTCGCTGGCCTTGGCGGCGGCGCCGCGCTCGATGGACGGCTGCGCCCCGTCGTCGAGTTCATGTACCCCGACTTCATGTGGGTCGCTGCCGACCAGGTGTTTAACCAGATCGGCAAGGCGCGGCACATGTTCGGCGGCGACTCGTCGATGCCGCTCGTGCTGCGCACCAAGGTCGCGATGGGCTCGGGCTATGGCTCGCAGCACCTCATGGACCCGGCGGGTATCTTTGCGACCTCGCCCGGGTGGCGCATCGTGGCGCCGTCGAACGCCGCCGATTACGTCGGCCTCATGAACGCCGCGCTCGCGCTCGAGGATCCGGTGCTCGTCATCGAACACGTTGACCTGTATGCGAAGTCCGACCGGGTACCCGAGGGTGACCTCGACTATGTGTTGCCGCCGGGCCGCGCCGCCGTGCGCCGAGCGGGCGAGGACGTGACCGTCATTAGTTACCTCTCGATGGTCGATCACTCGCTCGAGGCGATCGAGCAGACTGGCATCGACGGCGAGCTCATCGACCTGCGCTGGCTCGACCGCGCCTCGATCGACTGGGACACCATCGGCGAGAGCGTGCGCAAGACCAACGCCGTGCTGATTGTTGAGCAGGGCAGCGAGGGCACCTCGTACGGCGGCTGGCTTGCCGACGAGATTCAGCGCCGGTTCTTTGACTACCTCGACCAGCCCGTGCAGCGCGTCACTGGCCAGGAAGCGAGCCCGAGCATCTCGAAGGTGCTCGAGCGTGCCGCGATCGCGCGAACCGAAGAGGTCGTCGCTGGCCTCGAACGCGTGTGCGCGGGATTCGGAGGGACGAACTAATGCCTGTGCTCATCCGCATGCCCGAGATTTCCGCCGGCACCGAGTCGGCCGCGATTGCCGGCTGGATGGTGTCGGTCGGCGACACGCTCGCCCCCGGCGACCCGATCGCCGACATCGAGACCGACAAGGCCACCATCGAGTACGCCGTCGAAGAGGGCGGCACCGTCGCGGGCTTTCTCGCCGAGATCGGCGACACCGTGGATGTTGGTACCCCCATCGCCGTGTTGGCGGGCGACGGCGAGTCGGCGGCGGATGCGCTCGCGGCGGCTGGCAGTGCTGGCGCGGCTGGCGCGCAGGCCGACGACACGGCGCGCTCCGGGGCCGCGGGTTCCGGTTCTGGCTCTGGCTCTGGCTCTGGCAACGGCGCCGACTTCGGTGGCTCTGCGACTGTGCCCGCACCTGCCGCGGCTCCGGCTGGTGGCTATGTGGCTGACACCTCAACTCCCGCGGTTACTTCAGCGCCTGCGGATTCTGCTACGCTCGCTGCACCTGCTGCACCTGCTGCACCTGCTGCACCTGCTGCACCTGCGGGCTCGGGGACTCCGGGGGCCTCGTGCGAGACGGGAACAAGCTGCTCGGCTGGCGACGTGTCGCAAGCAGAGACGCCTGCTTCAGCCGCCGACCCGGGCGACCACATCCGTCGGTTCGCGAGCCCAATCGCGCGTCGTCTCGCGCGGGAACGCGGCCTCGACATCGCAGCGCTTACCGGCACTGGTCCTGGCGGACGAATCGTTCGGCGTGATGTTGAGTCGGCTTCGGCGACTGCAGCTCCTGTGTCGACTGATACTGCGGTATCTGCATCTGCATCTGCATCTGCATCTGCATCTGCATCTGCATCTACGTCTGCACCCGCGCCGACGCCTGCACCCGAGCGCGAGGGCGTGACGCGCATCCCACACACCGGCATGCGGCGTGCGATTGCGCGGCGGCTTACCGAGAGCAAGACGACGGTGCCGCACTATTACCTCAAGGCCGACGTGCGGGTCGATGCGCTGCTCGAGCTGCGCAAGCACGTGAATGCCGCGAACACCGAGACGAAGATTTCGGTGAACGACTTCATCATGAAGGCGGTCGCGGGGGCACTCGTCGAGGTTCCGGAGGCGAATGCGATCTGGACCGACGACGCGACCGAGCGCTTCGACTCGGTCGACATCGCCGTGGCGGTCTCGATCGATGCAGGCCTGCTCACGCCCGTCGTGCGCGGCGTCGAGCAGCTGAGCATCAGCGCGTTGAGCGCGACGATCCGCGAGCTCGCGGGGCGTGCGCGCGACGGCAAGCTGCGACAGCACGAGCTCGAGGGCGGCAGCTTCTCGGTGTCGAACCTCGGCATGTATGGGGTCGAGGAGTTCGCGGCGATCATCAACCCGCCGCACTCGGGCATCCTCGCCGTGGGCACCGCCTCGCCGCGCCCCGTGGTGACCGACTCCGGAATCGAGTCGGCCACCGTCATGACCGTCACCCTCTCGGCCGACCACCGCGTTATGGATGGTGCCCTCGCCGCCACCTGGCTCGCCGCCTTCAAGCGCCGAGTCGAGAACCCGCTGACGCTGCTCGTATAGGCCGTCGGCACGCCATACCCGCCCACGGACTCCATCTGCGTCCGTGGGCGGGTTTGGCGTTGGCTTGCTGCAGTGCTCGTCTGCTCAGCCAGCGGTCCTCGCCCATGTCGGTAGGCAGAGTTCTCCCCTATCAGAAGGGTGCGGGATCGACGGCGGGGTCGTAGGCGAGTCCGTCGGTGGGCTTGAAGATCGGCCCCGGTGGTTCGGGTCGGGTGATGAACACGTCGCTGGTCGGGGAAGTCCATTCGAGGACGCCGCCGCCGTGGTGCCGCACTCTCCACGGGTGTTGGTGTTTCTGGGTGTGATGTCGCCGACACAAATGGGCTTGGTTGTCGACGCTGGTCGCGCCGCCAGCGGCCCAGGGCACTGTGTGGTCGAGGTCGCTGCGGTGCGCGGGGCGGCGGCAGCCGGGGAACCGGCAGGTGTGGTCGCGGGCTTGCAAGAACTTCCGCATTTGCGGGGTCGCGGTGCGGGTATCGACGGTGAGCACGTGCCCGGTGATCGGGTCGGTGAGGATGCGGTCGAAGCAGGTCACGGTGCCCGCGATTTGGCGGGCTTCGAACGCGCTGATGGGTTCCATCCCGTCGATGGTCGCGATATCGCGCGGCGCATCTGGGTCGAGCAGCGTGGTGATCGGGACGATGATGCTCACCGTCGCCTGCACGCGGGGTTTCCCCTTCGCGACGGATTCGAGGATGCTTTGCGGCGTCGAGGTGAGGAGCGTCTCGATGAACACATCGGCGCGGAGCTGTGCGACGGTGCGCGGATCGTCAATGAACGCGGCATCCTCCGGGGAGAGTTCCTCCCCGGCTGCTTGCGCCTCGCGGACGCGGGCGCGGTGCGCTTTGGCGTCATCGTGGTGGTCGTCGCGCAGCTGGGTAGCTTGTTTGCTGAGCAGGTCGTAGCCCGCGTGTGCGGCGACGGTTGGGATGGTCGCGGAGAGGATCGACATGCCGTCGTCGAGGTCTTGGATGGTGACCGCGCGGTCATCGTAGGCGCGTTCGAATGCGGTTTCGAAGTCGGCGGCGTTGAGGCGTGCCGCGAGTTTCTTGGCGTAGGTGTCGGTCTGCCCTGGCGTGTGCGTCGCCGCGTAGTCGAGGACCTTCGTGCCGTAGTCATCGCGTCGGTCGTCGTTGACCTTGTTCGCGTAGCGCAGCAGCGCGGTGGCGTGGCGGAGGGTGACGGTGCCGTCGTCGAGCGCGGTCATCCAGGCAGGGAAGGCGGTGGTGAGGCGGTGGGCGTCGCGGGCGCGGTTGGCGAGGGTGAGGTCGCTGTCATTGGTGCGGATGCCGGCGGTGCCGACGATGGATCGGAGGTGGGAGTGGAGGCGGTGTTCGTCGGAGATGAGGTGCGCGCCCGCGGTGGTGTCGCGGCGGGTGTGTTCGGCGGCGATGTCGTAGGCGACCGCCAGCATGCGGATCTCGCCGACGTCGGCGTGGCGGCGCTGCTGGTTGTAGTCGAGATAACCGGTGGTGAAACGCCTGGTGCGTTCGGTGAGGTCGTCGTATTCGGGGTCGGGGGTGGTGCCGTCGGGTCGGTGCCGGGTGGATGCCATGGGTGTCACCTCCTCAAAACTGTTCGTCAGCGTGCCGGGTCTGGTGGAGCTCTTCGTTGTTGCCTTGGAGACGCACGAGCGGCCCAAAACGTGAACCAGGGTGCGAGTCTTTTTGCTGGGATTTTCCTGACCACGAGGGTGTGGGCAAGGACGAGTCGGCGACGGAATTCAGGGGGAGTGCTGGGGGACTGGTTCCACTTCACCACGAGCCACCGACATGGCCAGTGGTGCGGGAAATCGGGGGAGTTCGGGGGACTGGTTCTACTTGATCACGAGCCACCGACATGTATCGGCGGTCTTGGAATCGGAGGAATTCTGGGGATCGCAGTTAGCTCATCACGAGCCACCGACATGCATCAGCGTCGCTGGAATCGGAGGAGTTCTGGGGGGGGGATGAGTTCCACTCCATCACGGGCCTCCGACATTGCTCGGCCGCGGCCGATAGCGGGTGATCGGGCGACTGACTTCACGAGATCACGAGCCACCGACATAGGTCGGCAGCACGGCAGCTCAGCGCTCAGCGGCTAGACTGGCCCGCACCAACCCGCTCGAACGACTCCGCGGCCCGCGCCCCCGCGGCCTCGAGCCAGCGCTCGGTGTCCCGCATCGCTGCATCCGCGCCGCCGGCCAGCTCGGTGAGCGACCAGGCCTCGACCTCGCCCGTCGCGCGGCGCAACTGAAGCGCATCCGGGGTCACGCGGCCCGCAATCACGCCCGCCGGGACGCCCGCCGCGTCGGCCATGCCGAACACGATCGACGGCACCTTGCCCGCGAGCGACTGCGTGTCGAAGCTGCCCTCGCCGGTCAGCACGAAGTCGGCGCCGGCGATGGCGTCGGCGAGCCCGATCGTTCGCGCGATCTCGACGGCTCCGGGGCGGATGCGCGCCCCGAGCGCGAGCAGGCCGAAGCCGGTTCCGCCGGCGGCGCCCGCGCCCGGCGCATCCCGGTCGGCGTCGAGCAGCTCGGCGAGGCGCGCAAGGCCCGCGTCGAAGCGCGCGACGTCCTCTACCGAGGCGCCCTTCTGCGGCCCGAACACGGCAGCGGCACCGGCATCACCCAACAACGGACTCTCAACATCGGTCAGCGCTAGCAGCTCATCCGGCAGCGAGACACATCCGCTCAAGTCAACCGAGGCGAGCTCGTGCAGCCCCGCGTTGCCCGGCGACACCTCGCGCCCCGCAGCATCGACAGCCCGCGCCCCCAATGCCACCAGCGCCCCGAGCCCTCCGTCGGTCGACGCGCTGCTGCCGAGCCCGACGAGCACACGCCTGGCGCCGTGCGACACGGCGAAGCGAATCGCCTCGCCGAGCCCAAACGTCGTGGCCGAGGCGGCCGTCGCGCGCGTCACCTCGGGCAGGTAGGCGATGCCGCTCGTCTCGGCGAGCTCGACCACCCACGTGTCGTCGGCGAGCCGGAGCACCTGCGCGTCGACCGGCGCGCCAAGTGGCCCGCGCACGCGCACCCGCTCAATCGAGGCCCCGTCACTCGCTGAGCCCATCGCCTCGATCGTGCCCTCGCCGCCGTCGGCCATCGGGGCGGCGACGCACTCGTCGTCGGGCCGCACCGAGCGCCAGCCCCGTACGATGGCGGCAGCCACATCGGCGGCGGGGCAGGTGCCCTTAAACGAGTCGGGGCAGATGACGATGCGACGATGCATGCGTCAAGGTTAGCCGGAAAGCCGTTTCCCGCTAGAATCAACTCCGACAACGACGAACATTCGGAGGGACGCATGGCGGCAGCGAAGCAGCCGGTGACGCTCGGGGATGTCGCTCGTGAGGCGGGCGTGTCGATCGCGACCGCCTCGCGCGCGATCAACGGCAGCACTCGGCGCGTGAACGAAGACATCCGCGCGCGCGTGCAGGAAACCGCAGATCGCCTCGGCTACCTGCCGAACCTCTCGGCGCAGGCGGTTGCGAAAGGCGCCTCGTCGACGATCGCGGTCGTCGTGAGCGACATCGCCGACCCCTACTTCAGCGCGATCGCCGCCGGTGTCATGCGCGGCGCGGCCGAAGAAGGCCTGGTCGTGACGGTCGCGACGGCCCATCATGACACCGGCTCCGAGGTCGAGATCGTGCGCACGCTGCGCACGCAGCGGCCAAAGGCGATCATTCTCACCGGCTCGCGCACGACGGATGCGGCGAGCCAGTCGGCGCTCGACCAGCACCTCAGCGACTACATCGCGACCGGCGGCAAGGTTGTGCTCATTTCGCAGCACCACCCGCCGTTCGACGTCGTTGAGCTCTCGAACCGTCAGGGTGCGAAGGACCTCGCGCTCGCACTCGTGAAGCTCGGCGGCACGCGGTTCGGCATCGTCTCGGGCCCGCGCCGCCTTGTTACCAACGTCGACCGCGTCGAGGGCTTCATCGAGGGACTCGCCGAGGCGGGCATCGAGTTCGGCGGCGACCACCACGTCGAGGCCGAGTTCAGCCGCGACGGCGGCTACGCCGGCGCCCGCAAGCTGCTCTCGCGGATGCCCGACGTCGACACCATCTTCGCGACGAGCGACGTGATGGCGATCGGCGCCATGACCGCCCTGCGTGACCACGGCAAGCTGCCCGGCCGCGACGTTTCGGTCGCCGGCTTCGACGACATCGACACCGCCCGAGACGTCACGCCGACCCTCACCACGGTCGTCGTGCCGCTCGACGACATGGGCTACCGCGCGGTCAAGGTCGCGATGCAAGACGACCCCGAGCGCGCCCCCGTCGCCCTCGCGGCGAACACGTCGGTCGTGATCCGCGAGAGCACCCCGCCCCGCAGTGCCTAGCTGCGCCTGACCGGCACCGCCCCGCGGCGTCGACCCCGGGGGGGCATCCGGCCCCGCCCCGCGGCGCCTAACCGCGCCGCCCGACCGGCCTGACCCTGTGGCGCCGAACCGCGCGCATCCGGCCCCGCCTAACCGGCCCGACCGCCCCCGCTTCGCGGCGCCGAACCGCGCATCCGCCACCCGCGCCAACCCCCCAAACCCGGCCCCCGCCCACCCGCGGAGGCCGGTTTCGCATCCATCGCTTGCTCGGGTAAGCGCTTTCCCATAGGATTGCCACAACCTCAACGACGAGGTCTCGCATGAGAGGACCGACATGACTCAGAACACGATTGGCATCATCGTCAACGGTGCGACCGGCCGCATGGGCTACCGCCAGCACCTCGTTCGTTCGCTGCTCGCGCTGCGCGACGAAGGCGGCTTCCCGCTTTCTGACGGCTCGCGCCAGCCGATCGAGCTCTACCTCGTGGCCCGCAATGAAGAGAAGCTGCGCGAGGTCGCCGAGAAGCACGGCGTCGAGAAGTACACGACCGACCTCGACGAGGCGCTCGCCGACCCCGACTTCCCTATCTACTTCGACGCGCTCGTCACGCAGCTGCGCGTGCCCGCGATCCGCAAGGCGATCGCGGCCGGCAAGGCGATCTACACCGAAAAGCCCACCGCCGAGAGCTACGCCGAGGCCGTCGCCCTCGCTGACGAGGCCGAGGCCGCGGGCATCAAGAACGGCGTCGTGCACGACAAGCTCTACCTGCCCGGCCTGCTCAAGCTCAAGCGCCTCATCGACAGCGGCTTCTTCGGCGAGATCCTCTCGGTGCGCGGCGAATTCGGCTACTGGGTGTTCGAGGGCGACTGGCAGCCCGCCCAGCGCCCGAGCTGGAACTACCGCAGCGAAGACGGCGGCGGCATCATCGTCGACATGTTCCCGCACTGGAACTACGTCATCGAGAACCTCTTCGGCAAGATCTCCTCGGTCTACACCGAGAAGCGCACGCACATCCCCACCCGCGTCGACGAGCGCGGCGAGGCCTACACCGCCACCGCCGATGATGCCGCCTACGCGATCTTCGACCTCGAGGACGGCCCCATCGTGCAGTTCAACTCGAGCTGGACGGTGCGTGTGAACCGCGACGAGCTCGTCGAGCTGCACGTCGACGGCACGCATGGCAGCGCCGTCGTCGGCCTCTTCGGCGCGAAGGTGCAGCCGCGCAACGCGACGCCGAAGCCGACGTGGAACCCCGATTTGCCCGACGCGAACGACTACCAGTCGAACTGGGTCGAGGTGCCGCAGAACGACGCCATCGAGAACGGCTTCAAGCTGCAGTGGGTCGAGTTCCTCCGCTACGTCGTCGGCGACGGCGAGCACCACTACGACTTCCGCTCGGGCGCCGCGGGCATGCTGCTCGCCGAGGCCGCCCTCGAGTCGGATGCGCAGGGTCGTCGCGTGAGCCTGCAGGAGTTCGCGCTCGGCAACGCCGTCGACCGCGCCGCAGAGCAGGTGGATGCCTGATGACCGCGACGCAGACGTTCGACTCGAGCCGCGCATCCACCGACATCACGCTGCAGCTGCTCGACGCCGACGGCACGACCCGCGCCACCGAGTTGCTCGCGGCCCCGGCGTTCGCGAAGCCGACCGGCCCGCTGCGCTCGCGCACGCTCTACGCGGCGGCGCACGTGATTCCGAAGGCGCACGCCGAGAACGTGCCCGGCGCACCGGCCGACATCGACTGGGATGCGACGCTCGACTACCGGCGCCAGATCTTCTCGTGGGGCCTCGACGTCGCGGATGCGATGGACACCGCCCAGCGCAACATGGGTCTCGACGCGGCCGCGACCCGCGAGCTCATCGCGAAGTCGGCGGAGTGCGCGCGTGAGGCGGGCGGCCGGGTCGCCGTCGGCGTGAACACCGACGGCCGCACCGAGGAGCAGCTCTCGCTGCAGGAGATCGAGACGGCCTACCTCGAGCAGCTCGCGTTCGCGCAGGAGCAGGGCGTCACGCCCGTGCTCATGTCGAGCCGGCACCTCGCCCGCGCGGCGACGTCGGCTGCCGACTACCTGCGCGTCTACGACCACGTGCTGCGCGAGGCGTCGAGCAAGGTGATCATCCACTGGCTCGGCACCGCGTTCGACCCACAGCTCGCGGGCTACTTCGGGTACAGCGACTGGCGCACCGCCGCCGACTACCTACTCGAGATCGTCGACAGCCACGCCGCGAAGATCGCCGGCATCAAGATGAGCCTTCTCGACGCCGATGCCGAGCGGTACGTGCGGGGGCAGCTGCCCGAGGGCGTCACGATGTTCACGGGCGACGACTTCAACTACGTCGAGCTCATCCGTGCCGACGAGTCGGGCGAGTATTCGGATGCGCTGCTCGGCGCGTTCAGCGTGCTCGCGCCGAACGCCTCGGCGGCCGTGCAGGCGCTCGACGCGGGCGACGTCGAGAGCTTCACGCGCATCCTCGAACCCACGCAGGAGCTCTCGCGCCAGGTGTTCGCCGCGCCGACCTGCTATTACAAGACCGGCGTCGCGTTCATGAGCTGGTTGAACGGCCACCAGCCCGCCTTCAAGATGGTCGGCGGCCTGCACTCGGCGCGCAGCCTGCCGCACCTCTCGCGCATCGTCGAGCTCGCGAACGCCTCGGGTGCGCTCGAGCGCCCCGAGCTCGCGGCCGAGCGCTGGCACGCGATGCTGCGGCTCGATGGCGTCGACGCGGGGGAGGTGCGCGCATGACCGCCCCGCACGCCCGCTTCTCGCTGAACCAGGCGACGATCAAGTACGCGAACCTGCGCGAGGCACTCGACCTCTGCGTCGCGCAGGGCGTGCAGAGCATCGGGCTTTGGCGCGAACCCGTGAACGAGGTGGGCCTCGCCGAGTCGGCGAAGCTGCTCGCTGACTCGGGGCTGCGCTTCTCAAGCCACTGCCGATCGGGCTTCCTCACCGACCCGAATGACGCCGCCTGGCGCGTCTCGCTCGACGAGAACCGGCGTGCGATCGAGGAGACGGCGACGCTCGCCGCCGCGGGCGCGCCCGGCTCGGCCGCGGTGCTCGTCGTGGTGGCCGGCGGGATTCCCGAGGGCGGCACCATCGCGGATGCGCGGGCTCGCTTCGCCGAGGGCATCGCGGCGCTCGCGCCCGAGGCCGAGGCCGCCGGCGTGACGCTCGCGCTCGAGGCGCTGCATCCGATGTTCGCGTCGGACCGCTGCGTGCTCTCGACGCTCGGCCAGGCGCTCGACATCGCCGATGCGATCGGCAGCCCGGCGGTCGGCGCGTTCGTCGACTCGTTCCACGTGTGGTGGGACCCGGATGTTGCGGCGCAGGTCGCGCGCGCCGGCGCGGCCGGCCAGATAGCGACCTACCAGGTGTGCGACTGGAAGACGCCGCTGCCCGCGGACGTGCTGCTGAGTCGCCACCTGACCGGCGACGGCGTCATAGACTTCGCCTCGCTCACCGAGACGGTCAACGCCGCTGGCTACACGGGCGACGTCGAGGTCGAGGTGTTTAACGGTGAGCTCTGGGACACCCCGTACACCGAGGCGCTCGAAGCGACCTGGACCAAGTTCAACGCCGCAGTCGGCGTGCACCTCGCCGAGGTCGTGCCGGCGTAGCCAACGCAGCGGCAAGAAGTGGCGGCCTCCCCAACGCGGGGAGGCCGCCACTTCGTTGTGCGCGCGCGGCGAAGTCTCGTCTCGCGGCGACTGATCAGCGGTAGACGGCACATGACTAGTCATCACGCTAATGACAGCGCACAGAACCTGGCACGCAAGTGGCGGATGGGCGGACGCGAGGGCGCGGCGCAGCCCACCGCATCCGCCGAACCGGCAGAACGGCGTGGGCCCCGCATCCAATTCAGGATGCGGGGCCCACGCCGTGCTTATCAGTGAACGACCGCCTAGTCGCCGCCCATCGGGCTGCCGAGCAGCTCGCGCACGCGGCCGGCGACCGCGTGAAAGCGCGGGTCTTCGAGCGTGGGCTCGTACTCGCGCTCGTGCGGCAGGTCGACCTCGAACTCCTCGATGATGCGCCCCGGGCGGGGCCCCATCACGACGACGCGGCTCGCGAGGTAGACGGCCTCGGGCACCGAGTGCGTCACCAGCAACACGGTCTTGCCGGTCTCAGCCCAGACGTGCTGGAACTCGACGTTGAGGTGCTCGCGGGTGAGCGCATCCAGGGCTCCGAACGGCTCATCCATGAGCAGCACGTCGGGGTCGTGGAGCAGCGCGCGGCAGAGCGAGACGCGCTGCTGCATGCCGCCCGACAGCTCGTGGGGGAGTGCCTTCGCGAAGTCGGTGAGGCTCGTGAGTTCGAGCAGCTCATCGCAGCGCTGGGTCGCGGCGCGTTTGTCGAGATTGCGCATCTCGGCCTGCAGCATGATGTTGCCGCGCACATCGCGCCAGGGCAGCAGCGCCGGTCGCTGGAACACGAAACCGACGTCCTGCCGGGGCTTCGTGACCTTGGAGCCGCGCAGCTCGATCGTGCCCTCGGTGGGCAGGGTCAGGCCGGCGACGGCGCGCAGCAGCGTCGACTTGCCGCAGCCCGAGGGGCCCACAATCGAGATGAACTCGCCACGGCTGACGTTGAGGTCCACGTGCTCGAGGGCCTGCACCTGGCGGCGCTTCGTCTCGAACCGGATGCCGACGTTGTCGACATCGAGCGGCACGTCCTTGCGAGATCCCATGCGAGTCCCCACATCCTCTCTAACTGCCATTAGGGTCATTCCGCACCGCCCGGCTGGAAGTCGGCGTTGAAGTAGGTGTCAACCGGCTTCGCCTCGTCGATGAGGCCCGCCTCGGCGAGCACCGAGATGGTGTTCTCCCAGTCGGTGGTCGAGTTCACGCCGGGGGTGACTTCGCCGTCGGTCGGCGACTGCAGCAGTTCAATGGTGCCAGCCCATTGCTCGGCGAGCACCTCGGCGTCGGGCATCTGCGGGTCCTTGCCGTCCATCGCGGCAACCGCGCCCTCGGGGTCGTCGATCGCGGCCTGGAACGACTCGGAGGTCGCGGCGACCATCGCCGAGACGAGCTCGGGGTTGTCGCTGATCATCGAGTCGCTGGCGATGAGGCCGTTGCTGTAGAAGTTGAGGCCGACGTCGGAGTAGCGCAGGTAGGTGACGTCCTTACCGCTCTCAGCGGCGATGGTCGGACCCTGGTCGTGGGCGAAGCCGATGAGGCCGTCGACCTGGCCGTTGATCATGGCGGCCATCTTGCCGGCCGCATCCAGGTTCTGCTGGGTGACGTCGCTCTCCTGCAGGCCAGCAGCCTCGAGGTACATCGGGAACGTCGTGGTCGGTGCGTCACCGGCCGATACGGCGATGGTCGTGCCCTTGAGGTCTTCGGGCTTGGTGATGCCCGAGTCGGTGAAGACCTGCACGGCCGAGGGAGTGGTCTGCAGGAACACGCCGACGCTGTGCACCTTGACGCCCTTGTCGATGTTCGAGAGCACCGCGGGGGTGTCGGCCCAGCCGAAGTCGACCTGGCCCTGGCCCGCGGCCGGCGTCGTTCCCCGCGCCGCCGGAGCAGGCGCTGAGCAGCAGGGCCGCGCCGGTGGCGGCCGCCGTGAGGGCCATTCGGGTGGACTTCTTCTTCAACATGGAGTGCCTCTCGGGTTGGTGAGGATCGAATTCGTCGTTGAATGTGATCGTGGGTGGGGTTACTGCTCGAGGTTGCGGTGGGACGAGTGCCAGGGCACGAGGAAGCGCTCGGCGACGATGATGACGGCGAAGAGCAGGATGCCGAGCAGCGACATGATGAACAGCGCTGCGAAGAGCATCGCGGTGTCGACGTTGCCGTTGGCCTGGAGGATCACGTAGCCGAGGCCCTCGTTCGCGCCGACGAACTCACCGACGACCGCACCGGTCACGGCAAGGGTCGCGGCGACCTTCATGCCCGAGAGCAACTCGGGCAGCGCGGCGGGAAAGCGCACCTTGACGAAGGTCTTGAGGCACGAGGCGCCCATCGTGCTCGTGAGCTCGAGGATCTCGGGGTCGATCGTGCGCAGGCCGCTGATGCCCGAGATGACGATCGGGAAGAAGGCCATCAACACGGCCACGAGGATCTTCGGCTCGGGGCCGAAGCCCATCCACACGATGAACAGCGGCGCGATCGCGATCTTCGGGATCACCTGGGCGAACAGGATGAGCGGGTAGAAGGTGCGCTCGAGGGTGCGCGAGTAGACCATCACGACGGCCACGAGCACACCGAAGACGACCGAGAGGGCGAAGCCGATGAGGGTCTCGGTCGGGGTCACCCAGGTGTGCTGCCACATGTAGGCCGTGTTGTCGGTGAACGCCGCGAGGGTGTCGGCCGGCGAGGGCAGGATGTACGGGGCGACCAGGCCCGCCTCGGTCACGATCCACCACGCGATGAATGCGATGACGAGGAAGATGGTCGGGTAGACGTAGCCGCTCGTTTGCTGGAGCCAGCCCGACTTCGCCCTGCGCCGAGCCTTGGGCTTGGGCGCGTCTGGTGAGTCGATCACCGGAGTTGCAGTGGTTGCACTTGTCATGTGCACTCCTTACATCGTTGTAAGAGATCTGAGAGGCGATGGGTAAACGCTTTCCGGTGACGTTAGCCTACAACGGCGCGAGTGGCATCGGCAACCATCTGGATGCCCGGGAAAGGTTTCCGACTCGGCTCGCGTCGCGTCCTAGCTTGCGTCGCCGTGCCTCGGCCAGCGGGGAGCCGGGATCTGCAAGCGGCGCGCGGCGAGGGCTGTCGCCACCGCGAGCAGCCCGGCCGCGCCGACGCAGAATGCGGGAGTGAGATGCAAGGGGCAGCGTCACGCGCGATAAATATTCGGTGCTACTGTTTTCAAAAGTTCGGCGCGACGAAGTTTTGTCGCAAATGGCGAAAAGGTGGACGACACGATGGCGAGTACGACCGGCACGCAGCGAGCAACGAAGGCGAAGCCGGCATGGTTGCTCGGCCCCGCGCTCGTGGCCGGCGTCGCGTATCTCGACCCGGGCAACGTCGCCGTCAACATGTCGGCCGGCGCGCAGTTCGGTTACCTGCTCGTCTGGGTGCTCGTCGCGGCGAACGTCGCGGCCTGGCTCGTGCAGTACCTCTCGGCGAAGCTCGGCCTCGCGACGCACGCGAGCCTCGCCGAGCTGCTCGGCCGCCGCATCTCGAATCGTGCCGGGCGCATCCTTTACGGTCTGCAGGCGCAGTTCGTCGCGATCGCGACCGACCTCGCCGAGGTCATCGGCGGCGCCGTCGCGCTCTGGATCATGTTCGACATTCCCCTCGTCGTCGGCGCGATCATCACCGGCGTCGTCTCGACCGTGCTGCTGCTCATTCAGTCACGCCGCGGCGCGAAGACATTTGAGTTCGTCATCATCGGCCTCGTACTGGTTATCGCGATCGGTTTCTGCTGGAGCCTCTGGCTCGCGCCGCCCGCCGTAGGCGACGTGCTCGGCGGCATGGTGCCTCGCTTCGAAGGCGCCGACTCGGTGCTGCTCGCCGCGAGCATCCTCGGTGCAACCGTCATGCCCCACGCGATCTACGCGCACTCCTCGCTCGCCCGCGACCGATTCGGTGCGGACACGAAGAAGCCGCTACGCACGCTCATCCGCGCGACCCGCGTTGACGTCACGATCGCGCTCACGATCGCCGGCACGGTGAACCTCGCGATGTTGCTTGTCGCAGCGACCGTGCTGCCGGGGGTCGAGGGCACCGATACGCTCGGTGGCGCGCACGCCGCGCTCGAGCACGCGCTCGGCACGACGGCGGCCTGGATGTTCGCGATCGGCCTGCTCGCCTCGGGCATCGCCTCGACCGCGGTCGGCGCCTACGCCGGCAGCGACATCATGGGCGGCCTGCTCAACCGAGGCATGCGGCTGCTCACGCGCCGGCTCATCACGATCATCCCCGCGATCATCGTGCTCGCGATCGGCATCGACCCGACCCAGGCACTCGTCTGGAGCCAGGTCATCCTCTCGTTCGGCATCCCGTTCGCGCTCGTGCCGCTCGTCTGGCTCACCGCGCGCAAGTCGGTCATGGGCGAGGCGGTCAACGCGTGGTGGACGACGGCGCTCGCCTGGATCATCACCGCGGCGATCATCGTGCTCAACATCGGCCTGATCGTGCTGCAGTTTGGGATGCAGTAGGGCGCGTTACGCGCGCTCGCTCACCCAGACTTCGTGTGCGGCCGTCGAGCTGATCGACAGGCTCGCGCCGGTGGGCTGCACCGTGAGGCTGACCGCGTCGGTGAACGGGGCCGAGCCCTGCACCTCGAGCTCAGCGCCGTAGATGACGCCCTGCTCGGCGAGGTATTCGAGCAGTGCTGGGTCGCTGTCGGAGACGCGCTCGACGAGCAGCGACTGCCCGGGCTTCGCCTCGCTCAGCGGGGTCGCCTCGGGTCTGTCGACGGTGCCGTCGGGGCCCGGGATGGGGTCGCCGTGCGGGTCGCGCCGCGGGTTGCCGAGTGAGGCGTCGATGCGCTCGATCATGAAGTCCGAGACCTCGTTCTCGAGCCGCTCGGCCTCGTCGTGGACCTGATCCCAGCGGTAGCCGAGGGCCTCGACCAGGAAGGTTTCAATGAGTCGGTGGCGGCGGACTGTCTGCACCGCGTGCACGGTGCCCTCCTCGGTCAGCGTCACAGCACCGTAGGGCGCGTGGTCGAGCAGACCGCGCTCCGAGAGCTTCTTGATCGCATCCGACGCCGTCGACGTGCGCACGCCGACACGGGCCGCGATCATCGTCGCCGTCACCGGTTCATGCGACCACTCGCCGAGGGCCCAGACGGCCTTGAGGTAGCTGAGGTTGCTCGGCGAGAGCGGCGCGTTCGACACGCATGAACCGTACCAAAGTTTCGAGTTCGGGCAGTCAAACTCAGCGGGGGTTGAACCCTGCCTAGACCCGCCGGAACTGCTGCGCGGCCGGGCAGTCGAAGGGGTCGCGCGCCGCGAGCCCCACCCGGTTGAGGTACTCGATCACGATTGCGTACGAGCGCCAGAGCGAGGTCTCGGTGTAGGGCACGCCGAGGGTCTTGCAGTGCTGGCGCACGATCTCGCGGGCCTTCGCGAGGTGCGGCCGCGGCATGCTCGGGAACAGGTGGTGCTCGACCTGGTAGTTGAGCCCGCCCATGAGCCAGGTGGCCCACCAGCCGCCGCGGATGTTGCGCGAGGTGCGCACCTGCTTGCTGAAGAAGTCGAGCTTCGCGCTCTCGGCGATGACCGGCATGCCCTTGTGGTTCGGGGCAAACGACGCGCCCATGTAGACGCCGAACACGGCGTAGAGCACGCCGAGGAACGCGAACGCCATGCCGACGGGCAGGAACAGGAAGATCGGGGTGAGCAGCAGCACGAAGCGCGCGAAGATGATGCCGAGCTCGGTCCAGCGGCCGTTGACCGGGCCGCGCTGGAAGAGGTGCTTGAAGCTGTGGAGGTGCAGGTTGAACCCCTCGAGCGTGAGCAGCGGGAAGAAGAACCAGCCCTGGCGCTTCGTGATGGCCCGCCGGAGCCCGCGGGCCTCGACCGCATCCTCTTCGAGGAACGAGATGGTGTCGACCTCGATGTCGGGGTCTTTGCGCATGCGGTTCGGGTTCGCATGGTGGCGGGTGTGCTTCGAGTCCCACCACGCGTAGCTCATGCCGACGCTGCAGGCGAGGATGCGCCCGAGCCGCTTGTTCGAGGGGCCCGACTCGAGGATCTGCCGGTGCGCCGCCTCGTGGGCGAGGAACGCGACCTGCGTGAAGATGATGCCGAGCGCCGCGGCGATGAGCAGCTGGAACCAGCTCGGGCCGAGCAGGATGAACCCGGTCACCGCGCCGCCGAGCGCGAGCACGATCGCGAGGCCGACGAGGCCGTAGAACCAGGGCGTGCGGCGCAGCAATCCGGTCTCGCGCACCACGGCCGAAACCTCGGTGTAGGCCTTCGCGATGGGCGGGAAGTCGGTGGTGTCGGCGCGCTTGGTCGTGCGCAGCGGACCGAGCCCGCTAACAACGGGCGTGGCGGTGGGAGAGATGATCGGTACCTGTTTTCGTCGCGGGCCGCAACTCGGCCCTTGGGAAGCCAAAGGCAGATTACCGATCGCTTCAACTCACCGTACCGAGCGAGGGCCGCGTGAAACTGGGCGCAACGTGCCCATCGCCTGTGGATGCGGTTACCCCGCGTCTGCTACGGCCCCTCGGTGCGGTTGGCGGACATGGCGAGGCCCTCGTTGTCGACGGCGACTACGGCGTCGAGGTCGGCGACGCTGTCGGCGTGCTCGAGCACGGTTGTTGCGAACGCCTCGAGGTCGTTAGGGCGCACCTTTTCGCTGAGCACGACGGTGACGCGGCCCTCGCTGAACGAGTCCCACGAGCCGATGTACGCCATGAGGATCGTCGTGTTGTCGGTCGCCTCGATCTCGCTGAACTCGTCGACCTCGTACGCGTCGAGCACGGCCTGCTCGCTCGCGCTCGCGAGGGCGGTGCCGTCGTAGGCGGGAGCCGCGGGGGTCGCGGCGGAGTCGTTGTCCGGCGTGCCCGATTTCGCTTCAACGGTCGGCGCTGCGACGCGAATCAGCACGACAATCGCAATGACCGCGCCCGCGACGACCACCC
Source organism: Gulosibacter massiliensis (assembly GCF_900626105.1). NCBI lineage: Bacteria > Bacillati > Actinomycetota > Actinomycetes > Micrococcales > Microbacteriaceae > Gulosibacter > Gulosibacter massiliensis. The sequence goes on from NZ_UYZX01000002.1 coordinate 107,447, forward strand.
AGGTCCACAAATTCTTCCACCACGGCACCGCCGCGCTCTGCCCATCACGCATGCTGCGCAGAATAAACGACGCGCGTTGCGCGCCGGAAAACGCTACGCCTCGACGCGCTCGCCGAAGCGCTTCGGCAGCGTCGCGCCGCGCAGTTCGCGGAGCTTCGCGACCGGCACGGTGAACTGGCCCTGCACCTCGAGCTGCGCATCCGCATCCACGCCGTCGGAGACGCCGATGCGGATTACGGGGAAGCCGCGCGCCTCGCACATGTACGTGAACTTCACGTCTTCTTCGCGCGGCACCGACACGAGCACGCGGCCGGTCGACTCCGAGAAGAGCGCCGTCGCGGCATCGACGTGGTCGCGCGAGATGATCTCGTCGAGCACGACGCGCGCGCCGATGCCGAAGCGCGTCACGCACTCGGCGAGCGCGAGCGCGAGGCCGCCCTCAGAGAGGTCGTGCGACGAGCCGAGGATGCCCTGGCGCGAGGCGCCGTCGATGAGGTCGGCGAGTGCCTGCTCGCGGTCGAAGTCGACGACCGGCGGGTGGCCGCCGAGGTGGCCGTGCACCGCATCCGCCCAGAGCGAGCCCGAGAGCTCGGTGTGGGTCTCGCCGAGCAGGTAGAGGTTGTGGCCCTCTTCCTGCCAGCCGTTCGGCACGCGGCGCGCGACGTCGTCGAACTTGCCGAGCACCGCAACGACGGGGGTGGGGTGGATGGGCACATCGCCCGTCTGGTTGTAGAACGACACGTTGCCGCCGGTGACCGGAATCGAGAGCTCGAGGCAGCCGTCGGCGAGGCCCTCAACGGCCTCCTTGAACTGCCACATCACCTCGGGGTTCTCGGGCGAGCCGAAGTTGAGGCAGTCCGAGACGGCCATCGGTGCGGCGCCGGTCGCGGCGACGTTGCGGAACGCCTCGGCGAGCGCGAGTCGCGCACCCGCACGGGGGTCGAGCTGGGCGTAGCGGCCGTTCGCATCCATCGCGAGGGCGACGCCCATGCCGGTCGACTCGTCGACGCGCACGACGCCGGCGTCCTCCGGGTAGGCGAAGGCGGTGTTGCCGAGCACGTAGCGGTCGTACTGGTCGGTGATCCACGCCGGGTCGGCCGCGTTCGGCGAGCCGAGCAGCGTCAGGAACTGTGCCTTGAGCTCTTCGCCCGATGTCGGGCGGGGGAGGCCCTCGGCGTTGTTCGCCTGGAGCGCGTCGATCCACGTCGGGTAGACAACCGGGCGGTCGTAGACGGGCGAGTCGACGGCGACGGTGCGCGGGTCGACGTCGACGATGCGGCCGCCGCGCCAGTCAATCGTGAGGCGACCGGAGTCGTTCACCTCGCCGAGCACAGAGGTCTCGACCTCCCACTTGCTCGTGATGGCAAGGAACGCCTCGAGCTTCTCGGGCTTGACGACCGCCATCATGCGCTCCTGCGACTCGCTCATGAGGATCTCCTCGGCGGTGAGCGTCGGGTCGCGCAGCAGCACGCTGTCGAGGTCGATGTGCATGCCGCCGTCGCCCGCGGCCGCGAGCTCAGACGTGGCGCACGAGATGCCGGCCGCGCCGAGGTCTTGAATGCCTTCAACCGAGTCGCTCGCGAACAGCTCGAGGCAGCACTCGATGAGCACCTTCTCGGCGAACGGGTCGCCCACCTGCACGGCGGGGCGCTTCGTCGGGCCGCCCTCGCTGAAGGTGTCGGACGCGAGAATCGAGGCTCCGCCGATGCCATCGCCGCCGGTGCGCGCACCGAAGAGCACGACCTTGTTGCCGGCACCGCGCGCGTTCGCGAGGTGGAGGTCATCGCGCTTGAGCACACCCACGGCGAGCGCGTTGACGAGCGGGTTCACCTGGTAGGTCTTGTCGAACCAGGTCTCGCCGCCGATGTTCGGCAGACCGAGGCAGTTGCCGTAGAACGAGATGCCGCCGACGACGCCGTGCACGACGCGCGAGGTGTCGGGGTGGTCGATGGCACCGAAGCGCAGGCCGTCCATGACTGCCACCGGGCGCGCGCCCATTGAGATAATGTCGCGCACGATGCCGCCGACGCCGGTCGCGGCACCCTGGAACGGCTCGATGTAGCTCGGGTGGTTGTGCGACTCGACCTTGAAGGTGACCGCCCAATCGTCGCCGAGGTCGAGCACGCCCGCGTTCTCGCCCATGCCGACGAGTAGGTGCTCACGCATCTTGTCGTTCACCTTCTGGCCGAACTGGCGCAGGTACTTTTTCGACGACTTGTACGAGCAGTGCTCCGACCACATCACCGAGTACATGGCGAGCTCGCCCGACGTGGGGCGGCGGCCGAGCAGTTCGCGAATCTGCGCGTATTCGTCGGCCTTGAGCCCGAGTGCCTCGTACGGCTGTTCGCGCTCGGGGGATGCCTCGGCGTGCTCAACGGTGTCGGGAACGTGCTCGATGCTCAAGTGACGGCTCCTTGCAGACGGATGCTGGCGGCGATTTCGCCTTCCCTGAGTCTAGTCGGCGTGCGGGCCGCGGTGCGCCTAGGTGTTGCCTGCCACATCCGCGAGGGTGATCGAGCCGTCGGTGCCGACGCGGTAGAGCAGGCGCACGGAGTCGCGGGTGCTGGGCAGGCCGTCGGCTTGCGACACCGAGCAGCTGCTCGCGGACGTGCTTGAGCAGGTCACCTTCGAGTAGTCGATGCTGAGCGGGCTTACCTCGGCGTACTGCGCGGCTGCGTCGCCCTGCTCGGTAATCGCTGACTCCCAGTCGCCCGGGTTGTCGCGGTCGACCGGGGTGACCGACGAGGCGCCGGGGCCGGTCGTGATCGTGAAGATGCCGGTGCCGTCGACGGCCTGCGACCACACCATCGCCTGCCACTTGTCGTTCGCCGGCTCGCTGCACCAGCCCGAGCACATGTTCACGTCGTCGGCGTACTTGCCCGAGACGAGGTCGATTCCGGCGGACGACAGCTGGATGCTCGCGGCCGAGGCGATCTCTTCGCGCGTTGGCGGTGTCTCGTTCTCGCGGTCACCGACGAATACCGGCACCTGCTCGGCGTCGGTGGTCACCTCAAACGCGCCGGTCGGTGGCGTCACGGTGTAGAGGTACGCGCCCGGCAATGAGTCGATCTTGTCGTCGAGCTCGATGCCGTCCTGCTGTGGCACCACCTCGTAGTCGGCGAAGGGGCCGCTGCCGCCGCTGCTCGGCGTCTCGACCTCGACGATGGCATTCGTGAGCTGCCAGGCCGGGTCGTCGCTGCCGCTCGAGACGTACCGCAGCTGCGCATCCCACGACGCCTCCTCGCCGGCGAGCGAATAGGTGACCTGCACGGTCGCCGAGGCGCCGTCGAAGTGGCCCGTGTTGCCCGTGATCTCGCCGATCTCGACGAGCTCGGGCGCCACGTCGGGCACCTGCACGTCGACGTCGTCGTAGTCGGGCACGAGCTCGTCGAGCCGGTCGGCGTCGTGCTCGTCGATCGCGGTGAAGAGGTCGGTGATGACCGACTCCACCTCGGGCGCCTCCGCGACTTGCTGCGCGGCGTCGGTCGAGTGATCGTTGGGCTCGATGCGCTCGCCGCCGCCCGAACAGGCGGTCAGCGCGAGGCCCGCCAGCGCGAACCCGCCGGCGGCGCGCAGCCACCGCATCCGTGTAATCGACGTTCGTCGCGCACCAAAACCCATCACGAGTTGAAGACTACGCAGGTGCGCGACGCCGATCGTCGGTCGGCGGTTGTAGCGGACTCGGCCCGGAGGCTACTCCTCGTCGTCCGCGTCGTCGGCCTCGCGGGGCTGACCGAACGCGGCGACGGCCGCCGCCGTGCGCTCACGGCTGGCCGGGTCGGTGCCGTCGAGGCGCCAGTCGCGTACATCCACGCCGAGCGCTTCGGGCCGGTGTGAGGCGACGAGCGCGATGCCGGGATATTCGCGCAGCACCCCGCGCAGAGCCTCGAGCCCGCTCGCGTCGAGCGCCGAGTCGAGGTGCTCGAGCACGAGCAGCGGCGGCGTGCCGAGCAGCGCCCGCGCGAGTTTGAGCCGCGCGACGTCGCCGCTCGACCAGGGCGCGCCGTCGTTCTTGAGCTTGCGGTCGAGGCCGCGGGGGTCGGTGCGGATGCGCTGCTCGAGGCCGACGGCGCGCACGACCCGCCAGATCTCGGCGTCGCTCGCGTCGGGCAGCCGGTAGCCGATGAGCCGGCGTAGCGAGCCGCGCTCGAGTGGCAGCTGGCTCGACGCGAAGCCGACGAGGTGGCGGCGAAAGCGCGCGGGCGCGAGCCGCAGGTCGAAACCGGCGATGCGCACCGTGCCGCCCGACTCGGGGTCGCCCTCGAGCAGCTCGGCGAGCACGCGGCGCACGAGGGGCGGATGCTCGGAGCGCAGCAGCACGCGTTCGCCCGGCTCGGCGCGCAGCTCGGGCACCGCGACGCCGCCGGGGCGCACGCCCTCGATGCGGAGCTTGCCGGTGCCGGCGGGCGCGCCCGCATCCCCGTGCGAGCGGCGCCACTCGCGCTCGCGGGCGCGCTCGGCGGCGGTGAGGTCGCGCGCCTGCGCGAGCATCGGGGCGAGGATGCGCCGGGCCGCGCGGTAGTTCTGGCGATATTCGACGACGCGGCCGAGGTCGGACATCGGCGTCGCCATGACGCCGAGCAGCGTCATCGCCGAGGCGACCGCGGCCGCCTCGATCTGCCCGAGTAGCGCGAGCAGCACGACCGCCGCGGTGCACAGCGACGCCGTCGTGACCGTGAGCGCGCGCACGAGGCCGGTGACCTGCGCGCGGTGCAGCGCCGCATCCACCACCCGGGCCGAGGCGCGGTCGACGGCGCTGAGCTCGCGGCGCACGGCCCCCGCGATGCGCACCGATTCGCCGGCGCGAGCGGTGTCGGCGATGTGCCCCGACATCTTGCCGCGCTGGCGGCGCAGCGCGCGGGCCCGGTCGTGGGCGAGCTGCGCGAGCCGCGGCAGCACAAGCGCCATGAGGCCGATCGGCACCGCGATCGCGAGGGCGATGAGCGGCTGCGTCACGGCGAGCACGCCGATGACGACGACGATGAGGCTGAGCCCGGTGCACAGCGGCACGATGCCCTGCGCGATCCAGTTGCGCACCGCGTTGAGGTCGTTCGAGGCGCGGGTGACGATGACGCCGAGCGAGCGGTTGCCGACATTGCCGAGCGCGGCCGCGACGAGGTGGCGACGCTGCTCGAACACGTAGTCCTGTCCGAGCGACTCGGCGACGATCCGCTCGGCCCAGCGCGCGATGCCGATGAGCAGCACCGAGGTGACGAGCGCGACGAGCGCGAGCCAGGCCGAGGCATCCCCGGTGCCGCCGAGCACCGCATCCACGCTGAAGGCCATCACGAGCGCGAGGGCCGCCTGCGCGACGCCGAGCCCGACGAGGGTGAGCAGCATGCCACGGCGCCGGCCCCGCCACACGGCGGGCATCTTCGGCGTCGAGTCGGCCACTACTTCGCCCGCTCGAGCAGCGACAGCGCCACCTCGGGTGCCGTGAGGTCGAAGGTGCCGAGCACGCGCACGCCGAGCGGGTCGAGCACGGCACGGGCCTCGGTGCTCGCGAGCGGCGACGAGGTCATGACGCCGGTCGCGGCGCTCACGCGCAGGCCCGCCGACTGCAGCTCGCGCACCCCGGCGAGGGCGCCGAGCGCGTCGACGGCCGAGAACACGACGTGGTCGACCGCGGCGTGGAAGCCCGGGTCGCGCAGCAGCTGCGAGGTCTCGCCCTGAAACACGCCGTCGGCGATCTCGACCACGACGACGTCGGGGTCGGCCGCCGCGAGCTGCTCGATGAGCCCGAAGGTGATCGCGCGAATCTGCGGCATTGGCAGCTTGAACGTCGTGCCGAAGCCGAAGTCGCTGAAGTCGAGCACGGTCTCGGCGCCCGCGTCGCGGTAGATCGTCGGGTCGTTGCCCGCGCCGGTGCCGGTCGCCTTGCCCGCCGTAACGCGCAGGCCCGACTTCGTGAGGCCGTTGATGAGCGTCGCCATCGAGGTCGACTTGCCCGAGTTCATCGAGGTGCCGAGCACCGCGATCACCTCGGGGCGCTTGCGGCCGCGGGCGTCGAGCGGGCGCTCGGGCGCGTCGGTGGCGGATGCCGTGAACGGCGCGTAGTCACGCAGGTTCACGACGCCGTGGTGGTCGGCGAGCAGGCCGAGCGGCTCGAGCTGCGTCGGCGCACCGATGCGGTCGTGCTGGGTCTCGACCGCGCCCGCGATGCCGCCGGCGGCGACGAGGTGGCAAGGGCCGAGGTCGGCGGGCACGTGGGCGAGGAACTGGTCGGCGGCGTAGCGGTTGCCGTAGGCGACCATGACGATGTGGTCGCCGAACAGGATCGCCTTGCGCGACTCGGGCGTCTCGATGCGCTTGTGATTGCCGATCTTCGTGACGCGGGCGACGACAACGTCGCCGGCCTGCGGGTGCACCTCGGCGCCCGAGACGAGGTGGAAGGCGTCGCGGTTCGCCTCGACGGCGGCGCCGACGAAGCGGGTGGTGTAGGCGGGCTGGATGCGCGCCGGCAGCGGCTGCCGAGCGCTCGCGGTGATGGGTGCCGGGGCGGTGGCGGAGGTGGTCATGATGGCGGCCTTTCGAGCGAGGGGACCGGCGGTGTCTGCCGATTCATTCCGAGTGAATCGCTCGCGCATGATGTGCAAATGGGATGCACGTGAGAGCGTTCTCATGCGCTAGCGCGGGCTGAGTGCGGGCATGTTCGTGAGGTAGGGCAGGTAGGCGACGCCGGAGGTGTTGTAGCTGAATTTGATGCCCATGATCATGCGAATTCCGACGTGCATGCCCCAGGCGCCGGCGCTAAACAGCGCGCCGAGCCGGCGGTCGACGAGCGAGAGCGGCGCGCCGAGTTCGATGACGAGGGCGCCGATCGCGAGCAAGCCGAACTGCCCCTTGCTGCGATACATTTCGCCCGCGAACTTCGGCGGCACCCCGCCGAACGACTCCTTGCGAATCGCGTCGGCCGCGATCTGCTCGCGCAGGGTGTCGCCGCTCGCCCAAGCCCACCCCTGCGGGCTGCGCACCTTCGCGACGCCCGAGATGAGATAGACGGCGCAGGTCGCGAGGTTCATGACGGTCGCGATGCCGCCATAGTGCCGGCTCACGCGGTTCGGCAGCAGGGTGCGCTGCGTGACCAGGGCATCCACCGAGAGCGCGTCGGCGCTGCGCCCGAGCCCAAGCGCCATCTGGTGCATCGTGAGCGTGTTGTCGTTGTGAAAGACCATGCCCCACGAGTTGCGGTAGGTGATGGTCCACAGCTGCAGCGCGGCATTGAGTGGGCCGGTGACGCGGTGGGCGAGCCCCGCGGTCGCGGCGAGGTTCACGAGCTGGGCGACGCCGACGGGAGCCCAGCGATCCTCGCCCTGCCGGTGCAGCGTGCGGAACATCGCGCGGCGACGCAGATTGTGCACCGCCGAGAAGGCGCCGACGCCGAGCCGCAGCAGCGCGGGCCGGACGGCGTGGGTAGTGGGGCGAAGCGTGCGCGTCATGGCACGAACGATGGGCATCACAGTGGCTCCTGGTTGGGGTCGATGACTGCGGTGGACTTGCGGGTGACGCGGCAGCGCACGGCCGTGCCGCCGACGGCACACTCGGCGTGCACCACCTCGGAGCTCGGCGCGGTGCGGCCGGCGAAGTAGCGGTCGAACACGAAGCGGGCGCGCACGACCTCGACGCGCACGAGCTCGCGCTCGCCCGCGACGGCGAGCGAGTCGGCGTACTGCTGCGCGACGCTCGCGGCCTGGCCGGCGCGCACCGCGCGGGCGATCTGCTTGCGCACCTGATTCAGCCCGCCGGCCCCGTAGTGGCGGTAGTGGGGGATGCGCCGCTCGCCCGCCGCCGTGAAGGCGACGACATGGGGCAGGTAGAGCCGGCCGCGGCGGTCGGCCGAGAACATCGGGTAGGTCGACAGCGGAAACGAATCCTCCTCGACCTTCGCCCGGTCGACCTCGGCGCGGGTGCCGCGGTAGTGGCCCAGCGGGGCGAGCAGTACGCCGGCGAGGGCGGCGTAGCCGAGCAGCGGCAGGGCATCTCGGCCGGTGACGGGCGATTTCACGGGTGGCTCACGTCTCTCGGGTGTCGGCGATAAGGGTCTTTGCGGCCCAGTAGCCCGGCATGCCGTGCACGCCGGCGCCGGGCGGGGCGGAAGCGGAGGCGAGGTAGGTGCCGGGCGCGAGCCGGTAGGGGTTCGGCCCGACGCCGAAGCGGCGCAGCAGCTGCGTGCCGGTCATCGCGCCGCCGGCGATGTCGCCGCCGACGAGGTTCGGGTTCCACGCCTCGAGCTGCTCGGGCGAGGTGGTGCGGCGGAACACGACGGTGTCGCAGAATCCCGGCGCGAAGCGCTCGAGCTGGCGCTCGATGCGGTCGACGACCTCGTCCTCGCGCCACTCGGCGTAGCCGTGCGGCACGTGCGCGTAGCCCGACACGACGACCGAGTCGCCCGGGGCGCGCACGCGGTCGGCCGCCTGCTGCTGCGTGAGCAGCACGAACGGATGCTCGGGCAGGCGGTCGCGCGCCACCTCGCGTTCGGCGAGCAGCAGCTCTTCGGCGGTGCCGACGACGTGCACCGTCGTGGCCTCGGCGACGCGCGGGTTCGTCCACGGAATCGGCTCGCGCAGCAGGTAGTCGACCTTGAACGCGCTCGCGCCGTGCCGCCACCGCCGCAGGCCGCGGGGGAGCTCGGACGCGCCGCCGAGCCGCGCGATCTGGCGTGGGGTGAGCGCGAGCACCGTCGCGTCGGCGGGCGGCAGCTCGCGCAAGTCGGTGACCTCGTGGTCGAGGTGCAGGCGGGCGCCGTGGGCGCGCGCGACCGCGAGCAGCGCATCCGTAATCGCCTGGCTGCCGCCGGCCGCGACCGGCCAGCCATCCGTCATGCCGAGCGCCCCGAAGAGCACGCCGAACGCGCCCGTGAGCGGCTGCTGCAGCGGGGCGAAGGCGTGTGCGGCCGAGCCGAGAAACAGCGCCCGGGCGGCCGGCGTCGTGAGAGCGCGGCGGGCAATCGTCGACGCAGGTGCGAGCGCTGCCGGCGCGAAGCGCGCGAGCTGCACCGGGTGACGGGGCAGGTGCGCGAGCGGTTGGAGCACCTCGTTGAGCAGCGCGTCGATGTCGTCGGTCGCGGGGCGGTGGAGGCGGCGCCAGGCGGCCGCGTCGGCGCCGAGGTCTTCGGCCGTCCAGCCGAGCTGGTGGTGGAGCAGCCCCGCGTCGCCGCCGGGGAGCGGATGCGCGAGCGCGAGCCCCGAGTGCTGCCACTCGAGGCCGTAGTTCGTGAGCTCGAGCTCGCGGAACGCGCGGCTCGCGACGCCGAAGGGATGCGCGGCGGCGCCGAGATCGACGAGCGTGCCGGGCCCGAGCGCCGAGGTGGTGGCGGCCGCGCCGCCGGGGCGGTCGGCGCGCTCGTAGATGTCGACCTGCCAGCCCGCTTTCGCGAGCACGGCGGCCGCAGTGAGCCCGTTTGGGCCGGCGCCGACGACGTTCGCGCGGCGCCCGTGGTGGGTGTGCATACCCAACACTGTTTCGCCCGGTCATGAGCCGGGCGTGAGGCAACTATGAGAGGGCGATGAGAGGCGCTAAGCCGACAGCGACGACGTCAGCACGAACGCGAACACTGCGAGCGTGCTGCAGGCGAGGGTGAAGGGATGCGTCGCGGTCCAGCGCACGAGGCCGCGCGCATCCGCGCCCTCGCCTTCGTCGCGCACCGACGGCGGCACGTGGCCCTTGCGGTGCACGTACCAATCGAACAGCAGCGTGCAGAACGGCGGCAGCGCCGCGAGCCCGCCGAGCAGCGCGACGCGGAACGGCCAGCGCGCGTGCACCCACGCGACGATCACCGCGAAGCCATACGCGAGAAACGCCGTGCCGTGCAGCGAGCCCGCCCACGAGATGAGCGTGCCGCCGAGCTCTGCGTCGCCGAGCGTGCGGATGAGCATCGACGCGATGAGCAGTGCCCACGTGCACGCCTCGATGATCGAGGTGACGCGAAGCAGGCGAGCGGGATGCACCCGTCTAGCCTATCGATTCGCGGCAGCCCGCCGCGCGTTCGCGACCGTCGTGAAGCCGATCGCCGCGATGACGATCGCGATGCCGAGCCACTGCAGCACCGTGATCTGCTCGGCGAGGAACACGACGCCGCCGACGATCGCGACGAGCGGCTGGATGAGCAGCAGCATCGGGCCGGTCGTGCCGTCGACGCGGGGGAGTGCGCTCGACGTCGCGATCCAGCCGACCACCTGCGCGAGCAGTGCGAGGGCAATGAGCACGAGCAGGTGATCGAGCGGCGGCGTGAAGTTCGGCGCACCGAACGGCGCCGCGACGAGCGTGCCGACGACCATCGCCGCCGTCGTCGACAGGAACACCTGCGTGCACGCGTGGCCGGTCGGGCGCGCCCGCGCGATCACCATGACGTAGCCCGCATACGCGAAGCCGCCAGCGACCGCGAGCATGACGCCGAAGAACACCTCGCCCGAGAACGAGCCCTGCTCGAGCGCACCGCTGAGCAGCACGACGCCGGCGAGCATGAACGGAATCGCGATGACGAACGGGCGCGCCATGCGCTCGCGGAAGAACAGCATCGCCATGAGCGGCACGATGATGACCTGCAGGTTGCCCGCGACGGTGGCGATGCCCGCGCCGGCGAGGTAGACGCCCGGGATGAACAGGCCCACGTCGAGGCCAAAGAACACGCCCGCGAGCAGGTGCATCGCTATGCCCTTCCAGCGCATCCGGCCGTTGAGGCGCCACTCGAGCACCGCGAAGATCGCGAGCGGAATGAGGGCGATGCTAAAGCGGAAGAAGATCGTCGTCGCCGCATTCTCGCCCGACATCTTCGTGAGCAGCGGGCCCATGCCGACCGCGAGCGAGCCGAGCACGACCACGAGCCGGGCGTCGAGCTTCGTGAGAAACGCGAAGAGGTCTTTCGGTACGCGCTTGCCGGCTGCGCGCAGGCGCCGGCGTTCGGCGGCGGGGATCGCCGTGGTGAGCAGCATCGTCGTCGTCGGCACGACGGGGAGGACATCGCTGACCGGCTCTTCCTGCCGCTCGTTCGGCTTCGCCCAGTGCGACCTGTTGCTGCGCTCCGGCTGCTCCACCATGTCTCCCTCTTTCTCGACGAATGAATGATGTCACCCCGACGTTTCGCGACCAAAAACGGCCGAAATCTGGCTGCACGAAGCTGCCACGCGAACTACCTGCCACGAGAAATTTTCGCTCATCCAAACGGCTGACTTCCCAGTGATTGCAAGGGATGCGGGGGTGCCAGATCGCACCCCGTTGCAGCATCCGGACACGGCTCGAAGCTGATCTTGTTGGCCACCCCGCCGCCGGGCGAACCTCTAACCACCTCGAGAACAGGAGCTCGCACGACCACCCAGAACCGAACCCTCCAGCTCACCGTCGGCATCATCGGTGTCCTCGCTTTCGCGACGGCGCCAACTAGCGCGATCGTCACGGGCCAGGTGCCTCCGCTTACGTACCTCAGCCTGCTGGTCGGTGTTGCCGCGACGGTCTACGTCGTCGTCACCTTCGTGCGCAAACGGCCGGCGACGCCGGGACTCGTGACTTCGCTTGTATCGCTCGCCGTCGGTGACCGCCTCGCTGGGGCGAATGGCTACTACGGCCACGACACCAGCGGCGAATGAAGGGGGCGTGGATGCTGAGCAAGCACGCCACGACGCTCTACGAATACGTGAGCTCGCAGGCCGACGCCACCGTGCAACAGGCGTCAGTATCGCTCGCACTGCGCATGACCGAGACCGAGGAGGCCTGGCGAGAGCTCGCCGACCGCCGCCTCATCACACCCGCCTACGAGGACGCCGAGACCTTCACCTGACGCCGCGTCACGAGGGAGGTGCTCATCGTGCAGCCCGGCCGCGGCTCGACCGTCGAGCTGCAAGAGGAGTCCGACCTCAAAGACGCCGAGCTACTCGAGGCGGGCATTTCGCGCCGCACCCTGATGCATGACCGCCGGCGTGACCACGTGCCGACGCGGCGCTCGGTCGAACGGCTTGGCGAGCTCGGCGCCGAGTTCCGCACCGTACCGTCGCTGCCGGTGCGGCTGCTCGTGTTTGACCGCAACAAGGCGATCGTCTCGCGGCACCGGGAGAAGAACGACCCGGCCGCGCTCGTCATCCGCGACCCCGACGTCGCGATGGTGTTCGCGCGCCTGTTCGACACGGTGTGGGATTATGCGACGCCGTTCGAGATCTGCCCCGACGAGGCTGAGTCGGCCGACGCGGTGAAGCTGTCGGCGACGCAGCAGGCCATTCTCGAGGGGCTCTCGATCGGCATGACCGACGAGGCCCTCGCGAGCCGCCTGCAGATGAGCGTGCGCACGTGCCGGCGCCACATCTCGCAGTTGTTCGAGATTCTCGGCGCCGACAGCCGATTCCAGGCGGGCGTGCTCGCCGCCCGCCGCGGCTGGCTCTAGCCTCGGAGGGCGCTAGCCGACGAGTTCGCGCACGAGGCCCATGAACATGCCGCGGCCGTCGATGCCCGAGCGCATCCGCTCGGCAATGTCGGGGCCGTAGCCCGGCTCAACCGCGTGCTCGGGGTGCGGCATGAGGCCCACCACATTGCCGGCCTCGTTGCGCAGGCCAGCGATGTCGTTCATCGAGCCGTTCGGGTTGACGCCGAGGTAGCGGAATGCGACCTGGCCCTCGCCTTCGATGCGGCGCAGCGTCTCGTCGTCGGCGATGAACGAGCCCTCGCCGTTCTTGAGCGGAATGACGATCTCTTCGTTCTGCTCGTAGCCGCGGGTCCACGGGGTGTCGATGTTCTCGACGCGCAGTCCCTGGTCGCGGCAGATGAAGCGGCCGTGGTCGTTGCGGATCAGGCCGCCGGGCAGCAGGTGCGCCTCCATGAGCATCTGGAAGCCGTTGCAGATGCCGAGCACGGGCAGGCCCTTGGCCGCGGCATCCTTTACCTCGCGCATGATCGCCGAGTGCGAGGCGATCGCGCCGCAGCGCAGGTAGTCGCCATAGCTAAAGCCGCCGGGCAGAATCACGGCGTCGACACCCTGCAGGTCGTGGTCGCCGTGCCAGAGCATGACGGGCTCGCCGCCACTGATCTCAACCGCGCGCGCGGCGTCACGGTCGTCGAGCGAGCCCGGGAAGGTGATGATGCCGACGCGCACTACGAGAGCTCCTCGTCGCTCGCGACCTCAATCGAGATCACGTCTTCGATGACGCCGTTCGAGAGCAGGTCGTCGGCGATCTGCGCGACCTCGTCCATGAGCTCCGGCGTGACCTCGCGGTCGGTGACGATCTCGAAGCGCTTGCCGATACGTACATCCGTGAAGTGCTCGCGGCCGCCGGCGGCGAGCGACCGCTGCACGGCCTTGCCCGCTGGGTCCAGCAGCTCCTGCTTCGGCATGACCTGCACGACGATCTTGGGCATCGAATCTCCTTGCAACGTTTGGGGGATCTTCGCCCAATCCTACTCGTGGCGCGCCGCCGTACAGGCGGCCTGCGCAAGAATGGCGTTCGAATTAGTGGAGGCAAGCATGTTTGGACGTCTACGGAAGCCGGAGACCGATGCTGCGGGGGTGCCCCTAGCTGATTCCGCGCTCGAAGATCGCGAGCTGGATGCGCAGCTGCGGGCAAAGGCGCAGGAGCAGGAACGCCAGGGTCGCCTCGTGAGCCCGCGCCGTCCGGCGCAGCTCTGGACCGACAGCGTCGGCGTCGTCGCGACCCGCTCGCTGCAGGGCCTGCTGATCCTCGCCGCCTTCGCCATCCTCATCTTCGGCCTGCTGCACGTGGCCATCGTCGTCGTGCCGATTCTGCTCGCGCTCATCATCGCCTCGGCGTTTGAGCCGGTGATCTCGGCACTCAGCCGCTACCGCTGGCCGCGCGTGCTCTCGACCGTCGTCGTGCTCCTGCTCGTCGTTGTCGTGTTCGGCGGTCTCATCTGGATCGTCGTGATGCAGGTGATGGACCAGTGGGACAACCTCGTGTCGACCACCGCCGAGGGCTTCAACCAGCTCGTGTCGTGGTGGAACAACCAATTCCCGCAGTTCGCGCTCGACGACACTCGCCTCGACGACCTCTGGGCGACTATCCAGTCGCTGCTGTCGAACATCAACTTCGGCGCGGTCGGCAGCGGCCTCGCCTCTGGCCTGTCGGCCTTCGGTAACTTCGCGATGGCGGCCGTGCTGTTCGTCGTGATCCTGTTCTTCTTCCTCAAGGATGGCCCGTCGATCTGGGGCTTCATCGTGCGCCCGCTGCCGACGAACCAGCACCGTCGCGCCGAACTCATGGGCGCCCGCGCGGTCGGCGTCATGGGCGGCTACGTGCGCGGCACCGTGATCGTCGCGCTCGTCGACGCCGTCTTCATCGGCCTCGGCATGGTGTTCCTCGGCGTGCCGCTGTGGCTGCCGCTCGCGCTCGTCGTGTTCATCTGCGCGTTCATCCCGGTCGTCGGCGCGACGCTCGCGGGCATCATCGCGGCGCTCGTGACGCTCGTGACGAACGGCTTCGTGCCGGCGCTCGTCGTCGCCGGCATCGTCGTGCTCGTCAACCAGCTCGAGGGCAACCTGCTGCAGCCGGTCGTGCTCGGCAAGTCACTCAAGCTGCACGAGCTCGTCGTGCTGATCGCCCTGACCACCGGCACCGTGCTCGGCGGCATCATGGGCACGCTCATCGCCGTGCCGCTGACCGCCGTCGCTTGGGCGCTCATCAAGGCCTGGAACGAGTCGCTGCCCGAGCTTGAGGCGCAGCAGGAGGACGACACGATTCGCGCCCGCCTGCGCGAGCGCTGGCGCCGCGCCGAACGTGAAAGCTAGCTTGCCGGCGAGCTAGTCGGCCGGCTCGGCGGTCAGCCGGTCGATGAGCTCGCGGTACTTCGCCGCGGTCTGCTCGACGATCTCGTTCGGCAGTTGCGGGGGAGTACCCTCGCCGTTCCAGTTCTCGCGCAGCCAGTTGCGCACAATCTGCTTGTCGAACGAGGCGAGACGCTCGGGCAGCGGGCGCGACTCGTCGCTGTAGCGACGCTTGTCCCAGTAGCGCGAGGAGTCGGAGGTGAGCGCTTCGTCGGCGAGCGTGACGTGGCCGGCCGAGTCGAGGCCGAACTCGAACTTCGTGTCGGCGAGCACGAGGCCCTGCTCGGCGGCGATGGTCGAGCCCGCGGTGTAGAGGCGCAGCGAGAGCTCGCGCAGCTGCGCGGCGTGCTGCTCGCCGACGAGTTCGACGGTGCGAGCGTAGCTGATGTTCTCGTCGTGCTCGCCCTGCGGCGCCTTGTAGGCGGGGGTGTAGATCGGGGCGGGCAGCCGGTCGCCGTCCTCAAGGCCAGCGGGCAGCGGCACGCCGCACACGCTGCCGGTCTCGCGGGATTCGGCGAGGCCCGAGCCCGTGAGGTAGCCGCGCACGACGCACTCGATCGGGAACATCTGTAGCTTCGCGACCCGCATCGAGCGCGCGGCGAGCTCGGGGTCGAGCTGCGCACCCCAGCCCTCGGCCTCGCGGAGGTGGTTCGGGGCCGGAAGCTGCGAGAACCACCAGCGGCTCAGCTCGGTGAGCATGCGGCCCTTGCCCGGAATCTCGGGCTCGAGCAGGTGGTCGAAGGCCGAGACGCGGTTGCTCGCGACGACGAGGAGCACCTCGGCGTCGGACTCCGACTCGTAGACCTCGCGCACCTTGCCCGAGTAGATGTGGCGCCAGCCGGCAAGCTCGTCGGATGCTTCGGGCTCGGCGAGTGCCGCCGCGGGCGTCGGCAGTTGCTCGGCCGCCTGAACCGCGAGCGAGTCGGTCGTCGCCGCGACATCGCGCGCCTCGCTCAGCGAGATCGCGCCGGTGCGGGCGAGCTGGCTGTCCTGCAGCGCGGCGCCGTTCTGGGCGATGTCGGTGCGGAACTGGCCGCCCTCGAGGCGGATGAGTCCGAGCGCCGCGTAGGCGCCGCGGCGGGCCTGCTGAATCGTCTCGGCGGTCGAGACCACGTTGAGCACGCGGCCGCCAGTGGCGGTGATCGCCTCGTCGGCGACGCCGGTCGCGGCGTGGAACACCTGCGCGCCGGTGGCCTCGGCGTCGGCAATGCCGGTGATCTCGCGGCCTGAGCGCACCTTGTCGGGGTAGCCCTCCGACGCGAGCACGACGGTGACCGCCGACGCGTCGTTGAGCTCGAGCTCGCGGGCGTGGCTGCCGAGCGTGCCGTTCGCCGACTCGTAGAGCAGGGGCGTGAGCGGCTCGGCGAGGCGCTGCAGCACGACTTGCGTCTCGGGGTCGCCGAAGCGCGCGTTGAACTCGATGACGCGGATGCCCGCGGCCGTCACGATGAGGCCGCAGTAGAGCAGGCCCTGGAACGGCACGCCGTCGGCGCGCATGACGTCGACGACCGGCTGCGCCACCTGGTCGACCACGAGTTGCATGAAGTCGCGCTCGCCACCGAACTGGTCGTTGAGGAACGGCACGGGCGTGTACGCGCCCATGCCGCCCGTGTTCGGGCCGGCATCGTTGTTGAAGAGGCGCTTGAAGTCCTGTGCCGGCGGCAGCGCGCGCACCGTCTCGCCGTCGCTGAAGCAGAACAGCGAGACCTCGCTGCCGTCGAGGAACTCCTCGATGAGCACGGGGCCGTGCGTGAGCCAATGGTCGGCGTGGCTGATCGCGTCGCCGCGGTCTTCGGTGACGATGACGCCCTTGCCCGAGGCGAGGCCGTCGGCCTTGATCACGTAGGGGGCGCCGTATTCGTCGAGCGTCGCGATGACCTCGCTGAGCTCGCTGTGCTTCACCGCGCGGCCCGTGGGCACGCCGGCGCGCTGCATGATGTCTTTCGCGAACGACTTCGAGCCCTCGAGCGCGGCCGCGGCCTTCGATGGGCCGAACACCGGCACGCCCAGCTCGCGCACCGCATCCGCGACACCCGCGACGAGCGGCGCCTCGGGGCCGATCACGACGAGCTCAACCTGCTCGTTCTTCACGAAGTCAGCGATGAGTTCAGGGTTCGTCTGATCGATGCGGATGCGCTCTGCCAGCGCCTCCATTCCGACATTGCCGGGAGCGACGACGATTTCGTGGGCGTTTTCGCGGGCGAGCGACGCCACGAGGGCGTGTTCGCGAGCACCCGAGCCGAGTACCAGAATCTTCACTGCTCCAGGGTACCGGCCAGCAGCCCGGATGTCGTGGTTGCGACAATGGAGGCATGGCTCGTGCAACGATTTCCGACCCCGACGGCAACGCCGCGATCGCCGCCTGGCGGGCGGCGCGCGACGCCGGCGAGACGCTCACGCGCGCCGAGCTCGCGACCGCAGTGCGCTACACGCTGCAGCTGCTCGCCGAGCGCGCGCCCGGCCACGCCGTCGAGGTGCGCGTGCCGCCGTTCGGCGCGGTGCAGTGCATGCCCGGCCCGGGCCACACGCGTGGCACGCCCCCGAACGTGATTGAGACGGATGCGCAGACTTGGCTCGCGCTCGCGACCGGCGTGCTCGCGTGGGCCGACGCGGGCCCCGCGGTGCGCGCATCCGGCGTTCGCGCCGACGTGTCGGCCGCGCTGCCGCTGTTCGGTCGGTGAGTGAGAGAATAGAAGCCATGTCTGACCCCCAAACCCCCGACGCCGAGCCCGCAGCGCCTGCAGAATCCGGTGCTCCCGCCGAGCTCGACTACTTGGAGCCCGAGGCGGAGTACGTCGAGCTCGAGGTCGCCGAGGGTGCCGAGGTCGACGAGCGGGGCCCCACCGCCGTCACCACGAAGGTGCGCCGCGGCGTGAACATGCGCGGCTGGATCGCGCTCGGCTTGGGCCTCGGCGTGATCCTCGCGTTCGTGTTCACCTACGTGTTCCCCGAGCACGAGGAGTTCTCGCGCGGCCAGGTGCTCGGCTTCCTGCTCGTCTTCGTCACGGCGCTCACGACGATCATCGTCGTCGGCATCGCCGCCATCGTCGACTTCGTCATCGGCCGCCGCACTCGCAAGATCACGCTGACCCGCGAGCAGTAGCGGCGGCCTCGGCCTCGAGTTAGGCGATTTGGATGCGCTCGTCACCGAGCTCAACCTCGATGCGGAGCTCTCCGCCGACCGCTTCGACGTAGCGGCGCAACGTGTCGACCTTTGCTCGCTCGATGTCGCCTCTCTCAATCATCGAAACGCGGTTCTGGCTCATCTGAAGTCGCTCGGCCAACTGAACCTGAGTGAGTTCAGATGCCTGGCGGAGTTCCTTGAGTCGGTGGGCACGAACCTCGTCCAGCATTCGCTTCTTATGTGCGTCCACGCGCGCGCGGTCGACGGGGCGCTTCTGCAGTAGTTCATCGAGACTCTTGGCCATTATTTCCTCCTCAGCCGCTCAAGATGACCGTCGAAGCGGTCATCTGCCAACGGAATGTTCTTCGAGTACCACTTTTTCCAGTTGCCATCCTTGTCGCCGGCGACCAGCACGATTGCTTTCCGCTCGGGATCAAACGCGAACAGGACTCGCAGT
Source organism: Gulosibacter massiliensis (assembly GCF_900626105.1). Lineage (NCBI taxonomy): Bacteria > Bacillati > Actinomycetota > Actinomycetes > Micrococcales > Microbacteriaceae > Gulosibacter > Gulosibacter massiliensis. Next base: position 125,786 of record NZ_UYZX01000002.1, read on the forward strand.
TCTGAGCGCCCGCTCGAACCTGGTCGCAGCTCCTTCATGTTTCGATGACGGGAGCCCGACACGGTGTCGACGAGTGGGCGACCCAAGTTGGGGCCCTGCTCAGCGAGCAACTCGAAGGCGGCGACGAGTTGTTCGTATGTTCGGTCGTCCAGTGCGGTCAGCCAGTCTTCAATCAACTCGATGTCTACGCTCCACATCACGTCCAGTCTAAAACTTCTGCGTTATATAACGCAAGGGTTTTGCGGAGGTGCCTGAGCGGCGGCCGAAGCGCTGGCTACGAGGTCTGTGAGGTCTCGAGCCAGGCGAGGTACTCGGGCGTGACTGTGCCGGTCACGTACTCGCCGGTGAAGCACGACATGTCGAGGCTCGTTACGTCGGAGCCCTGGGTGATGGCGTCGAACAGGTCGTCGACGTCCTGGTAGATCAGCGCGTCGGCGCCGATGACCGAGCAGACCTCTTCGACCGTGCGGGCCGAGGCGACGAGTTCGCCGCGCGTCGGCATGTTGATGCCGTAGACGTGCGGGTAGCGCACGGGCGGGGCCGCGGAGGCGAAGAAGACCTTCTTCGCGCCGGCCCAGCGGGCCATCTCGACGATCTCCTTCGAGGTCGTGCCGCGCACGATCGAGTCGTCGACGAGCAGCACGTTCTTGCCCTCGAACTCGCTCGGCAGTGCGTTGAGCTTCTGGCGCACCGACTTCTTGCGGGCCTTCTGGCCCGGCATGATGAACGTGCGGCCGACGTAGCGGTTCTTGTAGAAGCCCTCGCGGTACGGGATACCGAGGGTCTCGGCGAGCTGCATCGCGGCGGGGCGAGCCGAGTCGGGAATCGGCATGACGACATCGATCTCATCGACGCCGAGCTCGCGCTCGACCTTGTGGGCGAGCTTCTCGCCCATGCGCAGGCGGGTGTCGTAGACCGAGATGCCCGACATCGTCGAGTCGGGGCGCGCGAGGTAGACGTACTCGAACGAGCACGGCGACAGCTGCGTCGACGTCGAGCACTGGCGCGAGTACATGCGGCCGGCGTTCGTGATGAACACGGCCTCGCCGGGCTCGATGTCGCGCACGAGCTCGTAGCCGCCCGAGTCGAGCACGAGGCTCTCGGAGGCAACGACCCACTCCTCGCGGCCGACCTCGTCGAGGCGACGGCCGAGCACGAGCGGGCGGATGCCGAACGGGTCGCGGAACGCGAGCATCCCGTGGCCGGCAATGAGCGTGATCGCGGCGTACGAGCCCTCGACGCGCTGGTGCACGTTCGCGACGGCGTCGAACAGTTCGTCGGGCGTGAGGTCGGCGCCCGAAATCTGCTCCTGCAGCGCGTTCGCGAGCACGTTGAGCAGGATCTCGGTGTCGCTCGGCGAGTTGAGGTGCCGGCGGTCGATGTTGAAGAGCTCATCGGTGAGCTCGCGGGTGTTCGTGAGGTTGCCGTTGTGCACGAGCACCAGGCCGTATGGCGCGTTCACGTAGAACGGCTGCACCTCGTCTTCGCTCTTCGCCGAGCCTGAGGTGGCGTAGCGCACGTGGCCGAGGCCGACGTTGCCGAGCAGGTTGCGCATGTCGCGAGTGCGGTAGCCCTCGCGCACCTGGCCCTTCAGCTTGACCTGGTGCAGCGTGCTGCCCTCGGCGGTCGCGATCCCGGTCGAGTCCTGGCCGCGGTGCTGCAGCAGCAGGAGCGAGTCGTAGATTTGCTGGTTGACGAGGTTGGTCGAAACATGACCGACGATGCCGCACACGGTATGGGGCGCTCCTGACTGGCAGCGAAACAAGGCGACTTCCATCATCCCACTTTCTGCGCCCCTCGCGCAGCGTCCACGACATTCACATGGGCGACCATGGAGCCATGAGCGAACGACTTCTCGGCTGGGACGGTTTCTACAACGCGCGCGACCTCGGCGGGCTGCCGACGCGAGGCGGCGGCACGACCACCCACGGCGGCTACGTTCGCTCGGCCGACCTGCGCTACGTCACCAAGGCCGGCCTGGGGCAGATGGCCGAGGCGGGCATCCGCACCGTCTTCGACCTGCGCAACGATTTCGAGACGCACGTCGAGCCCCGCAACGCCGACGAGGAGCGGGCGAACGCCTACCGCGTGCCGCCGACTCCCGAGGCCGAGCTGCCCGAGGGCGTGTTCGGCGTGCGCGTGCCGCTCGACAACACGCGCGACCACGCGTTTTGGCAGCGGATGCGCGAAGAGGGCCGGTTGGGCTCGCCCCGCTTTTTCACTCCGGTGCTGCGGGAGCAGCCCGAGCGGGTTGTCGCGGTGCTGCGGGCGATGGCCCAGGCGCCGGGCGGCGTGCTGTTCCACTGCGCGATCGGCCGCGACCGCACCGGCCTCGTCGCGTTCACGCTGCTCGCCCTCGCCGACGTCGAGCCCGAGGCGATCGCCGCCGACTACCGCATCTCGACCGCCGCGCTCACGCCGTTCTTCGAGCGCATGGACTTCCCCGACCAGTCGCACCTCATCGACGCGGCGCTCGAGCGCAACGGCTTCACGATCGAGTCGGCCGTCGCCGAACAGCTCGACGGATTTGATGCGTGGGCCACCCTCCGCGGTGCCGGCCTGAGCGACGCGGAGCTCGAGACGTTGCGGGGCCGCCTCGTCGCCTAGGCTTGAGCGCATGAGCGATGAGCTGTACTCGGCGTCCGGTGTCGACACGCGCGCGGGCGACCGCGCCGTTGAACTCATGAAACAGGCCGTGCAGGCCACCCATGGCCCCGAGGTGCTCGGCGGCTTTGGCGGCTTCGCGGGGCTCTTCGACGCGTCGCGCCTCACCAAGTTCCAGCGGCCGCTGCTCGCGACCTCGACAGATGGTGTGGGCACGAAGGTCGCGCTCGCGCAGGCCATCGACAAGCACGACACCATCGGCCAAGACCTCGTCGGCATGGTCGTCGACGACATCATCGTGGTCGGCGCCGAGCCCCTGTTCATGACCGACTACATCGCCTGCGGCAAGGTCGTGCCCGAGCGCATCGCGAACATCGTTGAGGGCATCGCGCGCGCCTGCGCCGCGACCGGCACCGCCCTCACCGGCGGCGAGACCGCCGAACACCCGGGCCTGCTCGGCGACGACGAGTACGACGTCGCGGGCGCCGCGACCGGCGTGGTCGAGGCCGACCGCGTGCTCGGTGCCGAGCGCGTGACCGACGGCGACGTGATCGTCGCGATCGGCGCATCCGGCCTGCACGCGAACGGCTACTCGCTCGTGCGCCGCCTCATCGCCGACCACGGCGTCGACCTGCGCGCGCACTCCGACGAGCTCGGCACGACGTGGGGCGAGGCCCTGCTCGAGCCCACCCGCCTCTACACCGGCGAGCTCGTGCGCGTGCTGCGCCGGCCCGAGCTCGACGGCGCGATTCACGCGTTCTCGCACGTCACCGGCGGCGGCATCGCCGCGAACCTCGCGCGCGTGCTGCCCCGCGGCAGCTGGGCGCAGCTCGAGCGCTCGCGCTGGTCGCCGCTGCCGGTCTTCCGCGTACTCACCGAGCTCGCTGGGGCCTCGCTCGAGTCGGTTGAGGGCACCTGGAACCTCGGCATCGGCATGTTTGCCATCGTCGACGCCGCACGCGCCGACGCGGTCATCGACGCCGTGCGCGAAGAGGGCCACGAGGCCTGGATCGCGGGTGAGGTCACGATCGGCGAGCGCGACCTTGCCGGCTTTGAGCAGGGTGCGAAGGGCGTCGACGGCGGCGCGGTGCAGCTCGTCGGCAGCTACGCGAACTAACGCTCGAGCGTGCGCTGCGCGGCGCGGTGGCCAATGACGATCTGGCCGAGCGCGCCGATCGCGGTGCAGATCACTGCCGTGCCGCCCGCCACGAGAAACGGCAGCACGGTGTTGCCGAGCACCATCGTCGCAATGCCGGCGACCATGCCGAGCCCGTTGCACACCAGCGCCCACGGCCATGCCGCCTCGTGCGCCGCGTGCCAGGCTTCGTCGGAGGCGCGGGTCGCGTTCGTGCGGATGCCGCCGAGGGTGCCGGGCAGGATGCGCCCCGAGATCGCGAGGCGGATCGCGGCGAGCGCGGTGAAGTTACCGACGACAAGCATGAGCCCCAGGATGATCGACATCGCGATCCCCGGGGCCTGCAGGTTTTCCATACGGGAAGTGCGCTACGCGCGGCGACGCTGGTCGAGGTCGTCCCCGGCCTCGTACTCGCCATCGTCGTCGATGTACTCAGCCCACTTCGAGAGCTCGTCTTCTTCAGACTCGTCGCTCGAAGTCACCACCGGCTCGTCGTGGTTGCCCTGGAGTTCGCGCTGCAACGACTCGTAGTCGGTCTCGGGGATGTTGTACTTCAGCTCCCGAGCGACCTTGGTGTGCTTTGCCTTCTGACGGCCACGCCCCATGCGTAACCCCCCTAATAGCTATCGTGCTGGTCGGATGTACCGACGCAGCACGGAATGACATACATAAATATTGTGGGGCAACTTTACCACGCACGGTGAGGACGCCGAGTTTGCAGCGCGCGTTCCGTATCCTTTGCACTAAGCGTCCCTCTTCACTTCAGGAGCCCGCGTGCCAGCCTCCCGCAGCATCGATATCACGGTGATCGGTGCGGGCGCGGCAGGACTCACGGCCGCCTATTCGCTGCGCGCGCTCGGCCTGGAGGCCCTGCGCGATTTCGTCGTGTTGGATGCGCAGCCGCAGCCCGGCTCGACCTGGCAGCACGCCTGGAACTCGCTGACGATTGGGCGCGCCCTGCAGTTCGGCGAGTTGATTGACCTCGCCGGACAGGCCGACCTCGGCCTCGGCTTTCGCGACCTCGACCCCGCGCGGCGGGTGCACGAGGCGGTCGGCTCGGCGTGGCGGCGCTACGAAGATGCGTACGGGCTCTTCGTCGCGCACGGGATGCGCGTGCACCAGGTGCGCTCGAAGCCGCGCCGCGACGACCTGCGCGTGTTCTATCAGGGCCCGGTGGGCGGCGAAATCGAGATGTCGACGCGCATCGTCATTAACGCGACCGGCAGCTGGTCGAACCCGTTCGTGCCCTGGTACCCGGGGCAGCTCGAGTACCGGGGCACGCAGTTGCACGCGTATCGCATCGACCACTTCGGCCAGTTCCGAGGGCAGCGCGTGCTCGTCGTCGGCGGCGGCCGTGGAGCGGTCTCGGTGCTGCTCGAGCTTGAGCGCCGGGGTGCGCACACGCTCTGGTCGACCCGGCGCGAACCCGACTTTCACGAGCGGCCAAGCTTCGGCATCCTGCCGAGCCGCACCCTCACCGTGAGGGAGCTCACCGACGCGAACCTCTCGAAGGTGCGCCGCATGATTGAGCGCGGCAAGCGCATGCCAAGCGACGTCTCAGTGCGCGGCATTCCGCTGACCCGCGAGATCTTTGACGCGCGCCGCCGTGGCACGTTGAACTCCGCGGGTCCCCTCGAGCGGCTGCTGCCCGGGGGCGTGCGTTTCGTCGACGGTGCCGAGGTCGAGGTCGACGCGATCATCTGGGCCACGGGCGGCCGTGAGTCGCTGCGCCACCTCGCCCCGCTCGGGCTGCGCGATGCCGGCGGCACGCCGAAGATCGCGGGCGGCTGGTCGCGCCGCGACGACCGCATCGCGTTCCTCGGCTACGGCCCGGGCATGGACCCGGCCGACGTGCTCGACGAGGCCCTCGTGATCGGCGAGGATGCGATCGACCGGCTCGAGAGCTAGGCCGACGGCGGCGTCACGAACAGCAGCGCGCCGGCGACCGCGAACACGGCGCAGACGGTGAACTGCCCGAACAGGAACACGGCGGCGCGGCCGCGACGCTGCTCGCGCCAGAGCCGCACGGCGTCGAGCATCGCGGTCGAGAAGGTGGTGAAGCCACCGCAAAAGCCGGCGCCGAGCAGCGCGTGCCAGGTGCCGTCGGTCACGAGCCCCGTGAACAGGCCGAGCAGAAACGAGCCCGTGGCGTTGATGAGGAACGTCGCGGCGGGCGCCGTCCACTCGCGCCGCTCGCGCAGCAGGGTGTCGGTGACGTAGCGCGCGGCCGCGCCGAGGCCGCCGGCGAGCGCGACGCCGAGCAGCAACAGGGGCGTGAACTCAGGCACCGCCGAGCCTCCAACCGAGCGCCGAGAGGGCGAAGCCACCGAAAAGCGACGTCATGGCGACGACGATCCAGGTCAACTCGCCGTATGCGGCGAGCGTGCTCACGTCGAACGCGAACGACGAGTAGGTGGTGAAGCCCCCGAGCAGGCCGCTGCCGAGCAGCAGGCGCAGTTGCTCGGTGCCGCGGCGCAGCGCGATCGCGGTGAGCACGCCGAGCGCGAATGCCCCGACGAGGTTGATCACGAGCGTCGTCCACACCGCGTCGAGCGGCACGAGGCTCGTGAGGGCGAAGCGTAGGCCCGCGCCGACCGTGCCGCCGGCCAACACGAGCGCCGCGTTGCGCAACAGGCGCGACGTGGGCATGGGGGTGACGGTCACCCCCACTACGTTACGCGCCGGCGAGCTCCTCGCGGATGCGCGCCTGCGCCCCGAGAATCTCGGCCTCGACGCGTGCGACCAGCTCGGGCGTGAGACGACCCGTCTCATCCGCCGTGCGTGCCGCGGCGCGGAGCTGCTGACGGAACGACTGGGCCGCCGCGTCGAGACGCTGCGCGAGCTCGCCCCGTTCGAGGGCGGGCGTGAGCGTGGCCCGCAGCGTGTCGCGCGCCTCGGCGGCAGACGCGCGCACCGCATCCGCTCGCGCCCGCACTGAGTCGGCGGCGCCGGTGATGCGTGTTGCCTCGTCAGTCCGCGACCGCACCTCGGCCTCGCCCTGCAGCGTGGTCGCGTAGAGCAGCTTCGTCGCGCCGTGGCTCGGCGTTACCGAGCCGTCGCGCTCGAGGTCGTGCAGCAGCCGCGACAGCACCGAGCCCGCGACGTTGTAGTTGCCGCCGAGGCGCTCGCGCAGGGCCTCGCGCAGCTCGGTGAACTCGCGCGGCCGCTCGTGCAACAGCGTCAGCGTGACGAGGCGCAGCTCGTCGTCTCGCAGTACCGGGGTCATGACTCCTCCGTTCCGGTCGCAGTGCGGAAGCCTGTGACGTCGGGCCGCTCGCCCTCGGATCTCGGCTCGCGCGCGGCCTGGGCCTCGGGCTCGTTCACGCGCTGCACCTTGGGGGCGTTGCTGAAATCAACGGGGGAATCGTCGACGCGGTGTGCGGCGCTCGCGGCGGGTTCGTTGGTCTCGGCCTCGACGACGGTGATCGAACCGGCGACCGAGTTGAGGCGCAGGAAGAGCGAGTCGCCGTCGCCGGTCGCCTGCTCGCGGTGCCGGCGACCGTGCAGCGGGTCGATCGTGTCATCGCCGATGTGCGTCGTCGCGGTGACGGTCTGGATGTTGTAGCTCGGGTTCGTGCCCGCCGCGAGTCGCACCGTGGCCCGGCCCGACACCGTGTTGTGGGTGAACTGGCGGGTGCCGGCATCGAGCAGGTCGACGACCGCCGAACCCGAGACGGTATTGCCCGTGTACTCGAGCAGCGTGCCCGAAACCGTGATGTCGCCCGTCGTCGTCTTCGCGTCGACGCGACCGGCATGCTCGCGCGCGGTGACGTTGCCCGACACCGAGCTCAGCGCGAGGGTGCCGCCGGTCTGGTCGGCGAACTGCTCGCCGCTCACCGTCGAGATCGACACCTCGCCCTCGACGCCCGCGACGAGCACCTCGGCCGAGGTGGCCTTGACGTTCACGTCGCAGCGCCGTGGCACGAGCACGTAGACCTCCGCGCTCGGGCTGTCGACGAGCGTGCGCACCGAGGTGCCGAACTGCTGCCAGTCGAGTTGCGGGTGGTCGATCGTGAGCGTGTCGCCGTCGAGCTCGACCTTGAGGTCGCGACCCGTCAGCCCATCCACCTCGACCCGGCAGCTCGCGTCGTCGTGGGCGACGACGTTGACGCTGCCGCCCATGAGGTTCGCGCGCACACGCCGCACGAGGCCGACGTCGATCGACTCGGGCCCATTTACTTGCCACGTTTCGCTTGTCACGGTGACTCCAATCGGGTGTGGGATGCGCGGGCCTAGTAGCCCGTGAGGTTGCGCACCGGTTCGGCGCGGTAGAAGAGGCTCGCGAAGTCGCGGATCGCGCCGGGCTCGCCCTCGACGCGGCCGACGTGTGCGAGCGCGACGGGGGAGTCGTTCGATTCCCAGATGCGCGCCAGTTCGGCAATGTCGAGCGCGACGTGCGGCGCCTCATCCGTCGTCACCGCCGAGCCACGCCCGCCGAGCACCGTGATATGCCAGACGCCGTCCGCGAGCCCGAGGCCGTCTTCGACGCGCACGATCACCTCGCCGTCGCGGTCAAACGAGCGGGCCGCGATGGCCGCGGGGAGGTCGAGGATGCGCAGCCAGGTCCAGTCGCCGAAGTCCTTAATCTCCATGGCCCGCTCGTCGGTGAGGGCGAGCGGCAGCGGGTCACCGGGGTGTGTGTAGAAGCCGAGCTGCCCGATGAGGTCCATGCTCGCGAGTGCCTGCCAGAGCGCGAGCTCGACGCCGAGCGTGCTGCCGAACAGCGAGAAGACCTTGACTCGGCGTGGCTGCTCCCAGCCCGTGTGCTCGAAGGTCGCGAAGCCGTCGACCTGCCCCGACTCGTCGAAGTGGGCGACGGCCCGGAGCTTCTTCGCGGGGCCCTGCGCCTCGCCCGACCACTCGCCGAGGATCTCCATCTTCGTGCGCGCGTACGGCCGGACCGAGCCGAGCTGCCGGGCATGGAAAGCATCAGTGACGCGGTCGACGTGCTCGGCAAGGAAGCCAGGCTCGATCCACTCGACCTGGCCCGCGGCTACCGGGGCGGTGGGCCGCAGCTTGAACTTGTTGACGTCGATCGTCACCTCGCCGATGCGGGTGCTCGGCGCGAAGCCGAAGCGGCCGTAGATCGTCGCCTCGCTCGCCGAGAGCGTCGCGAACGGAATGCCGTCGGCCTTCGCCTGCTGCAGCTGCTGCGTCATGAGTTCGCGCAGCAGGCCGCGGCGGCGGTGCGCGGGGTTGACGCCGATGGTGTTGATGACGAGCGTCGCCGCGTCCTCGGCGCCCGCGTTGTAGCGGCCGACGATCGACGAGCAGCCGCCCACGACGGTGTCACCGACGTGCGTGCGTGTCGTGATCATCGCAAGCCGGGCGTCGTCGGCGCGGCGGTTGCGACGGAAAAACGCGAGCTGCGCGTCGCCCGCCGGTTCGTCGAGCAGGGTGAGGCGGAACACGTCGAGGTACTGGCGCCAGCGCGGGTCGTCATCGGGCGCGTCGAGGGGCAGTAGGCCGTACTGATAAGAATCGTCCACGGCGTGAGGCTAGCGAACCGCCCCGATGTTTGCCCAAGTGTGAAAAACTTGCACTCGTGCACGCCCTTGCCAAGCTCAGTCTCGCCAACCGCGCCCTCATCGCTCTCATCACCGTGTCGATCGCGATCTTCGGCGCGCTCCTCATGACGAACCTGAAGCAGGAGCTGATCCCCTCGATCTCGCTCCCGCAGGTCTCTGTGGTGACGAGCTACCAGGGTGCCTCGCCCGAGATCGTCGACGAGGACGTCTCGCAGCCGATCGAGTCGGCGCTGCAGGGCCTGCAGGGCCTCGAATCGACGACGACGACGTCGAGCGACGGCCAGTCGGTTGTCTCGGCCAGCTTCGAGTTCGGCACCGACATTGTCTATGCCGAGCAACGCATCCAGCAGGCCCTCAACCGCATCGACGCGCAGCTGCCCGAAGACGCCGACTGGAGCGTGCTTTCGGGCTCGATCGACGACCTTCCCGTCGTGCAGCTCGCCTTCACGGGCGGCGACCCGACGCAGCTTGCCGAGCGCGTCGAGCAGCTCGCCGTGCCCGAGTTGCGCGGCCTGGACGGCGTGCGCGCCGCCGACGTCTCGGGCGACCGCGCCGAGCGCATCACGATCGCGCCCGACCAGGAGGCGCTCGCGGCGAACGGCCTGTCGCTGCAGGACATCACCGACACCCTCGACGACGCCGGCGTACTCGTACCCGCTGGCACGATCACCGAGGGCGACGAGACGCTGACGGTGCAGGCAGGCGATCTGCTCGCGTCGGTCGACGAGCTCCGCGAGATCCCGATGCCGGTGTCGGCGGATGCGACTACCCAGCAGGACCCGACGGCGCCGGCCGCGACCCCCACCGTCGTGACCCTTGGCGACGTCGCCGACGTCGAGCAGGACTACGCACCGATCACCTCGATCTCGCGCGTGAACGGTGAGGATGCGCTCACCGTCTCGGTCACGAAGCGCCCCTCGGCGAACACCGTCGAGGTGTCGCAGGCCGTCGCCTCAGTGCTGCCAGAAATCGAGGCGGCGCTCGGCGACGACGTCACCGTGACCGTCGCGCTTGACCAGGCCCCGTTCATCCAGCAGTCGATCGACACGCTTGTCACCGAGGGCCTGCTCGGCCTCGTCTTCGCCGTGCTCGTTATCTTCTTCTTCCTCTTCTCGGTGCGCGCGACACTGATCACCGCGATCTCGATTCCGACGTCGCTGCTCGTCACGTTCATCGCCCTCTACTTCCTCGACTACTCGCTCAACGTGCTCACGCTCGGCGCGCTGACGATCGCGATCGGTCGTGTCGTTGACGACTCGATCGTGGTGGTCGAAAACATCCGCCGACACCTCACGATGAATCCGTCGGCTGCCCTGCGCGGCGGCGAGCGCGTCAAGGTCATCACCGAGGCGGTGCGCGAGGTCGGCATGGCGATCACCGCGTCGACACTCGTGACCGTTGCGGTGTTCCTGCCTGTGATCTTCGTCGGCGACGTCACCGGCGAACTGTTCCGGCCCTTCGGCTTGACGAGCGCGGTCGCCCTACTCGCTTCGCTGTTCGTCTCGCTCACGATCGTGCCCGTGCTCGCGTACTGGTTCATGGGCGGCTCGAAGGTGCGCGCGTCGGAGGTCGAGACGCACGCCGCGCACGCGGCGGATGCGGAGGCCGACGAGCCGCGCAACTGGCTGCAGAAGTTGTACGAGCCGCTGCTACGCCGCATCATCGTGCGCCCGGGCTGGGTGCTCGTGGGTGCCGTCGTCGTGCTCGCCGGAACGATCGCGCTCATTCCACTCATGAAGACGAACTTCCTCGGCTCGGCCGGGCAGAACACTTTTCAGATGTCGCAGGAGGTCGGCGTCAACGCCTCGCTCGACGCGAAGACGGCGTACGCCGAGCGCCTCGAGAGCGTGCTTGACGACACCGAGGGCATCGACATCGTGCAGGTGAGCTACGGCGGCGGCGACCTCATCTCGATGTTCACGGGCGGCGGCTCGAACACCATCACCTGGTCAATCACGACCGACGCCGACGCCGACGCCGACGCGATTCAGTCGCAGCTGCGCGACGAAATCGACGCCCGCGACGACCTCGGCGACGTTGAGATCGGCGCGAGCGCCGGCTTTAGCACCGACGTCACGGTGCGCGTCAGCGCGCCCGACGCCGACGCGCTGCGCGAGGCCGTCGATGCCGTAACTCCCGCGGTCGAGGGCGTCGAGGGAGTGCAGCAGGTGAACACCGGCATCGACGAAACCCGCCCGTTTATCGAGCTCAACATCGACCAGACCGCAGCGGCCGAGGCTGGCCTCAACGAGGTCGCGATCGGCGGGCAGGTGATGCAGGCGCTTCAGCCTGTGCCCGCTGGCTCGATCATGATCGACGGCAGCTCGCTGCAGGTCTACTTCGTCGGCGACGAGGAGCCGCCCGTGAGCGTCGACGAGCTGCGCGAGCTCGACATCCAGACCGGCACCGGCGTCGTGCCGCTGAGTGATCTCGCCGACGTCGAGGTCACTGACGGCCCCGTGTCGATCACGGCCGAGTCGAGCACGCCTTACACCGACCTCACCATCGTGAGCGAGAGCGACGACCTTGGCGGCATGAGCAGCGCGATCACTGAGGCGATCGACGGCATCGAGCTGCCGGGCGGCGCGACCGCCGAGCTCGGCGGCAGCGCGGCCGACCAGCAGCAGGCATTCCAGCAGCTCGGCCTCGCGATGCTCGCCGCGATTCTCGTGGTCTACATCGTCATGGTGGCGACGCTGAAGAGCCTGCTGCAGCCGCTGCTGCTGCTCGTGTCGGTGCCGTTCGCCGCGACAGGCGCGATCCTGCTGCAGGTCGCGACAGGTCTGCCGCTCGGCGTGGCCTCGCTCATCGGCGTGCTGATGCTCATCGGCATTGTCGTGACGAACGCGATCGTGCTCATCGACCTCGTGAATCAGTTCAGGAACCGAGGCAACGACGTGCGAGAGGCGACCTTCGATGGCGCCACGCGCCGTGTGCGCCCGATCGTCATGACCGCGCTCGCCACGATCCTCGCCCTCACCCCGATGGCGCTTGGCATCACGGGCCACGGCGGCTTCATCTCGCAGCCGATGGCGGTGGTCGTGATCGGCGGCTTGCTCTCGTCGACGCTGCTCACACTCGTCGTGCTGCCCGCGCTTTACGTGCTCGTCGAGGGCCGCCGCGAGAAGCGCGCCAACCGCCGCGCCGAGCGCAACGAGCAGAAGCTGCAGGAGGCCGGGTTGGCGTAGCTCGCTAGGCTGGGGAGTCAGAAACCAGGAGGTGCCAGATGGCCCGCGGCTACAAGGCCCCCTCGAACTATGACCCGCGCAAGAAAAAGGGCGCGGGCAAGTTCAATAACAAGCGCTACCGGCCCGAGCCGTCCGCGCGCCCCGCGCCGACGCCGGCCGAGAAGGCTGAGCCGAAGCGCGAGGCGCCCGAGCGGCGCGCCCCGCGGCTCAAGACCGACGAGGTCTACGCGCCCCTGCCCGCCACGACCATCACGGCCGCCGAGGCTGAGGGTGTGACGTTTGCCGACCTCGGGCTTGGGCCGCGCATCATCCGCGAGCTCGCGAAGCAGGGCGCCGAGACGCCCTACCCGCTGCAGGTGGCGACGATTCCAGATGCGCTGGCCGGTCGCAACGTGCTCGGCCGCGGTCGCACGGGTTCGGGCAAGACCATCGCGTTTGGCGCTGCGCTCGTCGAGCGACTGTTCCTGTTGCGCGGCAAGCGCGGTCGGGTTGAGGGCCGCGCCCCGCGGGCGCTCGTGCTCGCACCGACCCGCGAGCTCGCGCTGCAGATCGACCGCACCATTCAGCCCTTCGCCCGCGCGATCGGCTTCTTCACGACCCAGCTCTACGGTGGCGTGCCCGCGGCGCGTCAGCGCGAGGGCCTCAAGCGCGGCGTCGACATCGTCATTGGCACGCCGGGGCGCATCAATGACCTTGCCGACCGCGGCACCCTCGACCTCAGCCAGGTCGTCATCACGGTGCTCGACGAGGCCGACATCATGAGCGACATGGGCTTCATCGAGCAGGTCAACAGCATCCTGTTCCGCACGCGACCTTCGGGCCAGCGGATGCTCTTCTCGGCCACGCTCGACAGTCAGGTGCGCGGCCTGGTCGAGCGCTACCTGCCGAACCCGGCCGTCTACGAGGTCGCCGACGACCGAGCGGCGATCGACCACCGCATCCTCACCGTGCGCCGCGACGACAAGGATGCGGTGGCCGCGCAGCTCGCCGGCTCGGGCGGCCGCGTGCTTGTGTTCGTGCGCACGAAGCTCGGTGCCGACCGGCTCGTCGAGGCCTTCGCCGAGCACGGCGTGACCTCGCTCGCGCTGCACGGCGACCTCACGCAGGAGGAGCGCACCGCGAACCTCGACAAGTTTCAGTCGGGCAAGGTCGACGTGCTCGTCGCGACCGACGTCGCCGCGCGCGGCATTCACGTCGACGACATTCGTCTCGTGGTGCAGTTCGACCCGCCGATCGGCCACAAGACCTACGTGCACCGTGCGGGCCGCACGGGCCGCGCGGATGCGAGCGGCACGGTCATCACGCTCGTCACGCCCTCGCACCGCGACCGGATGCGCGACATGCTCGCCGAGGCCGGCGTCGAGGCGCACGTGCAGCCCGCGTCGCCGGGCGGCCGCGAGCTCGACGAATTCGCGCAGTTCTAACCCCTTGGCCGGGCGGGGTTTGCCTCGCGTTCACTGAGGCGACACCTGCCGCTTAGGTGGGCGGGATTGGGTAGCTGGGTTCAACCCCCGCCCCTGCCCCAGGAGTATGAATGCGCGCTCGTCGCCCGCTTTCGCTGCTCGCTGCTGCGACGATCGGCTGCGCCGGCCTCATGGCCGCGCCCTCGATCGCCCTGGCCGCGCCGGTCGATAACAACATTGTCATCAACGAAGTCGAGTCGAGCGGGGGCAACCCCGGCGACTGGATCGAGCTGTTCAACCCGGCCGACAGCGAGGTCGACCTCTCGGGCTACATCCTGCGCGACTCGGACGACGACCACACCTTCGTGATTCCTGCCGGCACCGTCGTCGCCGCGAGTGGCTACCTCGTGTTCGACGAGCTCAACGACGGCGCCGGTGACTTCGACTTCGGCCTCGGCGGCACCGACAGCGTGCGCCTGTTCGCGCCCGACGGCACGACCCTCGTCACCGAGCAGAGCTGGGACGGCCACGCCGAGGTGAGCTACGGCGTGAACGCCGCCGGCGACTTCGCCGAGACCGCGGTGCCGACGAAGGGCGCCGCGAACAACTTCAGCGGCGTCGTCATCAACGAGGTCGTCTACGACGACGTCTCGGGCAGCGAAGACGCGATCGAGCTGTTCAACGCGGGCTCGGCCGCTGTCGACCTCGCCGGCTGGAGCGTGCACGACGACAAGGACCGCCCGGGCGAGGGCGACCTCAGCGGCAGCCTCGCGCCTGGTGAGTACCTCGTGCTCAACGCCGACGTCGACTTCACCTTCGGCCTCGGCAAGGGCGACTCGGTCGTGCTCAAGGACGCCTCGGGCGCCGAGGTCGACCGCCTCGACTACGAGAACACCGCCCCGCTCGCCGACTGGTCGCGCTGCGAAGACGGCACGGGCGACTGGGCCCCCGGCACCGAGGTGACCCTCGGCGCCGCGAACAACTGCGAGCCCGTCGAGGTCGAGCCGACCCCGGCCGAGCTCATCCTCAACGAGATCGACTCGTCGCCCGCCGACTGGGTCGAGTTCACGAACCCCGGCGACGAGGCGCTCGACATCTCGGGCTACGAGATTCGCGACAACTCCGACGACCACCGCTGGCGCTTCCCCGCCGGCACCTCGATCGCGCCGGGCGAGTACCTCGTCGTCGACGCGGCGAGCGAGGGTGAGTACTTCGACGACGCGACCGACACCTACGTGCCCGGCACGTTCGAGGCCGCCATCGGAATCGGCTCGGGCGACAGCATCCGCGTCTACGACGCCGCCGGCACACTCATTCAGAACTACAGCTGGACGGAACACCCGGCCATCGACGGCGACGAGACCGCCGCGACGTGGTCGCGCTACCCGGATGCGACGGGCAACTTCGCGCTGAGCTACGCCACCCCGGGCGCCGCGAACGAGGGCGTCGCACCGAGCGTCGCGATCAACGAGATCGAGTCGAACGGCGACGTCACCGACTGGGCCGAGATCGTGAACACCGGCGACACCGCCGTCGACATCTCGGGCTGGACGCTCATGGACAACGACCCGATCGGCCACGCGGCCGCCGTCACCCCGCTGGCCGACGGCACGACGCTGCAGCCGGGCGAGTTCTTCGTCTTCGACGGCGGCGAGCACTTCACCTTCGGCCTCGGCAATGGCGACACCGTGACGATCCGCGATGCGGCTGGCCAGACGGTCGCCGAGCACAGCTACGCCGAGCACGCGGATGGTGTGCTCGCGCGCTGCCCGGATGGCACCGGCGACTTCGTCGACGTCGCGGTGGCGACGAAGGGCGAGGCGAACTCGTGCGGCAACCCGGTTGTGCTCAACGAGGTCGAGTCGTCTGACGCCGCGGGCGGCGACGACTGGATCGAGCTGTACAACCCGCTCGACGAGCCCCTCGATGTGTCGGGCCTCGGCGTGATGGACGGCAACGACCGCGACTACACGATCGCCGCCGGCACTGTCATCGAGGCGAACGACTACCTCGTGCTCACCGAGAGCGACTTCGGCTTCGGCCTCGGCGGCAGCGACGAGGTGCGCATCGTCGATGGCGACACCGTCGTCGAGCAGACCGCGTGGACCGAGCACGCCGCCGAGACTTGGGGCCGCTGCCCCGACGCGACCGGCGACTTTGGCGTCACGAGTGAGCCCACCCCGGGCGAGCGCAACAAGTGCGCCGGCATTCCCGACGTCATCGCCTGGCCCGGTAGCCAGGACGTGACGGTGCAGGACCTCGAGCCCACGTTCCTCGAGGACTCCTCGGGCCTCGACTTCGCCGACGGCGCGCTCTGGGCGGTTGACAATGGCACCGGCACCATCTGGAAGGCGGACGCGCAGGCCGATGGCACCGTGACGGTCGCTGACGGCTGGGCCGACGGAAAGCGCGTGCGCTACGCCAAGGACGCCGACAACCCCGATGCCGCGGGCCCCGACACCGAGGGCATCACGGTCGACGGCGACGGCCTGGTCTACGTTGCCTCCGAGCGCGACAACAGTGCAAAGGGCGTGAATTACGACAGCGTGCTCGTCGTCGACCCGAATGCGGCAGGCCCCGATCTGATCGCGCAGAACGAGTGGGACCTCACCGAGCTGCTGCCGTCCGTAAACGCGAACGTGGGCATCGAGGCCGTCGAGTGGGTCTCGAACGATGCTCTAGGTGACCAGCTCGTCGGCGACGCGGGCGTCTACGACCCCGCGAACTACCCGAACGCGGTCTCCGGCGGCGTCTTCTTCGTCGCGCTCGAAGACAACGGCCACGTGTACGCCTTCGTCTTCAACGCCGACGGCTCGGCTGAGCTCGTCGCTGACCTCGACCCGCAGATCGGCGGTGCCATGGGCCTCGATTACGACGAGGCGCTCGGCGTGCTCTGGGTTGAGGCTGACGACGGCTACAACGGCCGCCTCGCGCAGCTCACGCTGAACGGCACCACCACGCCCGACGTCGTGCAGATCGACCGCCCGACCGGCATGGAGAACCTGAACAACGAGGGCTTCGCCGTCTCGTCGATCGACTTCTGCGTTGACGGCCAGCGCCCCGTCTGGTGGTTCGCCGACGGCCTGCAGCCGGAGGCCCTGCGCTCGGGCATGCTCGACTGCGAGGTCGAAAATGGCGGCGGGGAGACCCCTGCCCCGACCCCTGCCCCGACCCCGACCCCGACCCCGACGCCGACTGGGCTGGAGGAGCCGGAGCAGCCTGGTACTTCGGAGACGCCGGTCGCTACGGGAACGCAGGATGGCTCCGGTTCGACTTCGAGCACTGGTTCGACCAGCACTCCCGAAGCCGGTACCAACGGCCTCGCCACCACTGGCGTCGACGGCATCGTGCCGCTGCTCGCGCTGAGCGGCGTGCTACTCACGGCGAGCCTGGTGCTCATGCGCATCCGTCGTGGGAATCACGCGGAGTAGCGAGCGCTAACAAACAAGAAGGCGGGCGTCCCGATGGGGCGCCCGCCTTCTTGTTGCTCAGTAGCTAGGCAAGTCCAACGACGAAGCACGCGGCAAAGACGGCGAGTCCGACGACGAGAAACAGCCAGTCCGTCGCGACGATGCGCAGCGGGTGGCGCTCGGTGCGGGTGGCGGCGTAGCCGAAGCCGCGGGCATCCATGGCGAGTGCCACGCGGTCGGCGTGCCGCATCGAGGCGGCAAGCAGCGGCAC
This sequence comes from Gulosibacter massiliensis, assembly GCF_900626105.1. Classification (NCBI taxonomy): domain Bacteria; kingdom Bacillati; phylum Actinomycetota; class Actinomycetes; order Micrococcales; family Microbacteriaceae; genus Gulosibacter; species Gulosibacter massiliensis. The sequence goes on from NZ_UYZX01000002.1 coordinate 143,325, forward strand.
GAGCGACGCGCGCTGCCGGCGAAACCAGCCGCCGAGCCCGCGCCCGAACACCATGCCGCGGGCGCGGTGCGCACGCCGAATGTTCTCGAGCTCGGTGCGGAACCGCGGCACGAAGCGGAACGCTGCGAGCCCCGCGTAACCGAAGCGATAGGGCACGTGCAGGTGCTGCACGAGCGCGCGCACGAAGTCGTCGCCGGAAGTCGACGAGCCGCTGAGCAGCGCGAGCGCGAATAAGGCGATGAGGCGCAGCGAGTTCGCAAGCCCGTGCTCCCAGGTGCCGAGCGTGAACTGCCACTCGCCGAGTTGCGCGATCACGGGCGTGCCCTCGCCGAGCACGGGGTTCACCCAGACGCCGAGGGTGATCGAGAGAATGAACGCGAGCACGGGCAGGCCGACCACGAGCGCTATGCGCTGGCGCCAGCGCATCCGCGAGCCGACGAGCACCGTGCCGAGCGCGACCACCCCGACGAGTGCGGGCACGCGCCAGCCGTCGACAAAGAACAGCGCGACCATGGGCACGAGCGCGACCACGAACTTGCTGAGCGGGTGGATGCGGCGCAGGAACGGCTGGCGCTCGGCGGTCATCGCCACACCTCGCGCCCGGGCACCTCGCGCATGCGCGTGATCGCGCCGTGCGGGCCCGCGATACCGCGGAACGCCGCAGCGACCGGCGGCAGCCCAAGACCTACGCGCTCGAGCACGCCCGAGGCGATGACATCGTGCGTTGCGCCGTCGGCGACGAGCCGCGCGTCGTCGAGCACGAGCACCCGGTCGGCCTCCTCGGCCGCGAGCTGCAGATCGTGGGTCGCGATGAGCACCGTGGTGCCCCCGGCGACAAGCTCGCGCAGCATGCCGACAAGCTCGGCGGCGCGCGCCTCGTCCTGCCCGAACGTCGGCTCGTCGAGCACGAGGGTGCTCGCGCCCGACACGAGCGCCGTCGCGACCGAGAGCCGGCGCTTCTGCCCGCCCGAGAGCACGAACGGATGCTGCTCTGCGTGCGCCGTGAGGTCGAAGCGCTCGAGGGATGCGCGAACCCGCGCCTCAACCTCGGCCTCGTCGAGCCCGCGGCTGCGCAGCTCGAGCGCGAGCTCGTCCCAAACCCGCCCCGTCAGAAACTGCTGTTCGGGGTTCTGGAAGACGATGCCGATGCGGTCGCGCAGCTCGCGCTCGGGCAGCCGAGTGAGGTCGTCGCCGCCGACGAACACGTGCCCGCGGCCCGGGGGAGTGATGCCCGTGAGCGCGTGCAGCAGCGTCGACTTGCCGGCGCCGTTCGGCCCAACGAGCGCGGTGAAGGATGCGGCGGGCAGCGAGAACGACAGCTGGCCGAAGAGCCCGCGGGCGCCGATGGCTTCGGGAGCGTCGGCGGGGGCCGGTGACGGGCGCTCGGCAACCTCGGGCAGCGCGGACGTGACCGTGAGTGTGCGGCGAAGCTCGTCGATCGTCAGCGGCAGCTCGTCGAAGTGCACGCCCGCGCCCCAGAGTCGCGCGCCGATCTGCGTCGCGACGGGCAGCCAGACGCCGAGCTCGGCGAGCACGTGGGCGTGGTCGACGAGCACCTCGCGCGGCGAGCCCGTGACGGCGACGCGCCCCTCGTGGTCAAGCACGAGCACCCGGGTGGCGATGCGCAGCGCCTGATCGAGGTTGTGCTCGACGAGCACGATGCCGACGTCACCGCGCGCGAGCAACTCACCGAGCACGTCGTAGACTTCGGCGGCCGAGCGCGGGTCGAGGTTCGCGGTGGGCTCATCGAGCACGATGCAGGGCGAGCCCTGCGCGATTGCCGCGGCGATCGCGAGCCGCTGGCGCCCGCCGCCCGAGAGCACCTCGGGGGCGTCGTCGCGGCGATCCCAGAGGCGCACGGCCCGCAGGGCGGCCTCGACGCGGCGCTCGATCTCGTCGACGGGCACGCAGAGATTCTCGGGCCCGAAGGCGACCTCGTCATAGACGGTGCCCGCGACGATCTGCGCGTCGGCATCCTGAAACACCATCGCGATGTGCGCGCTCGCGTCGGCGAGCCGCAACTCGACGAGGTCGCGACCGCCAAGCTCGACGCGACCCGACACATCCGCCCACACGCTCTTCGGCACGAGGCCGTTCAGCGCGAGCGCGAGCGTTGACTTGCCGCTGCCCGAGGGGCCGAGCACGAGCAGCGCCTCGCCCGTGGCGACCTCGAAGCTCACGCTGGCCGGCGTGGGCCGCGCGGCGTCGCGGTGCGTGACGGAGAGCTGGTCGCAACGCAGCAGCGGGGCGGTCACCGCTGCCGGCGCTCGTCCTGCTGCAGGCCGCGCGCGACGCCGGCGCGGTCGAGCGCGCCCGCGAGCCAGACGCCGATCATCGTGAACACGAGCGGCGAGATGAGGAAGCAGCCGACGATGAGGATCGTGCCGGCTGTGCCGTAGTCCTCGCCGCCGAGGATGCCGAAGGCCGCGCCCGCCGTGATACCCGCGCTGAGCACGCCGCTCACCACGAAGAGCCACGGCCGCCAGATGCGGTAGCGGGTGACGAGGAACGGGATCTCCTGCACCACGCCGATCATGAGGCTCGTGAGGAACGCCATGAAGAAGATGGGCTGGAACGGGCTCGCGACGAGACCCGAGAGCGCCGTTGTGAGCAGCGCGATGCCGGGCCGGTGGAACAGCGACTGGGCGAGCGCCCCAGGCAAGAAATAGAGGCCCATCGTGAGGCCGTAGACGAACGGCACCGTGTTCACCGTGATGAGCCCAAGCCAGGCATGGGCGGTGAATAGGACACCGCCGGCGACGCCAATGGCGGCGCACGTCATGAGCAGACGCGTACTGATGTTCTTCATGGGGCACCTCTTCAAGTAATTCTAAGGGTCGCCTGACCTGATGGGCGTGGGGAACAGGAATACACACCTGTAATTTGCCGCGGCTCAAGGTGCGCGTTACCGGGGGTAGGTACCGTTCGGGCAAAGCAACCGCGCTCCGGCGCCGAAGGGGAGGTGGCTATGTCGTCGACAAGCGTCGTCGTGGTGGAGCCGCACCTGTTGGTTCGTGCTGGCTTTTCGCTCATTCTTGATGCCCCGGCCGACATCGATATCGTGGGGCAGGGCGAAACCGTTGACGACCTCATGCGGCTGGCTAACGAACAGCGACCCGACGTGGTGTGCGTCGCCGCGAAGTTCGCCGATGGCACGACCATGATGGATGCGCTGGAGGCACTCACGCGCGTCGAGAGCTACCGGCCCGTGGTGCTGCTGCTCACCGGCAAGCACGACGCCGACATCGTCGACGTGGCGACGAGCCGCGGGGTCGCCGCGGCGATCTCGAAGTTCGCGACGCCGGAGGACATCGTCGACGCCGTCCGTACCGCCGCCCAGGGGGCTGTTACACGACTTCCGTAGCTTCGAGTACGACCTTTCCGCAGTCGAATCTTGGGGGAGCATGCTGCTCGAAGTCCAACACGTAAGTCATTGGTACGGCGATCGGCAGGTGCTCAAGGACGTCAGTTTCTCGGTGTCCGACGGCCATCTGACGGGCTTTGTTGGCGCGAACGGCGCAGGTAAGACCACGACGATGCGCACCATCCTCGGGCTACTCAAGCCCCGCGAGGGTCGCGTGCTGCTCGACGGCAAGCCGATCAACGACGCCGATCGGGCGCGCTTCGGCTACATGCCCGAGGAGCGTGGCCTGTATCCGAAGATGAAGGTACGCGAGCAGATCGTCTATTTCGCCCGCCTCCACGGCGTTGGTCAGGGCGCCGCGAAGCGTCGCGCCGACGAGTTGCTGGAGCGGCTCAACCTGCACGAGCGCGCGAACGACAACGTCGAGTCGCTCTCGCTCGGCAATCAGCAGCGCGCGCAGGTGTGCGTCGCGCTCGTGCACTCGCCCGAGTTCCTCATGCTCGACGAGCCGTTCTCGGGCCTCGACCCGGTCGCGGTCGATGCGGTGCTCACGGTGCTGCAGGAGGAGGCCGCGAACGGCGTGCCCGTGCTGTTCTCCTCGCACCAGCTCGACGTGGTCGAGCGACTCAGCGACGAGCTCGTGATTATTTCCGAGGGCGAGATCAAGGCGACCGGCTCGCGGCGCCAGTTGCAGGAGCAGCACTCGCAGGGCCTCTACCGCATCGACGTCGACGACGTCACGTGGCTGGCCGCGCATCCCGACGTCGAACTCGTCGACGCGCTCGGCGAGGGCCAGGTCATTCGCATCCTCGCCGCCGATGAACAGGCCGCCGCGACCCGGGCGCAGGAGCTGCTGCGCGAGGGCGTTCAGCGAGGCGAAGTGCGCCGCTTCCAGCGCGAACTCACCCGACTCACTCAGATCTTCCGGGAGGTGCGCTAATGACGCAGCAGAACACATCCCCACGCACCATCAGTGTCATGGAGGGCGTGCGCCTCGTCGCCGGTCGCGAGATCTCGACCGCCGTGCGCGCGAAGGCCATGTGGTGGGGCCTTGCTTCGATCGTGGCGATCATCGCGGTCGTGCTGCTCGGCGGCCGGTTCCTCGGCGACGTCATGTCGGCGATTGCCGGAGGCAACGGCGAAGACCAGCAGATCGGCACGACCCTGCCCGAGTCGGCGCTGCCCGCCGATGCGATCGCGGGCGACCTCGTGCGCATCGACACGGTCGATGACGCCGTCGCCCAGCTCGAGTCGGGCGAGCTGGATGCGCTGGTGCTGTCGGGTGCCGACGCGGAGGGCCTCGAGCTGCACGCGGAGGACGGCGAGGTCATTTCGCCCGAGACCGTTGCGAACACCCCGAGCTACGTCGTCGTTGGCAACGACTCAGTGCCCGACTCGCTCGCGCAGAGCCTCACACTGTCGCCGCTCACTGGCTCGCTCGAGTTCGACCAGCAGCAGATTCCGCAGTTCATGATGATGTTCGTCGCCCTCGGTTATGGCCTCGTATTCTTCCTCGCGATCATGCTCTACGCGCAGCGGCTCTCGCAGTCGATCGTCGAAGAGAAGGCCTCGCGCATCGTCGAGCTGCTCGTGTCGACCGTGAAGCCGGGCACGATTCTCGCCGGCAAGATCGTCGGCGGCACCGTGCTCGCGATGGTGCAGGTCATCGTCATCGTCGCGGCCGCGCTCGTCTGCCTCGCGGTCGCCGGCCAACTGGGGCAGGTGCCCGACATCGGTGTCTCGCTCGTCTGGTTCGCGGTACTCACGCTGCTCGGCTTCATGTTCTACGCGAGCATGTACGCCGCGCTCTCGGCGACCGTGTCGCGCCCCGAGGACGTCGCGAGCGTCACCGCGCCGCTCACCTACCTGCTCATGATTCCGTATATCGGGCCAATGCTCGGGTTCCAGAACGACACCCTCATGACCTGGCTGTCATACATTCCCGTGTCGTCGCCGGTGGCGATGCCGCTGCGCATTCTGCAAGGCAACGCCGCGTGGTGGGAGCCGCTCGCGGCCACCGCCGTCATGGTGGTGTTCGTCGTCGTCGTGATCTGGCTCGCGGGGCGCATCTACCGCAATTCGGTGCTGCGCACCGGCAAGCGGGTGAAGCTCGCCGACGCCCTGCGCTCGTAGCCTGACCGGGTGCATCCTTGTGCGTGAGCGAACAGGATGCACCCTCAGGTTTGTGGGGTTGCGCCAAGTCAGGCGCGGGGTCGCGTCGCCCCATTGTGTCGAGGGCGCAGGCCGCGGGCGGTCGCTTCCGGCGCTGTCTTAGCGTGGGGAACACGTGCGCTGTTGCACTGTCGCGACAGCCACTTGCATCCCGCAGCGGCAGAGAAAAGGTGACACATGACTGACCAGCACCTCGAAGATCTTGACCACGACCTCGAGGTCGCAACCGGAACATCCGGCATCGACCGCGAAGCGATTTTCACCGCCATCATGGGCACCTGGCCCGAGCAGCGTGCGCTCGGTCGCAAGGTGTCGGCGACCCCAGACTTCTGGCGCGACGACAGCCTGAGCATGGCGGAACACCGCGAGCGTGTGCTCGAGCAGTCGCACAAGCTCGTCGCCTTTGGCACCCCGAAGCTCGCGTTTCCCGAGAGCGTCGGCGGTGGCAACAACCACGGCGGCAACCTGGCGGCGTTCGAGCAGCTCACCCTCGCCGACCCGTCGCTGCAGATCAAGACCGGCGTGCAGTTCGGTCTGTTCGGCTCGGCGATCATGCACCTCGGCACCGAGGTGCACCACAAGCGTTGGCTGCCCGACGTCATCGAGATGCGCATTCCCGGTGCGTTCGCCATGACCGAGTCGGGACACGGCTCGAATGTCGCCGGCCTCGACACCACCGCCACGTACGACGAGGCGACCCAGGAGTGGGTCATCAACACCCCATTCCGCAACGCGTGGAAGGACTACCTCGGCAACGCTGCGAAGCACGGCATCGCCGCGGTCGTGTTCGCGCAGCTCATCACGAAGGGCGTCAACCACGGCGTGCACGCGTTCTACGTGCCGATTCGCGACGACGCGGGCGAGTTCCTGCCTGGCGTCGGCGGCGACGACGACGCCGAGAAGGGTGGCCTCAACGGCATCGACAACGGCCGCCTGCACTTCGACCATGTGCGGATTCCCCGCGACTACCTGCTCAACCGCTACGGCAACGTCGACGAGGAGGGCAACTACACCTCGCCGATCGAGTCGCCCGGTCGCCGCTTCTTCGTCATGACCGGCACGCTCGTGCAGGGCCGCGTCTCGCTCGACGGCGCCTCGACCATCGCGCAGCAGGCTGCGCTGCAGATTGCCGTGACCTACGCGAACCAGCGCCGACAGTTCGACAACACGAAGTCGGGCCGCGAGACCGTGCTGCTCGACTACGGTCGCCACCAGCGCCGCCTGATTCCCCGTATCGCTACCGCGTTCGCCGCCACCTTCGCGCACGACGAACTGCTGCGCGAGTTCGACGCCGTGTTCTCGGGCAAGGGCGACACTCCCGAGCGTCGCGCCGACCTCGAGACGCTCGCCGCCGCGCTGAAGCCGCTGTCGACCTGGCAGGCGATGGACACGTTGCAGGACACCCGTGAGGCCTGCGGTGGCGCCGGCTTCCTCATGGAGAACCGCATCGTCGGCTTGCACCACGACTTCGACGTCTACACGACGTTCGAGGGCGACAACACGGTGCTGCACCAGCTCGTTGGCAAGCGCCTGCTCGACGACTTCGCCGCAAAGTTCAAGGGCGTGGATGCGCGCGGCCAGGCTCGCATCGTCGCCACGCAGTTCGCCGGCAAGGCGTTCCGCGAGATCGGCCTTGCCCGCCTCGGCGGCAACGTCGGCGACCTCGGTCAGTCGGCGCGTTCAGTGGGCTGGCTGCGCGAGCCCGAGAACCAGCGCGCCCTGCTCGAGGCCCGGGTCGAAGAGGTCATCGCCGAGATCGGCATGGAGATCGGCAAGGTCGCGAAGGCCTCGGCTGAAGAGCAGAACGCCGTGTTCAACGCGAATCAGAGCAAGCTCATCGACGCCGCGCGTGCCTATGCCGAACTCACGCAGTGGGACGCCTTCACCCGCAAGCTCGCCGACTTTGAGGAGGGCTCGGAGACGCAGCGCGTCATGACCTGGCTGCGCGACCTGTTCGGCCTTCGCCTCATCGAGCGCGACCTGCAGTGGTACCTGCTCGCCGGTCGCCTCACCGCGAAGCGTGCGCGCCTCGTCACCTCGTACATCGACCGCCTCATCGTGCGCCTGCGCCCGCTCGCGCAGGACCTCGTGAGCTCGTTCGGCTACACCGACGCGCAGCTGCGCGCGAAGATCATCGAGGATGACCGCGAGGAGAAGCGCCAGGAAGAGGCGAACGCCTACTACGAGCAGCTTCGCGCCTCGGGCGAGGAACCGAAGGATGAGCGCGACATTTACCGCATGAAGCGAGGCTCGCGCCGCTAGCCTCGTGAGTGGTCGCCTGCCTCGCGTGGGCGGGTTACTGTAGCGACATGACGTTCAACGAGAACTCAAATCTCGATTCTGGCAATGTTCGCAAGCGTCGAGGGGGCACCACCGCTGCCGTTGGTGGCGGTGGTGTCGTCGTGCTTATACTCGGGCTGCTGTCGACGCAGCTGTTCGGTGTCGACCTGACGCAGTTCTTCGGCGGGGCCGGCACCGAGCAGCAGCAGTCGGCCAGTGACGAGGATCTCGTCTGCACCGGCGCAGAGGCGAATGCGCAGCGAGACTGCCGCGTTGAGGGCGCTGCCGTGACGCTCGAGGCGTACTGGGCCGACGCATCCTCGGAGGTCGGCATTCGCGACTACGTCGACCCGACCGTGATTCTCTACGAGGGGCAGACCTCGTCGTCGTGCGGCACCGCGTCGAACGCCGTAGGGCCGTTCTACTGCCCGACCGACCAGTCCATCTATATGGACACCTCGTTCTTTGACATCCTCACCGAGCAGTTCGGCGCCTCGGGCGGACCGCTGTCGGAGATGTACGTGCTCGCGCACGAGTGGGGCCACCACATCCAGAACCTAGCCGGTGCCCTCACCGCCGACCGCCAGCGCGACACCGGCGACAACGGTGGCCAGGTGCGCATCGAGTTGCAGGCCGACTGCTACGCCGGCGCCTGGATGGGCGAGGCCGCCTCGCAGACCGACGCCGACGGCAATGCGATCCTCGAGGCACCGACGCGTGCCGAGATTGAGACCACCATTTCGGCCGCCGAGGCGATCGGTGACGACCACATCATGGAGCAGCAGGGCATGGAAGTTCAGCCCGAGGCGTTCACCCACGGCACGAGCGAACAGCGCGTGAATTGGCTGATCACGGGCTACGAGCAGGGTGTTGGCTCGTGCGATACGTTTAGCGTGCCCGATAGCAAGCTCTAGGAATCTATGACGTTTTCTCTTCTGCTCGCGTTGCAAGTTGTTGCCGTTGTTGTTGCCGTAGCTGTCACCATCGGTGGCGTCGCGCTCATCGTCATCGGCGCCGCTCGACTCGCTCGGAAGCCCGCGCCGCCGCGCGCCCAGGAGCCCGGATACTCGGAGGCCGTTGACTACGAAGGCCCCGAGCAGGTGCCCGCCGGCTTCGAGGATTCGCCGCGCTGGTTGGATGCGGATGTCACTTCCGACTCGCCGGGCGCCTCCTCGCACGTCGCGCGCTATTCGAATGCCGACCTGCACGCCGTTCGCCGCAGTGGCATCGCCTTCCTTGCTGGCGGCATTGTGTTGTTCCTCGTCGGTCTGGTCTTCGTGACGCAGACCTGGACCGCGCTGGCCTGAGCTAACGCCTGACGCCGAGGCGAAGCACTGGCGCCGGCAATTGGCAGCGTCCTCCCTCGCTAGAAGGGAGCGGGATCGACGGCGGGGTCGTAGACGAACTCGTCGACGGGCTTGAAGATCGGCCCGGGTGGTTCGGGTCGGGTGATGAAGACGTCACCAATCGGCGAGGTCCATTCGAGTACCCCGCCACCGAGATGCCTGACTCTCCACGGTTGTTGGTGTTTCTGCGTGTGATGTCGCCGACACAGGTGTGCCTGGTTGTCGACGCTGGTGGGGCCTCCCGCGGCCCACGGTGTCGTGTGATCGAGGTCGCTGCGGTTGGCGGGGCGGCGGCAGCCGGGGAATCGGCAGGTGCGGTCGCGGGCCTGGAGGAACTTGCGCATCTGCGGGGTCGCGATGCGGGTGTCGACGGTCAGCACGTGCCCGTTGATGGGGTCGGTGAGGATGCGGTCGAAGCAGGTCACGCTGCCGGCGAGCTCGCGAGCCTCGAACGCGCTGATGGGTTCGGTGCCGTCGATGAGGGCGATGTCGCGAGGCGCGTCGGGGTCGAACAGGGTGGTCACGGGCACGATAACGCTCACGGTCGCGCTGACGTGAGGGTTGCCCTTGGCCTCGGACTCGAGCGTGCTCTGCGGCACCGTCGTGAGGAGCGTCTCGACGAGCACGTCGGAGCGCAGTTGCGCGACGGTGCGCGGGTCTTCGATGAACTCGGTGTCCTCGGGGGAGAGCTCTTCGCCTCGGCCTTCGGCGTCGCGCACCCGGGCGCGATGCTGCTTCGCGTCGTCCTGGTGCTCGTCGCGCAGTTGCGTGGCTCGCTTGTTGATGAGGTCGTAACTGGCGTGGGCCATGCCGGTGGGCATGTCGGCGGTGAGGCGAGACATGCCGCTGCCGAAGTCTTGGATGGTGACGGTGCGCTCTTCGTACTCGCGCTGGAACGCGGCTTCGAACTCGGCGGCGTTGAAGCGGGCGGCGAGTCGTTTCGCGTAACTCTCGGTCTGCCCATGCGTGTGGGTGCGGGCGTAGTCGAGCACCTTCTTGCTGAACTCGTCGCGGCGCTCCTCGCCAACCTTGCGCTCGAACCGGAGGAGCGCGCCCGCATGTCGCATGGTGACGCCGCCCTCATCGAGCGCGGTCATCCAGATCGGAAACTGCGTGGTGAGCCGGTGCGCGTCGAGAGCGCGGTTCGTGAGGGCGATATCGCTTTCGTTGGTGCGAATGCCGAGGCTGGCGACGGTGGAGCGCAGGTGGGACTGGAGGCGGTTCTCGTCGGAGATGATGTGAGCGCCCGCTTCGGCGTCGCGGCGAGTGTGTTCTTCGGCGATGTCGTACGCCTCGGCGAGCATGCGGCACTCGCCGAGGTCGGCTTGGCGGCGCAGCGTATTGAAGTCGACGTAATTGTCGGCGACGTGTCGGGCGCGTTCGGTGAGGTCGTCGTGCTGTGGTTCTGGGGTCGTGCCGTCGGGCTGGTGCCTGTTCGCGCTGCGCGTGGGCTCGAAGTCGTCGTCATCGTCGGGCGGCGTGGCGTGGTTGGGAGCGGTCATCGGGTGTCACCTCCTCGAGCACGAGCGTCGGTTTGATCGGAGCCTGCGGAACTGTTCGTCGTTGTCTTGAAGACGCGTGAGCGGGCCAAAACGTGACCCCTGGGTGCGATCTTTTTGCGGGGAGTTTCCTGACCGCAACGATGCGGGCGAGGACGAGTCGGCGACGGCTTGGGGACTGGCTTTACTTCACCACGACCCTCCGACATTGAGGGCGTGGGTGGAATCGCGACGGTTTGGGGACTGGTTTCAGTCCACCATGAGCCTCCGACATAGCGGCCACGTGGGGGTCCGTGGCGCTCACCTGGCTGGCATTCTGCGGTACCGGGTCCTCGACGCCAGCGTCGCCGACGTGGCCGCTTCCGGCGCGCGTGCGGTGGATGGGACAGCTTCCGGCGCCGTGCCAGGGGCGGCCAGCCTCCGGCCTGCTGCCGCCGGGTGCTATCGCCGTCGCGCTTGCCGAGCCGACACATCAACCGAGCAGCCGCATCCGCCCAGCAGCTCGACCTGGGTACGATGCCGATCGCACCGACTCACTCACGCATAGGTGTTGCGTTCAGCCCCAAACGCACGCGAAAACGGGCCTCGAATGGGGCCAAGCGCAACATCCACAACTTGAAGAGAAGATCGCGGAATTACTCGCGCGACGCGATCACGTCGAGCACCTCTTCGCCGTACTGCTCGAGCTTCGAGCGGCCGACGCCCGAGATGCCGGCGAGCGCGGTGATGGTGTCGGGGCGCTCTACCGCGAGCTCGCGCAACGTCGCGTCGTTGAACACGACGTAGGCGGGCACCGACTGCTCGCGCGCGGTGTCGCGGCGCCACTCGCGCAGTCGCTCGAAGCGGGCGAGCTGCTCGGGCTGCAGCGAGTCGAGCTCGGGCTTGGGGCGTGACGAACGCGAGCTGCGCACGCGCTGCTCGCGCACATCCGTTCGCAACTGCACCTGTTCGCCGCCGCCGAGCACCGACGCCCCGCGCTCGGTCATGCGCAGCACGCCGTAGTCGCCGTGTGCCTGAATCACGTTCATCGCGAGCAGCTGCCGAACGACCGATCGCCACCCCGACTCGTCGAGCTCGGTGCCGATACCGTAGGTCGACAGCTCGTTGTGCCGGTTCTGCGCGATGCGGTCGGTGTCACGGCCGAGCAGGATGTCGATGAGCTGGCCGGCGCCGAACGCGCGCCGCTGCGAGCGGTCGATGCGCACGATCGTCGAGAGCAGCTTCTGCGCGGCGACGGTGCCGTCCCACGTCGCCGGCGGGTTGATGCAGTTGTCGCAGTTGCCGCACGGCTCGGAGCGCTCGCCGAAGTAGTCGAGCAGCATCTGGCGCCGGCAGCCGGCGGTCTCGCTCAGCGCGAGCATCGCATCGAGGTGGAGCGACTGCTGCCGCTTATAGAAGTCGTCGCCTTCGCCCTGGTCGATCATGCGGCGCTGCTGCACGACGTCCTGCAAGCCATAGGCGAGCCATGCGGTTGACGGCAGCCCGTCGCGCCCCGCACGCCCCGTCTCTTGGTAGTACCCCTCGACCGACTTCGGCAGGTCGAGGTGCCCGACGAAGCGCACATCGGGCTTGTCGATGCCCATGCCGAACGCGATCGTCGCGCACATCACGAGCCCCTCCTCGCGCAGGAACCGCGCCTGGTTCCTCGCGCGCGTCGCCGCAGGCATGCCCGCGTGGTAGGCGAGTGCCGGGATGCCGCGGTCGCTCAGGTACTCGGCCGTCTGCTCGACCGACTTACGCGACAGGCAGTAAACGATGCCGGCGTCGCCCGGGTGCTCGGCCTTGATGAACTTGTGCAGCGAATCGCGGGCGCGGTCTTTCGGCACGATGCGGTACTGAATGTTCGGGCGGTCAAAGCTCGAGACGAACTTCGCGGCGCCGTCGAGGCCGAGCCGCTCGATGATCTCGTCGCGCGTCGCGAGCGTCGCGGTCGCCGTGAGGGCCACCCGTGGGACGTCGGGCCACTGCTCGTGCAGCACGCTGAGCTGCAGGTAGTCGGGGCGGAAGTCGTGGCCCCACTGGCTCACACAGTGCGCCTCGTCGATCGCAAACAGCGAGATGTTGCCGCGCTGGAGCAGCGGGATAGTCGCCTGCAACCGCTCGGGTGCGAGGTAGAGCAGGTCGAGCTCGCCGGCGATGTACTGCTGCTCGACGAGGCGACGCTCGTCGATGTCGAGGGTCGAGTTCAGGTAGGCGGCCCGCACGCCGAGTTGGCCGAGCGCATCCACCTGGTCTTGCATCAGCGCGATGAGCGGCGAGATGACGATGCCCGTGCCTTCGCGCACGAGCGCTGGCACCTGGTAACACAGCGACTTGCCGCCGCCGGTGGGCATGAGCACGAGGGCATCTCTGCCCTGCACGACCGCGTCGATGATCTCGGCCTGCTGCCCACGAAACTCTGGGTAACCCCATACCTGTTCGAGGACCTGCTGTGCCGTTGTCATACCTACAAGCCTAGGCACTGCCCGAAGTGGGCAGCTCAGTTCTCCACAGCCCCGATGCCGTGGTCACGTTTCCGCAGAAGGGCGCCGCGCTACCCGCGTTCGACGGGGAAGCCCTCGGCCTCCCACTGCGAAATGCCGCCATCGACGTTGGTCGCGTGCTTGCCATAGCGTTCGAGGAAGTCGACGGTGCGCGCCGAACGGCCGCCCGCGTGACACATGATGTAGGCGCCCTCATCGGGCACCTCGTCCATGCGATCCGCGAACTCGCTCAGCGGAATCACCGTCGCGAACGGGATGCGCACCTCGGCGACCTCGTCGTTCTCACGCACGTCAATGAGCGTGATGTTCTCACCCAGTTTGTGCAGTTCTGCAACGGAAATGTTCTCCATGAAGTGAGCTTAGACGCGATTTCTTGGGGGAATCTCCCCGGCGAAACATCAGCCATTCGATGGCATCGACCCACCGCCGAGTCCAACCTGCGGTTGAGATTCGTCGTCGCGTTACGCAGATTTCGTCGAGGCCCGGGGTTTTGTCGCAAGCGGCGGATAGGCTTCACACGATCTCCTCAGTGAGGGCTGCTCAACGGCGGTGCGCTGCGGGGTCGAACCCACCAGAACTCATGAGCGTGGTGACAGTTCGCCGCCGCGCGCGAAGGAGCAGCAGTGAGCGACAGCTACTCGAATCAGCCGAACGGGTACGGAGCTCCCTCGGGAGGCTACGGCCAGGGCGCGCCAGGGCAGAACCAGCAGGGCTACGACCAGCAGCAGGGTCAGTTTGGCCAGCAGCAGGGCTACGGTCAGCAGGGCCAGCAGCCTGGCGGATACGCGGGCCAGCCCGGTCAGTACGGTCAGAACCAGCAGGGTCAGTTTGGCAGCCAGCACGGTCAGCCCGACTACGGCCAGCAGCAGCCTGGCGGATACGCGGGCCAGCCCGCTCAGCAGGGCCAGTTCAACCAGCAGGGGCAGTTCGCCCCGCCCCCGCCGCAGCCTCGCCCGCGCCCGCAGTTGCTCAAGAGCTCGAAGCTCGACTGGGTGCGCGACATCGGCGGCGCCGCGCTGCCCCTCATCGCGCTCGTCATGGTGTGGCACGTCGCGCAGACCCGCAGCGGCATCGCGCTCACCGCGACCGAGATCGCGCCCGTGCTCACCTCGATCGTCGCGGCGCTCGCGGGCATCCTGCAGATCGTGACGCGCTTCGGCATCGTCGGCATGCCGCAAAACACGCTCTACCTCATTCGCGCCGGCGCACAGGTGCCGTTCATCGTGACGTTCGTCGTGTACTTCGTCTTTGATGTGGTCAACGCGATCACGACCTCGAGCAAGTTCGACGGCAGCCTCGACGTCGCATTCATCGGCCTCGGTGCCGGTGCCGCCGTTGCTCTCGCGGGTGCCGCGCTCAACGTGCAGAGCCGGGACTACGAGGCCGGCCCGAACCGCGACCAGGTCAACCCGATCGCGGTCACCGCGACGAAGGTCCTCAGCTGGCTGCTCATCGGTGTCGTTGCCCTTGGTGCGCTCGTGTTGATCATCGGCTCGATCATGTTCGGAGCGGCGCTCTCCGACGCGCTCGGCAGCTTCGGCTCGGTGAACCCGGTCGGCATCATCCTCAAGGTCGTCTTCGGCGTCCTGCTTGCGCTTGCGATCGGCCTCGCCCCGGCGCTGCTCGCCAACCTCGGCTCCGAGCCGGCCCGCATCGCGACCATCGCGATTGGTGCCGCGGCGTTGCTTGCCTGGATCCTCGACGGCACCTTCGGCCTCGCCTTCTCGATCACCGGCATCGAGTCGGTCGTGCCGCTCGCCGCCTTCTCGGGCGGCGCAGGCTTTGTGCCCTTCGCGCTCGTGGCCGCAGCTCCGCTCGGTGCCCTCGCGCTTTCGCCCGAGGCACAGCGCTCGACCAAGCCGATCGAGCCGACCGTGCGTTGGTTCTCGGCGCTCGGCCTCTCGCTGCTCGCGATCGCGGCGGTCGCTCTGACGGCGGCGCTTGGCGCGATCGGTTCGTTTATCCCGGTCTACGACGGTGCAGAGCAGGACAGCGGTCGAGTCACGCTCACCGTGATCATCCTCGTGCTCTCGGTCGTCATCGCGGGTGCCGCTGTGTACGGCTACTTCGTGCTGCGCGGCAAGGCCACGCCTCCGCAGCAGCTCCACCAGGGCGGGTTTCCACAGCAGGGCCAGCCGCAGCAGCAGGCCGCGGGTCAGCTGCCGCGCATCTCGCAGCTCGTGCTGCTCATCATCACGGGCGGCATCGCCGGCGTCGGCATCATCGCGATGATCTTCGGCCTCATCGAGCAGCGCATGTCGAACGCGATCGGCGCCAGCACGGTGCCTGCCATCTACATCTTCGCGATCTACGTGCTGCTGCCGTTGATTCTCGCCGCGGGAGTCCTCTTCGTGCCTGCACTGAAGCAGCACTTCGTGGCCACTGGCACCGCGCTGAAGACTGGCGGCCAGGGCGGCCAGAACTTTGGCCAGCAGCCCGGCGGTCAGTTCGGCCAGGGGCAGCCCCAGGGCGGTCAGTACGGTCAGCAGGGTCAGGGCCAGCCGTTCGGCCAGCAGCAGCCGGGCTTCGGCGCGCAGGGATATGGCCAGCAGCAGCCCGGCCCGCAGCAGGGCTACGGCCAGCAGGAACAACAGGGCTACGGCCAGCAGCGCCAGCAGTTCGGTCAGCAGCAGTTCGACCAGCAGCAGGGCAACCAGGGTTACGGCCAGCAGCCGCAGCAGGGCTTCGGCCAGTCGAACCAACAGCAGTCGTTCGGTCAGCAGCAAGGTCAGTACGGCCAGCAGCAGTCCGGCGCTGAGCAGTCGGGCGGCTACGGCCAGCGCGACGCGGCCCGTGCGCAGGGCCAGTACGGCCAGCAGGATGCGCCGAACCAGCCGCAGGGCGGCTACGGCCAGCCCCCGCAGCCGGGCAGTGCATTCGGCCAGCCCGCGCAGGGCGGTTACGGCCAGCAGCAGGCCGACGCAGCGCCAGCGCAGAACGAGCAGGCTTCGTTCGGCCAGCACGGGGCCGCGCAGCAGCAGTCGCCGTTCGGCGGCTACGGCCAGCCCGCGGCAAGCGAGCGGGCCGGCGCAACTGAGGCCGCGTCCGACTCGGCAATCGTGAACGACTCCGCGATCGCAAGCGACTCGGCCACCGCCGAGACGCAGCGCGACGAGAACGCAGCCGACTCCGGCTTCGGCGCACCCGCGTGGGCCGGCTTCGGGGCGGCGGCTGCCGGCACGGCCGCCCTTGGCGCGGCCGCCGCCTCGTCGAACGACGACGAGTCGACCGAGTCGAACGCGGACGCAGCTTCGGGCGCCACGACCGAGGCCGAGACCTCGACCGGGTACGCCGCGTATGGCGCAACCGATTCGAGCAATTCCGCCGCCGAGCAGGCATCGAACGACGAACCCGCATCGGAGTCGACGACCGACGCCGCGCCCTTCGGCGGCTACGCCGGTTACGGCACCAGCGCGTCGAGCACCGACGAAGCGAACACCGACTCGGCCAACGCCGACGAGGCGAGCGCCGACACCGCAGACTCGACTGAGCCTGAAGCAGCCGTGGCCAGCACCGAGCAGTCGGGCGGTTACGGCTTCCAGTCGTCCACGCAGCAGTCGTCGTCGGCCTGGGGCTCGCTCGAGACCGGCGCAACCCCGACGCGTTCCGAAAGCCCGCTTGCGGAGTCGGCAGACGCCGACACCGCAACGGAACAGGGTACGGAAACCGCGAGCGACGAGGCCTCGGCTGACTCGACCGGCTACGGCGCACCCGCGGCCAGCTACGGTGACGCACCCGTCGCCGACATGACCGACGACGCGGTCACGGTCGACTCGACCGTGACCGATGGCGCATCGGGCGAGCCGGAAGCGCAGACCGAGAGCGGCTGGACCCCGGGCTGGAGCACCGACAGCTCGGCAACTGACGCCACGGCGGCCGAGACGAGCGAGACTGCAACCGTGACCACCGAAGCGGCGACCGATGACTCGCAGTCGTACGGCTCGACCTACGGTGAGCAGCCGAGCGCCGACTTCGGCGACGCCACGGAGTCGACCGAGTCGGTCAGCGACGAGGCCCCCGCGCAGGACTCGGGGTACAGCTACGGCTATCAGCCGAGCGTCAATTTCGGTGGTGGCGACGATCAGGCGGTAGCTGAGTCGGCGACGTGCGATGACGCCTCAGTTGAGTCGACCGAGTCGGCCGGCGCTGAGACTCCGGCGCAGGACTCGGGGTACAGCTACGGTTACCAGCCCAGCGTCAACTTCGGCGGCGACACCTCGCAGCAGACCGACGCGAGCAGCGCATCCGTGCCCGCATCGTCGGCCACCGAGGCGAACACCGAGCAGGGCTATGGCTACCTCTCGCAGCCCGAGCAGTCGGCGCCGACCGGCGTCGAGGCGCCCGAGGCGCAGGACGCGCCGCAGGAGCCCGCGCGGGTCGACCTGCCCTCGCTCGCACGCCGGGCGCTCGAGTCTGACGCCAGCGCATCCGAGCTCGAAGCGATGAAGGAGCACCGCGAGCTGTGGCCGTACCTCGCGGCGGCGCCCGCCGCGTCGCCCGAACTGCTCGACTGGCTTGGCCAGACGAACGACCCGACCGTGCTCGCGTACCTGCGCAACCGCGGCCACCAGGCCTAGCACCAATGACGAAGCGGGGCGTCTCCAACAGGAGGCGCCCCGCTTCGTCGTTCAGCGACAAGCCGAGCTACGCGGATCCGGGCACGCGCAGCATCCGCGCGACCCGGCCGTGCAGCGGCGAGCGCGGCACGTCGACGCCGTCAACCGATTCGATCGGCGCGAGGATGCGACCCGACGACAGTAGCCAGGCGCCCTGCACCCGCGACAGCACCTCGCGGGGCAGTTCGTCGAAGCGCACGCTGAGGCCGTCCTCGGCGGCGGCATCCATGAGCGCGCGCAGCGTCGTCGACGGCAAGATGCCGTCCTGCTTCGGCGTTACGAGCTCACCGTGGAGGTCAACCACGAGCGCCGACGTCGGCCCCTCGAGCAGCCGACCCGAGGGCGTGACAAAGATCGCATCGTCGGCGCCGTTCGCCTTCGCCCAGCGCTTCGCCGCCATGTTGATGCCGTACGAGAGGCTCTTCGCGCCCGGCAGCAGCCACGGCAGCTGGCTCGTCTCTTCGGCTTCGTGGCCACGGTCGAGCACGACGACGCGCACGCCCTCGCGCTCACGCAGCACCGCCGCAGAAACCGGCTGCATCATCGCCCAGCAAGTTGCGTCGCCGCCAAACTCGGGGCCGCGCGTCTCGACGAGGCGCACGGTCGCTTCGGGATGCGCATCCCAGTCCCACGCGACGACGAGCGCGGCGACCGCGCGCTCGTAGCCGGCGCGGTTGGGCTCGGGCAGCGAAAGGATGTGCGCCGACGTGGCGAGGCGGTCAAGGTGGGCGGGCAGGTCGATTACGTGGCCGGAGCGGCACGAAGCGACGTCGAAGACGCCATCGCCGCGTACGACGCCGAGGTCGTCAGCGCGCAGCAATGGAGTTTCGACATCGACGAGCGAGCCATCGAGCAGCGCGACCAACTGAGGAACAGAAGCGGTCATGTCACCAGCGTAGGGCGCGCATCCGCTCTCGCGCGGCATTCGGCGGGGCAGCCTAAGCTGAAAGTCATGCGCTTCTTTTCGCCCCTCCTCGCGACCAAGCGCATCCCGTGGTTGCAGGTGGTAAAGACCTTCATTGCCATCGCGCTGTCGTGGGTTGTGTCGATGTTCGCGCTCCAGGTCGACATGCCGATCTTCGCCGCCATCGCGGCGCTGCTCATCGTCGCCCCGAACCTCAATCAGACCGCGTCGAAGGGCATCGAACGCACCCTCGGCGTGATCGCCGGCGTCATCATTGCAACCGTGTTCGGCGGCATCTTCGGCCACAACGCGATCGCCGCGATCGCGGCCATCGCCGTCGCCCTGCTCATCGGCTGGGCTGGTCGCCTCAGCCTCGGCATGCTCAACCAGATGGCGATTAGCGGCATGATCGTCATCGTCATGGGCGGCGGCAGCGTCGAGTTCGCGCTCGACCGCATTATCGAAACGATCATCGGCGCGATCATCGGCTTCCTCGTGAACATGCTCATCGTCGCGCCGGTGCACGTTGAGCCCGCGCGCCAGCGCGTCGCCGACCTCGGTGCCGAGCTCGCGGCCTCGCTCGGCCGCCTCGCTGACGCCCTCGAGGTGCCCCAGAGCCCCGGCGATCTGCAGGGCCTCATTCTCGAGGCGCGGCTGCTGCGCAACATGGTCGAGGTGAGCCGCACGGCCATCGAAGAGGCGCGGGAGTCGCTCGCGCTCAACCCGCGCGGCCGCAGGAACCGCGAGCAGCTTGACGAGATGGATGCGCTGCTCGAGACGAAACTCCAGTCGATCGTCACCGAGGTGATCGGCATGACCCGCGCGTTTTACGACCACTACGACGACTCGCTGCCCGAGGAGCCGATGGCGCACGACATCGCCGAACAGCTGCGCCGCTGCGCCCACGACGTGCGGCTCGCGGTGCACCTCGCTGAGGTCGACCCCGAGCCGCTCACCTCGGCGATTCCGGCGCTCACGGCACCGCTCGAGCTCTCGGCGCCGCGCGGCCAGCGCTGGATTCTCATCGGCTCGCTCATGGAAGACCTGCGCCGCATCCGCGAGACGCTGCTTACCGATGGGGACGACGACTAGCCGCATCATCGCACGTGGTCACCCGAGCCTCAAAGGGGTGGGAGACTGAATGCTTATGGGCGTCGCGGCCACACGGGGCGCGCGGCAGGGGAGAGAGCGGTTGAGTAGATGACGCAGGCGAGTTTCTGGAGCGGCTCGCGCGTGTTCTCGCTCGTCGCGGTCGTGCTGCTCGCGGGCAGCTTGCGCGCCGGCGTCACGGCGTTCGGCCCACTCGCGGTGCGCATAGGTGCCGACGTCGGCCTGAGCGCGACCGAGGTTGGGGCGCTCGCGGCGTCGCCGGTGCTTGCGTTCGGCCTGTTCGCGGTGCCGACCGCGCCGCTGGCCCGGCGCCTGGGCTTCGACCGGCTGGCGCTGCTCAGCCTCATCGTGCTCGCCGTCGGCCTCGGGCTGCGCCTGCTCATGCCCGAGTGGTCGCTCTGGATTGGCACCGCGCTGCTCGGCGTTGGCGTCGCGACCCTCAACGTGCTGCTCCCGGTGCTCGTCAAGCGCGACTTTGCGCCGAACGCGCCGCTCGTGCTCGGCATCACGACCTGCACCATGACCGGCACCGCGGCCCTCGGCGCCGGCCTTGCCGTGGCGATCACCGACACGACCGGCGGCCAGTGGCGACTCGCGCTCGCAGCGTCCCTGCCCGTCGTCGTCGTGGCGATCGCACTCTTCGCGGTGCGCGGCTGGCGCGACCGGCTCGGCGTCGCGTCGAGCGATCACTCGCCGCACGTGAACATTTGGCGCTCGCCGATCGCGTGGTCGGTCACGGCCTACATGGCGTTGCAGTCGACCGTGTTCTACACCTTCGTGAACTGGATGCCGACGATCGAACAGAGCAGCGGCGTGAGCGAGGCGAACGCGGGCCTGCACCTCGCGATCGCGCAGGTCTCGGGCATGCCGCTCGGCTTCCTCGTCGCCTGGCTCATGAACCGCTCGCGCGACCAGCGGATCATCGCCGTCGGCTTCCTGCCGATCACCGCCATTGCCTTGCTCGGTGGGATGTTCCTGCCGCACCTCATGCCCGTGTGGACCGTCATGATCGGCCTCACGACCGGCATGATGCTGCCCGTCGCGCTCGGGCTCATCTCGGAGCGCGCCGCGACCGCGGGCGATGCCGCGCGCATGTCGGGCATGGCGCAGTCGATCGGCTACTTCTGCGCGGGCCTCGGCCCGATCGTCGGCGGCGGCCTGTTCGAGGCGACGGGTAGCTGGATGGCGACCCTCGGTCTGTTGCTCGCCTGCGTCACAGGCCTCGTGTTCGCGGGGCTCGCCGCGGGCCGCGACCGTACGCTCGGTGCGTCGGCCGCTGAGCGCTAAACCGCCCGCACCCTCGGCGAGGATGCGGGCGGCAAGTCTGCGGCGATGGGCCGGCTAGATCAGGTCTTCGAAATTGAAGAACGACTTGTTCCACGCCGAGATCTCGACTTTTGCGAACAGGCCCTGCTGCGAATAGGGGTCGGCCTGCGCGAACGACTCGGCCTCGTCGAGCGTCTCGACGTCGACGATGACGAGGCTGCCGATGGGGTCGCCAGCCTCGTTACGCTTGGCGCCTGCCGCGAGCAGGCGGGGGGTGTTCTCGCGCAGCCACGCAAGGTGCTGGGGACGTAGTTCGAGGCGCTTGTCGACGCTGTTGGGGAGGTCGTCTGAGTTGATGGCGTACGGCACCTGGGCTCCTTCGTAATGGCTTCCCTTGCAGCGTAGCGCGCGCCGATCCGGGCGGCCTTGGCCGCCTACCACTTGCGATCGCAACAGGAAAAGTTGCGGGGGGCATTTTTTCAACGTTGACTTGGAGTAGCACAAAGTGTCCTGTGAACCGGCGCCCGCCCGGCGAGGACCGTACAAAGGAGACCAAGTGAGCAAGCTCAGCTCTCTCATATCCACCGACGCCGTGCAACTCTACGTTCCCGCCGAAGACTGGCGCTCGGCCGTCATCGCGGCGGGCGAGCTGCTTGTGCAGACCGGTGCGACCGAACCCGAGTACACCGACTCGATGCTCGCGACCATCGACGAGCACGGCCCGTACATCGTCATCGCGCCTGGCTTCGCGCTCGCCCACGCTCGACCCGATGCTTCCGTGAAGCGCACTGGCCTCAGCTTCGTTCGACTCGCGAACCCCGTCGAATTCGGTGCCGGTGCCAACGACCCGGTCACGATCGTCATGGGCTTGGCCGCCGCCGACTCGACGGCGCACCAGCAGGCGCTCGCCGCCCTCGCCGGCGTGCTCGGCGACCCGGTGCGCCGGGCCGCGCTCGACACCTCGAATACGCCCGAGGCCGTGCTCGAGGTGCTCACGAGTGAGCCGGCACAGGTGCAGGCCGCCGCGAAGCCCACACCCCGCCACGCGGCCGACGACGGCGAGGTCGACCTCAGCGGCACCGTCGCGTCGAAGGGGCACATCCTTACCGTGTGCGGCAACGGCGTCGGCACGAGCATTTTCCTCAAAAACACGCTCGAGCAGGTACTCGGCAAGTGGGGCTGGGCGCCGTACTTCACGGTCGAGGCGACCGACACGATCTCGGCCAAGGGCAAGTCGAAGGAAGCCGACCTCGTGCTCACCTCCGGCGCCATCGCTGAGTCGCTCGGCGACCTCGGCGTGCCCGTCGAGATCATCGGCGACTTCACTTCGCAACAGGAGATCGACGGCGCCCTGCGCCGCCGCTACGCCGTCTAACGCGCGACCAGGCAGTCGGGCCGGGGCGCGCATCCGCTCGCGCACCGCGGCACTCGACCAGCGCATCCTCAGCTTCTAGGTATTGGAGAGCACCATGGACGTGATCTACGCGATCGCCCAGTTCCTCGTCAACGAAATTCTTAGCGTGCCGGCGTACCTCATCGGCATCATTACCGCGGTCGGGCTCATCGCGCTGCGCAAGAGCGCCGGCGCGGTCATCGGCGGCGGCATCAAGGCCACCCTCGGCTTCATGCTCATCGGCGCCGGCGCGGGCCTCGTCACCGCCTCGCTCGAGCCGCTCGGCGTCATGATTCAGGGCGCGCTCGGCGCGCAGGGTGTTGTGCCGACGAACGAGGCCATCGCGGGCATCGCGCAGCAGGAGTACGGCGCGCAGGTGTCGTGGCTCATGATTCTCGGCTTCGTCGTCGCGCTGCTACTCGCGCGCTTCACACCGCTGCGCTACGTGTTCCTTACCGGCCACCACATGCTGTTCATGGCGACGATGATCACGATCGTCATGGCCTCGGCCGGCATGAACACCTGGGTCGTCGTGATTCTCGGCGCTGTGCTCCTGGGCATCCTCATGGTCGCCCTGCCCGCGCTTGCGCACCCGTGGATGAAGAAGGTCACCGGCGACAGCTCGGTCGCGATCGGCCACTTCGGCACCGCCGGCTACGTCGCTGCGGGTGCCGTCGGCCGCCTCGTCGACCCGAAGGGCAAGAGCCGCTCGACCGAAGACATCAAGGTACCCGAGGGCCTGCGCTTCCTCCGCGATTCGATGGTCGCCACCGCGCTGTCGATGGTGCTCATGTACGTCATCGTTGCGGTGATTTACCTCATCCGCGTCGGCGAGACCGAGGCGTTCGAGGCCTTCGGCGGCGCGACGAACGTCGGCAACTTCCTCATGCAGTCGGTCACACAGGGCCTCGGCTTCGGCATCGCGGTCGCTGTGATCCTCTTCGGTGTGCGCACCATTCTCGGCGAACTCGTGCCCGCGTTCCAGGGCATCGCGGCGAAGGTGGTGCCGGGCGCCGTGCCCGCACTCGACGCGCCCATCGTGTTCCCGTACGCGCAGAACGCCGTGCTCATCGGTTTCCTGTCGTCGTTCGTCGCCGGCCTCTGCGGCTTGTTCGTGCTCGCCGCCTGGCTCGGCCCGGCATTCGGCCTCGCCGTGATTCTGCCTGGCCTCGTGCCGCACTTCTTCACCGGTGGTGCTGCGGGCGTCTTCGGTAACGCGACCGGCGGCCGCCGCGGTGCGATCGCGGGTGGCTTCGTCAACGGTCTGCTCATCACGTTCCTGCCCGCGTTCCTCATGCAGGTGCTCGGCAGCTTCGGCTCGGCGAACACGACCTTCGGTGACGCCGACTTCGGCTGGTTCGGTATCCTCATCGGCTACGGCGCGAACGCCGGCGCGGTGCTCGGTGCCGGGCTGCTCGCGGTGATCGGCCTCGTCATTCTCGTCGCCGCGATCATCGTGCAGAAGCGCGTCGTCGAGCGCGACTGGGATGCTGCGCCGAACCGCCGCGGCGGGCTGGACGGCTCGAGCGAGTCGGCCGGCTCGGCCACCGCATCCGCGAACGCCGGCAACTACGCGCGCATCGCCCCGCCGAAGGGCGCGCCGCGGCCGCCCGCCTCGATCGAGGGCTAGGCGCGAGCTTCCCCAATAACGAATTCCCCGGTGTGTGGGGCGCGCGATTCGCCCCACACACCGGGGAATTTTCGTTGCGTGAGCCGGCCTAGAGCGAGGTGTCGGCGTAGGCGAGCAGGGCGTCGCGTACGAACCCGGCGCCGCGCTCGGATGTGCGCGTGTAGTTCGCGGCCCGGAACTCGGCCTGGCCCGCCTCGCCGAGCCCCGCCCACCAGCTGTTGCTGCGGTCGGCGGGCTCGTCGCCCCAGCGCTCGCGCACCTCGGCGTCGTACTTCGTGTGGTCAAAGCCGTCGAACATGTCCTTTGGCATGATGTCTTCTTTCTCGTTCAGTGCGGTCACGACGCTACCGGTTGAAGTAACGTCAAGCGCAAGCGCAAGCGCAAGCGCGAGTTCGAACCCCGCGCGTCCAGCCGCCGCCGGGCGCGCATCCGTACCCTGGCCGTATGGCTACGAAGCGAGTGCGAGGGTACGTGTCGGGCGTCGTGCAGGGCGTCGGGTACCGCTACTCGACGGCCCACGAGGCGCAGCGGCTCGGCCTCGGCGGGTACGTGCGCAACCTATTCGACGGCCGCGTCGAGTTTGAGGCCGAGGGCGAGGCGGATGCGGTCGACCGGCTCGTCGCGTGGGCACACCAGGGCCCGCGGTCGGCGCGCGTCGACGCCGTCGAGACGAGCGAGCAGCCGACGCGCGGCGACACCGAGTTCGAGATTCGGGGCTAGGCCGGCACCGCCGGTGGAGCCCTACTGCGCGGGTTCTTCGAGGCCCGGGCGGAACACCTTGCGGGCCGGTTCAACGGGGCCCGCGGCGTCGGCCTCGTCGGCGCCGTAGACGTGCGGGCGCAGCACGACGACGTCGTGGAGGTTGCGGTAGCGCTCGTCGTAGTCGAGACCGTAACCGACGACGAACTCGTTCGGCACATCGAAGCCGATGTAGCGCACGGGCACGTCGACCTTGAGACGCGAGGGCTTACGCAGCAGCGTGCAGATCTCGACCGAGGCGGCGCCGCGCGACTGGAGGTTCTGGCGCAGCCAGCTCAGGGTGAGGCCCGAGTCGATGATGTCTTCGACGATGAGTACATCGCGACCGGTGAGGTCGGTGTCCAGGTCCTTGAGGATGCGCACGACACCCGACGACACGGTGCCGGAGCCATATGAGGAGACGGCCATCCAGTCCATCTCGAGCGCAATGCGCAGCTCGCGTGCGAGGTCGCTCACGACCATCACGGCGCCTTTGAGCACGCCGACGAGCAGGGGAGTGCGGTCGGCGTAGTCGGCCTCGATGTCACGAGCCAACTCGCCGATGCGCTCGGAGATTTCCTCGCGGCTCAGCAGGACTTCGCGGACGTCGGCCTCAATGTCGGATGCGCGCACGTGGTTCCTTTCGCGGTGGCGTTAGTGCTCGGTGTCGTCGACACCCTGCTCGGCGAAGCCGAAGAACAGGCGGCCCGCGCTGCGTTCAACGCGGATGCCCGGCAGGTCGATGGGGCCCTGCCCGCGCCACTCGGTGGCGAGCGCGGCGACGGCCATGGTGTGCGCTCGCGAGAGCGAGACGCCGAAGCCCTGCTCGGCCACGGCGCGGCAGATGCGCTGGCGGAGCGCGGCGGGCTGAGTCACGAGGCCGCCGACGTCGAGCGTGACGCGACCGTCGGCATCGGTGTCGACGATCTCCTGCGCCCACTCGAGCGCGAGGGCGTCGAGCGTCTCGGAGTCTTCGCGCAGCGTGGTTGCGGTGCGGGCGAGCGCCTCGGCGATGCCGGGGCCGAGCTCGGACTCGAGCACCGGCATGACGTTCTTGCGAATGCGCACGCGCTTGAAGCGCTCGTCGTCGTTCATCGGGTCGTGCCACGGCTCGAGGCCCTGGTCGCCGCACGCCTGGTTGGTCTCTTCGCGGCGGATGCCGAGCAGCGGGCGCACGAGCGGGCCGTTGACGACAGCCATGCCGTGCAGCGACTTGCCGCCCGAGCCGCGCGCGAGGCCGAGCAGCACGGTCTCAGCCTGGTCGTCGAGCGTGTGCCCGAGCACGACGTAGGAGGCGCCAAGCTGTTCGCGCACGCGGTCGATCGCGCCGTAGCGGGCCGCGCGGGCCGAGGCCTCGGGACCGGCGCCGTCGTCGACGACGTCGATGCGTTCGATCACGACCGGGTCGAGGCCGAGGCCGCGCGCCTGCTCGGCCGCGCGCTCGGCCTGCTCGTCCGAGCCGGGCTGCAGCTGGTGGTCGACGATGACCGCGCCCACGCGCATCCCGGCCCTCGGGCCCTCGAAGGCGAGGCCCGCGGCGAGCGCGAGCGAGTCGGGGCCGCCAGACAGCGCAGCCAGCACGAGGTCACCCTCGGCAGCGACGCCGCGCAGCGAGTTGCGCACAGCGCGCCGAATATCGGCTACCGGCGGGGTGAGGCGGGGTCGATCAGTCACACCCCAATCGTACTCGGGCGAGGCCGCTGATTGCACGGAAGTGCTGATCGCGCTCAGCAAGTGGGCCCCGGGCCGGGATGCGAATGGTCACGCGATGTTCGGGCTCGCGCCGCTCGCGGGCGGTAATCTGGTGCCGTCAACGCCCCCGGGCGCCCCTTCACACCAGGAGCAGAATTGAGCACCTACGACGTCGTCATCGAGATTCCTCGTGGCAGCCACAACAAGTACGAGGTCGACCACGAGACCGGCCGCGTCTACCTCGACCGCGTGCTGTTCACCCCGTTCGTCTACCCGGTCGACTACGGCTACTTCGAGCACACGCTCGCCGACGACGGCGACCCGCTCGACGCGCTCGTGCTGCTCGAGTACCCCGTCTACCCGGGCATCGGCCTGAAGGTGCGCCCCGTGGGCGTGCTGCACATGTCCGACGAGGCGGGCGGGGACGACAAGATCCTCTGCGTGCCGGCGAAGGACCCGCGCTTCGCGCACATCCAGGAGCTCGAGGATGCGCCGCAGAACACCCGCGACCAGCTCAAGCACTTCTTCGAGCACTACAAGGACCTCGAGCCCAACAAGTGGGTCAAGGTTGACTCGTGGGGCTCGGCGGCCGACGCCGAGGCGATCATCGAGCGCTCGCTCGCGGCCTACAAGCCGGCCGAGTAGGCAGCTGAGCCAGCTGAACGACGAGGGGCGCGCATCCTGCTGGATGCGCGCCCCTCGTCGTTGTGTTGGCCGGCGGCCTCGCTCGGTCTAGTAGTAGATGCCGTGGGAGGCGAGGTAGCTCAGCGGGTCGCTCGCGCCGTTGTTCACCATAAAGTGGAGGTGGCAGCCGGTCGACGGACCGGTGGTGCCGGCGTAGGCGATGATCTGGCCGGCCGCGACGCGCTGGCCGGGGTAGACCATGATGCCGCCGGGCATGATGTGGGCGTTGCCGGTGGTGTTACCGTCGTCCATCTGGATGTCGACGCGGTTACCCCAGCCGTCCATCCAGGCCGCATACGTGACGGTGCCCGACGAGACCGCGTAGATCGGGGCGCCGCAGGTGCCACCGGAGACGACGAAGTCGGTGCCGTTGTGGAGCTTCCAGTAGCCGTACACCGGGTGCAGGCGCATGCCATAGTTGCTCGAGATGTAGGCGCTGTAGCCGAGGGGTGGCGCGTAGCCGCTCGCGCTCGGGGAGGCGCCACCGCTCTCGGCCGGGGGCGTGCTCGTGCTGCCACTGCTGCTGCCGCCACTGCTGCCGCCACTGCTGCTTCCGCCACCCGAGTTGTAGCCAGCTGCGGCCTCTGCGGCTGCTGCGGCTGCTGCGGCCGCGGCAGCTGCAGCAGCCTCTTCGGCGGCCTTCTTCTGCTCGGCTTCGATGCGCTTGCGCTCTTCTTCGCGCAGGCGCTCGCCCTCTTGGTAGTCGGCCTCGACGACGTCGCGGTGCTCCTGCAGCGGGGCGAGCATCGCCTCGAGCTCGGAGCCCTTCTCGGTCTTCTGGTCGCGCTTGTTCTGCAGGTCGAGCTGTGCGTCGACGGCCGCGTCGTAGTTCGACTGCGCCTGCGCCTCGAGGGTTTCGAGCTCCGCGAGGGCGACCTGCGCCTGCTCGCCGAGCTGGTCGGCGTTGTTGCGGGCCGAGATGGCGTTTTCGTAGACGGCGCCGTTCTGGGTGCCGAGCTTTGAGAGTGTTGACATGCCCATGAGGAAGCCGTCGGCGTCGTTCGGGTTTGTGAGCAGTTCGACGGTCGGGTCGACCGGCACGCGGTTCGCGATGGCAGCGACGTACGACGCCGCCTCGGTTTCGGCCTTGTCGGCCTCGGCGGAGGCCTCCTCGGCCTGCTGCTGCAGCGTGTAGACCTTCTCGGACTGCTCGGTCGACGCGGCCTGTGCGGCCGAGTAGGCGTTGCCCGCCTCTTCTGCGACGACCTCAGCCTCGGCGACATCGCTGTTGAGTTGGTCGATCTGGGCGTTGATCTCGTCGATCAGCGCGTTCTGCTGGTCGATGTCGTCCTGGGCCGAGATGACGTCGTCCCAGGTCGCGTAGTCGTCGAGGTCCTTGGCGTTGGCCGGAATCGCGCCGTTGCCAACGAGGCCGATGATGAGTAGTGCGGCCGCGCCGGTTACCAGCCCTGACCGGCCCGCACGGGCGCGGGGGGCCCGGCGGGAGGTCTTGGACGAAAACATTGATGCCTTTCGTTTGCTGCGCGAGACGCGCGGGCAATCGGTTGGGGTGCGGGCGTGGTCATGCACAGAGCTAGGCATTTGTCGCAGAGGATCACTCATGTCACACGGTTAACATCCACCACATTAGTGGCTATGTGACGAATTTGTAACCCCGGATGCGCGTGTTTTCGCGGTTCGTGCGTGGTTTTCGGGTATTCGCGCGAGTGTTGCTTCGGCGGATGCGTGGGTCGTAGGCGTAGGGTCGTGGCGGCTCGGAGCGTGCGATTTGCGTTCGTGTGTGAATGTGCACTAGGGTTTTTCTTCGGCGGTCATGCCGATACAGCTTCGGCCCCATCGTCTAGTGGCCTAGGACACTGGCCTTTCACGCCGGCAACACGGGTTCGAATCCCGTTGGGGTCACGGTGGCGACACCGGGAAAAAGCTGTTAGGTTGAACCGTCTGAAAAATTCAATATGAGGCCCTGTAGCGCAGTTGGTTAGCGTGCCGCCCTGTCACGGCGGAGGTCGCGGGTTCAAGTCCCGTCAGGGTCGCGGAGAAGCGGCGCCCTTGTCGAAAGATGAGGGCGTTTCTCTCAGCGGCGAAAGCTGCTTTGGCTCTGTAGCTCAGTTGGTAGAGCGTTCGACTGAAAATCGAGAGGTCACGGGATCGACGCCCGTCGGAGCCACAGATGCCCCGGGTTCGACACCCGGGGCTTTTTTCGTTTCCGTGGCTGGTTTTCTGGGGCCAAGGATTAGCGCTCGGGCGATTCATGAGCGGTAGACGGCGCGTGATCTGCCGCAACGCTCATGGTTGCCTCCGCGTCGCGTGGCATCGCGATGTTGCGGCCGCGCTCGAGGCGCGGCCCGATAGCGCGCAGGGCGCCGAGGATCGCAACGAGGTCGACGAGCTCCTGTAGCCATGCGCCCGCGAGCGCAGGCAGCAGGCCAAAGGCAGCGACGAGCATGAGCCCGACGCTGATGACGATGCCGAGCCAGACGCTCTGCAGCGCGATCCGCACGGTGTCACGGCCGATGCGCACCGCGTGTGCGACGCCCGCCAGCGAGTCGAAGCGGTTCACCACATCCGCCGACTCGCTCGCCGCGGTCGCGCCGCGCGCGCCCATCGCGAAGCCGATGTCGGCTGCCGCGAGCACCGGGGCGTCGTTGAGACCGTCACCGACCATGATCAGCGGCCGCGGCTCGA
The DNA here is from genome assembly GCF_900626105.1 of Gulosibacter massiliensis. Taxonomy (NCBI): domain Bacteria; kingdom Bacillati; phylum Actinomycetota; class Actinomycetes; order Micrococcales; family Microbacteriaceae; genus Gulosibacter; species Gulosibacter massiliensis. The sequence goes on from NZ_UYZX01000002.1 coordinate 173,148, forward strand.
CGCCCGCGACGATCTTGACCTTGTCGCGCGGTCGGCACTCAGCGTGCACCTCGTCGATGCCGAGGCTCGCGGCGATGGGCTCGGCCGTTGCCGCGACGTCGCCGGTCACCATGAGCCGGCGCTCGACGCCGAGGGATGCGAGGCTCGCGACGGTCTCGGCCGCCTCGGGCCGTACCTGGTCGCGCATCACGAGCGTGCCGACGACCGCATCGTCGAGGGCGACGTAGATCGCGAGCTCGCCGGCGTTCAGCGACGCGTTCTCGAGGGCGGGCGCGAACGAGCGCACCCACGCCGGCTTGCCGACGCGCACGACGCCGCGCCACGGCGCATCCTCGGCAAGCATGGCCGCGACGCCCTTGGTCGCGAGCTCCTCAGCCTGCGCGATACTCGCGAGCTCGAGCCCGCGCTCGGTCGCCGCGGCGATGACGCCGCCCGCGAGCACGTGCGACGAGTAGACCTCGGCCGATGCCGCGAGGCGCAGCACGTCGTCGGCGCTGAAGCCGGGCGCCGCGTCAATGCGCTCGAGCGAGGGGCGCCCGGTCGTGAGCGTGCCCGTCTTGTCGAAGGCGACGGACTTCGCGCGGGCGAGCTGCTCGAGGGTGTCGCCGCCCTTGACGATGAGGCCGAAGCGCGCGGCGCGGCTCATGCCGCCGAGGAACGCGACCGGCGCCGCGATGAGCAGCGGGCAGGGCGTCGCGACGACGAGCACCTCGGCGAAGCGCACCGGGTCGCCCGAGATGGCCCACGCGATGCTGGCGATGACGAGCGCGAGGATCGTGAACGGCACGGCGTAGCGGTCGGCGAGTCGCACGACCTTCGACTTGCTCTGCGAGGCCTCCTCGACGAGTCGCACGATCTGCTGGTACTCGCTGTCGCGCGCGAGGGCGACCGCGCGCATCCGCACCGCGACCGAGCCGTTGACTGCGCCGCTCGAGACGCGCTCGCGGGCCGCGCGGGTGACGGGCAGGCTCTCGCCGGTGAGCGAGGACTCGTCGAAGACGGCTCGCTCGTCGAGCAGGACGGCGTCGACCGGCACGAGCGCGCCGGGGCGCACGAGCAGTTCGTCGTCGATCTCGATGTCGTCGACCGGGAGTTCTTCGGTGGTGCCATCGGGGCGGATGCGCACCGCCGTCTGCGGGGCCTGCTGCAGCAGCGCGGTGAGCTCGCGCTTCGAGCGGTTCGAGGCGTAGTCCTCGAGCGCGGCGCCGCCCGTGAGCATGAGCACGACGATGAGCGCGGCCCAGACCTCGCCGACGAGCACTGCGGCCGTGATCGAGGTGACCGCGAGGATGTCGAGGCCCGCGTGGCCGCGCAGCAGCTCGCGGACCATGCCGACGGCCTCCCACGCCGCGATCGCGATGGCGTACGCGCCGACGAGCGACGGAGCGATGCCGCTCGCCGGGGTCGCGAGCAGCGTCAAGCCGACGATGCCGACCACGATGGTCGCGGCGACCAGCGGATAGGACCTGAGTGCGGAGCGGACATTGTTCATGTCTTAATTATCGTAAAAATGCCTGGTCAGCGCTAGGAATGGAAGGCTTACCTCAGTCGCTCATGCCGGTGTTGCGCGGGTGGCGAGGTCGGCCGCGCGTACGCTCATTGGGTGACCACCGACGCTGCGCCAGAACCCGCACCGAAGCCGGGCATCGTCTACTACGTCGGACGGGCCGTGCTGCGGCCGCTGCTGTGGCTTGTGTATCGGCCGCGGGTGCACGGGCGCCGGAACGTGCCGAAGCAGGGGCCGGTGTTGCTCGCGAGCAATCATCAGTCGGCGTGGGACACGATCTTGATTCCGGTGTCGGCGCCGCGGCCCGTGCAGTTCTTGACGAAGTCGGCCCTGTTCACGGGCTCGGGCCGCAAGGGCAAGCTTGGTCGGTGGTTCTTCACCTCGATCGGCGGCGTGCCCGTCGTGCGGGCCGCTGGGCGCGACGCGCGGGCGGCGCTCGACGCGGGCAGCCGCATCCTGCAGGCGGGCAGCGCGTTTTGCGTGTTTCCGGAGGGCACGCGCTCGCGCGACGGCCGGCTGCACAAGGGGCACAGCGGCGCCGCCTGGATGGCGCTCGACACGAGCGCGCAGGTCGTGCCGGTCGGCATCATCGGCGCCGACGGGATGCGGGCGTTTCGCCACTTCGGGCGCGGGCGCCGCGTCGAGGTGCGCTTCGGTGCGCCCCTCGACCTCAGCGACCTCGCCGAACTGCCCGGCGGTCGCGCCCGCACCGAGGCGACCGAACGCATCATGGACGCGATCGCGCAGCTCACCGGGCAAGAACGCTCGGATGCGGTGAACGCAACCTCGCGCGACGCCCGCTAGCGCTGGGGCTACCCCGCGCATCCGCGGTGCCGCGCGCTCGCGGCGGCTATTTGCCGACGGCCTTGCGAATGAGCGCGCGCAGCTGCTGTTCGATCTCGTCGTCGATCTCGAGGGCGGCGAACGACGTCGGCCAGAACTTGCCGTCGTCGAGCTGGGCGTTCTGCTGGAAGCCGATGGTCGGGTAGCGAGTGTTGAACTTCGAGGCCGGCTGCAGGAACACGAGCACATCGCCGTCGTCGGCATACGACGGGAAGCCGTACCAGGTCTTCGGGTCGAGCTCGGGCGCCTCCTCGCTCACGATGACGTGCAGCCGCTCGGCGACCTGCTTGTCGGCGCCGGTCAGCGCGTCGATCGCGTCGAGGCAGGCCTGATACTCGCGCTCGCGCTTCGCCGCGCCCTTCACGCCCTTCTGCGCGCGGAGCTCCTCGGCGCGCTGCTTCATTGCGGCGCGTTCGGCTTCGCTGAAACCCGATTCGTTCTCGGCCATGACTGACTCCTTCGTCGTACGGAACCCTGCGATTGTCGCACTCGGTGGTGAGGAGCGCAGCATGACGACGACCGTCGGGAAGCGGCAAAGCGGGCGGAAATCAGGGACACTAGGACTCGTACTTGAGGAGGGGGTGCGCATGACCGAGCCAACCGCAGACGCCCCGCAGCGGCTGACGCGTCGCGCGCCCGCCGAAGCGCCCCCCCCGGATGCGCCGGTCGAGACGCCCGCGCCGGCGACGGATGCGGCGGAATCGCCCGCCGCTGGCGATGCGTCTGGGTCCGCGACGCCGGTCGAATCGGCCGTGGACGCCGAGTCCGTCGAAGTTATCGAAGCTGCTGAGGCTGCTGAGTCGACCGAAGCGGCCGAGCCAGCCGAGGGCGCGACGCCGTCGGCGCCGGCGACCACCGCGTCCGGCAAGAACAAGGTGATCGCGGCTGGCGATCTCGTGAGCGGCGGTGCCTCGGTCGAGGAGGGCATCACGATTGCCCACGCGGCGGCGCGGCTCGGGATGAAGAACCACATCCTCATGGACATCCTGGGCTCGGGCGGCGAGTTCTCGCGCAAGCGCTACCTGCGCGAGGCGATGCAGATCCTCACCGACCTCGCCGACGAGAGCGACAACGAGGTGGCGTACCTCGATCAGATGATCAAGCGCGCCCGAAGCCTCGGCTTCAAGTCGACAGGGATGCACGACTATCGACGCGGCGACATCGCGAATCTCAAGCATCGCAAGGAGAACGCCGAGACCGTCGCGGCCGACCTCCGGCGCCGGTCGACCGATGAGGGCACGCTGAACACGCTCGTCTCGGTCGCGCAGCAGGCCGCGTGGCGCGAAGTGGCGCGCAACATCGAGTTCAACCTCGACTCCGAGTTCGCGCAGGTGCCGGAGGGGGTCGACGAGCCGGGGGAGCGGGCCGACCGCATCTCCGAGGTGATTCGTCTTGACTTGCCGCGCCTCGAGCGCGACCAGAAGCGCCTGCAGCGGCGCGCCCGCGCTCAGGCCGCCGAGGCCGAGCGTAAGGAAGCCGCCGAGGCGAAGCCGAAGCCCAAGGGCCTGCGCGGCCTCCTCAAGGGCCTCCGCCGCCGCTAGCCCGCGCCGCGCCCCCTCCTGCGAAGCATGGGTGTTGCGTTTAGCCTCATTTTTGGCGGTTATGGAGCGCGAAATGGGGCTAAACGCGACACCCATGGATGCGCGGGAGCGGTCAGGGAGGCGGGGTCACCCGCGAGTAGGGTGGCGCGCATGAACGGCACCGAAGTACTCCTCGACCTCGCCACCCGACCCCGCGACGCCCTGCTCGAATTCGCCACGAAACTCAGCGACGAGACGCTCAACTCGCATCCCGCCGGCCACGACAACTCGCCGGCCTGGCTCATCTGGCACGCCGGCCGCGAGATCGACGCGCAGCTCGCGCCGCTCGCGGGCACGGATGAGGTCTGGCCGCGGTTCCGCGAGCAGCTCGCGCTCGGCGAGCTCGGCGACACCAGCGGCTACGGACAGACGGCCGAGCAGGCGCGCAGCATCGTCGTGCACGGCGCCGCGCCGCTGCTCGACTACTTCGTGGCGACGACGGATGCGCTGCTCGCCTACCTCGGCACGCTCAGCGACGCGGACCTCGACGACGTCATCGACACGAACTGGAACCCGCCGGTGACCCGCGGCGCCCGCCTCGTGAGCATCATTGACGACGCCGCGCAGCACATCGGCCAGGCGGCGTACGCGGTCGGCGCACAAAGTTAACAGGCTGAGTCGCGCCGTCAGCGACGCGGCGCGAGTGACTGTGGCGCCCTCAGCGACAACGGGCGCGATGGTGACGGCGCCAGTTGTCGCTGGGCACGCCGCTAGGCGCGATGGGGTGCACGTATGAGGCGACGAACGACGGCCTCGAGGAAAGGACGGGGATGCCCTAGCAGACTCCGACGGATTCGACTCGCAGGCTAGCTAGCTGTTATTCCCCGTGACGTTGTGTAGTCGTTGCATGGGGGTCAGTCCGCCGATCGCGGTGTGGGGTCGATGGTGATTGTAGTGATGCAGCCATCGCGGGTACTCGGCGAGTCGTTCCGCTTCTGACGTGTAGGCGCGTGCGTAGGCCCATTCGTCTTCCAGGGTGCGGTTGAAGCGTTCAACTTTGCCGTTAGTTTGGGTTCGGTACGGGCGCGTTCGTCGATGCTTGACCCCGTCACCCAGCGCGTGAGCAAATGCCTTGGATCGGTAACACGACCCGTTATCGGTCATCACCGCGGTCACCGTGACCCCCAGGGATGCGAAATAGGCGCGGGCACGGTCCCAGAACCCGGCCGCAGTGTCCTTACGCTCGTCGTTCAGGTGTTCGGAGTACGCGATGCGGGTGTGGTCATCGACCGCGTGGTGCACGAACGAGTACCCGAGTCCGCGTCGCTTGTTGTGCCGGTTCCCCTTGACACGCCCGAGTGCCCGGTGCCCGCCACCGTCAGGGATGCGGCCTTGTTTCTTGATATCGACATGCACTAACTCGCCCGGTGCGGCGGCCTCGTACCGGTGGACTTTGGGTTTGCGCACCGGCAGGCCTGTGGTCTTGTCCACGTGCCGCAGCAGCGGGACCCCGTAGCGGGCCAACACGCGGCCGACCGTGGACCGCGCAACCCCGAGGTGGTAGGCGATGCGGTGCGGGCCCCAGCGTCGGTTCACGCGTAACCCGATGATGCGGCGCTCGAGTCGGGTCGGGGTGCGGTTCGGTGAGGTGCGCGGGCGGGACGAGCGATCTACAAGGGGTTCTCCGGCACGGTACCGGGTCACCCATTTGCGGACGGTGCCGTACGCGCATTGGAACCGGTCCGCGACTCGGGACATGGGCCAGCCGTCGTTGACGACGAGCAACACCATTCGAAGTCGCCCTGCTGGGGTGAACGGGGCATTAGCGTGAGACATGAAGGCCTTCGTGTTGTGGGACGTGAGTGTGGTTACCCACATCCTCCACGGAGGCCTTCACCTACTCACACTCGACACAACCTCCCGAGGAACAACGCCTAGGCGGGGTATTCGAAGCGCACCTTGCGGGTTGTCGGGTTCGCCTCGACGAGCCGCACGCGCACGTGCTCGCCCGCCGGAACGTCGCCGCGGCACTGCGCGATGACCGGCGGTTCGTAGACGAAGACCTCGGCGTGGTGATCGCCGTCGCCGGCGCGCAGCAGGCCGGCGTCGAACTCCTGGCTCACCGCATCCTGCAGCGCGACCGCCTCGGCTAGGTTGATGCACTCGTTCTCGACCGACGCCGCGACCCGGCCCGAGTTCTGCAGCAGGCCGGGCAACTCGGGCAGCGCATCCGCAATCTCGGCGGGCACCTCGCCGCTCACCTGCGCGCTGCCGTCGTGCGCGACCCATTCGCCGCCGAACGCGAGGGCAACCTCGCTGACGAAGCGGTCGCCGAGGCGACGGATGGGCGCGGTCGCGTGCGCGTACTGGCTCGCGACGCCGGCGTGCCAGGTCGCGCCGTTGTTCTCGGGCGGGTTGTCGGGCGAGAACGCGAGGTGGCCGGAGCCGCGCAGCAGCTTCGTCGCCGCCGAGTTGAGCGCGAGCGCCTTCGGGTCGTCGGGTTTGAGGCTCGCGAGGATCTCGCCGGGGGATTGCTCGTCGCGGGCGTCGACGCCGAGGGCTCGGGCGGCCTGGCGGAACTGGTGCACCGTCGACTCGTCGGGCGCCGGCAGCGTGCGCAGTAGGCCGGTGCCGCCGGCGAGCATGATGCGGGCGGCCGCGATGCCGGTCGCGAGCGAGCAGTGCGCGTTCCACGCATCCATCTGGGTGCGCGGCTCGAGGCGTAGCTGCCAGTTGCCGTCGACGTGCGCGAGATCCTGCTCGGGCAGCTGCAGCTCGACGGCGCCGCGCTCGCGGGCACGCTCCTCGCGCACCCCGCCAAACTCGGGCAGCAGCTCGATGGGTTCGGGCAGCAGCTTGCCGTGGTCATAGTGGGCTTGCAGCGTCGGGTAGTCGAGGCGTTCGCGCACGTGCACGGTCGCGCGGCGCACGCGGGCCCGGGTGAGCTCGCCCTGGTCGTTCGTCTCGATCTGCCAGAGCACGGCCGGGCGATCCTCGCCCTTGACGAGGCTCACGGTCTGCTCGGAGAGGATGCGCGGGTACAGCGGCACGTTGCTGTCGGGCAGGTACTTGGTCTCGCCCCGTTGGCGCGACTCGGCGTCGAGCGGGCTGCCGGGCGCGACGAACGCGCCGACGTCGGCGATCGCGTAGAAAAGGGTGTACCCGGCGTGGCCCGCCTCGGTGCCCTGCTCGATGCGCACGGCCTGGTCGAGATCCTTCGACCCGGGCGGGTCGATCGTGACGAGCGCGAGATCGCGGGCGTCAATGCGGCCCTCGGCGAAGCGGTCGCTTGCCTCGGCGGCCGCCTGCTCGAGCTCGGGGGAGAACTCCTCGCGCAGCTCGTATTGCTCGCGCACCGCGCTGAAGTCGAGCTCGGCCATGCTGCTCGGCCCCTCGGTCGTGCTGGATTCGGAGGATGCCGCGCTGCGCTCACTCATGCTGCCGAGGCTACTCGGCCCGCGTTCGCCTGCCTGTCAGGAGGCTGCGCGGGCGGGCGGTGGGCGCGCTGGCCGCGACTGGCTACCCTCGGGACTATGACTCGTGCAGCCCGATCCGCCGCCGTAATCGGTTCGGGCCCGAACGGGCTCGCCGCGGCCGTGACGCTTGCGCGGGCGGGCGTGCCCGTCACGGTGTTCGAGGCGGCCGACACGATTGGCGGGGGCACGCGCACGGCCGAGTCGGTCATGCCCGGGGTCGTGCACGACACCTGCTCGGCGATTCACCCGATGGCGTTCGCATCGCCGTTCTTCCACGAGTTCCGGCTCGCCGACAAGGTCGAGTTCGTCGTGCCCGAGGCGTCGTACGCGCATCCGCTCGAGGGGCGCGAGGCGGCGATCGCGTATCGCGACCTCGACCGCGCCGTCGCCGAGCTTGGCATCGACGGGGTGGCGTACGGGCGACTGATGCGGCCGCTCGTCGACCGCGCGGCCGGCGTCTTTGACTTCGCGCTCGGCGGCAGCATGGTGCGGGTACCGCGCGACCTCATCGCGACCGTGCTGACCGGCCTCGCCGCGCTACGACAGGGCTCGCCGCTGTGGAACCTCGGTTTTCGCGACGTCGCCGCGCCCGCGCTCATCTCGGGTGTCGCGGCCCACTCGATCGGGCGCATGCCCGCGCTCGGCACCTCGGCGATCGGCCTCGTGCTCGCGGTCGCGGGGCACACCGGTGGCTGGCCCGTGCCGGTGGGCGGCTCGACTGCGATTTCGCGGGCCCTCGCCGACGACCTGCTCGCGCACGGCGGGCAGATCGAGACCGGCAGGCGCATCCGTGCCATCGCCGAGCTCGGCGACTACGACGTGCACGTCTTTGACACCTCGGCCCGCGCGCTCACCGAGATCGCCCACTCGAAGCTGCCAGGCAGTTACCTGCGCTCCCTCGACCGGTTCCGGTTCGGCAACGCCGCGGCGAAGGTCGACCTCGTGCTCGACGGCCCGATTCCCTGGGCGGATCCGCGCATCGCACAGGCCCCGACGGTGCACCTCGGCGGCACCCGCGCCGAGGTCGCGGCGGCTGAGGGGATGGTCGCGCGCGGTCGGCACGCGGCGCATCCGTATGTGCTGCTCGCGCAGCCGACCGAGTTCGACCCGGGCCGCAACCCGGCTGAGTTCAACGCCGTCTGGAGCTACACCCACGTGCCGCGCGGCTCGACGCTCGACGTGACCGAACGCGTGCTTGCGCAGCTCGAGCGCTTCGCGCCGGGGGTGCGCGACCGCGTCGTCGGGGTGAAGTGCACGCCGGCGGCCGAGCTCAGCGAGTACAACGCGAACTATGTCGGCGGCGATATCAGCTCGGGCGCGGTGCAGCTGTCGCAGCTGCTCGCGCGGCCCGTGCTCGCGCCCGATCCGTGGCGCACGCCGGGAGAGGGCATCTACCTCGCCTCGTCGGCGGCGTCACCGGGGCCAGGGGTGCACGGGCTCGGCGGGTGGTACGCGGCGCGCTCGGCGCTGCGGCACTCGTTTGGCATTGACCCGCGTTCGGTTTCGCTCGCGTAGTTTCGCGGGCATTCGGCCTCCCGGCGCTGCGCTCGACCCGCGCATCCGGCCCGCCGCACGTCGAGTGCGCGGGTGGCGAACGGGCAGCCAGCGCCAAAGTGGGCGCTAGTAGGATTTCCGCAACTGGAGGGGCGTGTTGCTGCCCCGCTTCCCGAGCCGGGCATCCGGCTTCGCTGAACGAAAGGCAGCGGGTTCGCTCGCGCGCATGAAAACCTTGAAGAAACTCCTGAAGAGCCCGATCACGATTGTGCTGCTCGCGGTGATCGTGATCGGAATCGGCTTCAGCCTGATCAACCAGCAGGGCAACACTGAGGTCACGACGCAGCAGGGTCTCGAGATCCTGAACAAGGACAAACTCAAGACCGTCACCATCGTTCAGGGTGACAACCGGGTCAACATCGAGTTCGCCGAGGCCGACGAAGAGTACGGCCAGCAGGCGCACTTCTACTTCGTGGATGCGCGGGCCGAGGCGGTTGTCGGCGCGGTCGACGACGCGAACATCGCCGAGAACTACAACGACGAAGTGCCCGGGCCGAACTGGTTCAGCACCGCACTCTCGCTGCTGCTGCCGCTCGTGCTCATCGGTTTCTTCGTTTGGCTGATGCTGTCGAGCATGCAGGGCGGCGGCGCAGGCGGCATGATGAAGTTCGGCAAGTCGAAGGCGAAGCTCGTCAATAAGGAAGACCCGCAGGTCACCTTTGCCGACGTTGCCGGCGCGAACGAGGCGCTCGAGGAGCTCGCCGAGATCAAGGACTTCCTGAAGGAGCCCGACAAGTTCCTCGCGGTCGGCGCGAAGATTCCGAAGGGCGTGCTGCTCTACGGCCCTCCCGGCACGGGTAAGACGCTGCTCGCGAAGGCCGTCGCGGGTGAGGCGGGTACGCCGTTCTACTCGATCTCGGGTTCCGACTTCGTCGAGATGTTCGTCGGCGTGGGTGCCTCGCGCGTGCGCGACCTGTTCGAGCAGGCGAAGCAGAACGCCCCCGCCATCATCTTCATCGACGAGATCGACGCGGTCGGCCGCCAGCGCGGCGTCGGCATGGGCGGCGGCAACGACGAGCGCGAGCAGACGCTCAACCAGTTGCTCGTCGAGATGGACGGCTTCGACGCGACGACGAACGTCATTCTCATCGCGGCGACGAACCGCCCGGATGTGCTCGACCCGGCCCTGCTGCGCCCCGGCCGCTTTGACCGCCAGATCGGCGTCGACGCCCCCGACCTCGAGGGCCGCCGCAAGATCCTCGAGGTGCACTCGAAGGGCAAGCCGATCGCGAAGGACGTCGACCTCTCGGTCGTCGCCCGCAAGACCCCCGGCTTCACGGGTGCCGACCTCGCGAACGTGCTCAACGAGGCCGCGCTGCTCACGGCCCGCCTCGGCGCGCAGATCGTCGACGCGCGCGCGATCGACGAGGCGATCGACCGCGTCATCGCGGGCCCACAGCGCCGCAGCCGCGTCATGAACGACCAGGAAAAGCTGATTACGGCGTACCACGAGGGCGGCCACGCCATTGCGGCGGCGGCCCTGCGCCACACCGACCCGGTAACGAAGATCACGATCTTGCCGCGCGGCCGCGCCCTCGGCTACACCATGGTCGTGCCGCTTGAAGACAAGTACTCGGTGACCCGCAACGAACTGCTCGACCAGCTCACCTACGCCATGGGTGGCCGCATCGCCGAAGAGCTCGTGTTCCACGACCCGACGACCGGCGCATCCAACGACATCGAGAAGGCCACGAAGACGGCCCGCAAGATGGTCACCGAATACGGCATGTCGAACACCGTCGGTGCGATCAAGCTCGGCGACAACGAGGGCGAGTCGCCGTACTCGCGCTCGCAGGGCGCGCCCTACTCCGACACGACCGCCCTCGTCGTCGACCGCGAGGTGCAGGGGCTCCTCGAGCAGGCGCAGCAGGAGGCCTGGTGGGTGCTCACGAACAACCGTGACGTGCTCGACCGCCTCGCCGCCGAACTGCTTGACGTCGAGACGATCGGCCACGAGCGCCTCGCCGAGATCTTCGCGGGCATCGTCAAGCTGCCCGAACGCGCGCAGTGGCTCTCGAGCCCAGAGCGCCCCGTGAGCTCGCGCCCGCCAGTGCAGCTCAAGCCGCACCTTCCTGCGAGTGGTGAAGAGGAGCCTTCGAGTCACGCGTCGGGGTCTGGTGAAGATGGGGCTGGCGCTGGTCAGCCCGGTGGCGACCACACGCCCGGCGGTGCTGGCGAGCCCGATGGTGGCGCGCATCCCGGTGGTGTGCCGCAGCCCGGATTCGGGGGCGACAAGCCCGGCGTGACCGACGTGCATCCTGGCCTCGACCGGCCCGAACCTGGCTCGGGTCTTGACAACCCCGAGGGCCCGACGCGCCCCGGCGCATGGTCGTAACGATGGCGGTGGATGCGCAGCGCGCGCAGGCGGCCGTGCGAGACTTCCTCGCCGCATGCGGCCTTGACCCCGATTCGGCGCAGTTCGCGCGGACGCCTGCGCGGGTCGCCGCCGCGGCAGCCGAACTGTTTGCGGGAGTTAACGTTGACGCGGTCGCGCCGCTAATTGAGGGCCGCATCTCGCTCGACGAGCCCGACGCGGCGCCGTCGGTTGAGCGCCTTGAGGCGGTCGAGTCGGGGCAGCCGGTGCTGCTGCGGAACATCCGTTTTCGCTCGGTCTGTGAGCACCACCTGCTGCCGTTCGACGGCTGGGTGCAGCTCGCGTACCTGCCCGGCGACTCGATCATCGGGTTCGGCCGGCTGTACGACCTCGTCGAGACGCTGTCGAGCGCGCCGACGCTGCAGGAGCGGCTCGGCGACGAGCTCGTCGACGCGATCATGACCGGCCTCGATGCCCGCGGCGCCATCGCCGTGCTCGAGGCGCGGCAGGGATGCGTCGCTGACCGCGGGCCGCGCCAGAGCGACTCCGAGACGGTTACGCTCGCGACCCGCGGCGCGTTCAACAACCCGGATGCTCGGGCCGAAGTGCTGCGGCTCATCGCCCTGGGTGCCTCCGACCGCGACGACTAGGGGAGCGCGCCGCTTGCGGCGCCGAGGGAGCCGCGGCGCTTGGCGCCGCTCCTGCTTCCCTCGCGGCGCCTAGTGTCCCCGGAATCCCACTTTTCGCGTTGAAAGTGGGATTCAGAGGACACTTTGCTTCGTGGGTCGCGATTACGCCGAGGGCGGCCGCTGCCTAGTGTCCTCAACGTCCCACTTTTCGCGTTAGAAGTGGGATGTTGGGGACACCTTGCGCCGTTGCTCACGGTCGCGCTTCGAACGACCACTGCCGAGTGTCCCCGAGATCCCACTTTTCGCGCGAAAACTGGGATCTCGGGGAAAGCCTGCGCGGCGGCCGCAGCAACGTGTGCCCACCCGCGAAGCCTCAGCCAGCATCCGCTTCCTGCCGGCGGATCTTGCCGCGACGGCCAACCCACGCGACCACGAACGACAGCACGAGCGCGAAAAACACCCCGAGGTTGGCGTAGGCCCAGTCGCCATCGCGACCGCCGACCATCCAGAGCAGGTAACCCTGCCAGTTGTTCCATGCGGCGTCCTCGGCAAACGAGTTCACGACGAAGCCCCAGCCGATCACCGAGGCGACGACCATCGTGCCGATCGACAGCCAGTCCCACGAACCGTACCGGCCGCGCGCGTCAAACAGCGCGGCGTCGTCGTAGTCGCGGCGCCGCGTCAGAATGTCGGCGATGAGGATGCCCGCCCACGACGCCAGCGGCACGCCGAGCGTGATCAAGAAGCTCTGGAACGGCCCGAGGAAGTCGGTCGCGAAGAACACGACGTAGATCGTGCCGGCGGTCAGAATCACGCCGTCGATCGCGGCGGCCGAGGGGCGGGGGATGCGGATGCCCAGGCTGAGCAGCGTCAGCCCCGACGAGTAGATGCCGAGCACGGCCCCCGACACGAGCGCGAGCACGGCGGTGAGCAAGAACGGGATGAGCACCCAGGTCGGCAGGATGGCCGCGAGTGCGCCGATCGGGTCGCCCGCGATCGCCTCGTTGAGCGCGGGGTCGGAGCCGGCGAGCAGCACGCCGAAGACGACGAGCACGACGGGCGCGACCGAGCCGCCGAAGGTGTTCCAGAACACGATCTTGCTGTCGGGGGTATCGCGTCGCTGGTAGCGCGACCAGTCGGCGGCGATGTTGATCCAGCCGAGGCCGAAGCCGGTCATCACCATGACGAGTGCGCCGATGACCTGGCCGAGGCTGCCGCCCTCGAGCGCTGAGACGGCCGCAAAGTCGATGTGCGAGAACGCGAGGATTGCGTAGAGCATCGTGACGGCGCCGGTGATCCAGGTGAGGATCGACTGCAGCCGCATGATCACGTGGTAGCCGAGCACCGACGCGGCGACGATCAGCGCCGCGACCACGACGGTGGCGATGATCTGCACGACCACGCCGCCGTCGCCGCCGAGCTGCGTGATCACGGTCGACGTCGCGAGCACGGCCATGATCGCGAGGAACGTCTCCCAACCGATCGACGTCAGCCACGAGATGATGCCGGGCACCTTCTGTCCATGCACGCCGAACGCGGCGCGGCTGAGCACCATGGTCGGCGCCGAGCCGCGCTTGCCCGCGATCGCGATGAGGCCGCAGAGGAAGAACGACACGACGATACCGATGATCGCAACCGCCGTTGCCTGCCAGAACGAGATGCCGAAGCCGAGAATGAACGAGCCGTACGACATGCCAAACACCGACACGTTCGCGGCAAACCACGGCCAGAACAGATCAGACGGCTTCGCGGTGCGCTGCGACGGGTCGACGACGTCGATGCCCTGCCGCTCGATGAGTCCCGCGGATGCGGTGCTCGCGCCGGCGTCAGCGCCGCGGCTGGGGGAGTGGCCCGACGACTCGGGAGATGTCTGCGTCGACATGGCGGCCTTTCGTTGGGGAGTCTTTTCGGCATCCTATGTGGCCTCGGGCCCGCCGGTGCGCCGATGTCGCCCGATTATCTCTGGCCGTCGGCAGCGGACGCCGCGCCACACGCCCAAACTGACCCAAGCGGCGCACGAGAGAGTGCGGGACAATATCGACATGAGCGAATTGCGTCTGTCCGCGGAAGTCACCATCGACCCGAGCACGACCGAGATCATGGGCGTGCTCAACGTCACGCCCGACTCGTTCAGCGACGGCGGCACCCTCGACTTCGAGAGCGCCGACGCGCGCACCGCATCCGCGCTCGAACGCGCCTATCGGCTCGTGGCGCAGGGCGCGACGATCATCGATGTCGGCGGCGAATCGACCCGACCCGGCGCCGAGCGCGTGCCGCAGGACGAAGAGCTCGCGCGTGTGCTGCCGGTGGTGCAGCAGCTCGTCGCCGACGGCATCCCGGTTTCGGTCGACACGATGTACGCCGACACCGCCGCGGCCTGCCTCGACGCGGGCGACGTCATCATCAACGACGTCTCGGGTGGACGCGCCGACGAGCGGATGCTCGAGGTCGTCGCCGAGCGCGGCGCGCGGTTCGTGTTGAGCCACTGGCGCGGGCACAGCGTCGTCATGAACGACCTCGCCGACTACGACGACACCGCCACCGAGGTGCTCGCTGAGTTGCAGCAGATGCGCGACCGCGCCGTCGCGGCGGGCATCGCGCCTGAGCGCATCATCCTCGACCCGGGTCTCGGGTTCGCGAAGGATCACGACGACAACTGGGCCGTGCTCAACCACCTGCACGAACTGCAGCGGCTCGGGCATCCGGTGCTTGTCGGGGTGAGCCGCAAGCGCTTCATCGGACAGCTGCTGCCGGCGGAGGCGCCCGTCGCCGCCCGCGACCTGCCGACCGCGGTCGTGTCGGCCCTCTGCGCCGAGCGTGGTGTGTGGGGCGTGCGGGTGCACAACGTCGCCGCGACCCGAGTCGCCATCGACACGGTCTCGGCCTGGCAGAACGGTGCCGACCTGCGCGAGCAAGGAGCCGAGCAGTGACTGAGCGGGATGCTGGCCTCGGCCGGGATGCGCAGCAACAGCCGGCCGCGGACATGACGCGGGCCTCGGCCGCTGCGCCGGATGCGCGCGAGGAGTCGGCCGCGAACGCGGCGACCGGGGGAGCTACTCCCAGCACCCCGGCCGCGAATGAGCCCACCGCATTCGCGACTCCGCACATCCACCCGGCGGAGGCCGCGATCCAGCTCACGCCGAACCGGCCGGGCCCGGCCGCGCATCCGGCGCTGCCCGCCCCCGAGCTCGACCGCATCGTCATCGACCGGCTGCACGTGCATGGCCGTCACGGCGTCTTCGCGCACGAGCGCGCGAACGGCCAGGACTTCTACATCGACGCCGAGGTCTGGATCGACACGCGCGCGGCCGCCGCATCCGACGAGATCGAGCAGACGGTGCACTACGGCCACCTCATGCGCGCGCTCTACGAGGTCGCGATGCAGGAGCCGGTTGACCTGCTCGAGACCCTCGCCGAGCGGCTCGCGGCGGTGACGTTCGCGTTCCCCGGCCCGCAGGCCGTGCGCATCACGGTGCACAAGCCGCAGGCGCCGGTGAAGCTGCGCTTCGACGACGTGATGATTTCAATTTTGCGGTACCGACCCGAGGGCGCGCAGCCCGTCGAGGCGCGACGCCCGAGCGCCCGCGCGATCATCGCGCTCGGCTCGAACCTGGGCGACCGCGAGGCGATGATCCGCGACGCGTTCGAAGAGATCGAGGATCTCGACGGTGTCTGGCCGCACCTGCGCTCGAGCCTCTATGAGACGCCGGCGCTCACGACGCACGGCATCGACGAGTCGGCGCCGGCGTACCTCAACGCGGTGATCGCGGTGCACACGAGCCTCGAGCCGCACGAGCTGCTCGACCGGCTGCAGCAGATCGAAACCGGGCACGGCCGCGTGCGCGCCGAGCGGTGGGGGAGTCGCACGCTCGACCTCGACATCATCGAGCACGGCGGACTGCAGCTGCACGATGCGACGCTTGAGCTGCCGCATCCGCGCGCGTTTGAGCGGGCCTTCGTGCTCGCGCCCTGGACCGAGATCGAGCCCGAGGCGTCGCTGCCCGGCCGCGGCCCGATTCGCGAACTGCTCGCGAACGCCGCCGACCGAGTCGAGAGGTACCGCGGATGACCCGCACCAACCCCTGGCACCTCGTCCTGCTCTTCGTCGCGGCCGGCGTCGTCGTCTGGGCCCTGCAGGTTTGGCTCACGTCGGGCGGCTCGGCGACGATCGTGCCGTCGTTGCCGTTCGGCATCACGCTGCTGCTCATCGGTATCGTCACGATCGTGCTCGCGTGGCCGGTGCGCCGGTACACGCAGGCGCTGCGCAAAGCGCAGGATTCGACTGACCGTCGGCGCGATGACGTCGAGGACGACCGCCCCGAGTGGCGCGAGGTGTCGCGTAAGCGGGTCGATCCGCAGCGCGCGATGCTTGCGCTTGCGCTCGCGAAGGCGTCGAGCCTCGGCGGCAGCATTTTCGCCGGCGGATGCTTGGCCACGGTGTTGTGGCTCGCCTCGCGCACCGTCGTGGGCGCCGGAATGCCGTTGGCAATCGTGTCGCTCGTGTGCGCCGTCGCGCTGCTGGTCGCGGGTCTCGTTGCCGAAAACTGGTGCGCCCTCCCGCCCGACGACAGCGAGCCCGCGGGCGACTCGGTCCCCTCCGCCGGCTAACCCGGTCACGCGTCGGATTTCCCGACGTGGGGAGGGGCTGAGGGAGATCTCCCTCAGCCCCTCCCCACGTTGGGAAATCCACCGCGTTTCGGTGGCAACTGCGCCCGGCGGGTCGAGCCTGTCTCGCTCGGGGCCGCGGTAAGGCACTCCGTCGCCCCGAAGCGAGGCAGGCAGTTGAGTGGTCACTTTTTGTAGTTCTGGCGCCGCCAGAACTACAAAAAGTGACCACTCAACTGCCTGGGCGGGGGCGTCTTGGGTGGGTTGTTAGGTGGTGGACGTCGGGTAGATGCACGCAGGGGTGGCATCGTGCGTTGCGTCGGGTAAGACATCGGCGTCATCGGCATCAGCGATGACGTGCGAAACGCGCATATCGGCCGGCTCGAGCGACGCCTCTTTGCCGCTGCGGCTGGCGAGCACGAGGCTCGATCGTCGCAGCGTGCGAGGCGGTGGCAGGCCAGCGGCCGCGACATTCTCGTCGTCATCGTCACTTGGCCCGCAGTTTTTGGCACGTTGCCGATGAGCCGCAACAGCCCGAGCCTCGACTCGTTGCCCAGGCCCTCGACTCGTTGCCGAGAGCTTTGAACAGGTGTGTTGCATCGGTCAGGTCAGGTTCCCGGCGCGCGTCACTCAGGGCCGCAACCTAGAAACAAATGCAGCATGCCGATGTCGAACGAGCGTCGCCCTCGTATCCCTGGGGCGGGTGCGGTGAGCGGCCCGTGTGCCCGCTAGCTGACGGCGTCGGTCACGGTGTCATCGGGACTTGCGGCGTTCGAGTCGGCGTCACCTTCGCTGTCGGGCGTCGACGGGTCGGTCGGCGACTCGCCGCTCGAGTCGCCGTTGCCGGATGTGTCGCCGGGGCCGCCGGTGTTCGTCTCGCCGCCACCGCCGGCAGTGCCGTCGGTCGACCCGTTCGTGTCAGTCGAAACCGGCACGCAGGTGCCGTTCGCGTCGAGCTGCAGCCCGTCAGCGCAAGGCTCGAAGTCGCCGCCGGTGCCACCCGAGCCGCTGCCGCCTGACCCAGACCCGCCTGACCCAGCCCCACCCGTCCCAGATCCACTCGCATTCGGGTCAATCGGAACCTCGGGGCTGTCGTTTTCCGGCTTCGGCGCCTGCGGCAGCGACTCGGTCGGCACAGGCGTGCGCGTCGCCGGCCGCGACGGCGTCGGGCTCTGCGACTTGTCGGGCGTCTCGCTCAGCGACGGCGTCGATGTCGGTGATTCGGTCGCCATCGGAGCCTGCCCGCCCTGCTGCAGCATCATCGCAAGCGCGCCACCAGCGACCACCAGGGCGACCGCTACGATACCCACGACGAGCAGGTTGCGCGGCTGACGCATCCAGGCCGAAAACCGCGCGAACGCGCCGGGCCCTGCCTCTTCGAGCAGTCCGCCATAGTCGTTAAGGGGCTGGGTCACTGGGGTGTTGCCGTTCTCTAGAGCAGGCGCAGACTCTGCGTATTCACTGCATTATCGCAGGACAATTGCGGTATGGGCATCACCAGAAGGTAGCCACGTTGTATTCAACACGGGTCACACCAGTACCACCAGGCCCAGTTTGTGCCCGGCGGTCAACAACTCGCGCGAGCCGCTACCGAGCATCCATCGCAGGCATGATTCCGGCGCCGCGGAGCCGCGCGGGTAGCTAGGCTTTCCCGGGACACCGCACCCGAGGTCGAGAGGCACCAATGCAATTCCCCGATACGCCCGGCATTCAATGGCGCAGGATTTCGCCGAAGCTCGCGTTCCGCACCTTGGTCGGCGCCATCATCTGGCTGGTGATCTTCGTGGGCGTCACGATCGGCCTCTCCCTCATTCCTGGCCCGTTCCCGTGGTGGATCATCGGTGCTGTCTTCGTCGTCATCGCGGCCATCGAGATTCCGATGTCGTTCATCCGCGTGCGCAGCATCGGCTACGCCCTGCGCGAGGATGACCTCGTCTTCAAGCGCGGCGTCATCGCCAAACGCCTCGTCGCGGTGCCGTACGGCCGTCTCCAGGTGATCGACGTGAGCCGCGGCCTGCTCGACCGCATGCTCGGCATCGCGTCGCTCACCACCGTCACCGCCGCGGCGTCGACGAACGTGAGCATCCCGGGCCTCACCCCTACCGAGGCCGACGAACTGCGCGACCACCTCATCCGCGTCGCCGAAACGCGACGGGCTGGTCTGTAATGGCAGACGAGTTCGAGCAGGAGCGGCCACCGGCGCCCACCGGGGGCCAGGATGCGCAGGCTCAGGCCGGGGGCCAGGGCCAGGATGCGTCGGGTCGGGCCGGGCAGCAACCCGCGGATGCGCAGGGCCAGTTTGGTCAGCACCAGCAGCAGTACCCGGCGCACCAGCCGTTCGGGCAGCAGCCCGGGCCGCAATACGGGCAGACGCCCGGGCGGCCGACGTTCCAGCAGGCACCGAACGGGCAGCCCGCGGGGCAGCAGGTCCACGGGCAGCAGCCTTCGCAGTCACGCCAGGGATTCGGCCAGCAACGGGGCAACCCGCAGCAGCAGCCGGGTCAGCCGCAGCAACAGGGCTTCGGCCAGTACCCGGGTCAGTCGCAGCATCCGCAGCAGGGCCAGCCCCAACAGCACCAGCAGGGCTACCCCCAGCAGTTCCCACCACAGGCCCCTGGGCGCGGCGACGACCTCGCCGACGGACACTGGCACCGACTGCATCCGGCCACCCTATGGATCAACATCGTCGGCGGCATTTTCGCGTTCTTCTGGGCCGGCATCGTGCTGCTCATGAGCTTCCTGCCCGCCGTGGCAGAGGACGGCCTGCCTGGCTTTGTCATCATGCTGACGCTGGTTGGCGTGTTTGTCGTGTTTGTGCTCGCGATCCTCGGCACGTGGCTCGGTTACCGCAACACCGAGTTCCGGCTCACCGACGAGGTCTTCGAACTGCGCAAGGGCGTGCTGAATAAGTCGAACCGCCAGGTGCGCTTCGATCGCCTCCAGTCGGTCAACCTCAACCGCCCGGTGTTCGCGCGCATCTTCAACCTCACCGACGTTGAGACGTCGGGCGCGGGCGACAAAGCCGGCTTCTCGCTGAAGTACCTCAACGCCGACCAGGCGAACGGGCTGCGCGCCGAGCTTCTGCGCCGCGCATCCGGCGCCAAGAAGCGCCAGACCGAGCGTCGCCATCAGCTCGCCGAGCAGGCGGCGGCCCCCGCATCCCAGGCCCCAGGCCAGTTCGGTGGACCCGCAGCGCCGGGCATCCCTGGCTCCCCGATGCAACCGGGCGCGACCCCGCCGCCGGCCCCGCGCCGCGGCCAGCTCAGCGCCTTCGTTGACCGCGCGGTCGAGGACTTCGCCGGGCCCGAACTCAGCCCAGAAATGGTCGCCGAACAGTCGGTCGTGCGCGTGAAGCCCGCCCGCATGGCCGCGACCGCGGCGCTCGGCGGCGTACTCGCGGCGGCGATCCTCCTCGTCGCGAGCATCATCGGCTACGTCGTCGTGCGCGGCATCCTCGGGGCGGCCCTGCCCAGAGACGTGCCGTTCGGCTTTGACGTCGCCTGGCTGTTCGGTTCGGTCGGCACGATCGGCTTCATCCTGTTCATCACCCTCGTCTCGGCGGGCAGCACCGCGCTCGGCAACATGCAGTACACGATCGCGGGCACGCCCGACGGTTTGCGCATCGGCCGCGGCATCCTCAGCCAGACGAACGACACGCTGCCGCCGGGGCGCATCCACGCGATTGAGGTGCGGCAGCCGGTGCTGTGGAAGCCGTTCAAGTGGTACTCGATTCGCGTCAACCGTGCGGATGTGCGGACGGGTTCCTCGCAGCAGGAGCAGCAGAACGCACTGCAGCGCTTCATCGTGCTGCCAGTCGGCACGCGCGACGAGGTCGAGCGCGTGCTGCAGCTCGTCATGCCGATGCACATGAACCCGCGCACCGCGCAGCTGCTCGAGTCGGGCTTCAAGGGCGGCCGCAACCGCGAGTTCACGCCGGCGCCGATGCGCGCGTGGTGGCTGCACCCGTTCAGCATTCGCTTCATCGGCGGGGCCATCGACGGCGGACTCGTCTACATTCGCACCGGTTGGCTCACTCGGTCGATCGCGATGGTGCCGGGCGAGCGCATCCAGTCGGTGACCTCGCGCACCTCGCTGCTCGAGCGGATGTCGGGCGTCGGCAACGTGCGCATCGACACCGTTGCCGGGCCGATTCACCCGATCCTCCCGGCCGTGTCGGGCGAGCTGCTCAACGGGCTGCACGAAGAGCTCTCGAAGCTCGCGATCCGCGCGGCGAAGGACGACACCTCGCACCGCTGGTTCGAGGCGCAGGCCCGCGCGACGGTGGCGGCCGCGCACATGCACGCCGCGGATGCGCGCCGCACTGGCCGCGCCCTCGACCCGCAGACCCAGCGCGTGCTGGCCGCCGAAGAGGCGTGGCGCCGCGAGCAGCAGGCCGCGGCGGGTAGCGCGGGTTCGGCACCCGGTGCAGGTTCGACGCCGGGCGCGGGTTCGG
Source organism: Gulosibacter massiliensis (assembly GCF_900626105.1). NCBI lineage: Bacteria > Bacillati > Actinomycetota > Actinomycetes > Micrococcales > Microbacteriaceae > Gulosibacter > Gulosibacter massiliensis. The sequence continues at coordinate 194,049 of NZ_UYZX01000002.1, forward strand.
CCCCGAGCCAAGGCCGACCCCCGCAGCCCCCGGCCGGACCGCGCCCGTAACCAGCGCATCCGCCCAGCCGCAGCCATTAGCGCCGCGGCGAGCCATCAGCCGTAGACCGCTACTGCCTCGCCGCGGCGCTAATTGCTTCCCGCAAGTTGACTCTGCCCCTGGGGTCAAGGTTTACCTTGGCTGTGGAGGTTGAGATGCGTATTGGAGAACTCGCGCAGCGCGCCGGCGCCACGGTGAAGGCGGTGCGGTACTACGAGCAAATCGGCCTGATCACGCCCGACCGCGAGCACAACGGCTACCGCACGTTCGGCGAGCACCACGTGCAGGCGGTGCAAGAGATCCGCAAACTCGCGGCGCTCGGCATAGCCCCCGCCCGCGCCACGCCGTTTCTCGAGTGCCTCGACGCGGGCCACGAGCACGGCGACGAATGCGTCAGCTCGCTCGCGGTCTATCGCGACGCGATCGCCGAGATCGACGGCGTCCTGGCCGAGCTCACGCGGCGCCGCAACGACCTGCAGACGCGGCTCAACGAGAGCGCGGCCCGAACGTTCAGCGACCACCACGAGGCAAAGGAGCCCGACGTGACCGACTACACCATCCTGCCCGACGGCCTGCCGGTGCCCGATGACGACGGCGCGGCCGCCCACCTGCCGGGCCTCAAGCTGCCGCCGCTCACGTTGCCCACGAGCGACGGCGAACAGCTGCGCCTCGACCAGCCGATTCCGGGTCGCGTCGTGATCTACCTCTATCCGCTCACCGGCCGCCCCGGCGTCGACCTGCCCGAGGGCTGGGATGCGATTCCCGGCGCGCGCGGCTGCTCGACCGAGGCCTGCAACTTCCGCGACCACTTCACCGAGCTGCGCGACGCCGGCGTCACCCGCGTGTTCGGCCTCTCGAGCCAAGACGCCGACTACCAGGCCGAGGTCGTCGACCGCCTGCGCCTGCCGTTCCCAATGCTCTCTGACGAAGCGTTCGCGCTCGGCGACGCCCTGCACCTGCCGACCTTCGCGGCAGAGGGCCACGACCGCCTCTACAGTCGCCTCACGCTCATCGTCACCAACGGCGTCGTCGAGCACGTCTTCTACCCGATCTTCCCACCGAACACCCACGCGCAGCAGGTGCTTGCCTGGCTGCACGAGAACCCGCGAAAGGACGCCGAGTGACCACCGCATCCACCCCGAAATACAGCTCGACGTTCATTTTCGAGACGGGCGAGCTCACCGACGAGTTTCACCGCATCGACGGCGAGATCGCCCGCCGAGCGCGCGAGATCCCCGGATTCCTCGGCGAGGAGGCCTGGCACAACGAAGAGACCGGGCTCTACTCGGAGGTCTACTACTGGGCTGACATGGATGCGCTGAAGCAGCTCGTCGGCATGGACACCCACCAGCTCGCGAAACGCCGACACGGCGAGTGGCTCGGCGAGTACCGCGTCGTCATCGCCGAGGTGCAGTCGGTCTACGGCAACCCGACGCTCGGCATCGAGCACGCCCCGACGCCGGGCTCGTAGCCCGCCTAGTATCCAACCCACCGCCTACCCCTCAGGAGATCACCGTGTTCACTGGCCTCAACGCGTTTCCGCTCACCCCGCTCGCCGACGACCGCGTCGACGAGCGCGCCTTCGCCGGCCTCGTCGATCGCCTCGCGGCCGCGGGCGTGGATGCGATCACCGCGCTGGGATCGACCGGCTCGTACGCGTACCTTTCGGTTGAAGAGCGCGCCCGGGTCGCGCAGCTGGCCGTGCAGCACGCTGGCGAGACCCCGGTCGCGGTCGGCGTCGGCGCGCTACGCACTTCGGATGTGCTGAAGAACGTCGAGAATGCGGCGCGGGCCGGCGCGCAGGCGGTGTTGCTCGCCCCGATGACGTACCAGCCGCTCACACACGACGACGTGTTTGAGCTGTTCCGCGCCGTGACCGACGCGAGCGAACTGCCGGTCGTCGTCTACGACAATCCCGGCACCACACACTTCACCTTCACGACCGAGCTCTACGGCCGCATCGCGCAGCTGCCGGGTATCGCGTCGATCAAGATCCCCGGCGTGCCGGGCGACCTCGCGGCGGTGCGAGCCCGCGTCGCCGAGATCCGCGCCGGCATTCCCGAGCACGTCACCATCGGCATCTCGGGCGACGCGTTCGCCGCGACCGGACTCAGCGCCGGTTGCGACGTCTGGTACTCGGTGATCGGCGGAACGCTGCCCAAGCCCGCGCTCGCGATCACCCGCGCGGCCCTCGCCGGCGACGCGACCGGAGCATCCGCCGCCTCAGAGCGACTCGCGCCGCTGTGGCAGCTGTTCGCCGAACTCGGCGGCAGCCTGCGCGTGGTCGCGGCGATCGCCGAGCACCTCGGTCTCGCGCCGGAGCGCAGCCTGCCGCTGCCCATTCAGGGCCTGGATGCGGCGCAGCGCGAGCGCGTCTGGCACGTCGTGCAGACGCTCGGCCTCGACGCCTGACCCATCGGCCGGCCGCCAACGTCACGCAAGCAGAGAATTACCGCGCGGGTGGGTCGTAGCCGGCGAGGGTGTCGTCGGCGAAGTGCTGCTGCACGGTGGGCAACTCGGCGTCGTTGACGTAGACGACCGACTGGCCGCCCTCATCGCCGGTACCGCTCGTCGGCAGCGTGAACGACGTGATGTCGCTGCTCTTGACCGACGCCATGCTCGTGCCGAGCTCAACCATGGTGTTCACGGTCAGCTCGGAGTCGCGCGCAATGTACGGCACCACCGAGTTCAACAGCGAGTTCAGCGTGATCGGGTTCGTCAGCACGTCGCGGCTCAGCATCTTGTCGGCGACGGCCTTCAAGAACAGCTGCTGGTTCTCGACGCGCTGGTAGTCGCCGTCGGTGAACGCGTACCGCTCGCGCACGAACGCGAGCGCCCGGTCACCCGAGAGCGTGATCTGCCCGGCGGGGAAGTGCTCGTTCGTCGGCGAGCCCGAGGTGAACTCGGTCGGGTTGTTCACGGACACGCCGCCGAGCGCGTCGGTGATGTCCTTGAACCCCTCGAAGTCGACCATCATGACGTGGTCGATGCGCTGGTCAATGATGCCCTCCACGGTCTGGATCACGAGCGGCACGCCGTACGCCATCGCCGCATTGATCTTGTTCATGCTGTAGCCCGGAACGTCGACCTACGAGTCGCGCATGATCGACATCATCTGCACGCCCGAGCGGTCGGCGGGGATGTGCGCCACGATCATCGTGTCGGCGCGCGACCCGGTGCCGTCGAGTTCGGTCGAGGTCTGGTCGTCGCGCGAGTCAGAGCCGAGCAGCAAGATGTTCATCGAGCCACTCGTGTTTTCGGTGGGGCGCACGGTCTCGTCGGGGAACGCATCCTGAATCGTCTCGGTGTTGCCCCAGCGCGCGTACACCGAGTCGATCGCGGCGCCGGCCGCGAGCACCAGCACGAGGAATACCGAGCCAATGGCAATCCAGACGTTGCGGCGACGGCGCTGTGCGCGGGTCCGCTGACGGGGCTCGGCGCGGTTCGCTTCCTCGTGTTCTATGACGGCAGTATCCCATGGTCGTTCCACGCCATGGTAGGCACCCCGTATTCTGAAACGACGAGCACTCGGGAGCGAAGAGGAGGGGATACGTGCGGGTTTTACTGCTGACCCACTATTTCGCCCCCGAAGACGGTGCCCCGCAGCGACGCTGGGGCGCGCTCACGCGAGAGTTCGTCGAGCGCGGGCACGAGGTCGCGGTGATCACCCCGCCGCCGCACTACCCGTCGGGCAAGCTTGCGAAACACTACCGCCGCACCTATCGCGCCGGCAGCCACATGACGACCGAGCACGGCGTCGAGGTATTCCGCAGCGGCTGGCTGCCGCACCGCGGCGACATCATCACGCGCACCTTCGACCACACGACGGCCGCCGCATCCACCGCCCGCCGCGCGGCGCAGCTCATCAAGAAGGACCGCATCCGCCCCGACATCATCGTCGCGACGGCCCCCGCCATCGAGACGATCTACGCCGGCAACTGGCTCGGCCGTAAGTTCAGCCTGCCCGTCATCACCGAGATGCGCGACGCCTGGCCCGACCTCGTCACCTACACGCCCGGTCTCGCGAACGGCCGCGGCCCGGTCGCGATGGTGAAGCGGCGCATCCACGAATCGGTCACGCGCGCGCAACTCTCGGCGGGGCAGGTCGTCACGACGACGAGCGCGTTCGCCGGCGTGCTCGAGGAGCGCGGTGTCGAACACCTCGAGATCATCCGCAACGGCACCGTGCCCGAAACCTACGAGCAAGTGCCGGCCCGCGACGCCGATCACCCCGAGCTGCGAGTGCTCTACATCGGCAACCTCGGACGCAGCCAGGGCCTCGACCTCATCATCCGCGCGGCCGCGATCCTGCGCCAGCAGGGCTATCGCCTCGCGGCGCGCATCGTGGGCGCGGGCCACGAGGCCCCGGCACTGCGGCAGCTCAACGCGCAACTCGGCGAGCCGGTCGAGATCCTCGACCGCGTGCCGCCGAACGAGGTGGTGCACCACTACGCCTGGGCCGACTCGACCATCGTTTCGCTGCGCGACTGGGAGCCGTTCCTCTGGACCATCCCCTCGAAGCTCTACGAGCTGCTTTCGACGGGGCGCCACATCACCGGCATCCTCGCGGGCGAGAGCGCAGGCATTCTGCTCGAGGCGCACGCCGGTACCGTCGTGCAGCCGGGCAACGTCAACGACCTCGTCGGCGTCTGGAAAGCCCTTATCGAACAGCCCGAGCGCCTCGAGATCGGCGACACTGGCCAGCAGTGGGCGCGCGAACACGTTGCGTACTCGAGCCTCGCGACGCGCTATCTCGAGATTCTCGAGCGTGTGCTCGACGACCACGCCCCGGGTGCCCGTGCCTAGCCGGGTGCGCGCGCTCGCGGCGGCGGCGAGGCGGATGCTCGGCGCGGGCGGCCAGCGCTCGGGCCAGGATGCGCGCGACCCCGAACCGCGCCGGCTCGCGGCCATCCGCAAGTTCCACCGCCACGAGCAGCAGCTCAAGCCGGCGTACAAGCACTGGGGCTACAAGAACGTCTTCGCGAAGGGCTTCATCGGCATCCGCGGCGTTGAGCCCGAGCTACCGCGCGAGCGCTGGCAGCGGCTCACCCTCGACGACTGGCACTTCGCCATCGACCCCGACCTCGAGCATCGGCAGGCGGTGGGGGAGCGCTGCGCCGTGCTGATCCTCGGCCATGCCTTCGCCCCGGCGACGGATGCGCCCGGCGGCACGGCCCGCAGCGACGCGGATGCTCGGCGCGCGACGGTGGCCAGTCGCCGCGACGCCGTGGCCGGCAATCTCGTCGCCGCCGCCCGCGCTGATCTGGCGGCCGGCGCATCCCGCACCCGTGTCGACGAACTCGTCACGTGGCTCTCGGGCCGCTTCGTCGCATTCGTGCTGCGCGGCGAGGAGCTCGACGTCTACGGCGACCCGATGGCGACGCGCGCCTGCTACTACCTCGACCAGGGCAACATCCGCGTCGCGGCGCCTGTAACCGCACCCGCCCCGAGCGACGGCCCGTTCGCCCACACGACTACCATCCCGCATCCGAACTTGCCGGGCAGCGCGCAAACGCCCGAGCACCTCCGTGCCCTCGCGCCGGCCGTCGCCTCGCACACCGCGCTGCTCGCCGATCTCGTCGCCGCCGCCGCCCGCACGAGCCAGCTGCCCGGACGCGGCGAGTTCGCGTACTCGAACCTCGGCGCGGCGCTCCTCGGCCACGCCCTCGCCCGCGCGACCGGCGCCGAGGACTGGGCCGCCCTCGTGCAGGACCGGCTGCTCGACCCGCTCGGCATGGCCGACACGCGAATCGACCTCGCCTCGCCGGCGCCCGACGTCCTGCAGCCGCACCAGGCGAACGGCCGGGTGAACGAGCCCTGGAACGGCGCGGGGTACGCGCCCGCAGGCCTCGGCGTCACCACCACGGCCGACGACCTCGTCCGCTATGCGACGGCCATCCTCGACGGCACCGCCCCGGGTCTCGACGCGCTCGGCGAGCGGTGGCCCACGAACATGGGCGAACTCCGAGTCGGCCTCGCATGGATGGACGCCGGCGGGATCACGTGGCACAACGGCGGCACCGGCGGCACGCGCACGATGCTCGCGATCGACCGCGAGGCGGGTGCCGCCGCGATCGTGCTCACGAACACCGAGCACGACGTCACCGGCGCGGGCCTCGTCCTCCTCGGTGCCGACGCGGCGGCGCTGCCCGGCCCGCCTCCGATCGACCCCGACACGATCGGCTGGGTCGTCGCGGGCCTGCTCGCGGTGGGGCTCTTCGGCTGGGGCGCCGTGCGCAGCCGCAGCCGGGTGCGCCTCATCGGGCAGGGGCTCGGCGCGGTCGGCTCGCTCCTCATCTGGGGCATCGCCGCGCCCTGGTACTGGGCGCCGCTGCGGCTGTTCGGCCTCGTCGTCGGTCTTACGATCGCCTCGATCATCGTCGCCGTGCGCCGCTGGCGGGAGCTGCCGTGGTGGCCGGAGCGCCGCCGCTGGGCCGCGGCGACCCTCGCCATCGCCGGGGTGCTGTGGTTCGTGTTCACGGTCGCCGTGTCGATCTGGGTGCTCGTGCTGCTCCTCGGGTGATCGCCGGCGCAGAACCGGCACCGGATTCCTTGCGTTCGAGCGCGCTCGAAGCCGTAGCGTCATGGCCATGACGACCGATCTCGAGCGGGCCCTCCGGCTCGCCACCGACCCGCCGGGCGGGGTGTCGATCGAGGCCCTGCAAGGGCTCACCCTGGACGACCCGTCGACATGGTGGGACATCGCCACGACCGCCGAACACCTCGGGGTGACGGCCCACACCCTGCGCTACTACGAGCGCATCGAGCTCGTCGACGTGCCCCGCGACCGGGCCGGCCACCGACGCTACGACGCGCGCGCGATCCGCCGTCTCGTCTTCATCACCCGGATGCGGACGGCCGGAATGCCGATCTCCGACCTCCAACACTACCTCCTCCTCGTCGACGCCGGGCCGCAGACCGTCTCCGAGCGCCTCGACCTCATGCTCGAGCACCGCGACACCCTGCGTCGCCGGATCGGCGAGCTTCAGCTCGCTCTCGCCGCCACCGAGTACAAGATCGCCACCTATGCGGAAGGACCCACCCCATGACCACGCTCGGGACGCTCACGACTTCCCCCATCGGCTTCGGATGCATGGCCCTGAGCCACATCTACGGCGGCACCACCGACGACGAAGCCCGTCGCACGCTCGACGAATCGATCGACGCCGGCATCACGTTCCTCGATACCGCCGACGTGTACGGGAAGCCGGTCGAGGGGCGCAGCGGACCTGCAGGCACGAACGAGGAGATGCTCGCGCCGTTGCTCGCCCGACGCCGCTCCGACGTCCAATTGGCGACGAAGTTCGGCATCACCGGCATCACGCTCGGCGAGGGCCATCGAGGAGCGAAGTCGACCGACGGCCGGCCCGAATACGTCGTCGACGCCTGCGACGCGTCGCTCCGACGACTCGGGGTCGACACGATCGACCTCTACTACCTGCACCGCGCCGACCCGGACGTGCCGATCGAGGAGACCGTCGGCGCGATGGCCGCCCTCGTCGCCGCGGGCAAGGTGCACCACCTCGGGCTCTCCGAAGTCACCGCCGACGAAGTGCGCCGCGCCCACGCGACCGCGCCGATCGCCGCGGTCCAGTCCGAATGGAGCCTGTGGTCGCGCGACGTCGAACGTCACGTGGTGCCGACCTGCGCCGAGCTCGGGATCGGGTTCGTCCCGTACAGTCCGCTCGGACGCGGATTCCTGACGGGGATGCTCTCACCCGAGCAGATCGCGACCGATTTCCGCGGCCGCACCGAGCGCATGGGCACCGGATGGGACGCGAACCAGCGGGCCGTCGCCACGATCTCCGAAGTCGCCTCGGAGATCGGCGCCACGAACGCGCAGGTGGCGCTCGGATGGCTCCTTCGGAAGGCGGAACAGATCGGCGTCGGCTGCGTACCCATCCCGGGCTCCCGCCGGTCCGCTCGGATGCGGGAGAACCTCGGCGCCTGCGACGTGAGCTTCACGGACGACCAGTTGCACCGCCTCGATTCGATCGCCGAGGGCGTCCACGGCGGCCGCAACGTCACCGATGATCCTCGCTGGATCAGCTCCGGGCGGGAGTAGCGGAGCGGGCTCGCATCCGCATCCCAGTGGAGCGCCGTAGGCTCGCGGCACGTTGAGGACAGGTCCGTCGGCACCGTCCACGAGCACACAAGGGAGCATCATGGATCTCGAGTTCACCAACAACACCGACCTCGGACGCTACGAGGCGCACGGTGACGGCAAGCTCGCGGCGCTCGTCGCCTACTCGGTCGAGGGCGATGAGTTCACCATTCTCCACACCGTCGTGCAATCGTGGGCCGAAGGGCAGGGCGTCGGGTCGGCGCTCGTTCGGCACGTGCTCGACGACGTGCGGGCGCGGGGCGGGATGCGGGTACGTCCGGTGTGCACCTTCGCGCAGGCGTTCCTCGAGCGGCACCCGGAGTACGACGACCTCATCGTCGACGCGGCGTGAGCAGCCAGTCCAATCGCGCTTCGAGGTAGCGCTTCGCGCCGGTCCGGATGATCGGGCCGTGCGCCATCACGAGTCGGTCGAAGTCCCAGGACAGGACCCGTTCGGCCCAGCGTCGCGCAGCGTCACGGCGAGTGATCGCCCGGACATCGCGCGGGACGCCGCCAGGGGCGGCGACGCCGCCGAACCGGATCAGTCGGTTCAACGCGGGCCGAGCGGGATGATGCTCGTGGCATTGGACGATGTCCTCGACGAGGAGCGTTCTGCTCGGGCGGTGGAAGAAGGTCGTCTCCTCGAATCCGATGCCGGGATACACGGCGTGGGGGAGTTCCTCGCGCCAGGGCGTCGCCGTGCGGTTCCGCAGGACCGCGGCGGGAAGATCGCGGCCGCCGAGCGTCGCGGGGCCCTTCGCGCATGTCCAGAGCCGCGCCTCGGGGAAAAGCTCGTGCCAGTGCTCGAGACGCCAGATATGGCGTGGAGTCGCGGCGACGAGGTGGCCGACCGGGCCGAGTCGTCGGAGCCGTTCGAGACCGTCGAAGCTCGACGCGATGGGCGATGAGACCCACAGGCCCCCATCCGCGAGACGCACCACGGTCATCCGGGTCGGATACGGAACGATGACGAGATCGAGCGCAGTGGGTCCGTCGGCGACCCAGATGTCCGGACCGAGCGCTTCGAACTCCATGGGTTCACCGTAGCGAGACGGCCTGCGACACGGCGGTGAACCGCATCCCGTTCACGCCGAAGGGGCGCCGGATCAGTGAAGATCCGACGCCCCTTCGTGGGTGCGGTGACCGCTAGGCCTGGCGGCGGCGGACCAGCGTGAGCATGCCCGCGCCGGCGAGCACGAGCGCGGCCGAGATCGCGGCGAGCGCCGGGAAGCCCTCGTCACCGGTGGTCGCGAGGCCCGAGCCCGGCTTGTCCGTGTCGATCGGCTTGACCGGGGTCGGCTTCGCCGAGTCGGACGGCTTCGGGGCGTCGGTGTCCGTCGTGGTCGGGACGACCGTCGGGGTGGCCGTGTCGGTCGGGGTCACCGTCGGGGTGTCCGTCGGCGCAGCCGTGTCGGTCGGGGTGTCCGTCGGCGCAGCCGTGTCGGTCGGGGTGTCCGTCGGCGACGGGGTCGGGCACTCGGCGATCTCATCCTCGGTCATGGGACGAACCGACTCGGTGACCTCCGTGGTCGTCTCCTTGTCGAACTTCAGCGTCGAGGGGTTCCACACGTAGGTGGTCGTGGCGGTCTCGGTCTTCACCGTGACGGTCTTGTCCTCGCAGTTCGGAACCTCGTCGACGATCTTCGACTCGGTCGTGGGCTCCGGCTGCTCGCAGCCGGCCACGTCGCCGTTGAGGCGGTGGTTGAGCGCGAGGGTCTGCTCCGAACCGTCGAGCACGGCGGCCGCGTTGAACGAGAGCGACGAGTTCGCCGGCATGCGCTCGATCGTGACGACGATCTGCGTGTCGCTCACCTTCTCGATCGTCACGCCCTCGACCTTCGCGGTGTAGCCGTTCTTCTGGAGCTGGCCGGCGCCGGGGGTGTCCGCCGTCGTCGAGACGTTGCCGAAGGTCATGCCCTGGACGGCGTCGATCGTGTACGTGACGTTCGTGAGCTCCTGCGTCGTCGCGGCGTAGAGGCGGAGGCTGCGCTCAGCGCCGCTCTTCCAGCCGTCGGCGCCGATGTTCGCGCCCCAGCCGTCGGCGTTGACCTCGCCGAGCGTGTCGTCGCCGTCGACGCCGGTGACCTTGTCGCGCACCGTGATGTCGCGGTCGTAGATGCTCCAGAGCGTCTGGCCGAGGAACTCGGCCGTGCAGGCCTCGAGGTCCGCCGTCGGCGTCGGCTTGGCCGGGGCGTCCGTGATCGGGCACTTGCCACCGTTCGTGCCGGGGGCGTAGGTGCCGGTGAGGTCGGCCGAGGCGACGAAGCGGTCGGCCGGCGTGAAGTTGCTGCCGCCGAGCTCGACCATGAACTGGTAGACGGTGCCGGTGCCGGCGACGAGGTCGCCGAGGTCGACGGTCCAGGTGCCGTTCCCGTTGTCGACGGCGGTGGCCTGCGACGCCCACGTGTACTTCGCGTAGTTGCCGCCCCACTTCACCATGTTCGCGTTCGTCGAGGTCGAGTCGAAGGTGACCTTGAGGTCCTTCACCTCGGTGGGGAGCGTGAAGGTGACCTTCGCGTCGAGGATCGTGGAGTCGGTGGCGGTCGGGATGCGCCACACCTGCGTCAGCGTGTCACCGCTGCCGTAGTAGAAGTGGTTCATCTCGAACAGGCCGGGGTCACCGAGGACGGGGTTGACCTCCTTGATGTACCCGCCGTTGACGAACGAGTCCGTCGGGGTGCCGTCGACGCTCGTCATGAGCCCCGGGTACTCCGCGTCATCGTTCTTGAGGTCCTCGTCCATGACCGCGGTCGTGTTCCAGGCGACATTGCAGCCCTCGGTCGAGACACCGGACTGGGTGCCCTTGTTCGTGGCCATGGCCATCGCGGCGCCGAAGAAGACGGCGCCGATGAGTCCGAGAACGGCGGCGATGGCCACAAGGGGCCGAAGTGCGAGCGTTGCCCTGAAGGTCGTCATAATGCTCCCCCAACGTGCGACGCTGTGTGGTCCCGCTGTTCGGGTCCGTCGCATACAACGCCGACATTGGCGAGCCTATCAGTTCGCTGAGAATGTGCAATGCACTCCAGGCTCACTGGAAACTCTGAGTATCAGGCCTATCAAGGGGAGACGAGCATGGCCCACCGACCGTCCGATCGCATGACGCCGTCACCGCGCTGGGGATTCGACCAGATCCCGGATCTCAGCGGGCAGCGCTGGCTCATCACCGGGGCGACTCGTGGGCTCGGGCTCGAAACCGCGCGGATCGCGGCCGAGCACGGCGCCGAGCTCGTCCTCGCGGTCCGCGACACCACCCGCGGTGCCGAGGTCGCGCAGCGCCTCGCGACCGCATCCGGGGAAGCGTCGCCCGCGCAGATCCAGATCATCGAACTCGATCTCGCGCAGCTCTCGAGCGTTCGCGGCGCCGCCGAACAGGTCCCACCGATCGACGTGCTCATCAACAACGCCGGGGTCACGACGACCACTCGCACGACGACGGCGGAGGGGTTCGAACTCCACCTCGGCGTGAACGCGCTCGCTCCGTTCCTGTTCACGAATCTCGTGCTCGATCGCATCCGCCGCCGCGTCGTCATCCTCGGATCGCTGGCGCACTTCACGGCGCGCCTCGATTTCGATGATCCGCATTTCCAGCACCGCCGCTGGAGCACGGCCGCCGCCTACGGTCAATCGAAGCTCGCGGACCTCCTCTGGGCGCGGGCGCTGCAGGACCGGCTCACCGCGCATGGCAGTCCGGTCGACGTGCAGCTCGCCCATCCGGGCTGGGCGGGCACGGAGCTCGCGAACGCCGCCCGGACCCGCTTCGGCCGGGCCGCGGTCGACCGGATCGCCGCGGCGATGGCGAACCCCGTCCCGCAGGCGGCCCTCAGCATCCTCTATGCCGCGACGCAACCACTGGCCCCGTGCAGCTACGTCGGACCCGACGGCGTTCGCGGCCTGCGCGGATATCCGGTGCTGTGCGCGCGCTCGGCGCAGGCCTCCGACCCGGCCCTTGCCCGCAAGTGGTGGGCGTTCGCCGAGGCATCCGTGTCCGGCCGTTGACACGGTCCGCGCGGCGGCGCGATGCTCCGGTGCTGGGATGCGCCGCCGTCGACGGGCCGCAGTGCAGGGCTAGGCTCGCGACATGCGCATCCTCGTCACCGCATTCGAGCCGTTCGACGGTGAGGCGACGAACCCGTCCCTCGATGCCGTCCGGCTCCTGCCGCCGCACCTCGACGGGATGCAGGTCGACGCGCTCGAGGTGCCGACCGCCTTCGGGCGCTCCGTCGACGTCGTCATCGCGGCGATCGGGCGTCTCGAGCCGGATGCGGTCCTGTGCGTCGGGCAGGCCGGGGGCCGCGGCGCGGTCACTCCCGAGCGCGTCGCGATCAACCTCGACGATGCCCGCATCCCGGACAACGCGGGCGGCCAACCGATCGACCGCATGATCGACCCCGATGGCCCGCCGGCGATCTTCTCGACGCTTCCCGTGAAGGCGATGGTGCAGGCGATCCGCGACATCGGAATTCCGGCCGAACTGTCGAACACCGCCGGCACGTACGTGTGCAATCACCTCATGTACGGCGTCCTGCGTCACGCGCAGCGCGAGCGGCCGAGGATGCGGTCCGGCTTCGTCCATGTGCCGTACTCGCCCGAGCAGGCGGCCGCGCATCCTGGTGCGCCGTCGCTGCCGATCGAGGACACGGCCCGGGCCCTCATCGCGGCGCTGCGCGCCATCGGCGCGCACGACGCCGACCTCGCGGTGCCGCTCGGCGCCACCCACTGACGTTCGCGATCGCTTCGCGTGCCCATGGCACTCCAAGGTCGCGTTCGTACCCTCCACGCGACGGATGCGGGACGCGCGCGGGAAAGGGGAATGGAATCGTGGCGGACAACACGAATCGGACGGGGATGAACGCCGCGCTCGTCGCGGTCGGTACGGCGACGGTGGCCGCGATCATCGTGGGCCTCGGTGCGTGGCTCGTGTCGGAGTTCATTATGGGGACGCCTCGCTCGGAGGCGATCACGACCGGCGCGATCGTCGCGGGGATCGTGCTGTTCATCGGGGCCGTGTTCGGCGTGTTCCGTTCGGCGCGCAACGGCTGAGTGCCGCGGCAGAGCGCGGCATCGCCATCGCCCTCGGCAGGTGCGCCCGCAGAACGCCGATGCCGTCGTCGCTCGGAACTGACGGGCTTCTGCGCAACTGACCGCCTCGCGACGACGTCACTTGCGCAGAATCCCGTCAGTTGCTGCGTTCGTGACCGACGTCTGCATGGACCTCCCGAGACCGGATGCGTTCAACGCCGCAGCGATATCCGGGGGAAGTGTCCTCTTCCTCGTCGGGATCATCGGCGCGCTGCGCGTCGTGTCGCGGAAGTGACCGGCGACAGCCTCCGGGAATCCCATCGCCGGAGGCCGCGCGCGCCGATCAGGAGATCGTGAAGCCGCGCTTCGGGGTCTGCCCCTCGATCGGAGCGCCCGTCTCGTCGACGCGCCAGGTGATCTCGAGTTCGAGTTCGCGCTCGAAGCCGCCCTGGACGGCCGAGTCGGCGACCTCGAGCTCGACGAGGCAGCCGTCGGGCAGGTCGAACACGACCTGTTCGGTGCCGGTGCTCAGCGTGAGGCTGCCCTCGCTCGCGCGGTCGGCGAGGGTCTGGAAGAGATCGGCGAGCTCGTCGCGGCTGAGGTCGGTCTTGCTCTTGAACACGGGGCCGGCGCCATCGGACATGGGTTCCTCCTCGATGCGATGCGGGGACCGCGGCTGCGGTCGGCTGCCCTGATCGTCCCAGATCACCCGGGGAGTCCGCCCAATCGGGGCCGGAACGGCGCTCGGCCCGCGCCGATCTCGAGATGGCGCGGGCCGACGGAACTGCGGCGCAGGACGGTGCGTGAGGACCTAGGCGTCCTCGTCCGGCACGTCGAACGACCACATGATCCCGAACTTGTCGAAGACCTGGCCGTAGTGGCCGCCCCATGGGGCTGGCTCGAACGGCATCTGCACCGTGCCGCCCGCATCCACGAGCTTCTGGATGCGGTCCTTCGCCTCGTCGACGGTCTCGAAGGTGTAGAGCATCGAGTAGATGGTGTCGCGCACGGCGTAGTCCTCGCCCGGCACCGCGTCGGCGCCGCAGATGCGGCCGCCGGGGAGGTCGAGCTGGATGTGCGCGGCGCTGTTCGGGTCGGGCTCGAAGGGCATGCCCTCCATCGGCGGGAAGTCGCCGTACTTCATGACCTGGAGGTCGCCGCCGAAGACGTCGTGGTAGTGGGCGAAGGCCTCCTCGGCGTTGCCGAGGAAGGCGATGTAGGTCGCGAGCGTGGGCATGGACGGACTCCTTCTGACCGGGCGAGGGAACTGGTGGTGGATCCACCAGCGACGCTAGAACGAATCGCCGCGGCTGCGCTGTGCGTCGGCAGTGAGTTTCGCGGCGCCGAGCTCAGTCGCCGACCGCCGTGCGCACGAGGGTTCGCATTCGCTTCACGACGTCGTCGGTGAGTTTCGGGATGGCGAAGTGGGTCGGCCACATCTCGCCGTCGTCGAGTCGGGCATCCTGGTTGAAGCCGAGCGTCGAATACCGAGTGTCGAACTTGCTCGTCACCTGGAGGAACAGGACGACGTCGCCGTCGAGTTCGTATGCCGGCATGCCGTACCAGGTGCGGCCATCGAGGTGCGGGGCGACTTCGGTGACGACCTGGTGGAGGGCGACGGCGATCGCCCGGTCGCCGGCGGGCAGCTCCTCGATCGTCTCGAGGAGGGCCTCGAGGTTCTTCGCCTTCGTCTTCCCGCCCTTCTCGGCGCGGAGTTCTTCCGCGCGCTCCTGCATCGCCTCGCGCTCGGCCTTCGTGAACCCGGCCATGATCAGGCCTCCTTCGCCTGGATGCGGATGAGATTGCCCGCGGGGTCGCGGACGGCGGCGTCGCGCAGGCCGTACGGCTGGTCCTTCGGTTCCTGCACGATCTCGACGCCGGCGCCCTCGAGCCGCGCGAAGAGGCCGTCGAGGTCGTCGCTGGCGAGATTGAGCGCGGCGTAGCTGCCCTTCGCCATGAGGTCGGCGATCGTCGCCTGCTCGGCCTCGGTGAGGCCGGGATCGCAGGTCGGTGGCTGCAGGACGACGTTCGTGTCGGGTTGACCGGGTGCACCGAGGGTGATCCAGCGCATCGTGCCGGAGCCGACGTCGAGGCGCACCTCGAATTCGAGCAGATTGCGGTAGAACGCGAGCGAGGCGTCGGGGTCGAGGTGGGGGAGGAAGCTGGAATGGATGGTGATCGTCATGGACGCCAGACTACGAAGCCGACCACGGGGGAGCTTCTCGATTCCTGATCGGTCGGTCGATGCGGCGAAGGATGCAGGCGGGCACACCGAGTGCGTCGTCGGCGTTCGCCGCCTCCCGGTACGCCGACGGCGGCATCCCGACGAGTTCGGCGAAGCGGGTGCTGAACGTTCCGAGCGACGAGAACCCGACGGTCATGCAGATCTCCGTGACCGAGAGGTCGGAGTGGCGCAGCAGCGCCATCGCCCGCTCGATCCGGCGGGTCATGAGGTACGAGTAGACCGACTCGCCGTAGACCGCCTTGAACCGGCGCGAGAGATGCCCCGCCGACATGTGGACGCCACGGGCGAGTTCGGGCACGTCGAGCGGTCGATCGAACTCGCGGTCGATGCGGTCGCGCACGCGCCGCAGCAGCACGAGGTCCGGATGCGGGAGCATGGGCCCAGCCTCCCACGTGGGGCCGTTCACGGCGCGCGCTCGACCGGAAGCAAGACCCCCGCCAGGCGCTAACGGCCGGCGCGGCGCTGCGCGACGAGGTCGGCGACCGCGACGGCGGCAGCGAGGATGAGCACGATGATGATCGCGGCGAATCCGACGGCGAGGGCCGGTCCCCAGCCGTTCGTCGCCGCGAGCGAGAACGCGATCCCCGTGATGACCGCGATGCCGATCGACGTGCCGATGCGCTGACCGGTCTGGATGATGCCGCCGGCGCTTCCCGCATAGGCGAGCGGCACGTCGGCGAGGGTGAGCGTCTGGTTCGGCGAGACGACGAGGCCCTGGCCGATTCCGAGCAGCCCGAGGGTGAGCAGGAGCCACCACTCGCTGAGGCCGGTCGAATCGTGCGCGAGGACGATGGCGGCGCTCGCGGCGAGGCCGAGGACACCGATGCCGAGACCCCAGAGCACCATGACCCGGCCCACCCGGACGACGTAGCGACCCGCGATCGGCGCGGTGATCGCCCCGGCGATCGCCGAAGGCAGTCCGATGAGCCCGGCGGCGAGCGCCGGATGCCCGAGCCCGATCTGCATGTACTGCGCCACGAGCAGCCAGACGCTCGTGTAGCCGAAGAAGTAGAGCGCGATGAGCAGCGATCCGTTCGCGAACGACCGCGTGCGGAAGAGCTCCATATCGACCATCGGGGTGCCGCCGCGGGAACGATAGCGCAGCTCCCACCACACCCAGACGGCGACGAGGACGATCCCGACCGCGAGCACGATCCAGACCCAGGCGCCGAGCGCCCATTCCATGAACGGGAGCATGACGGCGAGCGTCGCCGCCGCGAGGAGCAGCATCCCGATCGGGTCGAAATCGGCGCGGCCCCGGTGACGTCCGCCCTCCCGTCGGTCCGCATCCGCTGCCGCAGCGGTCACCACGGGCAGGCTCCCGGTCGTCGAACTCGGGTCGTCCGGCGCGACCGGCTCCCAGGCCGTGGTCGGCAGGAAGCGCCGCGCGGCGACGATCGCGATGGCGGCGATCGGCACGTTGACGAGGAACGAACTGCGCCAGCCCCATTCCGGGCCGAACATCGCGACGAGTGCGCCGCCGAGGACCGGACCGACGGCGACCGAGACTCCGACGACCCCGCCGAAGAGCCCGAAGGCGCGTCCGCGCAGTTCGCCCTGGAAGTACTGCTGGATGATGCCGGAGACCTGCGGGCTGAGGACCCCCGAACCGAGGCCCATGAGGACGCGGGCGAGGTTGAGCACGAGCATGTCGGGCGAGAGCCCGGACAGCAGGGCGCCGGTGCCGAAGAGTGCGAGCCCGGCGACGAAGAGCCGTCCGCGACCCCAGACATCGCCCGCGCGGCCGGCCGCGACGAGCACGACGCCGAAGACGAGCGCATAGCCGGTGACGACCCACTGGAGGTCGGAGGTGTCCGCGTGCAACGAATCGCGGATCGACGGCAGCGTGACGTTGACGATCGAGACCGCGAGCAGCGACATGAATGCCGGGATGAGCACCGTCGGCAGCACACGGCGCTGCTGCGCGGAGAACGGGGCGATCGGCATACGCGAACGCTACTCCCAGCGCACCTCGGAGGCCGCCTTGTCCGGGCGCCACCCGCGCCACACCGGATGCCGGAACCGCCCCTCGCCCGTCACCTCCGTGTACTGCACCTCGCCGACGAGATCGGCGCGGACCCACGTCGCATCGCGTCGATCCGCCGCGGGAACGTCGTCGAGCGGCGGGGTCTTCCGGGCCCGCTGCCCGAATTTCGTCGCCATCGCGTCGAGATCGCGCTCCGCGAAGCCGCTGCCGACGCGGCCGGCGTAGCGGAGCGTGCCGTCCGCATCCGGGACGGCGACGAGGAGCGAGCCGACGCGGCCGGATCGACCGCCCTGGCCGGCGCGCCAGCCGACGACGACGACCTCCTGGTGCTTCGAATGCTTCACCTTCACCCAGGAGCGCCCACGCTTGCCCGGCTGGTAGACGCTCGACTCCCGCTTCGCGACGACCCCCTCGAGCCGCAGCCGCCGGCTCAGCGCCATCGCGTGGTCGAGGTCGTCGTGGTCGGCGTGGGGGAGGAGGATGGGATCGTCCTCGCGGAGCGTCTCGAACAGGGCGTCGCGGCGTTCGCGGTAGGTGCGTCGCAGGAGGTGCTCGCCGCCGCGGCGGAGCAGATCGAACACCATGAGCTTCACCGGCGTCGAGGCCATCGCCGCCTCGACCTGGGCGCGCTTGGTGAGCCCGATCCGCTGCTGGAGGAGTCCGAAATCCGGTCGCCCCTCGGCGAGGGCGACGATCTCGCCATCGACGATCGTGACGCCCGCGTCGCGGACGGCCGGGTCGACGACGTCGGCGAGCGCTGCGAGTTCGGGGTAGGTCGCGGTCATATCGCGGCCGGTGCGGCTGCGCAGGACGACGTCGCCCTCGGGGGTGATCGCGGCCACGGCGCGGACGCCGTCCCATTTCATCTCGAACGCCCATTCCTCGTCGCCGGTGATATCGGCGGCGGTGCCGAGCGTCGCGAGCATCGGAGCGATCGACGTCTCCTCGTCGTTGGCCCGCGTCGGGTCCCGTGGCCGCGTGCGGGATGCGGCGGGCTCGTCGGCACCTTCGGCCTTCGTCCGCGTCCGGGATGCGGAGGACGTCGGCCCCGGCGCGTCCGCATCCGGCTGCTCCTTCATGAGGTGGAGGAGCCAGTTCCGGTCGTCCTTCGCGCCGCCGCCGCGGCCCATCCCGTGCGTGCGGATGAGGGCGTAGCGGCGGGGTACGCCGCCAAGACCGCCGTCGGGGCGGCCGTGGAGGACCGCGATGACCTCCTTGCCCTCGCGCCACTTCTCGATCTCGATCGTCCCCGCATCCCAGATCGACACCGTGCCGGCGCCATATTCGCCTTTCGGGATCGTCCCCTCGAAGCCGCCGTAGTCGAGCGGATGGTCCTCGGTCTGCACCGCGAGCCGGTTCTCGTCGCTCTCGAGCGGCGGCCCCTTCGGCACCGCCCACGACACGAGCACTCCCGCGTGCTCGAGCCGGAAGTCCCAGTGGAGCCGGCTCGCGTGGTGCTCCTGGATGACGAACGAGGGCGCGTTCGCGCCGTCGGCGATCGGCGCATCGTGGCTGCCGCGCAGCGGTTCGGCGGGCACCGGCTCCGGCGTCTTCGACGCGTCGCGCATGCTCCGATACGTCTCGAGGAGGTCCCGGCCCGCCGTCGCCGCCGCGCCCGACTCCGCATCCACCGGTGCGCCCGCGCCGACCCAGCCGAGCCCGGCGATGGGGTCGAGCACCGCCTCGACCCGCTCGAGCACCGCCTCGACGTCGAGGTGCGCGAGGTCGGGGTCCTCGAGTTCCTCCCAGGTGCGGGGCGCGGCGACCATCGGATGCGTCCGGCCGCGCAGCGAGTACGGGCAGATCGTCGTCTTGCTCCCGTTGTTCTGGCTCCAGTCGACGAACACCTTCCCCTCGCGCACCGACTTCTTCATGCTGCTCACGATCTCGTCGGGGTGGTCGGTCTCGAGCGCCCGTGCGAGCTCGTGCGCGACGGCGCTCGCCTCATCCGAGGTGTGACGGCCGTCGAGGGGAGCGTAGAGATGGATGCCCTTCGACCCGCTCGTGACCGGGACCGCATCCATGCCCATGTCGAGGAGGACCTCGCGGCACCGGCGAGCGACCTCCGCGACCTGGGGGAGCGCGACGCCCGGGCCCGGGTCGAGGTCGAACACGAGTCGGTCGGGGTTCGCCGGTGCGAGCGCCGCGTCGAACCGCCACTGCGGCGTGTGGATCTCGAGCGCCGCGACCTGGCCGAGCCAGGCGAGGACGGCCGGGTCGTTGACGAGCGGGTACGTGTTCGTGTGCTCGCGGTGCTCGATCGTCGCGCGCGGCACCCAGTCGGGCGCCGAGTCCTCGAGATCCTTCCGGAAGAAGAACGTGCCCGCCGCATCCTCCGTGCCGACCCCGTCCGGCCACCGCTTGCGGGTCGCGGGGCGCCACGCGGCCTGCGGGATGAGGACGTGGGCGACCCGCGCGTAGTAGTCGAGGACGTCGGCCTTCGTCGTCCCCGTCGCCGGATACAGCACCTTGTCGAGGTTCGAGACGCGCAGCGTGCGCCCGGCGACGGTGACGGTCTGCTCGCGAGTCATGCGCCGATGCTCCCGTGCGTGCCTGCACGGGGCCCGGGAGTCGGCTTGCAGGGGGATCACGGGCACGGATGCGACCCTGCGGTATGCGCGCGATCTGGACCGGCTCCGTCTCCTTCGGCCTCGTCAACGTCCCCGTGAAGCTCTACGGGGCGACCGAGAGCCACGACCTCGAGTTCCATCAGGTGCACGCCGACGACGGCGGGCGCATCAAGTACCAGCGCACCTGCGAGGTGTGCGGGAAGACGGTTCCGTACCAGGACATCGACCGCGCCTACGACGACGGCGAGCGCACCGTCATCCTCGAGCAGGAGGACTTCGACGAGCTGCCCGCGGCGATGAAGGACGAGATCGAGGTCGTCCAGTTCGTGCCGAGCGGGCAGGTCGACCCGGTCATGCTCGAGAAGCCCTACTTCCTCGAGCCGACGGGGAAGTCGCCGAAATCGTATCTGCTGCTGCGCGAGACGCTCGAGCAGACCGATCTCACGGCGGTCGTGCGCTTCTCGCTCCGGCAGAAGACGCGTCTCGGGGTGCTGCGGGTGCGCGACAAGGTCCTCGTGCTGCAGGGCCTGCTGTGGGCCGACGAAGTGCGCGACGTCGACTTCCCGGCGGTGAAGAGCCGGGCGAAGGTGACCGCGCAGGAACTCAAGATGGCGGCCGCGCTCGTCGAGCAGTACGCCGACGATTTCGACCCCTCGCAGTTCACCGACGACTACCAGGAGGAGCTGCGCAAGCTCGTCGACGCGAAACTCGAGCACGGCGATGCGGTCGACACGGCCGAGACCTTCGGGGATGCGGCGGTGGCCGAGAAGGGCGATGAGGGCGAGGGCGCCGAGGTGATCGACCTCATGGAGGTGCTCAAGCGCAGCCTCGCGCGCAAACGGGGCACGAAGGATGGGGACTCGGCGGGTGAGGCGGCGGAGGATGCGGCCGAGACCTCGACGGGCGAGGATGCGGGCGGGTCCGCGTCGAAGTCGCGCGCGAAGTCGTCGTCGACGTCTCGCACGAAGTCCGCGTCGGCATCCTCGAAGACCGACGCGACATCGGGCTCGACGAAGTCGGCGAAGTCGACCGCGAAGTCGTCGGCGAAGTCCTCGTCGGCGAAGTCATCGACGTCGAAGTCCTCGGCGTCGAAGGCGTCGACGGCGAAGTCATCGACCGCGAAGCGCGGGACCTCGAGGAGCACGGAGTCGAAGCGTCGAGCCTGACGTGACGCGGGCGGCGCATGCCGCCCGCACTGACGAGTCACCGTGAGTACGCCGCGAGTGCACCGCGAGTACACCGCAGCCCGGGCCGCCGGGGCGCTCCAGGCCCTGAACCGCGCCGTCATCTCGTCGAGCAGAATGGAGTCGGGCCGCACGATCGACCCGATTCCGAGACGAAGGACCGCGCATGACCGCCGTCATCGAAGCCCGAGCGCTGGAGAAGCGCTACGGCACCCACCTCGCCATCGACGGCATCGACCTGCGCGTCGACCGGGGCAGCGTCGTCGGCCTCGTCGGCCCGAACGGCGCCGGGAAGACGACGATGCTCCGCATGCTCGTCGACATCATCCGCCCCACGGCGGGCGAACTCACCGTGCTCGGGCGCGAGCCGCGCCGCTCGAACGCGGCCCAGCGCTGCCGCATCGGCTACCTTCCGGGCGAATGGCGACTCGCCGAGCGGATGCGGGGGCGGACCCTCCTGCACCATCTCGCGCAGCTCAGCGGGCCCGTCGAGCCGGGAACGGTCGAGGGCTACGCCGAACGGCTCGGCCTCGACCTCGACCGGCCGGCCCGCGCACTGTCGAAGGGGAACCGGCAGAAGCTCGGCCTCATCCAGGCGTTCATGCACCGGCCGGAGCTCCTCATCCTCGACGAACCGACGAGCGGACTCGACCCCCTCATGCAGCGCGAGTTCCTCACGATGGTCGCCGAGGCCCGCGACGCCGGCCAGACGGTGCTCCTCAGCTCCCATATCCTCAGCGAACTGCAGCATGTCGCCGACGAGATGGTCGTGCTCTCGGCCGGCCGCATCGTCGCCCGCGGCGACGTCGCCTCGCTGCGGCTCGCGAGCGTCGCGCAGCTGCGCGCGATCCTCGACGGCGCGAGCGCCGAGGCGATCCGGGCCCGCCTCGCCTGGCTGCCGATGCTCCACGACCTCAGCGCCGAACCGACCGCATCCGGTCACGTGAGCCTCGACGCCACCGTGCGCGGCGAGATCGACCCGGTGATCAAGGCGCTCGCGGAGTTCACCATCCGCGACCTGTCGATCGAGGAACCGGATCTCGAGACCTCGGTGCTCGACCTCTACTCGCGAACGGAGAGCGGGAAATGAGCACCGCGAACATGAGCACAGCGAACATGAGCACTCCGACGCACGCCGTCCCGCACCGGACCTCCGCGCTGCCGATCCTGCGGCGCACCCTCCTCGACGGATGGCGCGGGCTCGTCGGCTGGGCACTCGGCATCATCGCGGTGCTCGCGCTCTATCTGCCGCTCTATCCGACCCTCCAGGGCCCGGAGATCACCGAGCTCATCGATCAGCTCCCGGCAGAGCTCGTGCAGACCCTCGGCTATGACGATATGGCGAGCGGCGCCGGGTACGCGCAGGCCTCGTTCTTCGGGCTGCTCGGCTTCGTCCTCATCACGATCGCGAGCATCGGCTGGGGCGCCGCCGCCATCGCCGGTCAGGAGGAGACCGGCCGGCTCGAACTCACCCTCGCCCACGCCGTCGGTCGCGTCCAGGTCGCGCTCGAGAGCGCCGCGGCGCTGATCGTGAAGCTGCTCCTCCTCGGCGGGGTCGTGTTCGGGCTGCTCACGGTGATGAGTCCGGCGTTCGAACTCGACCTCGAACCGGCGAACATCCTCGCGACGACGCTCGCGTGGGTCGGGCTCGGGGCCCTGGCGGGGACGACCGCGCTCGCGGCCGGCGCGCTGACCGGGCGCCGTGTGTGGGCGCTCGGTGCCGGGGCCGCCGTCGCCGTGCTCGGGCACGCGTTCGACGCCGTCGGCAAGATGAACGACGGCCTCGAATGGCTGCGGAACCTCTCGCCGTTCGCGTGGGCGTACGGCTCCGAGCCGCTCGCGAACGGCGTCGATTGGGGTGGACTGGGGCTGTTGTGGGGCGTCTCGGCGCTCCTCGTCGCGGTCGCGGCCTGGGCGCTCTCGCGCCGCGACGTGCTCGGATAGCAGCCCGTTCGCTCCGTCTTGACGGCGCCGCTCACGCTCACGACGCCCGCGGCCGGTACCCTGCCGGACGAACCGCGCCGAGGAGGGGAAATGCCGGCAGGGATGCGTTCGTCACCACCGGTCCGCATCGTGCCCGAACCGCACGACACCACGCAGAAGCGGCTGTGGCGCCACGATCCGTCCGCGCTCGACCCCGCGTTCCCCTTCGTCCGTGTGCGGGCGGGGATGCGGTGGGGGCGGATGATCCTTCCGGTCCTGTTCGGCGTTCCCGCGCTCGTGCTCGGCGTCGGATTCGTCATCAGCATCATCGGTGGGGGCAGCCGCGAGGACGTGGGCGCCCTGCCGATCGGGATCACCATGGCCATCTTCGGCCTCCTCATCGCGCTCGGCGGGATCAGCGCGGCACGGAACTGGCAGTGGCGCGATCGGCACACCGGGCTGCCCGTCGAGCGGATCGCCCTGCGCGAGGCGGGCGACGTGCCGCGGGCGATCGGGCTCATGCAGGAGATCCACCGGCAGTCGACGCTCGGACCGTCCGCCTGGCGACCGCTCACGGACGGGCGACGCTGGCGCGCGTGGCGGCGTGCGGCGGCGGACGAGGCGGGCACCATCACGATCACGATCTACGGCGCGCCGGGCGCCTCGCCGCACACCCCGCCCGCCTATGTGACGGCGCGGGTACGGCCGGTGCTGGAGTCGGTGGGGACGCGCAAGGCGTACCTCCTGCCGGCGCAATGGGTCCACCCGTCCTGGGCCGCGGTGGCGATCGCGGCGGCGATGGGTTCCGGCGCCGCCGGCACCGATGGCGGCGGCGGGTCGACGACCGCGCAGGACGACTGGAAGTGCGACGACGGCTCCGCGGACGGCGGCGAGTGCAGCGATTCCAGCGATGGCGGGGACAGTGGCGGCGATGGCGGCGGCGGCGACGGCGGCGGTGGTGACTGAGCCGGAAACGTTGCCCACCCGGCAGCCCGCTCCCGGGTTAGACTCGACATCATGGTGGCGAACACCACGAAGGGACACACGATGCCGATCTCACCGAGCCGTCGGCGGACTGCGGCGGGCGGGCGTCGGCGTGCGGCCGCGTACGCGCTCGTGCCCGGGATGCTCCTGCTCAGTGCGTGCAGCGGCGGCTATCCCGCCGATGTCGACGGCACGCTCGAGCGTGTCCGCGAGGACGGTCTCGTCGTCGGCGTCACCGAGGATCTTCCGCACATCGACATCCGGGATGAGGATCGCATCGAGGGGCTCGAGGCCGAGATCCTCACCGGCTACGCCGAATCCCTCGGCGTCGACGTGCGGTTCGAGCACGGTTCGGAGACCGACATGGTCGCGCTGCTCGAGCGGGGCGAGGTCGACATCGTCGCCGGCGGCTTCCCCGACGACACGCCGTGGTCGGCCGAGGCCGCGCTGACCCGTCCGTACGGCACCGCGCTCGATGCCGAGGGGAAGGAGGAGCGCCTCGTGTTCCTCGTGAAGTCCGGCGAGAACGCGCTGCTCGTCTCGCTCGAGACCTACCTCCACGACTCGGGACGCGAGTCATGAGCGACGATCGGTCGACGCGACGCAGCGATGGGACGCGGTTCGGCGGCACCTCGCTGCCGCCGGAGCAGCAGGATGCCCTGCGGCGGGCGATCCGGCTCGAATGGATCACGCTCGCCGCGATGTCGTTCTCCGTCGTCCTCGTCTTCCTCGTCTCGGGCTCGTCGCAGGCGATGAAGGCCGCCTGGATCGAGGACACCCTGTCGCTGCTGCCGCCGATCGCCTTCCTCGTCGCCGTCCGCGTCATCCGCCGAGCGCCCTCGGAGGAGCACCCCTACGGGTACCACCGGGCGATCGGCATCGCGCACCTCGTCGCCGCCGTCGCGCTGTTCACGCTCGGCAGCTACGTCCTCATCGATTCGACGCTCGGTCTCATCGCCGGTGATCGTCCCCCGATGGGGACGGTCGTGCTGTTCGGCTGGCAGCTGTGGTCGGGCTGGCTCATGTGCGCGGCGATGCTCGTGGTCGCGATCGGCCCGATGATCCTCGGCCGACTCAAGCAGAAGCCGGCGCAGGTGCTCCACGACAAGGTCGTCTACGCCGACGCCGACATGTCGAAGGCCGATTGGCAGACCGCGCTCGCGACGATCGTCGGCGTCCTCGGCGTGGGTGCGGGGCTGTGGTGGGCGGATGCGGCCGCAGCGATCTTCGTCGCGGCGAGCATCCTCAAGGACGGCGTCTCGCTCCTCATGGATGCGGTCCGCTCGCTCGCCGACGCCCGCCCGACGACCTACGACGGGGAGGACGACGACCCGATCGTCGAGGAGGTCTGCGATGCGCTCCGGGAACTGCCCTGGGTGGTCGCGGCGGGCGCCCGCATCCGCGACGAGGGCCACGTGCTGCACGCGGAGTGCTTCGTCGTGCCGCGCGCCGGCGAGTCGATCACGCTCGACCGTCTCGATCACGCGCGCGATCTCGTCCGCGACCTCGACTGGCGGCTCGCCGACACCGTCGTCGTGCCGGTCCGCGAGCTCGCTCCCGAGCAGGTGCCCGGCGCGCCGGACTGACGCGAGCCGGGGCCGGGTGCCCGGCGGTCCGCACTGTGCCCGGGCGCACCGCACCGGTTCACACCGCATCCTCGGCCGGGCTGCCTACGGTGGCCGGGCCAGCGCATCCAGCGACCACGCACAGCGAACAGGAGCACGACCATGACCGATCTCACCGGCACCACCGTCGCCGTCATCGCCACCGACGGCTTCGAGGACTCGGAACTCTCCTCGCCGCTCGAGGCCGTCCGCAACGCCGGCGCGACCGTCGAGGTGCTCGCCCCGGCGGCCGGCACGATCACCGGGAAGAACGGCACCGAGGTGCCCGTCGACCGCACGACCGCCGATGCCGCGCAGGCCGAGTTCGACGCGATCATCCTCCCCGGCGGCACGGGCAACGCCGACAAGCTCCGCATGAATGCGGACGCGGTCGGCATCGTGCGTCGTCACGTCGAGGCCGACCGTCCCCTCGGGGCGATCTGCCACGCGGCCTGGACGCTCGTCGAGGCCGACGCGGTCCGCGGCCGGACCCTCACCTCGTACCCCTCGCTCCAGACCGATCTCCGCAACGCCGGAGCGACCTGGGTCGATGAGGAGGTCGTCGTCGACGGGAACCTCGTGAGCTCGCGCACGCCCGACGACCTGCCGGCCTTCGACGCGAAGATCGTCGAGGTCTTCGGACGCGGCGCCGCCGGCTGAGCCACGCCGACTAGGCGACGCGCCAGCGGCCGCCCGACTGCACGACGAGTCCGCGGCGCTCGAACTCCTCCAGCCACCCCGCCATCGGCACGAACCCCCAGCGGTCCCGGAAGAGTTCGGCGTTGCGGACGATGTCCTCGACGTGCTCGAGCGGGGGACGGCTGACCGGGTGGTACTGGTGATAGGCGAGCGCCCGGCCGGTCCACCACATCGTCCCGCCCGCGGCGTCGAGGCGCTGCCCGAAATCGGTGTCCTCGCCGCCGTAGCCGGTGTACGCCTCGTCGAATCCGCCGACGCGATCCCAGTCGTCGAGCGTCATCCCGATGTTGAGCGACCAGAGCGGGCGCGGGTCGCCCGGTTCGAGCGCGGCGTCTGCCGGGACGACGCGAACGTCGTGGTCCTCGCCCAGGAGGGCGAGGTTGTCCGGAGTGTGATCGGCGTCGTCGATCCCCGGCGGCAGGTACTTCACCCGTCCGCTGATCGCCGCCGGGTCGGCCGACGCCGACGCGGCGGCGAGTGCGTCGAGGTGAACGGCGACGAATCGGCGGTCGGGGAGGCAGTCGACGTCGAGCAGCGCGACCGCGTCGGCGCCGGCGTCGCGTGCGGCGTCGACTCCGGTGTTCCGGGCGCGGGCGAGCGGGAGGTGCTCGGCGCGGGGGAGTTCGACGACGCGGTGCGGCGCATCGACCGCGGCGACGATCCCGCGCAGCTCGGGGTCGCCCATCGAGACGACGAGGTGCGTGAGCGGGGCCGGATCGAGGCGGGCGACCCATTCGCGCTGTCGGCGGAGGTGGTCGTGCCGTCCCGCGGCGATGGTCACGATCGCGAGCCGCATCGTCCCTCCTCCGCGAGCGTGTCGATGGTGGCGGCCGCTCGGTCGACGCCGCGGCCGTCGTGCCAGACGGCCCAGCGCTCGCCGCCCGTCGCGAGCGCCCGCTCGAGCAGACGCGGCCAGTCCGCATCCGTCGGCCATGCGTCGAGCCCGATGGCGCAGCCCGCCCGGCGCAACGCTGAGACGTTCGCATGCTGCTCGTCGAAGGGTCGCGGTTGCGCGATGACGACGGCGGGACGGCGCGCGGCGGCGATCTCGGCGATCGCGTTGTTCCCGCCGTGGGCGACGACGACATCCGCCGCGAGCAGATCGGTCCACAGGTCCGGTGACGGCTGCCGGGGCGTGCACACCCGCCAGGTCCAGCCGGGAGTGGCCTCGCGGGCCGCGTCGGTCGCCGCCGCGTCGAGGTCGCTGCCTCCGCCCCACAGCAGCAGCACCGTCCGGCGGGCGGTCGTCTCGGGCTCAGCGGGTGCCGCATCCGCGAGGTGCCGCGGAGCGGGCGACGGCCGGTCGTCGAACCGGGAGAGCGCGCCGAGATGCACCGTCTTCGCCGCCCACTCCTGCGGCCACCACGGCTCGGCCGTGGCCGGCGTCCAGGGCGCGAGGATGCGGTCGGCCGCATCCCATGCCGTGCGGTGCGGGCGGTCGCTGCGGTCGCCGCGCTGCGCGACGACGGCCGTGCGGACGCCGAACAGGCGCGACAGGAGCGTCACCTCGGTCGACACGTCGACGACCATCGCGTCGAGATCGGCGGCGAGCCGCTCGGCGAGCATCCCGAAGCGTCGGCGATGGCCGGGGTGGTCGAGCGGGGCCCAGTGGAGGACGCCGCCCGCATCCGGTCGGACCGGCGCGTCGCTGCGGTCGTCGGGAAGCTCGAACCAGTCGCCGGGCCAGGAGTCGGGGCGCGGCAGCGAACTGAAGGCCGTCACGGGTGTCCGGCACGCCGAAACGATCCGGGTCGCGCGGGCGAGGTGGCCGAGCCCGTGGTGGTGGATGTAGTACCCGATCACGCGGCGAGCCTCTCATAGCGCTCGACATAGGCGTCGATGCTCCTATAGTTGTCAACTCGCGATTTCGCCGGTTCTAGGGTCGGTCTTGACGAGGTGGTAGACCTCGCGGATGACGTAGCGCTTGAGGCAGCGGATGATGTCGCGTTTGCTCTTGCCTTCGGCGGTGCGGCGGGCGACGTAGGCGATCGTCGGCTCGTGGAATCTCATCCTCACGATGACGGTCCGGTAGATCGCGGCATTGAGCTGGCGGTGACCGCCATGGTTGATGCGATGCTTCCCGCTGGTCATGCCCGACCCTGTGGGGATGGGGCTGATGCCGGCGAGCTTCGCGAACGCGGCTTCGCTCTTGATGCGCTCGGGGTTGTCGCCGGCGACGATGAGGATCTCCGCGGCAGTGTCGACACCGATGCCGAACTCGTCCAGCAGATGCGGCGCCCGCCGGAGAACGAGTTGCTCGATCTGCTCTTCGAGCTCGGTGATCTCCTCATTGAGCGCGATCCAGCGTTTCGCGATCGACCGGAGCGCGTGACGGTTCGCGTCCTCCGGCGTTTCGAGCCCACGGGGCCGGAGCGCGGCGCAGTGACGGGCGATCATCTTCTGCGTCTTCCGCGCCGTCTCGCGTCGGAGATCCTCGGTAGCGTGGACGAGCATCGCTTTGAGGGTGACCATCGCTCCGGTGCGATCCTTGACCGCGGTGTCGTGGGCGACTTTCAGCTGCCGGATCATCTCGACTACGCCGTCGGCGCTCTTCGGGACCGCGGTCGCGAACCCCGCGAGGACCGCCCGGGCGGCGTTCTCCGCGTCGAGAGTGTCGGACTTGCCGTTCAGGCGCCGCAACCGACGATCCGGTCGCGAGACCTCGACGACCTTGTGATCGTTCCGGCGCAAGAACGAGGTCAGCGCGGCCCCGTAGGAGCCGGTGCCTTCGATGCCGAACGCGATGATCTTCCCGAACCCGCTCGCCCACTCCAGCAGTTGCTTGAAGCCAGCTGTATCGGTCGCGATCGTGAGGGTCGCGAGGATCCCGCCGATGGAGTCCATCACTGCGGCGACGTGGATGTGCTTGTGCGTGTCGACGCCGATCACGACGTGCCCGGAGCGGGCGGGCTCGACTGCGGTCATGTTCTTCGGTCCTCCTGCCGGTTAGCGTGGTGTCACGCTGTCGCCGGCGGGTGGACAGGACTGTCATGGGGACGCGTTGTCGAGACTGCTCCAGGCTCCTATCAGGTCACGCCCGATCCGGCGGCAGCGGTTACTGCGCGCCCGGCCGGAGGCTCGACAGATCAACGCCAAGGCACCCTGCGGGCCAATCATAAGCAAGGGTCAGAACGCTCCGGCCAGGACTTCGGGACTGCCGAAGGTTTGGTTGACTCCAAGACCGCATGATTCCTGAGAGGGCGTCGTGCTGAAAGGATGGCAACCATGCCGAAGATCACCTACACCGACGAGTTCAAGCGCGACGCGGTCGCGTTGGTCGAGTCGGGTATCCCTCAAAAGCAGGTCGTCAAGGACCTCGGAGTGGCGAAAACCACGCTGCAGGCATGGCTCCGTGACGCGAGGTTCAAGTCCCATGGGATGACCCCGACCACCGATCCAGAGGCGCGCAAGGACATGTCGCAGGCACTGCGTCGGATCCGGGAGTTGGAGATGGAAAACGAGGTGCTACGGCGCGCGGCGGCGTATCTGTCGCAGGCTCACATCACGCCCCCAAAATGATCTATCCGCTCGTGAAGGAGATGGCCGCGGTCGGTGCCCGGGTGAGGGTGCCGGTGGCGGTCGCGTGCCGGATACTGGGATTCTCCAAACAGGGCTACTACAAGTGGCTCAAGCAACCGGTGTCAGCCCGTGAGGCCGAGGAGCAAGAGCTCATCTCGGTGTTGCATCAGCTTCACAACGACGACCCGGAGGGCGGCTACCGGGTGCTGGCAGACGACCTCGCTGAGTTGGGCTACGAGTTGTCCGAGCGCAGAGTGTGGCGGTTGTGCCGGGTCGCCGGCATCCAATCGGTGTTCACCACGCGGAAGACTCGCTACAAGAAGGCCGGCGCGCCGGTTCACGATGACCTGGTCAACAGGCAGTTCAGCGCCGACGGCCCCAACGAGCTATGGCTGACCGACATCACCGAGCACCGCACCCGCGAGGGCAAGGTCTACCTGTGTGCGATCAAGGACGTGTTCTCCAACCGGATCGTCGGCTACTCGATCGATTCACGGATGAAGGCCCGGATCGCCGTCAACGCGCTCGAGATGGCAGTGGCCCACCGAGGCCGGCCCGCTGGGGTGATCGTCCATTCCGATAGAGGGTCCCAATTCCGGTCGCGCCGCTTCCGCAAAGCGCTGAAGCGCCACAGGCTACGTGGCTCGATGGGCAGGGTCGGGGCATGTGGCGATAACGCCGCGATGGAGTCGTTCTTCGCGCTCCTGCAGAAGAACGTCCTCGACCGTCGATCCTGGGGCACACGAGAGGAACTGCGCCTGGCCATCGTGTCCTGGATCGAGGGCAAGTACCACCGCAAACGCCGTCAACGCCGACTCGGGAAACTCACCCCCATCGAGTTCGAACTCATCATGAACCCAGCCGCTACACTGGCGGCATAAACCCGGAGGTCAACCAAACCTTCAGCGGACCCTGGTGCAACCTGGGGTGAACCGGTCATCGACCCTGCGACGCTCACCATTGGTGACAGCACCGATCCGGTGACGGTCTCGGTGAGGAACACGATCACGCAAGATGTGGGCGGCTTCTCGATCACCAAGGCAGTTATCGGTGACGGTACGGAACTTGTGCCCGAAGATGCCGCGTTCACGGTGACGTACGAGTACGACGCGATCAACGGGTTCCCTGCCGGTTCCGGTCAGATCGAGTTTGGTGCTGGTGAAACCGAAACCGTCAACGGCATTCCCGCTGGTGCGACGGTCACCCTGACTGAACTCTCGTTGGATGACCCGACCGGCGGCACTTGGGGTGAGCCGGAGTTCAGCGAGTCGTCTTTCACAGTCGTGAAGGACACGGTTGTCAGCATTGATCTGGACAACCTGATTTCGTGGAACAACGGTGACTTCTCCGTGCTCAAGGCGGTCACCGGAGACGGTGCCGACCTCGTGAGCGAGGACGCCCTGTTCACCGTGGACTACAGCTACACGCTCCCCGAAGGTCTCGGAGCTGACCCCGCGACCGGTACGGGCACCCTGACCGTTGCCAACAACGGCGAGGCCATTGTTAGTGATCCGCTGCCCTACGGCACCGAGGTGACGGTCTCCGAGGCCACCCCGACCGAGGTCGCGGGCGGTACCTGGCTCGGCTACGAGTTCGACAACCCGACCTTCACCATCGGTGATAAGACCACATTCGAGGTCGTACTGACCAACGAGATCGAACGCGATCTTGGTGGTTTCGCAGTGACCAAGGCGGTCGAGGGATCGGGTGCCGATCTGATCGGTGAGGACACCGAATTCACGGTGAACTATTCCTACCCGGCCGGTGACTGGTACGAGGCGGGCGAAGGGTCGCTGACGGTCACCAAGGGTGGCACCGCCACGGTTGACGGCCTCCCCGAGGGCGCGGTCGTGACGCTGGAAGAAGTGCTTCCGGTTGACCCGGAGAACGGCACTTGGGTATCGGCGTCGTTCCCTGACGGCAACGTCGTCACGGTCGGCAAAAACCAGACCGCTGAGGTGGCCCTGGTGAACGAGATCGCGCTCGGCGAGGGCGGCTTCAGCATCCAGAAACTCATTGACGGCAGCGGCAAGAACCTTGTGGCTAATGGTGCAGTGTTCGTGGTGCACTACGAGTACAAGGCCGGGGTTGGTTTCGAGGCGGGCGGAGGCTCCCTCGAAGAGGGCGCGGACGGCACCCCGGGTACCGTTGACGGCCTGCCCGCTGGTGCAGAGGGTCAACTGACTGAGCAGACCCCTGCCGGTGTTGACGGCGCGACCTGGACAGGTCACGAATTCAGCACCGATACGGTCGCAGTCGGCAAGTCCGACGTGGTGGAAATCTCGCTGACGAACACTATCGAGAAGGACGAAGTTCCGGTCGAGAAGGGCGGCGATCTCGCCTCCACCGGTAGTGCTGGGCTGGGCATCATGGGTGCTGCGGCACTGGGGTTACTCCTTGCCGGTGTAGCCACCGTACTCCTGGCCGCGCGCCGTCGGCGTAGCTAAGTGAGCAGTCAGGTGGGAGGCGTACACGCCTCCCACCTGACTGGCTACCTCGAAATTTGTATCAGGAAACGTTTAGGACGGATTACTCTGATTCTGAGCACCCTGCCCTCATGAACGACGGTTTCATTTCCCCGATGGACGTCGGCTGACAGGCGGGGAGAGGCGTGTACGCATTCCCCTTTGCGAGCGCCTCACCAGGGGGCAGGAATCCTTCACATGGTTCTTGCCCCCTCATCTGTTTAATGCCGCTGATACACCCGGGCAGCTTTATGCGCGGCTAGCGGCAGCCAACGGTAAATGGGGCTACTGTTATGTAGCCGCATTTTGTGCTACCCTTTAGTTATGGGAGTTCAGTTCACGAGTAGCGCCGACAAGCACGGCATTCCGCGCGAAGATTCGCTCTACGCGATCATGCACGCGGAGGTATCGGCCGAAGTTGATGGGGAGCCGGGCGAAGTCACGATGGTCTATGTCGGGCACCCGCACGGTCAGACTGATCGCTACATCGAAGTTATCGCCGCGCACCGTCCACCGCGAACCATTGTGATCTTTCATGCGATGCCACTGAGTGATCTGTTCCGACACCTACTCAACGAAGGGAAGTAGCACCATGAGCACCAACTACGAAAAGCTGGCGGCGCGCGCCGAGCGCGGCGACTTCAAGGTAAAGCCTGGCACCGTGCGCCGAGGATCGGAGGCGACCGCCGAGGCGCAGCGTAGTCTCATTGAGGCCACGGGCGCGACGAGTGTGGACGAGCTGACCCGCATTGTGCTCGGGCGGCCGAGCGTCGGCGCGAAGGCCGGAGCATCGCCCGTGGTGCGTGCCCGCGTGCCGCAGGCGCTCAAGGATCGCGTGACCGCAATTGCCGAGCGCGAGCACCGCAAGGAATCTGACGTGGTGCGCGAAGCCCTCGCCGCCTACGTCGAGGTGCGGGCTGTGCGCTGATATGGACGAGGGTAAGCCGCTGCCGTGGGGCACACGTCGCGGCCCGTTCGGGCTGGTCGTAGACGGCCCGAGCTACCCGAAGTGACACTGCCCGTAAACGGTCGTTTTCGGGCAGCTCGGCAGGGCAGCCCGCCGAGGCTGTGACTGTTAACTTCGTTTGGCGGGATTTCGCAGCTTTATTTGGCGGCTTCAGGTGAGGCCAACCACCAGGGTTGATCGGGCTGCTTCAACGACGTCGTCGGTGATGGTGTGCAGCTCGTTAATCTTCATGACGCGTTCAATTTGGGTGAAGAGTCGATCGACGAGGCGGAAGTTGCCCCGGGTGATGCGGGCGATCGCGGCGATGGCTTGGGCGTCGGTGTAGTCGTCGGGGTCAAGGGTTTGACGGCTCATCACATTTGAGGGTGTGGAGGCGGGGTGATCACGGCGGCGCGTCGGTCCGCGGATGAGGGTCGAGGCCTCCCGAAGATGGAAGTTCTCACACTCACCATCCGGAAGACCTCGACGTGCCTCACGCTACCTTCACGCGCCCCAACCTGACCACGTTCACCCGCCTCGACGAGCTCGGCCTGGAGGTCGTCGGCCAACAGATCGAGCCGAAGCGGGCCGTGTTGGCCTGCCGGGTCGTTGAGCCGGACCAGTGGTGCCGGCGGTGCGGCTGCGAGGGAACGCCACGTGGCACCGTGGTGCGTCGTCTGGCGCACGAGCCGTTCGGCTGGCGACCCACCATCTTGCTCGTCACCGTGCGTCGCTATCGCTGCGGCGAGTGCGGGCATGTGTGGCGTCAGGACATGAGCAGAGCCGCCGAGCCGCGGGCGAAGTTGTCCCGGCGGGCGGTGCGGTGGGCGTTGGAAGGACTCGTGGTCGCGCATCTGACCGTAGCCCGGATCGCCGAAGGGCTGGCAGTGTCGTGGAACACCGCCAACGACGCCGTCCTGGCCGAGGGCAAGCGGGTCCTGATCAACGATCCGCGGCGTTTCGACGGCGTCCATGTGCTCGGCGTCGACGAGCACGTGTGGCAGCACACCCGTCACGGCGACAAGTACGTCACCGTGATCATCGACCTCACCCCGATCAGGGATGACACCGGCCCGGCACGCCTGCTGGACATGGTCGAGGGCCGCTCCAAGCAGGCGTTCAAGACGTGGCTAGCTGCCCGACCCGAAGCGTGGCGGGCCGGCGTGGAGGTCGTGGCCATGGATGGGTTCACCGGCTTCAAGACCGCCACCACCGAAGAGTTGCCCGACGCCACCACCGTCATGGACCCGTTCCACGTCGTGTGGCTCGCCGGTGACGCCCTCGACCTGTGCCGGCGCCGGATCCAGCAAGAAGGGTCTGCTGAAGGTTTGGTTGGGTCCAAGACTGCATCGATCTGAAGATGGGTCCGCTGAAGGTTTGGTTGACCTCCGGGTTTATGCCGCCAGTGTAGCGGCTGGGTTCATGATGAGTTCGAACTCGATGGGGGTGAGTTTCCCGAGTCGGCGTTGACGGCGTTTGCGGTGGTACTTGCCCTCGATCCAGGACACGATGGCCAGGCGCAGTTCCTCTCGTGTGCCCCAGGATCGACGGTCGAGGACGTTCTTCTGCAGGAGCGCGAAGAACGACTCCATCGCGGCGTTATCGCCACATGCCCCGACCCTGCCCATCGAGCCACGTAGCCTGTGGCGCTTCAGCGCTTTGCGGAAGCGGCGCGACCGGAATTGGGACCCTCTATCGGAATGGACGATCACCCCAGCGGGCCGGCCTCGGTGGGCCACTGCCATCTCGAGCGCGTTGACGGCGATCCGGGCCTTCATCCGTGAATCGATCGAGTAGCCGACGATCCGGTTGGAGAACACGTCCTTGATCGCACACAGGTAGACCTTGCCCTCGCGGGTGCGGTGCTCGGTGATGTCGGTCAGCCATAGCTCGTTGGGGCCGTCGGCGCTGAACTGCCTGTTGACCAGGTCATCGTGAACCGGCGCGCCGGCCTTCTTGTAGCGAGTCTTCCGCGTGGTGAACACCGATTGGATGCCGGCGACCCGGCACAACCGCCACACTCTGCGCTCGGACAACTCGTAGCCCAACTCAGCGAGGTCGTCTGCCAGCACCCGGTAGCCGCCCTCCGGGTCGTCGTTGTGAAGCTGATGCAACACCGAGATGAGCTCTTGCTCCTCGGCCTCACGGGCTGACACCGGTTGCTTGAGCCACTTGTAGTAGCCCTGTTTGGAGAATCCCAGTATCCGGCACGCGACCGCCACCGGCACCCTCACCCGGGCACCGACCGCGGCCATCTCCTTCACGAGCGGATAGATCATTTTGGGGGCGTGATGTGAGCCTGCGACAGATACGCCGCCGCGCGCCGTAGCACCTCGTTTTCCATCTCCAACTCCCGGATCCGACGCAGTGCCTGCGACATGTCCTTGCGCGCCTCTGGATCGGTGGTCGGGGTCATCCCATGGGACTTGAACCTCGCGTCACGGAGCCATGCCTGCAGCGTGGTTTTCGCCACTCCGAGGTCCTTGACGACCTGCTTTTGAGGGATACCCGACTCGACCAACGCGACCGCGTCGCGCTTGAACTCGTCGGTGTAGGTGATCTTCGGCATGGTTGCCATCCTTTCAGCACGACGCCCTCTCAGGAATCATGCGGTCTTGGAGTCAACCAAACCTTCGGCAGTCCCGATCGATGCTGAAAGGATGATGACTATGCCATCGAAGTACAGCGAGGAATTCAAGCGAGATGCTGTCGCGCTCGTGGAATCCGGCCTCACGCAGAAAACCGTGTGTAAAGATCTCGGGATCTCGAAGTCAGCTCTCGCCTCGTGGATACAAGATGCGAGGTTCACGTCGTATGGGATGACCCCGTCAAAAGACCCTGACGAGCAGCGGGAGATGCGCCAAGCGCTCAAACGAATTCGTGAGCTCGAGATGGAAAACGAGGTCCTCAGGCGTGCGGCAGCGTATCTGTCGCAGGTGCACATCACGCCCCCAAAATAGTGTTCCCTCTCGTCCGTGAGATGGCTGCGACAGGCGCCCGGGTTCGGGTGCCTGTCGCAGTGGCGTGCAGGGTGCTCGGCTTCAGTGAGCAGGCGTACTACCAATGGTTGAAACAGCCCATGTCGGGACTGCTGCACGGATAGGTGACAGGTTGTAGTCACGCCGCCAGTGCGACGGTCGTGTTCATGATGGTCTCGAACTCGATGGGGGTCAAACGTCCAAGTCGGCGTTGGCGTCGTCGGCGGTGGTAGGTCCGTTCGATCCAGGTGACGATCGCGATCCGCAGCTGCTCGCGTGTGGTCCAGGAGCGGCGGTCGAGGACGTTCTTCTGAAGCACCGCAAAGAACGATTCCATGGCCGCGTTGTCTCCGCTCGAGCCCACTGTTCCCATGCTTCCGACCATGCGGTGGCGGGTCAGCGCACGTAGGAATTTCCGGCTTCGAAACTGAGATCCTCTGTCGCTGTGGACCACGCAGTCGGCGACGTCGCCGCGCATCGCGACAGCGTTCTCGAGGGCCTGAACCGCCAGCAGGGACTTCATCCTCGAGTCGATCGAGTACCCGACGATCCGACCGGAGAAGACGTCTTTGATCGCGCAGTGCTAGAGCTTGCCCTCACTCGTTTTGTGCTCCGTGATGTCCGTGAGCCAGAGCTCGTTCGGTGCCTCGGCGGCGAACACATGCCGAGTCCTGCCGTCCTCGTCGACCACCGCGCAGAGGTCGTCGTGGACCGGCGGGCCGGGCCGGCGGCCCTTACCCCGCTTGTGCTTCCCGAGCGCGCTGAACCAGCCGTTGCTCGACGCGATCCGCCACGCGGTCCGGTCCGACATCGCCGCACCTGCGTCTGCGGCTTCATCGGCGAGGAGCCGGTGCCCGAACTCCGGGTCGTCCTTGTGAGCATCGAACAGTGCGTTCGCGCGATACGCCTCCACCACCTCGCTCTCGGTGATGGGGTTCGCCAGCCACCGGTAGTAGGGCTGGCGAGAGAGCTTGAGCACCCGACACGTCACCGTCACAGGAATCCCTGCGGTGGCGAGCTCCATCACGAGCGGGTAGAACCTTTTCCCGGCAGGTTCGCCTGCGACAGATACGCCGCCGCCCGTCGCAGCACCTCGTTCTCTTGCTCCAGCAGCCGGTTCCGCTTCCGCAGCTCACGGATCTCCGCCGCCTCGGACCGGGACTGACCCGGCGCCGTGCCCTCCTCGACCTTGGCCCGGTGGAGCCACTTCTGCAGCGTCATCGGATGAACACCGAAGTCTTTCGCGATCTGCTCGATCGTGACTCCGGGCTCGCGGTTCTGAGCGACGCGCACGACGTCGTCACGGAATTCACTCGGGTAGGGCTTGGGCACAGCAACATCCTTCCAGGCCCACCACGCGGGCAAGCCAGATCAGATGTCACCTACTCGTGCAGCAGTCCCCTGTCGCTGAGCGTGACGAGGTGGCAGCCCGCGGTGACGTCCTCGAGTGCGACGTTGCCGCCGCTCGGGGTGACGTCGACCGCGTCGCCATCGACGAACACCTGCGTCGTGCCGTCGGGCACGGGCACCGTCAGCGACGCGCTCGTGTTGCCCGGCACCTGCGCGATCACTGCGAGGTCGCCCGCGCTATCGTGCGCAAAGCCCGTGCCGACCTCACCCTTGACCGTCGGCACCGTCACCGTGCCGTAGTCGAGCGAGCCCAGCTGCGGCGCGATCTCGAAGGTACTGTAGCCCGCCTCGACCGGCTTGATGCCGAACAGGCCACTCGGCACGTGGAACGCGGGGCTCGCCGCCCAGGGGTGCGAGTAGGTGAGGTTGCTCTTCTGCGACTCATCCCACGCCTCGGCCGTGGCGCCGGCGCCGCGATCGATCATGTTCATCCAGCTCGACGTGCCGTCGGCCGCCATGCCGACATACGCGCGGTACGACAGGGCGTTGAGCACGGTGTTGTAGTAGCGGAACTGGTAGCCGTCACGCTGGCTCGTGGGCCAGCCGACGAGGTCGCAGTCGGTCTGGGGGTTGCAGCCGTTCGAGTGGTGCGACTTGCCGATGAGGCCGGTGTCGTCGTGCTGCGCGGCCCGCGTGCGGCAGTGTGGTGTGAATTTTCACCCGAGCGGGCATAGCGTTGAAGTACCCCGGGACCCAGGGGCACCCCGCGAGATGTACAGACCCATCACGCCTCATCGAGGAGGAAATCATGGCTAGTCGAATCGTCGTAGGAATCAATGGCTCGAGCGCTGATGCGAGCGCCGTTGCCTGGGCCGCCACCGAGGTGGCGCGCGAGGGTGGCACGCTGCTGATCTTCAGCGTGATCGCCGCGGGCGGTGCCGGCGACGAGCTCGAGCCCCGGGCGAAGGAGCTGCTCGCCGAGCACGCCGCGGCGGCGCGGGCGATCGCCCCCAACGCCGAGCTGCGCACCGAGGTGCACCACGCGAAGAGTCTGCCCGAGGGGTTCGAAGAGGTCTCGGCAGACGCCGATCTGCTCGTGATTGGCCGCGACTCGCACGGCAGGCGCTCGCGCAGCCCCGGGGTTGTGCGCATTGCCGCCGCGAGCAAGGCGCCCGTGGTCGCTGTGCCCGAGATCGACCTCGGCAACCGTCGTGGCGTCGTCGTCGGCACCGACGGCTCGGAGCCGTCGCGGCTCGCGCTCGAGTTTGCGGCCTCGGTGGCGAACTCGCGCGAGGTGCCGCTCATCGCGGTGATCAGCTGGCAGCTCTCGGCCGGGCTCGGCTACGAGTACGCGTACGGCGAGGACTTCGCCAAGGCGACCGAGCGCGCAAGCTCGGAGGAGCTTGACCGCGCACTCGAGCCGATCGAGGCGCAGTACCCGAACCTCGAGATTCAGCGCGTGGTGATGGAGGGGCACCCGGTGGATGTGCTGACGAAGGCGGCCGAGAAGGCGCGGCTACTCGTGGTTGGCACGCACGGCCGCGGCGCGTTCCGTCGCCTGCTGCTCGGCTCGGTGAGCCACGAGTTGCTGCAGGATGTGACGCTGCCGACCGTGATTGTGCGGTAGCTCGCGGCGGGTTTACTCGACCTTGATAGTGAGCGTCGTGGAGCCCGGGCCCTCTGCCGGAGTGGTGGCGGTGCCACGGTAGCTGTACTGGAAGGTGACTGACGTCTCGCCCGTGCCGACCGCCTCGAAGTAGAGGGAGAACTCGGTGTCGCTGCCGGGCGCGACGGCGGTGGCGTTGGGGTCGCCGGGGCGCACCGTGTTTACGACGACGTCGGAGTCGGGCTGGGCCGTGATGCCCCATTCGTCGCCGATGCTCGTGTTGATGGTGCCGAAGTTGACCTCGAGCACGTCGCCCTCTGCGAGCGTGACCTCGTCGTCGGTGTAGTCGACCGTGACATCGACCGTGAAGTCGCCGTTGTTCTGGGCGTCGCCGTTCGCGTCGGTGGAGTCGGGGTCGCTCGCCTGCGCGCATCCGGTTACCGCGAGGGCGGCGATGGTGAGGGTGGCGGCGAGGGTGAGCAGCGGCTTGGACTTCGACATGGTCGGGAGTGTAGCGAGGGTGGGTGGGAGGAGTCGCGTTGCGGGCATCGCCCTTGCTCGGGGATGCGCGGCGAGTTCATTCCCGGGAGTGATGCGGCCGCATGCGGGCCGGGCGAGGATGGACGCATGGAGCCTCGGCCGTTCTCGTTCCTCTCTCCCCGCCGCCCTCGCCTCGCGGGGATAGCCGCGTTCGCCGGCGCCGCGTTATTGCTCAGCGGCTGCTCGGTGCAGGAGGTGACGCACACGGTCAACGGTGAAGACGTCAGCGACGCCGAGCGTCCGCTCGCCGCCGACGAGGTCGACGCCTGCACGGCCTTGAGCGACGAGACGCTCGAGACGCTCGGGCTCGCTGAGCTCGAGCCAGTCGAGCTGACGGCGGCCGACGCGCCGGGATGCGACTGGAGCGGCATCAACAACTACACAACGCCCTCGCTCGTTATCTGGGTGACCGAACCCGAGACGCCGTCAGAGAGCGACGAGATCGTGACGATCGACGGCGTCGACGTCAACGTGTGGTCGATCGCCGGCAACTCGGGCCGCTACGTCGCCTACTTCGACGACGTCACGCTCTCGGTGAACTACCTCGGCGCGGAGCTCGACATCGACGCGCACGACGCCCTCGAGCTCGCAATGAGCGACGTGCTCGAGCACTACGGGCGGTCGTAGGGGCCGCCGCTCGTCGGTGACGCTCGGTAGGATTGGCGGCGTTCGTGACGCCTCGGGAAAGCACGCATGACCTCATTCGATTCCGCGCAGCAGCGCGATGGCCGGCTCGGTGTTGGGCTCGTTGGCGATGCGCCGTTTGGTCCGGTGTTTGCGGCCGGGCTCGCCGGCGCGGGCCACGCATTGATTGGTGTTGCCGTGAGCGACGGGTCGCCGGCCGAGCGGGTCGCCGCGATGCTGCCGGGCGCCGGGCGACTCACCGAGGCGCAGGTCATCGAACGCTCCGAGCTCGTGATTCTGGCCGAGCCCGCCGATCGACTCGAGGCGCGCATCCGCGAGCTCACCGAGCTTGGCGCCTGGGTGCCGGGGCAGCTCGTCGTGCACACGTGCGCCGAGTTCGGCACTGCGCCGCTCGGGAAGGCGCTGGATCGTGGCGTGATTCCGCTCGCGATTCACCCGGCGATCGACGTGACTGGCACCTCGCTCGACCTGGCCCGACTGAAGGAGGGCTGGTGCGCGGTGACCGCGCCACGGCCCGTGCTGCCGATCGCGCAGGCGCTCGTCGTCGAACTCGGCGCTGAGCCGGTCGTTATCGCTGAGGAGCACCGCGGCCGCTACGCCGACGCGATCGAGACCGCGACCTCGTTCACGCGGTCGATCGTGCAGCAGTCGACGAGCATCCTCACCGAAATCGGCGTTGAGCAGCCCGGCTTCGTGCTCTCGAGCCTGGTGCGCTCGGCGGCCGACAACGCACTCGCGCAGGCGCAGGATCTGATCATTCCCGACGATCTCGACGACGCCGCGGGGCAGTAGCGTGGCCGCGGAGGCGTGGCTGCGGCGGCTGTGGTGGCAGGCCGGAGCGACGCTGGCCGCGATGGTGATCGGCTTCGGTGCCGTCTACTTTCTGCCGGTGCGCACCGAGGCCCACGCGGTCGACGCGATCGTCGTGCTCGGTGTGCCGAACGAGCGGCTCGGGCATGCGCTCGAACTGGTGGATCGGGGCTATGCCGACGTGCTTGTCGTGTCGTCGCCGGATCCGTCGGTGGCGCCGTCGAGGGTGCCGTGGACGTGCCGCGAGCACGATTTGGGTGACACACTCGACCTGGGCGACGGCCACGACGTGACGCAGTACTGCTTCACGCCTTCGCCTTTTAATACACGCGGGGAGGCGCAATACGTATCGGAGCTCGCGGAGGAGCACGGCTGGGATGAGGTCATGGTCGTGACGTATCGCACCCACGTGAGCCGGGCCCGCTGGTACTTCGAGCGGTGCGCGCCGAACGTCGAGGCGTCGTTCATCGGCATCACGCGGCCGTGGCAGCCGGGCCGCGTGCTTGAACGCTTCGCCTACGAGACGGGCGCCTGGATGAAGGCGGCCGTGGCCGATCCCTGCTGATTGCTGGGTGCCTGCTCGTGGCTGGGGGCGGTCAGGCCAAGTTGGGGTTGAGGTCCTTCAGCGGCTGGGTCAGGCGATGAATCACCTCGGGCGTGACGGTGGCGTGCTCGACGCCATTGGAGTCGATGATCCAGGCGTTGCCAATGAAGATGTACGTCACCATGATCATGTCGTGCGTCTCTTCGCGATTGACGTCGTAGGTGAACGCCGTTGCTCCAGCGCTGGAGACGTCCGTGATCGACGGGTCCGAGCTGAGTGCGTCGATCAATGGCTGCTGGTCCGCCTTGCTGAGCTCGGCGATCCATTCGGACGGCTGGTGGCCGTCGGGATAAATCGGGTACCAGCAACCTCGGACCTGCGTCACCGCCGCCATGGCCGTCGCCGCGGTAGGGCCAGCGATTTCGTGGAAGTGGTCGAGATCCACCTCGGTAATCACGGCTTCCATGTTCGTGTTCTGCCGAGCTCCGTCAT
Organism: Gulosibacter massiliensis; assembly: GCF_900626105.1. Classification (NCBI taxonomy): domain Bacteria; kingdom Bacillati; phylum Actinomycetota; class Actinomycetes; order Micrococcales; family Microbacteriaceae; genus Gulosibacter; species Gulosibacter massiliensis. The sequence goes on from NZ_UYZX01000002.1 coordinate 236,302, forward strand.
GCATCGAAGTGAGCATCGGGTTCATCTGTTCGCACGTCGGAAACACGAGCGGCTCGGCCGCCTCTGTCTCGACTACGGACTCATCGGTGGGCGTGTTGGTCGCTTCGGAGGAGGGCGCAGGTGTCTCCTCCCTGATGAGGGTCGTCGTCGGTGAAACCTGGGGGTCTTGAGTCGGACCGGCGGCGCAACCAGCGAGGAGCGCGAGGCTCAGGCCTGCGGCGAGGGCGCCGAGTTTCGATCGGAAGCAGCGTGCGGTCGGTGCGGCGGGCACCCGGACTCCTTTGACAGTGGGATCAGGGCTCAGCCAATCATGAAAATGCAACAGGCGGGGCCGCATCTGATGCCGTCCATTCGCGTCAAGATGTCGCAGGTGTGTGCTCTGATGGTTGTCGCCAGCCTGAGTGCTCGGTGGCGCGTGTGAGCCCAAATACTGTGGCCGGGCGCTCCATGACGCATGGGTCCCGGCAAAAACTTGGACTAACTCCGAGAAAATGCCGGTTTGAACGGGCTGAGCCCGTTCAAACCGGCAAAATCTCGGAGTTCGTCCGAGAACCTGAGCGCGATCGCACCTCCGGCCACGTTCGGGATCGATTCGCGGGCCATCGGTGGGCCACAGGGCGCGAGGCGGCGCCGCCGACGGCTCTAGACTCGTCTGGTGACAGAAATCCTCGACCTCGCAGGGCTTCGCGCACTGCGGCACGGCGTCGGCAGCCCCGATCTTGGCCGCGTCGCGCTCGTGCCGACCATGGGCGCCCTGCACGACGGGCACCTCGCGCTCGTCAACCTCGCGCAGCAGCACGCCGACACCGTGATCGTCTCGATCTTCGTCAACCCGCTGCAGTTCGGCCCAACCGAGGACCTCGACCGCTACCCGCGCCCCTTCGCCGACGACCTCGCGAAGCTCGAGGCCGCGGGCGTGCAGTACGTCTTCCACCCGACGGTTGAAGAGATGTACCCGAACTGGCCCGCCACGACGACCGTCTCGGCAGGGGAGGCCGGCACGATCCTTGAGGGCGTCACGCGCCCCGGCCATTTCGACGGCGTGCTCACGGTCGTCGCGAAGCTGTTGACGCTCGCGGCCCCCGACCTCGCCGTCTTCGGTGAGAAGGATGCGCAGCAGCTCGCGCTCGTGCGGCGCATGGTGCGCGAACTGCACTTCCCCCTCGAGATCGTGGGCCAGCCGATCGTTCGTGAGCCCGACGGCCTCGCCCTCTCGAGCCGCAACGCATTCCTCGAAGGCGACGACCGCCAGCGCGCCCTCACGCTCTCGCGAGCGTTGCGCGCGGCCGAAGCTGCTGCATCCGCCGGCCCGGCCGCCGCGAAGCAGGCCGGCCTCGCCGTGTACGCGGCCGAACCGCTGGCTAGCATGGACTACCTAGAGCTCGTTGACCCCGACACCTTCGCGCCGGTGGCCGACGACTACCGCGGCGAGGTGCTCGCACTCACCGCCGCGCGGGTCGGGCCCACCCGACTCATCGACAACCGTTCTTTCCGCGTCGGCTGACCACCCGACGCATCCACCGCATCCGCCCCGCCCGATCAGCAAGGAGCACGCATGGCCGACAGCCAGGAGCACGAACTCACCGCCGAGGAATTCTCGGAGCAGACGCAGGTTCGCCTCGACAAGCGCGCCCGCATGATCGAGGAGGGACTCACCCCCTACCCGCTCGAACTGCCGATCTCAGACACGATCGACAACATCGTCGCGAACAACCAGGGCCTCGAGGCCGACGTGCGCACCGGTGTGATCGCCGGGGTCGTCGGCCGCGTCATGCACATTCGCAACACCGGCAAGCTCGCCTTCGCGGCGGTGCAGTCGGGCGCCGGCGCGAAGATCCAGGCAATGCTCTCGCTCGCGGAGGTGGGCGAGGAAGCGCTCGCGCGCTGGAAAGAATTTGTTGACCTCGGCGACCTCGTGTTCGTGAAGGGCGAGGTCATCACGTCGCGCCGCGGCGAACTGTCGATCATGGCGACCGAGTGGCGGATGGCGTCGAAGTCGCTGCGGCCGCTGCCGACGCTGCACCGCGAGCTCAACGAGGAAACCCGCGTGCGCCAGCGCTACCTCGACCTCATCACCCGCCCCGCCGCGCGCCACATGGTCGAGACGCGCGCCGCGGTAAACGCGTCGCTGCGCTCGACCTTCGCGCACCACAAGTTCCTCGAGGTCGAGACGCCGATGCTGCAGGTCATGCACGGCGGCGCCGCGGCCCGCCCGTTCGTGACGCACTCGAACGCGTTCGACACCGAGCTGTTCCTGCGCATCGCGCCCGAGCTCTACCTCAAGCGCGCGCTCGTCGGCGGGCTCGAGCGAGTGTTCGAGATCAACCGCAACTTCCGCAACGAGGGCGCCGACTCGACGCACTCGCCCGAGTTCGCGATGCTCGAGGCGTACATGTCGTTCGGCGACTACAACTCGATTGCCGACGTGACGCAGGAGCTGATTCAGAACGCGGCGAAGGCCGTGTCGGAGGACGGCTCGGCCGTCGTCACCTGGGCCGACGGCACCAAGTTCGACCTCGGCGGCGAGTGGCCGCGCGTGTCGATGTACGAGTCGCTCAGCGAGAAGTCGGGCGTGACTGTGACTCCCGACACCACGGTCGACGAACTCGTCGCGCTCGCCGAGCGTGAGGGCGTCGAGGTGAAGCTGCCGAACCACGGCAAACTCGTCGAGGAGCTCTGGGAGCACTTCGTGAAGGGCGAACTCGAGCGCCCGACCTTCGTCATGGACTTCCCCGTCGAGACCTCGCCGCTCACCGCCGCGCACCGCTCGAAGCCGGGCGTCGTCGAGAAGTGGGACCTCTACGTGCGCGGCTTCGAGCTTGCCACCGGCTACTCGGAGCTCATCGACCCCGTCGACCAGCGCAACCGCTTTGTCGAGCAGGCCCGCGAGGCCGCGCGCGGCGACGACGAGGCCATGCGCCTCGACGAGGACTTCCTCGCCGCGCTCGAGTACGCGATGCCGCCGGCAGGTGGCATGGGCATGGGCATCGACCGCCTGCTCATGGCACTCACTGGCCTCGGCATTCGCGAGACGGTGCTGTTCCCGCTCGTGAAGTAGGCGTCTGAACAGACGGTTCGTGCGGTTGCCCTTGCGCACGAACAGCGTGCGCCTAGTGTGGCTCGCGCGGCGAAGGCTCCTCGTCAACGACAGGTGGTGCCCCATCGTGGGTCGACCGCTCGGCGGCTCTCGCGGCTTCGTGCGCCGGACGATAGTCGGGCGGCGGGGCCTGCTGTGGCTGTTTCTCTCCCTCGCCGCCACCTCGGCCGCCGAACGGGCGGCCGTGGTCGGCGTACTCCGCGCGCTGGAACACGAACCCGAGCTCGCGGATCTTGAAACCCGAGCCGTGACGCAAGCGCGCCCCCGTCGGGGCGTCATCGGTGGGCGAAGCCTCACCCGCCGACGGAGTGGTCGTTTCGCCGATCGAGTCGAGTACGTACTCGTCGGTTTCGGTGTGCGTGATTCGCGCGTGGTGAGGCAACAGGCCCGGCAACTCAATGTCGTTGTCCGGCGCGGAACCGATCGTCGTCACTTCACCGGTGAGGGGGAACTCGGCCCCGCCACCCTCAACGCCCGTCATGACGAGGTGCGGGTGCCCCGCGCCGTATGAGCTGTGGGTGCCGTTGCCGCCTTCAGCATCTTCAGGCGGTGCCGGATGCGGTGGATGCGTGAATTGGTTATCCGCAAAATCGGGGTGTCGCTCGCGGTTCACGTGTCGGTCAGAGTTCTGCATCGAAACCACCTCGGATCAATCTCGTGGGAGTCAGGTTGACTGGGTCCAGTATCTGAATAGGGAAGGGGCGCTTGGCCTTACGCATCGCATGGTTAAGGCGAGGGCTGGCCGCCATTTACGTTCAACGTCTCGCCGATGACGAAGCTGGACTCGGGCGACGCGAGGAAGACGAATGCCGGGGCAACCTCGGTGGGTTGGCCGGCTCGCCCGAGGGGGGTGTTCTTACCGAACTCCGGGAGTTTTTCTTTCGGCTGGCCGTCGGAAACTTGGAGCACTGTCCACACCGGTCCTGGCGCGACGGCATTGACACGGATCCCCTTCGGCGCGAGTTGCTGCGAAAGGCCCTTTGAAAAGTTGTTGATCGCCGCCTTCGTCGCCGCATAGTCGAGCAGCGTCGGCGACGGCTTGTACGCCTGGATCGAGGTCGTATTGATGATCGTTGAGCCCGGTTGCAGGTAAGGGACCGCTGCCTTGCACACGCGGTAGATCGCGTGGATGTTCGTCTCGAATGTGGTGGTCCACTGCTCGTCGGTGAGGTCGCCGATCTCTTCGACAGCGATCTGCCGACCGGCGTTGTTGACGAGAATATCGAGCCCCCCAAGCTCGGCCCTTGCCCGCTCGACCACGGTGGTGCAGAACTCTCGGTCGGTGAGGTCGCCAGGAATCAAGACTCCGCGGCGGCCACTCGCCTCGATCAATTCCTTGATTTCGAGCGCATCGACCTCCTCTTCTGGGAGGTATGAGAGAGCGACGTCGGCACCCTCGCGCGCGAACGCAATCGCCACGGCGGCGCCGATTCCCGAGTCTGCTCCGGTGATGAGTGCCTTGCGGCCGGTGAGGCGACCCGTTCCGCGGTAGGAGTGTTCGCCGCGGTCGGCTTGTGGCATGAGGTCTTGGTCGAGCCCCGGCTCCGGCTGATCTTGCACCGGCGGGCTGATTGACTCATAGCGAGTTACTGGGTCCTGGAATGTGAGCTGGTCGGTCTGTTTCGCAGCCAAGGGGTACCCCTCTCATCTAGACGGCGCCGGAGTGCGCTCGCACTTGTCACCCGATCAACCGCACCTCGGAATGCGGCTCAAATGCTCCGCGGATTCGCAGCCTGCGCACAAGTGTCTGGATGCATCAGCGTCAGCTGCGAGACGCGTGCACCTCGCCGCCTCGGTCGAAGTCCGCCGCCGCATCCGCGTCGTGTGCGGCGGCGTTGAAGAGCGGTATCATTGGTGCATCATGGATGCAGCTTGGTGGTGGAACGCGATTTGGTCGGTGATTCCGACGATCGTCATTGGCGCCATGTTCGGGCTCATCATCTACGCAGCCCTCAACGCCGACCGCAAGGTGCGCCAAGAGCGCAAGAGCATCGAGGTCGAGGAACGCGAACGCTTCGAGGCCGAGCGAGCCCGCCGCGCCGAAAGCTAGGCATCCCCGCGCGGCTCGAGCCGCGCATCCCGCCGCGCGAGAGCACGCGACGGCAGCCACGGTGAGGGGACGTTCGGCGAAACACCAGGAGACACTCTGGTGGCGGTCGTACGCTGCTGAGGTCTCGCGGACGTCACCGTGTTCGCGAGATTTCACGTGACTGGCTGCCGGAGGAGGGATGCGCATGCGCAGGTTCCTCATCGGTCTCGCCGCAGCACTCGGGTCGGCCCTCACGCTGACGAACCTCACGGGCTGCGCCGCCGCGGAGCAACCCGGCACGCTGCAGAACAACAACCCGCTCGGCACCTACGTTAATGAGCTGCGCGAGCTGCCCGGCGTTGAATCGGCCACGCTCGGCATCACGGGCCAGCAGACCGACATCTACGGTCTCGATGTGACGCTCACCGACGACATCACGGACGACGAGCTGTCGACGGTCGGCGCCGAGGCCGCGAACTTCACGACCATTACGTCAGATGCTGGCCTCACCGCAGCCCAGCCGATGCTGAAGCGCGGCGAATCGAGCTTCGAGTACTTCGACAACCTCGAAGGCGATGCGCTCACCGCGCAGCTGAGCTATTGGATGCACCTGCAGCTGGACGGTATCGAGTCGGTCGAGATGCGCGGCTACACCGAACGCATCACGAACCTGCAGAGTGACTCGACCACGGCTCCGACGCCCGACCCGCGCTACGTCGCGATCGAGCTGCCAGACGACGCGGACGCCGACACCGCCGACTCGATTGTCGCGCAACTGCGCGCCGTGACCGACCCCGGCGCCGACTCGGGGCAGTGGGATTTGGTCGTGCCGAGCGCGCACTTCAAGGGCGAGTTTCACGACGCGAAGTTCCCGAGCGTCGCCGAGTACGGCTACCTCTCGACGGTCGCGTCGACGTTCATGCCGGTCGACGACCTCGCGAGCGCCGAGGTGTCGTTCTACCCCGACAACGACGTGCCGCTGCAAATCGAGGTCGTCTCGTTCGACAGCGAGACCGATGACCTCTCGGCCGAGGAGGCGGATGCGGCGTTCCAGCAGAGCGCGATCTGGGAGCAGCTTGGGCCGCTCATGCAAGACCTTGCCGACCACGTCAACTATCAGGTAGAGGTGCTCGGCAACCCGCTCAGCGACGGCGGCAACTTCAAGCTCGACTTCACGGTGTCGGACTGCGCGTTCACTGGCGACTCGACGTGGCCCGAATCGTCGGCCGCACTCGGCGAAATCTGGCAGCACGCGATGAAGAATTCGAGCGCCAAATGCTCGCCCGAGGTCGTACCTAGCCCGTAGCTGAGTGAGTGCACGCCGACGGCGAACAGGGGCGCGAAAGTCAGGAACCCCCGTTTAGTCTCGTAGCAACTGGCACGGCTGTACCCGAATTGGCACAGCAACCAGCCCGAAGGAGACGCCTGATGTTTGAACGCTTTACCGACCGCGCTCGGCGCGTGATCGTGCTCGCCCAGGAAGAGGCGAAGCTGCTCAACCACAACTACATCGGCACCGAGCACCTACTGCTTGGGCTGATCCACGAGGGCGACGGGGTCGCAGCCAAGGCCCTGGAGTCACTCGGTATTTCACTCGAGGCCGTTCGAGACCAGGTACAGGACATCATTGGCAAGGGGCAGCAGAAGCCCGGCAGCCACATTCCCTTTACCCCGCGGGCAAAGAAGGTGCTCGAGCTCTCGCTGCGCGAAGCGCTGCAGCTTGGCCACAACTACATCGGCACCGAGCACATCCTGCTTGGCCTCATCCGCGAGGGTGAGGGTGTTGCGGCGCAGGTGCTCGTGAAGCTTGGCGCCGACCTCAACTCGGTGCGCCAGCAGGTCATTCAGCTGCTCGCCGGCTACCAGGGCAAGGAGCCGGTCGCGGCCGGCCCCGAGGGCGCCAGGTCGTCGAACAACCCGCAGGGTTCTGCGGTGCTCGACCAGTTTGGCGAGAACCTCACGCAGATGGCCCGCGACAGCAAGCTCGACCCGGTCATCGGCCGCGAGAAGGAAATCGAGCGCGTGATGCAGATTCTGTCGCGCCGCACGAAGAACAACCCCGTGCTGATCGGTGAACCCGGCGTCGGTAAGACCGCCGTGGTCGAGGGCCTCGCGCAGGCCATCGTGAACAACGAGGTGCCCGAGACGCTGAAGGACAAGCAGGTGTACGCGCTTGACCTCGGCTCGCTCATCGCCGGCTCGCGCTACCGCGGTGACTTTGAGGAACGCCTCAAGAAGGTCACCAAGGAGATCAAAAACCGCGGCGACATCATCGTGTTCATCGACGAGATCCACACCCTCGTGGGTGCTGGCTCGGCCGAGGGCGCGATCGACGCCGCGAACATCCTCAAGCCGATGCTCGCGCGCGGTGAGATGCAGACCATTGGTGCGACGACGCTCGACGAGTACAAGAAGCACTTTGAGAAGGACGCCGCGCTGGAGCGCCGCTTCCAGTCGGTGATCGTCGACGAGCCGTCGGCGCAGCACACGATCAACATTCTCAAGGGGCTCCGCGACAAGTACGAGGCGTTCCACAAGGTCACCATCACTGACGAAGCGATCGTCGCTGCGGTGCAGCTCTCCGACCGCTACGTGAGCGACCGTCAGCTGCCCGACAAGGCCATCGACCTCATCGACGAAGCGGGCGCACGCCTGCGCCTGTCGGTGCTGTCGTCGCCGCCCGAGCTGCGCGAACTTGACGAGAAGATCGCCAAGGTGCGCGCCGACAAGGAGGAGGCGATCGATGTTCAGGACTTCGAGAAGGCCGCCTCGCTGCGCGACGACGAGAAGCAGCTGCTCGGCGAGCGCCTGCGCCTCGAGAAGCAGTGGAAGGCTGGCGAGGTCAAGGCGACCGGCACCGTTGACGCGGGCCTGATCGCCGAGGTACTCGCACAGGCCACCGGCATTCCGGTCTACAAGCTCACCGAGGAAGAGACCGCTCGCCTCGTGTTCATGGAAGAGGCGCTGCACCAGCGCGTCATCGGTCAGGAAGACGCGGTCAAGGCGCTCTCGCGCACGATCCGCCGCACCCGCGCCGGCCTCAAGGACCCGAACCGCCCCTCGGGCTCGTTCATCTTCGCCGGCCCGACCGGTGTTGGTAAGACCGAGCTCGCGAAGGCGCTCGCCGAGTTCCTGTTCGACGACGAGTCGGCGCTGATCACCCTCGACATGTCCGAGTTCGGCGAGAAGCACACGGTCTCGCGACTGTTCGGTGCCCCTCCCGGATTCGTCGGCTTCGAAGAGGGCGGCCAGCTCACCGAAAAGGTGCGCCGCAAGCCGTTCTCGGTGGTGCTGTTCGACGAGATCGAGAAGGCGCACCCCGACATCTTCAACTCGCTGCTGCAGATTCTTGAAGAGGGTCGTCTCACCGACGGCCAGGGCCGCGTGGTCGACTTCAAGAACACCGTAATCATCATGACCACGAACCTCGGTACGAAGGACATCACGGGTGGGCCCGTCGGCTTCCAGATCGAGGGCGACACGACCACGTCGTACGAGCGCATGAAGGGCAAGGTCAACGAGGAGCTCAAGAAGCACTTCAAGCCCGAGTTCCTCAACCGCGTCGACGACACGATCGTGTTCCCGCAGCTCTCGCCGAAGGAACTCCTCGAGATCGTCGACCTGTTCACGAAGCGTCTGGCCGACCGCATGCTCGATCAGGACATGACCGTCGAGCTCACGGCCCCCGCCAAGGAGCAGCTCATCAAGGTGGGCTACGACCCGGCGCTCGGCGCCCGCCCGCTGCGTCGCGCGATGCAGCAGGAGGTCGAAGACCAGCTGTCCGAGCTCATCCTGCGCGGCGAGCTGCGCGGTGGCGACCACGTCAAAGTCGACTTCGGCGAAGGCAAGTTCGACTTCGACATCAAGCGCCCCGAGCGCGAGGTGGTTGGCGTGTCGGCCGGTGAAACGGCCGCCAGCAACGCCGAAGCCGGTGTCACGACGAGCACCGACGAGTAGTACTCGCTAGGCATACAGGCCCGGCCACCCCGATGGGTGGCCGGGCCCGCTGCTGTTTCCGGCGCGGATGCGCGTGGGCGGCTGGATGGGCGGCACGGGCTGCGCGGGATGCGCGGCGCGGGGGTGGCGTCCGGCCCGCCGAGCGGCGCTGCGCGGGGTGAAACCTGGACGCCGCGTTGCAGAAAGCGCTGATCGGGTGGAGGATCGGGGCATGAGTCGCTACGTGCGTCCGCCGATCGGCACCATGGCGTTCCTCGAATTCGACGGACAATCCTCAGGCACCGGCTACCGGAGTCCCGCCTCCGCCTCGCCGAGCAAATCCGCGCATCCGGGTGCGCCGCTGCACGTCGTCGCCGACGCGCTCGTCGCGCACCTTCGGACCGCCTACGAAGTCGAGGTCACCACCGGCCTCACCGTCGCCGACGACCTGCTGTTCCACCCCGACTCCGAAATCGAACGGGCCGTGCGCATCCGGCCCCACAACGAGAAGTGCGCGCCGCTCACCCTCGTCTACACCGCCGGCGGCGTCTGCCTGCACGCCGGCGTGCTGCACGACTTCCCCTTCCCGGCGCACGACGCGCCCGGCGCCGACTGGATGCGCGAGGCCGACGAGCTCGAGCGGCAAGTGCTCGCGGTTGCGGCCGGGCACTACTGGGAGGGCATCGACAAGGCCGCCCACCCGTGGATCGGCTACGCCTTCAGCTTTCGCGACGGCAAGGAGTCGGGTCGCTCGCGCGCCGACGACTGGCCGAGCGACCGCGTCGACGCGGCCAAGCGCATCCTATTTCGCCTGCCGATCGGCTGGGCGGCCTGGCCGAAGGTGCGAGCACGCATTCCCACGCCCGTGCTGGGGTAAGCGTGCGGGGGAGACCGGGGCGGTGACGCGCCCCGGCTCGCTGGCGTGCCCGTCGTAGGCTGCGCGAGGCGCGCAGCCTACGACGGGCGCCGAGGTGCGCCAGCAGTTTGGTGGCTCTTCACGATTGAGGGTGTAGCGCGGGTCTGAAGCCTCCGGCCTCGAGCAGCGACCGGGCAATGTAGTGGGTCAGGTTCCGGAACCCGAGCGCGGAACCGCGGAGGTGCTCGAGGCGGCCGTTGATCGCCTCGGTCGGCCCGTTCGACGTGCCGGGCCGGTCGAAGAACGCGAGGATGTCGGCAGCGCGCTGCTTCATCATGCGGCCGAGTTTGTGGATCTCGAGCAGCGCCGCGGGAACGCCGGTGGTGATCGTATCGATCACGGCCTGCATCATCGCCTTCCCCTTCTTCTTGTCGGGCTCCCGGTAAGCGGCGACGATGCGCTGGTAGATGCCCCAGGTCGCTTCGACCTCGACGTGCTCCTCGACTGCAAACACCGCGTCCAGGCGGATCTTCTGTTTGTCGGTGAGCAGGCTCGCGCCGGTGTGCAGGGTGCGTGTCGCCTTGTAGCGCGGGTCGTTCTTGAGTCCGCGGTGCCCGGTGGTGTCCTGCTGGACCCGAAGGCTCGATGGGCTCATCCATCACGCTGATCACGGGTCGAACTACACGGCCATGGTCTACACCGACCGTATCCAAGAGCTGGGCGCTGTCCCGTCGACCGGAACTGTTGGCGACAGCTTTGATAACGCGATGGCCGAGGCGGTCAACAACCTCTACAAGACCGAACTGATCCGTCAGCAAGGCCCCTGGCGGACGGTTGAGCAGGTCGAACTCGCAACGCTCGAATACGTGTGGTGGTGGAACCACGAACGGCTCCACGGGGAACTCGACATGCGCACCCCGATCGAGGTTGAACAGGCCTACTACGCTGGAACCGAGACGCTTCTGTCACCAACCGGCTGACAGGAAACCAGATCGGAACTCAAACCAGGCCAATTCAGATGTGTTTGCGCATGCGGAGATTGTTGATGGGTCGTTGTCGGCGAAGGTTGGTGACGCGGATGTTGCGGCGCCGGTGTTGGATGGTTCGTCGTTGACGTGGGAGGGCAATGTTCCTGCTGGTCAGACGGTGACGGTCACGTATCAGGTGAAGGTCAATTCGGATGCGTGGGGTGTGGAGTTCAAGAACCATGCGACGTCGGAAGCGACGCCTCCGGGTGAGGATGTTCCGCCGATTACGCCGCCTCCGGGTGAGACCACGCACAACACGCCGACAGCGCCCGTTACGCCGACGCCTATTCCCACGGCTCAGGAAGAATCGGACACGCCCAAGCTTGCGCACAGCGGTGCTGACGACCTGATCGCGCTCGGCTTGCTGAGCGCAGGATTGCTCATCGCATCCGGCCTCATCTGGTTTGCAAACAAACGGCGGAACGTTTAGGTATCGCGATAGCGCGTAACCACGACGCGTAGCTGAGAGGGTGGGAGAGCAACCAAGTTGCTCTCCCACTCTCCGTTTACGTAGACAACAGGCCAATGAAGCGCTGGGTGTCTCGAATTTCATCGACGATGAACCGACGTCGACCTGCGATTCAGGGGTGTGATGCTCCGCCGGCGAGGGCTGCCGGGGCGCAGAAGGCGGGCCGCGACCAAGAGGGAGTAGCGTGCAAGGCGTACGCGACGACGAAAGGCAGCATGGCGAAAGAGACGAACGGCACCCAACCTCCCCTGTGGCGCATCCTCATCATCGCCTTGCTGCCGACGTTCATCTATTCGGTCGGGCAGGGCGCGATTGTGCCGGTGATCCCGGCGGTCGCGACATCGCTCGGTGCCGATCTCGGTTTCGCGGGGTTCATCGCCGGTTCACTGCTCATCGGCCAGGCGGTCGGTAACTTGCCCGCCGGGGCCGTCGTGAGTCGCTTCGGCGAGCGGCGCGCGATGGTGTTTTCTGCGTTCGCGACGATCGTCGGCGCACTGATCTCGGTGTTCGCGGTGAACGCGTGGATGCTGCTCGCCGGCGTGCTCGTGCAGGGGCTCCATGACGGCGACGTTTGCGCTCGCGCGGCAGGCGTTCTTGAGCACGTACGTGCCGTTCCAGTACCGGGCGCGGTCGATGTCGACGCTCGGCGGGGTGTTCCGCTCGGGCATGTTCGTCGGGCCGTTCATCGCGACGTGGATGATCACCGCGACCGGTGATGCGCAGACGAACTTCTGGGTGTTCATCGTGTGCTCGGCGCTCGCGGCGATTGCCGTGGCGGTGCTGCCCGACGTCGAGAAGGTGTCGCGTGCGCCGCGCGATTCGGCAGAGGTGTACGACGCGGGCGGGGATGCGCCGACCGGGGCGATTCCCGTGGCGAAGGATGCCGTGGCTGGTTCTGGCTCGTCGCGCGGGCGCGAGTCGATCGCGCAGACGTTCCGACGGCGCGGCGATGTGCTGCTGCGGCTCGGCACGGGTGCCGGAATCTTGATGATGATGCGCTCGAGTCGGCAGGTGCTGCTGCCGCTGTGGGGCCTGTCGATCGGGCTTGACGACGCGTTCACGACGCTGATCATCGGCATCGCGGGCGCGATCGACTTCGCGCTGTTTTTCACGTCAGGATGGATCATGGACCGCTTCGGCCGCTCGGCCAGCGGCGTGCCCGCCCTGCTCGGCATGGGCCTTGGCTTCGCGGTGCTCGCGTTCACGCACAACCTGGATGCGTCGGCTACGTGGTTCGTCGCGATTACCCTCTGGCTCGGGGTCGCGAACGGCGTGGGGTCGGGCATCGTCATGACGCTCGCCGCCGACCTCGCCGACCGCGAGCATCCGGCGCCGTTCTTGGCCGCATGGCGCACCGTCACCGACGGTGCGAGCTCGACCGTGCCGTTTGTCGTGTCGGGGCTGCACGCGTTTGCCGGGATCGCCGTGACCTCGGGCTTCTTCGGCGTGCTCGGGCTGTTCGGGGCGTGGCTGTTGTGGCGGTATATCCCGAAGTACATCCCGAAGCCGCGGCGGCGGTGATGTGGACGGGCACGTGTGGCGCCCACCCCGCGTTGAGTGTCCCGGAAATCCCACTTTTCGCGCGAAATCTGGGATGTCGGGGACACTAGACCGCGGAAACTGGCGGCTGCCTGCTCAGGGCGACCCAGCGCATCCGGCCTCGTACTTGCCTCGCCGCACGACCGAGTGTCCCCGAAATCCCACTTCTCGCGCGATTTTTGGGACAACGGGGACACTTTGCGGCGAGGTCGAGCCACGCCCGCACCCCTACTTCTTGCGCTTGGCGCGCACGCTGTGCGGCAGCCGGTCGAGGTAGTCGAGCAGCACGCCCTCGCGCATGGCCCAGGGCGACACGTCGAGACGCTCGATCTCGAGCGCGCGCATCACCGAGAGCAACACGGTGCCGCCGCCGACGATCTGGAAGGCGCGATCCTGCGTGATGCCCGGCAGCGCGTGCCGCGACTCCGACGGCAGCTTCGCGAGGCGCGGCAGCCAGTCCTCAAGCTGCCAGCGGTACAGGAACGTCATGGCGTTGCCGCCCATCCCCTCGCTCTGCGACCCCGCGAGCCGCGCGAGCGAACGAATCGTCTTCGACGACCCAACCACCTGATCGGGCTGGCGCAGCTCGGTGAACTTGCTCACCGCATCCGGCAACACGTCGTCGATGTACGTCTGAAGATCCTCGAGCTCGCGCTCGGTCGGCGGATCGTCAGTGAGATAGGTCTTTGTCATGCGGCCCGCGCCGAGCGGCAGCGACATCGCGAACTCGGGCAGCTCGTCGCTACCGATCGCGAGCTCGAGCGATCCGCCGCCGATGTCGACGAGTTGGATGCGCCCGGCGTTCCAACCGAACCACCGGCGCACGGCGAGGAAGGTGACGCGCGCCTCATCCTTGCCCGACATGACCTGCAGGTCGATGCCGCACTCCTTGCGGATGCGCTTGAGCAGCTTCGCTCCGTTCGTCGCGTCGCGCAGCGCGCTCGTCGCCATCGGCAGCAGCTCGTCGAGGTTCGCCGAGGCGATGTGTTCGGCGGCGGCGTGCATCGTCTGCATGATGTGCTCGACGCCCTCGTCAGAGATCGAGCCATCGGGCTCGAGGTACTTCATGAGCCGCAGCACCGACTTGGTCGAGGTCTTGTGCACGGGCCGTGCGCCAGGATGCGCGTCGACCACCAACAGGTGGACCGTATTGGAACCGACATCGAGTACGCCCAGTCGCATTCCCACAGTGTACGGCGCCGCCGCGCGGGCCCGGCGCCCGAACTACCATGGACGGATGCAGAACTTGGTGGTGCGTCAGGCGCGCACGGATGACGTGGTCGCGATTCGCAACGTCTTGGAACCGATGATGGTCACCAACCTCTTGCTGCGAAAGGACCTCGTCGTGCTGTACGAGGCCGTGCAGGAATTCCTCGTCGCTGAACTTGACGGCAAGATCGTCGGCTGCGGCGCCCTGCACGTGCTGTGGCGCGACCTGGGGGAGGTGCGCTCGATCGCCACCACTCCCGAGGTGCGCGGCATGGGCGTTGGCCACACGATGCTCGAGGGGTTGATCGAGCGCGCGCACGTGCTCGGGCTGTCGCGGCTGTTCTGCCTCACGTTTGAGACGAAGTTCTTTGGGCGCCACGGTTTCGAAGCCGTCGGCGAGCACGTCGTTGACCACGACGTCTATAAGGAGATCCTTCACTCGCCCGATGCCGGAACGGCCGAGTTCCTCGACCTGCCCTGGGTCAAGCCGAATACGCTCGGCAACACTCGGATGCTGCTGGAGATGGCGCGGGCGTAGGGCGCGTCGGGCTTTGGCCGCCTCGGGTTGTGGGCAGGGCTGGGGCGGCGAGGATGCGCGGGGCCGGGGTGGTGCGCGCGTCGCCTCCGAGCCGCGGAGCGCGGCCACGCGCCCGCCGACACCTGCACGACACCTGTAGTTCAGCATCCGGCTACCCAGGCCGTTACCGATTCGTTGCCGCGGGCCCATACGCTCTCGATCAGTTTCGTCTTTCTACTGTGAGGAATCTGTTCGTGCGCATCTCGATCAAGCAGCTTGGTGCTGCGGCGCTCGCGGTCGTGCTGGGAGCGGGCGCCGTCGCCTCGCTCGGCCAGCCCGACCCGGCATCCGCCGCGGCCGACGGCTCGACCGTCGTCATCAACGAGGTTTACGGCGGTGGCGGCAACAGCGGCGCCCCCTACAACCGCGACTTCGTTGAGCTCTACAACCCCACCGACGCTGCCATCGACCTCGGCGGCTACCAGGTCGTCCGCTACTCGGGTTCGGGTAACCCGCAGGGCGACGTCGTCGAGATCCCCGCGGGCACGACCATCGAGCCGGGCGCCACGCTCGTCGTCGGCGGCGCCTACGGCAGCAACACCTCGGCCGCTGACGTCCCCGTCGACGTCGAAGGCAACTTCGGGCTCGGCGCCTCGAGCGCGGCCATGAACCTCACCGACGCCTCGGGCGCCATCGTCGACCTCGTCGGATTCGGCACGGTCGGCGGCAACGCCTACGAGACCGCCGCCGCACCGGGCCTGAGCAACTCGACCTCGGCCCAGCGCATCCCCGACGGTGTCGACACCGACGACAACAGCGCCGACTTCATCGCCGCCGAGCCGACCCCGGGCGCCCTCAACGCGAGCGACGAAACCACAGAGCCCACCGACCCGACCGAGCCCACTGAGCCGGCCGAGTGCGACGTCGCGATCTCGGAAATCCAGGGCGCCGGCGCATCCACCCCGCTGCCGACCGACCAGGCCGTCACCACCTGCGGCGTCGTGACCGCCTCGTACACCACCGGCGGCCTCAACGGCTTCTACCTGCAGACCCCGACGACGGATGCTGCGGGCCAGCCGGTCGAGCAGGCCGACGACGCCTCGAACGGCATCTTCGTCTACACGAGCAGCGCGCCGACCGTCGCGATCGGCGACTCGGTGCAGGTCACGGGTACTCCGGACGAGTACTACGGCCTCACGCAGCTCGTGCAGCCGAGCATCACCGCGGTCGACGCGCTCGGCACGGTTGAGCCGCTCGAGCTCGCCGCGTGGCCGACGACCGAGGACGAGCGCGAGCTCTACGAGGGCATGCTCGTCGCGCCGCAGGGCACCTACACGGTGACCGACAACTACTCACTCAACAGCTACGGCGAGGTTGGGCTCGCGTTCGGCGAGGGGCCGCTCGTCAACGCGACCGAGGTCGGCGCCCCCGGCTCGGCCGAGGCGCAGGCGCAGGTCGACGAGAACACGGCCCGCGCCGTGCTGCTCGACGACGGCGCGAGCTGGAACTACCAGCGCAACGCCACCGCGAAGAACTCGCCGGTGCCCTACCTCAGCCTGCAGACGCCGGTCACGGTCGGCGCCACCGCAAGCTTCGACCAGCCGATGATCGTCTCGTACGGCTTCGACATGTGGCGCTTCCAGCCGCAGCAGCAGGTCGTCGGCGCCGAGAACGCGCCGGTGAGCTTCAGCGAGGTGCGTGAGGATGCGCCGGTCGACTTCTCGGGTTCGGACTACTCGGTTGCCTCGTTCAACGTGCTCAACTACTTCACGACCCTCGGCACCGACGAGGACGGCTGCGCCTACTACACCGACCGCGAGGGCAACCCGACGACCGCGAACAACTGCACGGTCCGCGGCGCCTACGACACCGAGAACTTCGAGCGCCAGCAGGTGAAGATCGTGAACGCGATCAACGCGCTCGACGCATCCGTCATCGCCCTCGAGGAGATCGAAGACTCGAGCGACTTCGGTCAGGACCGCGACGCGGCCCTCGCCAACCTCGTCGACGAGCTCAACGCCGCCGCCGGCAGCGACAAGTGGTCGTACGTGGCCTCGCCCGACACGGTGCCCGCGAATGGCGACGACGTGATCCGCACCGCGTTCATCTACCAGGATGCTGAGGTCAGCTACGTCGATGGCTCGACCGAGATTCTCGACGACAGCGCGTTCGTGAACGCCCGCGCGCCGCTCGCCGCGACCTTCGCCCCCGTGGCAAACGAGGACGAGCCCTTCGTCGTCATCGCGAACCACTTCAAGTCGAAGGGTGGCTCGGGCGAGGGCGACAACGCGAACACCGACGACGGCAACCCGGCGTCGGCGACCGGCGGCTGGAACGGCGACCGCGTGCGCCAGGCCCAGGCGCTGCTCGAGTTCGCGGATGCGCAGCAGGCCGAGCAGTCGACCGACCTCCTGTTCATCACGGGTGACCTCAACTCGTACTCGATGGAGGCGCCGGTGACGACGCTGACCGACGCGGGCTACGTGCCGGTCGCATCCGACGGCTCGGAGTACAGCTACCTCTACACCTCGGAGCTCGCGACCGGCGGCAAGATCGGTACGGTCGGCTCGCTCGACCACATCCTGCTCTCGCCTGCCGCGGCCGAGCAGATGAACGGTTCGGACATCTGGACGATCAACGCCTACGAGCCGATCGCCCTCGAGTACAGCCGCTTCAACGCGAACGTCACGAACTTCTACGACGAGAGCCCGTACCGCGCATCCGACCACAACCCGATCATCGTGGGCATGTCGACGACGCCGGAGCCGACTCCGACGCCAGAGCCGACTCCGACGCCGGAGCCGACTCCGACCCCGACGCCGACCGACCCGGTCGAGACGCCGGAGCCGACCGAGTCGCCGGAGCCGACCGAGACCACTGCGCCGACGACCCCCGCGACCGAGACCCCGGAGCCGACCGCCTCGCAGACCGAGTCGCAGGAGCCCCAGCTCGTCACCGAGCAGGAGCACTACACCGCCGCTGAGTCGGCGGCGGGTGTGCAGTACGTCGGCGTGAACTTCGCCGCGAACGCGTCGGTGAACATCGCGATCTCGATCGACGGCGGCGAGCCGCAGAGCGTTGAGTCGCTAACGGCCGACGCCGACGGTACGATCACTGGTCAGCTGACCTACCAGACGGTTGACCCCGAGACCGGCGCGGTCATCGAGGACAACCTGCCCTGGCCGGCCGGTTCGTACACGATCATGGCGACCCAGGGCGAGCTGTCGGCGACCGTGACCTTCACGGTGGGCGAGGGCGCCGCAGCGACCGACGGCACCGCGACCGCGTCGGCGACCGCGACCAGCGACCCGAGCGACACCGCCGCCGCGACCGCGACTGCGACGAGCATCCCGGCCGACGGCACGAACAACGCGGGCGGCCAGCTCGCGACGACCGGTGCGAACGAGTCCGCGATGTTCGCGGGCATCGCTGCGGGCGTCTTCGCGCTCGCGCTCGGCGGCGTGCTGATGTTGCGCCGTCGCAACAACGAGGTGTAAGCCGGTCGCCTGCGGGTGATTCGCGGCGGCGGTCAGAGCTTCGGCTCTGGCCGCCGCCGCGTTTTCCACGGATGCGCGGCGCGCTACGTTTTGGGTCGGCTCGCAGGAATGCGCGGCAGCCTCGCGCGTTGAATGCGACTATGACCACAACGCGCATCGGCACCAGCGACCTCGAAATCTTCCCCCTCGTCCTCGGCGGCAACGTGTTCGGCTGGACGGCCGACCGCGACGCCAGCTTCGCCGTGCTCGACGCCTTTACCGCGGCCGGCGGCACGCTCATCGACACGGCCGACTCGTACAGCCACTGGGTTCCGGGCCACGAGGGCGGCGAGAGCGAGCGCACCATCGGCGAGTGGATCGCCGCGCGCAAGCCGCAGGGCGTCCAGATCGCGACGAAGGTCGGCATGCAGCCGGGCGGCCCGCAACTCACCGCCGCCAACGTGCGCGCGGTCGCCGAGCAGTCGCTGCAGCGCCTCGGCGTCGAAACCATCGACCTCTTCTACGCGCACAAGCCCGACGAGGTGACCCCGCTCGAAGAGACCGTCGCGGGGTTCGACGCGCTCGTGCGCGACGGCCTGATCCGCACCATCGGCCTGTCGAACTACTCGGCCGAGCAGGTCGAGCAGTGGCTCGACATCGCCGAGCGCACCGGCGCCGCGAAGCCCGTCGCGCTGCAGCCCCAGTACAGCCTCGTGCACCGCGGTGACGTCGAGGGCCCGCTGCTCGAGACGGTGCAGCGCCACGAACTGAGCATCCTGCCGTATTACTCGCTCGCGTCGGGATTCCTCACCGGCAAGTACCGCGAGCCCGTCGAGGCGGGGGAGTCGCCGCGAGCCGGCGGCGCTTCGCAGTACGCGACGGCCGAGGGCGTGCGCATCATCGACGAGCTCGAGCGCATCGCCGGCGAGCACGGCGCGAGCATCGCGTCGACCGCCCTCGCGTGGCTTCGCCAGCAGCCGGGCGTCGCCGCGCCGGTCGCGAGCGCGTCGAAGCCTTCGCAGGTCGCCGATCTCATCGCGGGCGCCACGCTTGAACTCACGGATGCTGAGCTCGCGTCGCTCTCGGAGGTCTCGTCGGCGCTCATCCAGGCCTAGTTACACGAGCGGATGCGCGGCTCGGGCACAGCGCACGGGTCGCGCATCCTGCATTTCCCGTCGCGCGCATCCTGCGGTTCGAGCCCGCGCAGCTGCCCTGTGGGAGACCACAACGTGAAAAGTTCCCGGGCTTTACCTGAACGTTACCTCCGCATGGAAAGCTCGTTGCGTTCGTATCACGGCTCTAGGAGGCCCCGTGGCTAAGAAGTCCCCGTTGGTGAAGGGCGGTGTCGCGGCCACCCTCGGCCTCGCGCTGGCTGCCACCGCATTCGTTGCTCCGGCAAACGCCGAAGCGCTAAACACCGGTGAGGTCATTCAGCCCACCGAAGGCACCACCCAGATCAACCTCATCGGCTTCAACGACTTCCACGGTCGCATCACGCAGGTCGACGCCTTCGCCGCCAACGTGCTGCAGGTGCAGGACACGTTCGGCGCCGACAACAGCCTCATCATCGGCAACGGTGACCAGGTTGGCGCCTCGGAGTTCGAGTCGTCGGTCGCCGGCGACCAGCCGTCGAAGGACGCGCTCGTCGCCCTCGGCGTTGACTCGTTCACCGCGGGTAACCACGAGTTCGACAAGGGCCAGGAAGACGCGCTCGCGATTCGCGACACGTTCGGCACCCTGCTCGCTGCCAACGTCATCAAGGCCGATGGCACCCCGCTGCTCGACGCGTACAGCACCTACGAGGTTGCCGGCCACACGGTTGCCGTCGTTGGCGCCGTGACGCAGTCGACCGTCTCGGGCGTGAGCCCGGACGGCATTCAGGGCCTCACCTTCACCGACCCGGTCGCGTCGGTCAACGAGTACGCGGCTCAGCTCTCGGATGGCGACGAGTCGAACGGCGAAGCCGACATCATCATCGCCTCGTACCACGAGGGTGGCCCCACGAGCGGCACCTACGATGACAACGCCTCGAACGAGCTCTTCGCGCAGATGGCGAACGAGACGTCGACCGAGGTTGACGCGATCTACGAGGCGCACACGCACCAGACCTACAACTACGAGACCAACATTGACGGCAAGATCCGCCAGGTGGTTCAGGCCGGTCAGTACGCCGAGAACGTCGGCCAGATCGTGCTCGACGTCGACGCTGACGGCAACGTCGTGAGCTCGTCGTCGTCGGTCATCCCGACCTACAACGCGGACGGCACGCCGCGCGTCGATGCGACCACGCTCTCGGCCGACTCGCAGGCCACCTACGCCGAGGTCGTCGGCATCCAGGACGCCGCGGTCGCCGAGGCCGAGGTGCTCGGCGCCGAGCAGATCGGTGTGGTTGAAGAAGACATCACCCGCGCGAAGACCTACGACGCCACCGGCGCTGTGACGGTCCAAGATAACCGTGCGCAGGAGTCGACCCTCGGCAGCGTTGTTGCCGACTCGATGATGCTCTGGGCGCAGGGCGTCGGCACCGACGCGCTCGACGCCGACCTCTCGATCATGAACCCGGGCGGCCTCCGTGCCGACATCGCCGGCGACGGCGTGCTCACCTACAAGGACGCCCAGACCGTCCTCCCGTTCGTGAACAACCTCTCGGTCGTCTCGATCACCGGTGCCGAGCTCAAGAACGTGCTCGAGCAGCAGTGGCAGCTCGACGCCAACGGCGCGGTCCCCGGCCGCCCCTACCTGCAGCTTGGCATCTCGTCGAACGTCGACTACAGCTACACCGGCTCGACCTCGGATGACCCGCTGACCACGCAGGGCACCCACATCACCTCGGTCTACGTCGACGGCGCGCCGCTCGTTGACGACCAGGTCTACAAGGTCGTCATGCCGTCGTTCCTCGCGGCTGGTGGCGACAACTTCTTCGCGCTGAACAACAACGAGGGCGTCTACGACACCGGTTCGGTCGACCTCGACGCGTTCGTGCAGTACGTCGAGAGCCTCCCCGACACCCTGCTCGAGCCCGAGCAGACCCGTAACGGCTTCCAGATCGACGGCTACTTCGGTGAGGACGGCGCTGCGCCGTCGATCGAGGCCGGCGCCGAGCAGACCATCACCGTCACCGACGTTGACCTGCACTCGCTCGACCTCGTCGCGAACACCACCGTTGAGGTGCTGCTCGACGGCAACGTCATCGGCGAAGGCACCGTGAACGGCTCGACCCTCGCGGGCGAGACCACCACTGCCGACGTGACCTTCACGGTTCCGGCCGACACCGCGGCGGGCGACTACACCATCCAGGTCGTCGCGCAGCCCTCGGGCTCGACCGTCAACCTGCCCCTCACCGTGACCGCCACGGAGGAGACCCCGGCCCCGACCACGACCCCGGAGCCGACCGAGACCCCGGCCCCCACCACCCCGGCGACCGAGACGCCTGCCCCGACCCAGTCGGAGTCGCAGTCGCAGGAGCCCCAGCTCGTCACCGAGCAGGAGCACTACACCACCGCCGAGTCGGCTGACGGCGTCAACTACGTCGGCGTGAACTTCACGCCGAACCAGCCGGTCAGCGTCTCGATCAAGTTCGGCGACGGCGAGTCGCAGAGCGTTGAGGATGTCATGGCCGACGCCGACGGTGTCATCAGCGGTTCGCTGACCTACCAGACGGTCGACCAGACCACCGGCGCCGTCCTCGAGGACAACCTCCCCTGGCCGGCCGGCACCTACACGATCGTTGCCACGCAGGGCGAACTCTCGGCGACCGTGACCTTCACGGTTGGCGACGAGACCGGTGCGGCGACCGACGGCACCTCGACCGACGGCACCTCGACCGTGCCGGCGGCTGACAACAACGGCTCGGGCGACCAGCTCGCGACCACCGGTGCGAACGAGACCGCGATGTTCGCGGGCATCGCGGCGGGCGTCATCGCCCTCGCGCTCGGCGGCACCTTGATGCTGCTGCGCCGTCGGAACACCGACGCGTAAGTAACACGCCTTCGGGCGACCCGCTGCGGCGGTCGGAGCTTCGGCTCTGGCCGCCGCTGGCGTTTTCCGTGGAGTTTCGGCGGGGCGCGGGCGGAGGCGACCGGATGCGCGGGGTCGCGGTGTGGGATCGCGGCGGTGGGCGCCGGGTTGCGTACGATTTCTCACATGTCTGGGCAGCGGGGTGGCAAGCCGAGCGCCGCGGTATATCGGCGCCGCCGGCTCGTCGCGCTTGTGCTCGCGGTGATCGTGGTCGCGCTGCTCGTCTGGGGCGTCGTCTCGATTTTCGGGGCGCTTCGCGGTGGCGGCGACGCGACGTCAACGGGCGCGGCGCCGAGCTCGACTGAGACCGCAGCACCGACCTCGACCACCAGCGAGGCCGAGCCGACCGAGTCGCCCGAGCCCACCGCATCCGAAACCCCGGAGCCGACCGACGACACCCCGGCCGTCTGTGCCGAAGGCGACGTGACGGTTACGGCCATCACCGACGCGGCGACGTACGCGGCCGACGCGCTGCCGCAGCTGTCGATGAAGCTCGTGAACACAAGCGACACCCCGTGCCGGATGGACGTGGGCACGTCGGCGCAGATCTACACGATCAAGTCGGGCGACGACACGATTTGGACGTCGACGGACTGCCAGTCCGACGGCACGAGCCAGGTCGTCGAGCTGACTCCGGCCAAGGAAGTCACGTCGCCCGCGATCGAATGGGTGCGCGAGCGCTCGACGACCGACACGTGCGACTCCGATTCGCGGCCCGCCGCGGTGGGTGGCGGCGCGTACTACTCGCTCACGGTGTCGATCGGCGGCATCGCCTCGGAGCCGGTCTTCTTCGAGCTGCAGTAGCGGCGGCGATTAGACCGGGCGGAGGTGGTTGCCGTTGCGGTTGCCGTTGCGACCGCCGCTGGGATTGCTGTCGCGGCTACTGCTGCCGTTGCGACCGCCGTTAGGGTTGCCGTCGCGGCTACTGCCGCCGCTGGGGCCACCGCCGCCGCGGCCACCGCTAAGCGCAAGCCCGATGGCGTTCGTGACCGTGCCGTGCTCGGGCCCGAACTGATTGCCGTAGCCGAGCCGCTTCGCTTCGGAGAACCGCATCTTCTCGGACGACACGTGCCGAATCTCACCGACCAGGCTGATCTCGCCGACGACGACCGTGTTCGGCTTCGTCGGCTTATTCTGCTGCGCTGAGCTCAGGGCGACGGCGATAGCGAGGTCGGCGCCCGGCTCGGTGAGGCGCACGCCGCCGACGGTCGAGACGTAGACGTCGTGACTCGCGAGCTGGATGCCGCAGCGACGCTCGAGCACCGCGAGGATCATCGCGACGCGGTTCGAGTCGACGCCATTCGTGACGCGGCGCGGGTTCGGCGCCTGCGAGTGCACGACGAGCGCCTGCACCTCGACGGGCAGCACGCGCTTGCCCTCGAGCGCGACGGTGATCGCCGAGCCGGCGACGGGCTGGTCGCGCTGGCTCACGAACAGCGCCGACGGGTCTGGCACCTCGACCATGCCGTCGCCGGACATCTCAAAGCAGCCCACCTCATCCGTGGGGCCGAAGCGGTTCTTCAGCGTGCGCACGAAGCGCAGCGCGGTCTGCCGGTCGCCGTCGATGTGCGCGACGACGTCGACGAGGTGCTCGAGCAGGCGCGGGCCGGCGACGTTGCCGTCTTTCGTGACGTGGCCAACGAGAATCGCCGGCATGTTGCGGGTCTTCGCGGCGCGGATGATCGCCGTCGCGACCTCGCGCACCTGGCTCGGCTGGCCGGCGAGCGAGTCGACGTTCGCCGACGCGATGGTCTGCACCGAGTCGAGGATGAGCAGGGCCGGGTCGGTCTGCTCGATGTGGCCGAGCACCGTGCCGAGGTCGGTCTCGCTCGCGAGCAGCAGCGTGGGCTGGAGGGCGTTCGTGCGCTGGGCGCGCATCCGCACCTGGTTCACCGACTCTTCGCCCGAAACGTAGAGCACGCGCGCGCCGGTCGCGGCGATGCGGGATGCGGTTTCGAGCAGCAGCGTCGACTTGCCGACGCCTGGTTCGCCCGAAAGCAGGATCGCCGCGCCAGGCACGATGCCGCCGCCGAGCACACGGTCGAACTCGCCGATGCTCGTGGGCTGGTGCTGCGCGACCTCGGATGCGGGCACCTCGGTGATCGGCACCGCCCGGTGGCGGGGCGCGAGGGCCTGCGCGCGGGCCTCGATGCCGGTGGGCACGCCCTTCTCGACGACCGTGCCCCACGCCTGGCACTCGGGGCAGCGGCCGACCCATTTGATGGATTCGTAGCCACACTCGGTGCACTCATAGGTGTTGCGCTGCTTGCTCTTCGTGGCCATGCCTCCAGCGTAGTTGCGGCCTACGACGTCGGTCGGGGCCTGTGGATGGGTGGCGTGGGTGCGTTGGGCGTCGTGGTCGGTGCAGGGTGTCCCCGATGTCCCAGTTTTCGTGTGGAAAGTGGGATGTTGGCGACACTGTGTGGCCGAGGTGACCGGATGCGCGGGGCGGCACGCAGGCGCAGCTCGCGTCCGCGCATCCCGCTTTTACGGCGTCGCCGAAGCCGAAGCGCTCGCCGTCGGGCCGTCGCCGTTGTCGTGCGCCCCGGCGTCGTCGAACGTGAGCACCGTCGTGGTGCCGGGCGTGCTCGCGACGGTGAGGGGCGCATCCGCGGTCAAGGTCTCGGCGGCGAGGTCGGCCTGCACCGGGGCCATCGCGGGCAGCGTGCTCTCGGTCGAGTCGAGCGCGTCGCTCGCGAGCTGGGAGCCGGAGTTGGGCGTCCACGCGGCTGGCGCATCCGCCCCCAGGCCGTCGGGGGCGTGCAGCGAAACGGGAGCCAGCGCATCCGTCGCACCCGGATCGCGCATGTCGACGATGACGTACGCGAGCGAGCCGTCGTTGCCGTAGACGGCGTGCACCATGACGCTGCCGTCGCCGCTCACCGTGGGCGTGAGCACCTGGCCATCGGGCACCCAGCTCAGCAGCATGAGCGCGAGGAAGTTCGAGCGACCCTCGATCACTTCGCCCGGCTCGTCGACCGAGCCGCTCGCGCACACTGGGCTCATCGGGGCGCCGCCGTCGCACGCCCCGAGCATCGAGTGAAACGCGATGCGCTCGGCGCCGATCTCGGCGGCCGTGAACACATAGTCGCTGGTCCAGAGCGCCTGGGCATGCGTGCGGGAGGTCTCGTTGCCGCCCGAGCAGGATGTCGGGCCGGTCTCTTCAACCCAGAACGGCAGCCCCGCATCGTCGGCGACCCCCTTGCCGAGGCCGAGGATCTTGTGCGCGCTCTCGCGCAGCGACGGCGAGGTGAGGTTCTCGATGGTCGTCGTCGACGACTGGTTGCTCGTCGCGTCGCAGCGCCACAGCGGATACCAGTGCATCGTCACCGCGGCCTTGTTCGGCAGATCCGACTCGGTGTACGCCCGCAGCCAGGTCGTGTCGTAGGCGCCCGGGCCGGCGTAGTTCGTGCCCGGGGTCTCGGCGTCGATCGCGTCGGAGTACTCGACCAGCGCATCCTGGTAGGCGTCGGTGTCCCAGTCGTCGCCGCGCACCGCGAGGTCGGGCTGCGCCTCGGGGGAGTAGCCGTTTGGTTCGTTGCCGATCGTGATTGCGAGCAGGCGCTCGCCGAACGCGGCCGTCGCGTACTTCACCATGTCGGCAGCGCGCTCGGGGTCATTGTGGCCGAGGTCGACGACGAGCGTGACGTCGGCATCGACCGCCACGACGACCGCCGCGACCCGCTCGAGGTCGTCCGGAGTCACCGTCGCCTCGGCCCACTCGGGCGCGGGTTCGTCGGTGCTCGTCCACCACATCCGCCGGTCGACCTTGTTGCCGCCGAAGCGCAGTGCCGGGTGGCCGAGCGCGGCGAGGGTCGTCGTGAGGTTCGAGTTGTCGCTGTTCCAGGCCGGGTTGGCGAGCTCGGTCGCCTCGAAGCTGAGGCCGAAGGTGCCGCCCCAGGTGGTTGCGTCGTCGGCGAGCGCGAAGTTCGCGGTGATCGGCTTGGCCGTGAGGCCGGATGCGTCGGGCAGCGTGAACGTGCCTCGGTTCGGGTCGTAGCCCGGCACGATGAGCTGCTCGGCGATGTTCTGCGTCGGGGTTGGGATGGTTGTGCTGGATGCGGTGCCCGAGCCGGTCGCGCCGGTCTCGGTCGCGTCGCGGGGCGCGAAGACGATGACCGCGACGAGGATGACGATGACGAGGGATGCGCCGGCGAGGATCCAGGCGAGGCGGGGTGACCGGCGAGCAGGGGTGTTCGTGCGGTCGGTGGTCATCGAGTCGTCGTCATCCTTTGGGGTCGTGCGCGTGCGGTGGCCTGAAGGCATCGTACCGACGGGTGGTTTCGGGGGTGTGGGTGCGGGCAGTCGCATAGTGTCCCCAACGTCCCAGTTTCCGCGCGAAAAGTGGGATCTCGGCGACACTGTGTGGCGCCGGCGGGCGGATGCGAGGGCTGGGCTGGGTGCGCGCGTCGGGTTGGCCGGTGACCCCGCGCAGGGTGTCCCCGATGTCCCACTCCTCGCGCGAGAACTGGGGTTTCGGGGACACCGAATGGCGGTGGCGGGATGCACTGGGGCGCCACACGGAGGCGGGGGACGGTCGGCGCGCGCAGCTGCCTGCGAGAGCGGCCCGCGACCCCCGCATCCGGCCCTCGCCAAAATTCGGCAAAACATAAGTTGCGCGGGCACTGAGAAATGTGCTTAAAATAGACGCTGGTGACGTGTCCGAGCGGCCGAAGGTGCAACACTCGAAATGTTGTGTGGGGGCGACTCCACCGTGGGTTCAAATCCCACCGTCACCGCCAAAGAAAACCCCTGGTATCCAGGGGTTTTCTTCGTTTCTGAGGTGTTTATTGTGCAAATTTGGTGCACTTTTTCCGGGGTTCGTTCCCGAGTGTCGCGACCAAGACTCCCTTCCAACAGCGCGCTCATCGCGGTCAGGGCAAAATGACGGCCCGGGCCATAGCGGCGACCGCCTTGTTCACGCCCCGAGGTCTGCGGATCCCGCGCATCGACCCTCCGAGCAGGCGGAGCACGTCGAGCGTGGCGCTGCCGGGGGCTGGCGCACGGTAAGGGTCTTTACTGTCGCTCCAGCCGAGCTCAAACATGAGTTCACTGATGCGCGAGTCCCAGAGTTCCGCAGGCGTTTCATTCGCGGCCACGGTGAGCGCCATCCAGCCGGCGTGCCGTTCGTCGGGTGTTCTTCCGAGGGGGAGGCGGCCGACAATGTGCCGCAGGATCGCTTGCGGATCGTCACGGTGCTTGGCGATGGCCTGAGTCGGGGCGATGCGGCCCTTGCGTACAGCGACGAGCCCCAGAGCACGCGCCGTGGTGCGCAGATTCATGACCGGCCGAGTGAGGTCTTCTCGGTTGGCTTTGCGGGGCCACCAATCGGTGACACCCGTGCGGTGGGCGATCTGCTCGACGGCCGCGGGCTGCAAATACCCGGCGTTGGTGAGCGTAACACCGGGCGCGACGACGTCGAGGAGCACCAGGAACGGCTCGGCGAGATCCGCTGCATCTTCTGCGCTGACGTCAGTTGCGCCGGAAATGGCGGGATGTGCGAGCGCGTCGCGCACGCCTCGTGCGCCGACGTTGTCGGCCAGTTCGAGCAGCGACTCAAGTTCTTCGACGAGCGGAACTGGGTCTGCCATGGCTGCCGCAATGAGCTCGTTCGTCTCACCAATGGCGAAGGTATCGGGGTGCCAGCCGTCGGGCAGCCAGTCGCGACCTTCCGCTGCGCTGTCGAAAGCCTGAGGGAGGATCGCGTTGTCGTAGTCCGCGCGCACCCAGGCGGCGAGCTCTGCATATCCCCAAACGCCGCCGCAGTCCTCTGGCGGGCAGGCAAGCCTCCCACCGACGCACGTCGGTGCCGGAGGAGGGCTGTCGAGCACTTTCTCGACGTGCAGGAGGTGGTTCCAGTCATCACCGAAGTCGTAGTCGTACCAGAGTCGGTCACCCTCGGCAGCCAGGACCTGATCGAGACGCACGTCGTCTTCGAGCATCCCTTCGGTGCCCTCGGCGAGGTCGAACCGGGTGAGGAACTCGGGAGGGTTCTGGTCGTTGCTGCTGCGGAAGCGGTGCAGGTGACTGTCGGTCCATCCCATCGCCGCCTGAATTACCTCGTGCAGTCGCGGGAGGAGGATGTCGCCGGGCACCTCGACGCGGCGCCACACCGGCGGTTTCGTGTGCTGCAGGTCGATGCGGATGCGAAAGCCCCGCACCACCGAGGGGGTGGGGAGGAGTTGCGGCTCGGGCCGGCGCCAGAGGTCGCCCAGGCCTTGCCCGTCGAACGAATCACCGGCCTGCGCTGACATCGCGCTTGCACGGATGTAGTCGACGAATGTCTGAATGTTTGCGGCTTCGGAACCCTCAGTCGCCATACGTGCTCTCCCAGTTCGGTGCGCCGCGAATGACGACGCAGCATCGCGAACAATTCTGGATCAGCGGATGCTGCCCTTCAACCGTGGGGAGCGATGCGGCTGCGAGTGCGTGCGTCGCACCCCGCCGGGCGGGTGAGAATCAACGACGCCCAAACGGCTACGTGTGGCGACCATGTCGGCGAAGGTAGATGCGAGGGCGCCGGAAGTTGCGGATTGCTGGTTCCAGCGCCGGTCGCATTTCCTGCTGTGGGGCTTGCCTTTGTC
Source organism: Gulosibacter massiliensis (assembly GCF_900626105.1). Taxonomy (NCBI): domain Bacteria; kingdom Bacillati; phylum Actinomycetota; class Actinomycetes; order Micrococcales; family Microbacteriaceae; genus Gulosibacter; species Gulosibacter massiliensis. The sequence goes on from NZ_UYZX01000002.1 coordinate 265,059, forward strand.
TCGCGGTCGCTTCTTGCGATCCGACTACGCGGCGCGGCCCTGTGCCGCCGACTCGATGAGGTTGCCGCCCTGCAGTGCGGAGCCGCTGCCGATCGCCTCGACCCACGCATCCGTCGTCGCGACCGCCGCCCAGTTCGAGTTGAGCAGCGCCATGAGCGTCTCGTGCACCTGCTGTGCCGAGGCAGATCCGGCGTCGTTCGACAGGTCGATCGCGCCAGTCGCGTCCGATAGCACCTCGACGCCGAAGCCGAGCGGTTCGGCGGCCGCGGCCGAGCCGAGCACGCAGTTGTTCGTCATGTAGCCGACGAGGGTGACGGTATCGATGTTGCGCTCGCGCAGCCATTCCTCGAGGCTGGTGCCGGCGAAGACGCTCGCGAACGACTTGGTGAACTGGTGCGCGGCCTTGTCGGCGCGCGCCTCGAGTTCGGGATGCAGTGGGAACGTCGCGCCCGCGGGGTCGAAGATGGGTGCGCCGGCGGGCGCTTCGTGCTGCACGATCACGACCGGAACGTCGGCGTTTGCGGCGGCGTCGATGGCCGCGGCGATGCGCGCAACCGACTCGTTGCGGTCGGGGAACTGAATGGGAAGCAGGCCCTCGAAGTACTCCTGCTGGGCGTCGATGATGATCAGGGCGCGGTTCGGTGTGGTCATGATGCTCCTTGGTGTTGGTGGCGGGCGTGTCGTCGGAGGCTGGAGCCTCGGTGCTCGCAAGTCACGGCAAGTAGAGGTGTTTGCCGTGAGGCTTAGCGTAGCAAAAGTTCACGGTAAATCGACGTTGCTACCATGAGAACTATGCACGAACTGCCTCTTCCCCCGAGTCCTGGTGCGCTTGAGCATCCCAGTATCGACCTCGTGAACAGCGTGATTCGGCTGCCTGGCGACGTGGTGGTCGACGCGATCGAGACGCCCGCGGACGCTACGTCGTGGCTGATCGAACGTGGCCTCGCCGCCGAAGGTTCCATGCTCGAGTCCTACTGCCAGAACCGGCTGCTCGGCATGCGCGAGGACCTGCGGGAGGCGTTCGCAGCGGCGGTCGACGGGGTGCGGCTGGGGGAGCACGCGCTCGACCGCATCAATGCGGCGATGAAGGCGGCCCCGCAAATCCCGCTGCTCGGCATGGCACCTGGGGGTGGGTTCGTTCGGGTCCCGGAGCATCCCGTGACGCAGGTTGTCGAGCAGGCAATGTCAGTGATCGCCGAGGATGCGGCGACGCTACTGACCGGCGACGAGGCGCCGCTGCTCGCGCGCTGCGAAGCCGAGCCGTGCATCCGGTTCTTTTTGCGAACCCACGCGCGTCGGCAGTGGTGTTCGACGCGCTGCGGCGATCGCGTGCGGGCGGCGCGGGCCTACGCGCGCAAGAAGGAAGCGGCGGCGGCCGACGCTCGCGGTTAGAGTTTCGCGGCAGCGCCCGCAGTGAGCGTCGGCTCGCGTAGTCGGCCCAACCCGCCTGAGGTAGTCGTGCGAGTGGGCTACTGCGACGAGTTGTCCGCGTCGTCGTCGAGTTCCTTGAGGCGCTTCAGCTTCGACCACGGGACGAACGTGACCCACGCGATTGAGGCCACGGACGCGCGGACATTGCGCGCGTCAACGTGTCGCGCCACCGGCTAGGCGTCGTCGACTGGCGCGACCACCCGCGCGCTGCGCCCCTCGAACGTCACGACGTCACCGTTGTGCAGCTGCCGGCCACGCCGGGTGTCGACCTCGCCATTCACCTCGACCAGACCATCCCCGATGAGCTCCTTCGCGTCGCCGCCGGTCTCGAGCAGGCCCGAGAACTTCAGGAACTGGCCGAGGCGGATCATGTCGGTGGCGATGGGCACGTCGTCGATCGGCTGGTTGTTGCGCATGGCTGCCACGCTACGTCACCGGCGCGCGGCGTCGCGGCGGCGGATGACGATGCGCTTCGTGTTCGACGGATCCGCGCGGTCGAACCACACGTCGACGACCTCACCGTTGACGAGCGGGTCGGCGACCGGGATGCGCGTCGAGCGCTGCACGAAACGGCGCGTGCCCGCCGCATCCTCGAAGGCGTAGGTGACGGTCGTGATCAGCGCGCTCGACCGCGAACTAGAGCAATCGCAAAACCGCTTCGGCGAACTTGGTCACACCAGCCTTTGCGAGTTGCGCCAAGAGTGCGGTCGTCGTGAGCGGCGGTTTCTCGTACGCGTCCGCCTGTCGAAGGACTGCCCCCACAGTCTCCTCCGGATGAAGATCTAATTGGTTGAGCAGAAACTCATCGGGATGAATGGCGTCGATATCGTATGGAGCCAGGGCATCGTTCGGGAAGTGGCGAAGATTGAACGTCACCAGCACCGCGGCGTCACCTCGAACGGCTGCGGCCAGCACATGTCTGTCGTTCTCGTCGCACGTCATCTGGGGTGCCAGTGACTCGTACCCGTGTACCTCGGCATCGGAGAATGCCATTTTGCTGACTACTCCGACTCGGGCTCGTAGGTGACGTCGAAGAGGCCGTCCTGCTGGCCCTCGCGCGCAGTGCGGCGGAGGAGCGCGCGTCGCTTGACCCGCGCATCCTCTTGGTAGCGGAGGAGATCTGTCAGCAGTACTCGGCGATGGCGACCGACGGCCGAGAAGGGAATCTCTCCCTCGCTGAGGTGCTTCACCAGCGTCGGTCGCGAGATGCCGAGGAAGTCAGCGGCCTCCTGTGTTGTGAGCTGGGTGTCGTGCGGCATGACGCTGATGCCGCGACCTTCGCTGAGTGTCATGGCGATATGCCGCACGACCTCGAAGAGGCTGCCGGGAAGCTCGAGCTCCTCGCCATCGCCGGCGACGATGCGCATCGTCGCGCCGTTGGCGGACTGCTGCTCAAGCTGTTCTTTGATGCGCGCGAACTGGGCACCTTCAGCTTCGCTAGGGACGAAGGTGCGGCCGTTGGAGTCGTCGAGGGTGTTGCGCATGGTGAGTTCCTGTCTGCTTCCTCACCAGTTTATTCGAAATATTCGAAAATGTGAAGTGCTTCGGTGTGCGATCACTACCGCAGCAAAAAGTCTTGCGGCGTCACAAAGCGCAGAAATATCGGGGTACTTCGATACTTTTTGAGCACTATGACGAAAATCGAAACCACCACTGCCGGAAGCCTGCCGCGCACGCAGGCGCTCATCGACGCCAACTCGGCGCGCACCGTCGCTGACGACGGCTTCACACTGCAGTCGACGCCCGAATACGACGCCCTCGTGACCGAGGCGGTGCGCGACGTCGTCGAGCGCCAGCGCGAGCTCGGCATCACGCAGCCCGGTGACGGTGAGTTCGGCAAGGCGATGTCGAGCCCGGTCGACTACGGCGCCTGGTGGACCTACTCGTTCCAGCGCAACAAGGGCCTCTCGCTCACCGGCGACAACCCGTTCACGCAGGAGCCCGTGCGCTCGACGCCGGGCAACGTGCAGCTCACCTCGTTCCCCGACCGCCGCGACTGGACGATCTTCGCGGAGGCCTACGCCGACCCGAACAGCGGCATGGGCACGGGCAAGAACGCGACGGAGTGGCCGGCAACGACCGGCGAGATCGAGTACGTCGGCCAGGATGCGATTGCCACCGACGTGCGCAACCTCGCCTCGGCGCTCGAGGCCGGCGAGCGCGGCTTCATCACCGCGATCGCGCCCGGCTCGGCCGCGCGCATCCAGAACGACTTCTACGCGAGCGAGCAGGAGCACATCGACGCCTGGATCCCCGCGCTCCACGAGGAGTACAAGGCCGTCACCGATGCCGGCCTCATCGTGCAGCTCGACGACCCGTCGCTCGCCGAGAACTGGGACCAGATCAACCCCGAGCCGAGCGTCGAGGACTACCTCGCGTTCACGCAGATCCGCATCGATGCGATCAACGAGGCGATCAAGGGCCTGCCGAAGGAACTCGTGCGCCTGCACCTCTGCTGGGGCTCGTGGCACGGACCGCACACGACCGACATCGAGCTGAAGCACATCCTCAAGACCGTGCTCTCGGCGAACGTCGGCCAGGTGTCGTTCGAGGCCGCGAACGCGCGCCACGAGCACGAGTACGAGGTGTGGGAAGAGAACGCGGCGATCATCCCCGACGACCTCATCCTCGTGCCCGGCGTCGTGAGCCACTCGACGAACCTCGTCGAACACCCCGACCTCGTCGCGCAGCGCATCGCCCGCTTCGCGAAGATCGTCGGCCCTGAGCGCGTCATCGCCTCGACCGACTGCGGCCTCGGTGGCCGCATCCACCCGCAGATCGCCTGGGCGAAGCTCGATTCGCTCGGTGAGGGCGCGCGCCGCGCGGTCGCCCGCATCTAGTCGCTGTCGCTGAGGGGTCCCGCCGTGTGCGGGGCCCCTTCGCGTTTTCCGCGAGGTGCGATGGCGGCTGCGGTGATTGCTGCCGATGGGATGCGGTTTTCTACGATCGCTGCGGTTACAGCCGCAGCGATCGTAGAAAACCGCATCGCAAGTTGCTCGGCCACCGCCATCCCCACCTATGCGGGCGTCGGGCGACCTACGGCGCGGCAGACTGCGGCAGCGCCGAGAGCGCGATCACGACGAGCGCGACGACGCCCGCGCCGACCGTCCCGAGCAGCAGCGCGAGTTGCAGCCACGGCGCGCGATTGAAGACCGGGCGGCGCCCCGAGTGACGGATGCTCGCGCCGAGATACAGCCCGGCCGCGGCGGCGATGCTGAGGTAGCCGAGCAGCGCGAGCACATCCTCGCCGGGACGCCCGAGCATGAGGCGCGACCAGAGCAGCGAGTAGATGCCGATCTCGAGCGCGGTGCGCTGCCACGCGAACCGCGTTTCGCTGCGCGGCAGCGCGACGTCGTCGGGGTCGTACGAGTGCAGCGTCATAGCAACATCGCCGCGACGAGCAGCGCGCCCGATACCGCGACCGAGATCGACAAGATCAGCCCGAGCGGCGTGCGCGGCAGCGGCTCGTCGCGGCGCAGCGCGCGCTCGGTGCGCATCCACGAAAACCACGCGGCGACCGCGAGCACGATGCCGGTCAGCACGAGCGCGACGGCCGCGAGCATCCGCATCACCTCGTGCAGCTGTTGGCCGAGCAGCTGCAGCGCGATGCCGCACGCGATCAGCGCGATCGCCGTGCGCATCCACGCGAGAAACGTGCGCTCGTTCGACAGCGTGAAGCGCGCATCCGGCTCTTCGCCCGACGCATAGACCGACTTCGGAAACCGCGACTCTGCAGACATGCCCCCATTGTGCGCCGCCCGCGTCACTGCGGGCCTTAGGCGGTGCGTTTCGCCCCAGTCGGGCGCGAATTCGGCCGGGAAATGGGCCCAAACGCGACACCCATGATCATGGCCGGAATGCCGGATGCGCGCGGTGATGAAACTGCAATCTTGCGTTCGGTCAGGGGCGGCGGATGCTGGGCTACTGTGACGCTCATGAGCGAAGTTCTGCGGCCGGTCACGCCGGTGAGCGAGACATTCCAACCAGGACGAGGCAAGGCCGTCACCGCGGTAGTGTTCGGGGCACTGTCGCTGATTCCTCCCGTGTACTTCTTGGTCATCGGCACCCTCCAACTGTTGAACCCTGAGTCGTTCATCGGCTTCTTCGGCTTGCTGACGGTTCCGACAGCGCCGGTCGGTGCGATTCTTGCGGGCATCGGTATTTGGCTCGCGACCCGGGCGAAGCGGCAGGGCGCGAAGGCGAACGTCGGCCTCGTGCTGTGCGTGATCGGGGTCATCGCCTGCCTCGTCGTGCTCGCCTACTTCGAACCCTGGACGTGATGGACCTAGCTGGTGTTCGCAACGCCCGCGCGAGTGGGAGCAGTGATGAAACCGCAATCATTCGTGTGGCAGGGTCGACGGAGGCGCGGCTAGGGTGACGCGCATGAGCGAAGTTGGTCAGCTGGGCGAGTCGGAGCAGCCGGCACCCGCGCCCGGGCGCAATCAGGCCCTGGCGGCGACCGTGCTTGGCACGCTCTCGTTGCTGCCGCCCATCTATTTCGTCATCGTCATGTTCCTGCAGGTGCTCGAGCCCCACTCGTACATCGGCATGAACGCGCTGGTCACGGTTCCGCTCGCGCCGGTCGGCGCGATTCTCGCGGGCGTCGGACTCATGCTGTGCATCCTCGGGCTCATCGCCGGCCTCGCGAACTTCGCCCTGTTCCAGCCGTGGCGGGCGCTGTTCTGAGCCCTGCGTCTGCCGCCCCGCAACACCCATGGACCTACCAGGGATGCGCGGGCGCGCGGGAATTTGAGGGGCGCATGCCGCGTTGTCTCGGGCATGACTTCGAACACGCAGACCACGCCCAAGCCGATTGCCATTGACATCTGGACCGACGTCGTCTGCCCGTGGTGCTACATCGGCGAATCGCGCCTTCACGACGCTCTTGAGGCCGAGGGCCTCAGCGACCGCTTCAAGATCCAGCTGCACGCGTTCGAGCTCGACCCGACCTCGCCCGTCGGTGACGGCAGCGAAACCAACGTCGACCACCTCGCCCGCCGCAAGGGCATGCCGCGCGAGCAGATCGAGCAGATGGAACAGCAGATCCACGGCCTCGCCGACGAGATCGGCCGCCCCTACGCGACCGAGCGCCCGATGGCGAACACCCGCCCACTGCACCGCGTGCGCCAGGCGGTCATCGACAACGGTGGTGACGGCGACGCGTTCTTCCTCGACCTGCAGCGCCGCTACTTTGCGGGTGACGTGAACCCCTTCAACCAGGACGAGATCGTCGCGGCCGCCACGAAGCAGGGCCTCGACGAGGAGCGCACCCGCGAAGTGCTCGCCGGTGACGACTTCAACCAGGAGGTCACCGACGAGGCCCGCCGCGCCCAGATGCTCGGCGCCCAGGGCGTGCCGTTCTTCCTCTTCAACCACAAGTACACCGCGCCGGGCGCACTGCCGCTCGACACCTTCCGCCAGGTCGTGCGCTCGCTCGTCGCCGAGCAGGATGCTGAGGCCGCGAAGTGAGCGAGCCGCGCGAAACCTCGGTGCAAGACCTCGGCGACGCCGTGACCACGGCATCCGCCGCGGGCGAATCGGCTACGTCGCTGCCCGCGATTCAGGGCCTCGACGGACTCCTTGGCGGGGCGGTCACCACGACCACCTGCTCGATCGGCGGCACCTGCGACTAGCTGCCGCACAACTCCGACTCGTTGACCGACCGCGGCGTCGAGGCTCAGGCGACAATCGCGCCGAGGCTTGCGGGGAGGTCGCCGTTGCCGAGTGAACCGTCCGGCACGAGCAGGTCGAACCGCGAAACCAACTCCGAATCGGCGAGCGCGATGAGCACGATCGCACCCGGCGCATCCGCGGCAGACGTGACAACCCGCAGGTCGAAGTCCGCACTTTCGGCCATGAGATTCACGGCGTTGCAGGGCGCACTGAGCGCGACGAGCGCGGTGGCCGCGCCGCCGCCGAAGCGCAGCAGCACGCCATCGCCAACCAGGTGCACGCGGCCGTCGACCTCAAGTGAGACGGATGCGCCCACCGGCACGAACGTGCGGTGCAGCCCCGGCAGCGGTGAGAAGTCTGCGGGCTGCTGGAGGTCTGCGACGCTGAGCTTCCACCGGCGGCCGTCGCGAACGATTCCCGGCACCTCCTCATCGAGGCCGACCAGCTCGGTCGTCGATCCGAGGCCATTCGCCCACGGGGCCGACTCACGGTCGCGCAGCGAGCGGACCACCCGCCAACCCGCGGGCCGGCCAGGCGCACCCTCAGCACCCACCACTACGCCCGCTCCAACACACGCGCCGTCACGCGCGCCCCAAACTGCAGCGCCTCGACGGGCACGCGCTCGTCGGCGGCGTGGAACTGCGCGAACACGTCGAAGTCGAGCGGCACCCGCAGGGGAGTAAACCCGTACCCGGCGATGCCGAGCGTCGAGAAATGCTTGTTGTCGGTGCTCGCGGGCAGCATGTACGGCACGACCTCGCCCTGCGCATCCTCGACCGCGATCGCCTCGCGCAGCACCTCAACGAACGCCCCCGACGCCGGCGACTCCGTGCCGCGGAACCAGGCGCGCTCCTCGATCACGATATCGGGCCCCGCGAGCTCGCGCAGCGTCGCGCGCACGAGCTCGTCCTGCCCCGGAACCACCCGCACATCGACGAGCGCGGATGCACGCCCCGGCACGACGTTCGGCTTGCCGCCGGCCTCGAGCACGGTCGGGGTCGCCGTCGTGCGCAGGCCGGCACCGACGAGCGGACCCGCGATCTCGAGCCCCGCGAGCTCAGCCTCGAGCGTCGCCTCGTCGAACGCGCGGCCGCGGGCGCGACCAAACGCATCCAGGAAAGCCTCGAGCGCACCCGTGCGCGCGACCGGAAACTCGTACGCCCCGATGCGCGCGACCGCCTCGGCCAGCGCAACCACCGTGTTCTCCGACGACAATCCTGAGGCGTGCCGGGCGGCCCCGCGCGCGGTCAGCGCGACCGTCGCCGGGCCCTTCTCGCCGGTCGCGAGCAGGTACGCGCGTCGGCCCGACGCATCCAAGGGCACGGAGAACCCGCCGACTTCGCTGATCGACTCGGTCACGCCCGAGAACAACTCGGGCCGATTGCGCACGAGCCACCGCGAGCCCCAGACCCCGCCCGCCTCTTCATCGGCGAGAAACGCGAGGACGAGATCGCGCCGCGCCCGCACACCCGTGCGTGCGAAGTGCCGCACCACGGCCACGAGCGTGCCAGCGAAGTGCTTCATGTCAACGGCACCGCGGCCGTACAAGAACCCGTCGCGCACCTCGGCGCCGAAGGGCGGCGCGGTCCAGTCGCGTGCATCGACCGGCACGACGTCGAGGTGCGCGTGTGCGAGCAGTGCGGGCTCCGAAGAGTCACTCCCCGGCACGCGCGCGACGAACGAGCCGCGGCCGGGATGCGGTTCGAAGAACTCACCCTCGATACCGACCTCGCCGAGCCACTCCTGCACGAGCCTCGCGGCGCGCGTCTCGCCGTCACCGATCGTCGCGAGATCGCCCGTGTTGACGCTCTCGATGCGAATCAGTTGCCGCGTGAACTCGAGCGCCTCGTCCTCGAGTCTTCGCACCGCGGCGGCGTGGTCGGGGGTCGTCATTGGCGCTCCTGCCGTCGTGGAAGTTGGCCGGCCCGGGCCGCGCCGTGTCGCGGTGTCCGGGCCGTGCATCCAGTCAAGCGGGCGACCCTGGGCATCCCAAGCCGTGTGACCGAGTATGTCGCACGCGCCCCGCAACACTGTTACGCGCCGGCCGAACCACCCACAAAGTGAGCGCGAAGGCGGATGCGCGGCCAGCGCGGGCGCGGGCTACAGGCTCGGCACCGCGTCGAGCAGCTTGCGCGTGTAGTCGCTCTGCGGGTGAGGGAAGATCTCGGCGGTGGGGCCGTACTCGAGCATCTTGCCGTGCTGGATCACGGCGACGGTGTCGGCCGACTCGGCGACGACGCCGAGGTCGTGGGTAATAAAGAGGTAGCTCAGGCCGAGCTCGCCCTGCAGCTCGTCGAGCAGCTTGATAATCTGCGCCTGCACCGACACGTCGAGCGCCGACACCGCCTCGTCGAGCACGACGAACTCGGGCTCGAGCGCGAGGGCGCGCGCGATCGCGACGCGCTGGCGTTGGCCGCCCGAGAGCTCATCCGGGAACCGGTCGATGAGATTCGACGGCAGCGACACCTGGTCGAGCAGGTCGCGGGCGCGCTTCTTCTGTGCGGCGGCGTCGCCGACCTTGAATGACTTCAGCGGCTCGCTAATGATCTGCTGCAGGTTCATGCGCGGGTTGAGCGAGTCGAACGGGCTCTGGTAGACCATCTGCATGCGCTGGCGCAGCTTGCGTTCCTCGGTATCGGCATCCAGCCGCCGGACCTCAGCTGGGGTCTCATGGTGGCCCAGGGCCGCGAGTACCTGTCGATCGCCTGGTGGCAGTCCGTGCTGCCCGGTCTCGCGATCGTCATCACGACGGTCTGTGCGAACGTGCTCGCTCAGTGGCTGCGCATCGCGACCGACCCGGGTCAGCGCTGGCGCCTCGCGAACAAGAAGTAGCCCAGACGTCCCATCCCGGTTGGGTGGCGTTGAGGGGAATCGCCCTGAACGCCATCCAACCGGGATGTTTCTGTCTAAGCGCGGGGGTCTTCGGGGCGACCGTTCTTTCTGAAGGTCTCGTAGAGCATCGCGGGGATTGCCCGGGCGAGCTCCGCGAAGATCTCCGAGTCGCCCAGGACGTCGTCGATGATCTGCGGGGTTTCGCTGCGGGCGCGCATCATCGCCCGCGCGAAGGCCCGGGGTAGCGCTGGCGACTCCTCGAACTGATGCGAGGTGTTGTGTTGCGCCTGTTCGGCGAGCTCCTCGTCGCGGGAGAGGCGCATGAGCACGTTGTTGAACGTGTAGTCGACAGCGCCGGGCGGGTGTTTGCCGCCGTAGCGCTCGTTGAGCTTGTCGATGATCTTCTGCAGCTCGTCGCGATGCTTCTCGTGCACCGCACCCGAGCCAATCGCGGTGATCGGGTCGAGGCCCGGGCCCTGCTCGAGCGTGAGCTTGACGGTCTCGCCCTTCGAGATGCGGTAGCTGCGCAGCTCGACCTGCGAAATGTCGATCGGCTCATCGACCGTCGCCGTCCGCAACTGCGGCAGGATGCGCCGGAAGAAATAGTGCCGCCGAGGCAAGCCGGTGTCCTCGAGGTTGCGCGCCTGCGAGATGAAGTCGTAGAACTTCACGAACGCCTGCGCGTCGCGCTTGAACAGCAGCAGCTCCTCCTGCGCGGCCTCGTCGCGGCTCATCACGGCCTCGAACCACCGGTGCTGGAAGCGGTCGACGGCGGGCCGCGTCGCGGCGCTGATCTTGCTGTTCGCGTTCGCGCCACCAGCGAGCGCGGCGTCGAAGGCCCGCTCGACCTCCTCCATCGTGTAGATGCCGGCCACGTCGAGCTTGCCGACGAGGTCGTAGATGAGGTTCGGGTCGGTCGTCGCCGTCAGCGATGCCTTGCGGTAGTACGGCAGGAATGCGGCGAGGATCTCCTCGGGCTCGTTGACGAAGTCGAGCACGTACGTCTTGTCTTTGCCCGGGTACATGCGGTTGAGGCGCGAGAGCGTCTGCACGGCCTGCACGCCGCCGAGCTTCTTGTCGACGTACATGCTCACGAGCCGCGGCTGGTCGAAGCCGGTCTGGAACTTCTCGGCCACGATCATCACGTTGTACGTCGACGGCTTGAACGCCTCGGCGAGGTCGGCCGTGCGCACGCCCTCGTTCATCTTCGCCTCGGTGAGGTCCGTGCCCACGTCCTCCGGGTCGTCGACCGTGCCCGAGAACGCGACGAGGGCCTGCACGCCCTGGATGTGCGCGTCAACCAGGTATTTGTCGAGGTACTTCTTCCACCGCACGGCCTCTTTGCGGGAGCCGGTGACGACCATGGCCTTCGCCTTGCCGTCGAGCAGCGGCGCGACAAAGCTACGGAAGTGGTCGACGACGATCTTCGCCTTCTGACTGATGTTCGTCGGGTGCAGGCGCACGTACTGCACGAGCGCCTTCGCCGCGGTCGACTCGTCGACGGGCTCGCTGCCGTCGTAGTCGGCGCCCGGATGCTGCAGCTCCCACGCGACCTTGTAGGGCGTGTAGTTCTCGAGCACGTCGAGGATGAACCCCTCCTCGATCGCCTGCTGCATCGAGTAGAGGTCGAACGGCTCGGGCAGCGTGCCGCCCTCGGGCACCCGCCCGAACAGCTCGAGCGTCTTCTGCTTCGGCGTGGCCGTGAACGCGAAGTACGAGATGTTCGAGGCGCCGGCGGTCACCGCCATCGCCCACTGCAGGTACGCCTCCGAGTCGATCGGCGCGCCCTCGGCGACCGCGGCCCGCTCGTCGGGCGAGAGCACCTTGGTGAGCGCCCCGGCGGTCGAGCCGGTCTGCGACGAGTGCGCCTCGTCGGCGATCACCGCGAAGCGGCGGCCGCGCAGCTCGGGTAGCTGCTGAATCGTGTCGATGAGCGCCTCGAACGTCTGGATCGTCACGATCACGATGTGCTTGCCCGCCACGAGCGCCTCGGCGAGCACCTTCGACTTCGAGTCGCCCGAGTCGCGCGTGATCGACTGCACGACGCCGGCCTGCTTCTCGAACTGCGCGATCGCGTCCTGCAACTGCTTGTCGAGCACCGTACGGTCGGTGACCACGACGACGGTGTCGAAGACGCGCTCGTTGTCGGCGTCGTGCAACTGCGAGAGCTGGTGCGCGAGCCACGAGATCGAGTTCGTCTTGCCCGAGCCCGCCGAGTGTTGAATGAGGTAGCGCTGCCCGGCGCCCTCGGCGCGGGCTGCGGCGACTAGCCGGGTCACGGCGCGCCACTGGTGGTAGCGGGGGAAGAGGATCTTCTCGGTGCGCGTTTTCTTGCCCGTGTCGGGGTTGGTGTCGACGTCGATCTGGGTGTGCACGAACGAGCCGAACAGCTGCAGCCAGGTGTCGCGCTGCAGAATCTCCTGCCAGAAGTACGAGGTGGCCGAGCCGTTCGGGTTCTGCGGGTTGCCCGCGCCCTCGTTGTTGCCCTGGTCGAAGGGCAAGAAGCGGGTCTTCGCGCCCGCGAGCTTCGTCGTCATCTTCACCGCGCTGTTCGAGACGGCGAAGTGCACGAGCGAGCGCCGACCGTAGCCGAACAGCGGCTCGCCCGCGGGGTTGCGGTCGAACTGATATTGCGTCACCGCGTTGCCGACCGACTGCGTGAAGTCGGTCTTCAGCTCGATCGTCGCGACGGGCAGGCCGTTGACGAACAGCACGAGGTCGAGCGCGCGGTTCGGGTGGCGGGTCGAGTAGTGCACCTGCCGCATCACTCGCAGGCGCACGGCCTCGTAGCGCGCCTGCGTCGCCGGGTTGATCGAGGTGGCGGGGCGGAACTGCGCCATGTCGACCTTGATCGACCCGCCGCGCATCGGCACGAAGGTGAACCCCTCGCGCAGGATGCGCAGGGTGCCGCCGTTCTTGAACGGGTCGTTGTCGAGGCGCTTGGTCAAGTTGCGGAGGAGGTCGGCCTTGGCCGCGGCCTGCTGCGCAGGGCTGTCGGATGCGCGAATCGCCTTCGCGTGCGTCTCCGGCTGGGATTCGCCCAGCCACGCGAAGACGTCATCGGGATAGAGGGCAAGCTCGCGGTCGTAGCCCTCGTCAGTGGGGGAGTAGAGCCACCCGTTCGCCGCGAGATGCTCAGCGATCTCGGTTTCGAGCACCGACTCCCGATGCGCCCCGTACATGCTCATATCGCGCTGGCCTCCTTGCTCACATCGATCTTGCCAGTCACGGCCGCCGAGATCAGCGCGGCCCGACGCTCTTTCGCGAGCTCGATCGCATGGTGGGCTGTTTCGATCGAATTGTCGACTCGTGAGGTCTGTGAACTGATCCGCTGCACTATGCGTTTCTGCTCAGACATAGGCGGCACCGGAATGCGCAAGGTTGCCAACTTGTCATTGTTGAGGATCGGGAGAGTATTGCCGACCGAGAGGCCCTTGATTGCGTCTCTAGCTCCAACCATCGCCCAGAATAGGAAGTTAGGGTCCATCGACCAGCTGAGCGACGTAATTTGTTGGTTGAAGAAGATGCCGTCATCGTCGACTCGACCCACTTTGCCGATCGTTGCTCCAATCGTGCAGAGGAGAGTGTCCCCTGATTTGGTTGCTTTGCCTTGCGAGGCACCGAACGGCGTGAGCCATCTGGTCGCCACGCTGCCTGCACCTGTGGTGTCGATGTCGTCCGGTCGTATCCATTGAGCGCCCGGTTCATCCGAGAAGACGTTTTCACCTGAAGGCGTCGATCCGGTTTTCATGTTGACTGTCCAACGAAGCGGCCGAATTTCCCAATGTGCAGGTATTTCGCCGATCCATTCCACGCCGCTATTCACCATCGTTGTGGGGCTGCCAACGCCGTTTGTAACTGCGAACTTGACCATCGCGAACCTACGTTCAGTGAGGAGCGCGATGAGTTCCTCGTTCTTCGCGATGAACGCGTCGATCTGCGTCGTCTCCCGGTCAAGGTAGTCGGCGATCTCTTGCTGCTCGTCAAGTGGAGGTTGTGGAAGCGGGATCTGCTTGAACTGAGACATACGGATGGACTGGCCATCACGGAGCTGGTCTGTCGTTGTCTGAAGCGCTTGAACATACTGAGCGCTCTTGAAAAGGTACTTGTAATAGGCGCCTGATATTTCAGTACGACGGGTGATCACCGTGTAGGCCGCGCTTACCTTTCCTTGAGTTTCGGAGTATTCGAGGCCACCCTGGAAGCTTCTCAAATGGCTAATAAAGTCACCTGGTTCGACGTGGCGCATGTTGTCGGCGCCAGTGAGGTTCAGGACTACCTTGCTACCGGTGATCTGCATGTACTCGGCTTGTGGCAAGACGCCGTATTTTTGCGAGGGAGTGAGATGAACGTCCTCGGGTTCGTTTCGCTGCTTCCGCTCGGTGAAGAGACCTTTCGCCGGAACAATATTCCAGGTGTCGGGAACCGAACCTATCCAGGCCACGTTGCTTTCGCGCAGCCGGTGATTCACTGCTCGACCTCCGCGAGCATGGTGCGGAGCTGGTCCATGACCTCGTTGAGGTCGCGGTCGATCTCCTCGAGCGGGCGCGGCGGCACGTACTTGTAGAAGTGGCGGGTGAAGGGAATCTCCGCGCCCTCCTTGGTCTTCGAGTGGTCGACCCAGGCGTCGGGCACGAAGGGCAACACCTCGCGGGCCACGTAGTCGTCGACATCCTCATTCCATGGCACGTTCTCGGTGTCGCGCAGCGAGGTGTCGGGCTCGGGCTTGCCCTTCGCGTCGGTGCAGACCTCGGCGGTGTCGTCGTGCTCGCCGAGCGCCGTCGTGATTGCCTTTAGCAGCGGTGCCGGCAACAGCATCCGGCCCTTGACCGCTTGCTTCAGCGCCTGCTGGAACTCGCCGCGGTTCTTCCAGGCCAGCTCCGCACCCAGGGCGACGAGCGCGTCGCGCAGTATCTGCGCATCCGCTTCGTTGAGCTTCTTGACGGGGCGGGTCTCGAACACCGCGTCGATGCGTTCGGGCGTCGCCTGCCAGTTGAGCTTGAGCGGCCGCTCGACCGTGATGGTGCGGTAGAGGAAGTCGTCGTTGCGGAAGATCTTCGAGTGCTCGGTCTCCTCGAACTCGGCGTAGAGCTGCACGATTCGCGCGATGTCGCCGCGCGAGAGCTCGTTGCGCTTCGAGCCGAGGCCCTTACGCAGCTTCACGAAGAACTCGCGCCCGTCGATGAGCTGCACCTTACCCTTGCGCTCCTCGTCCTTGCGGTTGCTGAGTACCCAGATGTACGTCGAGATTCCGGTGTTGTAGAACATGTCTTTCGGCAGGCCGACGATGGCCTCGACGAGGTCGTTATCAAGCAGCCACTTGCGAATATTCGACTCGCCGCCGCCCGCGCCGCCCGAGAACAGCGGCGAGCCGTTGAGCACGATGCCGACGCGCGAGCCGCCGTCTTCGGTGCGGCGCATCTTGCTGACGAGGTGGAGCAGGAAGAGCATGGCGCCGTCGCTCACCGCGGGCGTGCCCGGGCCGAAGCGGCCGGCGAAGCCGAGGCGCGCGTGCTCGTCGTCGATGAATTCGCGCTGGTCCTTCCAGTCCACGCCGAAGGGCGGGTTCGAGAGGCCATAGTCGAACTTCTTGTCTTCGAACTGGTCTTCGGTGAGGGTGTCGCCGAGGCGAATGTTGTCGACGTCCTGGCCCTTGATCACCATGTCGGCCTTGCAGATGGCGTAGGAGTAGTCGTTGTAGTCCTGGCCGTAGAGGCTCAGCTGAATGCCCGGGTTCGCGCGGCGCAGGTACTCGTCGGCCACCGAGAGCATGCCGCCCGTGCCCGCCGTCGGGTCGTAGATCGAGCGGACGACGCCTGAGCGCGAGAGCGCGTCGTCGTCGAGCGCGAACAGCAGCTCGACCATGAGCGAGATCACCTCGCGCGGGGTGTAGTGGTCGCCCGCCGTCTCGTTCGACTTCTCGTTTGCCCAGCGGATGAGCTCCTCGAAGATGAGGCCCATGTCGATATTGCTGACGCGGTCGGAGTGGAAGTCAGCGTGCGCGAACTTCTCGGTAACCGCGAAGAGTTTGTTTTTCTGGGCGAGCTTGTTCAGCGTCGTCTCGAATTCGAAGCGGTCGAAGATATCGCGGACGTTGGTGGAGAACCCGGCGATATACGCGGCAATGTTTTGGCGCAGGTCGTTCGGGTCGGCGATGAGCTTTGCCATGTCGAACGGGCTCGTGTTGTAGAACTCCTGGCCCGACGCCTTCGTCAGCTCCATGTGGCGCAGAATCTCGGGCACGTCGCCGAGGCTGTCGGCGAGCGCGAGCACGTCCGGCTTCGTCGCCGCGAGCACCGCATCCAGGCGCCGCAGCACCGTGAACGGCAGCACGACCTGGCCGTATTCAGCCGGCTTGAACGGGCCCCGCAGCGACTCGGCAATATTCCAAATGAAATTCACGTGATTGACCACTGGCGAACGCGTTCCTTCTTCACAACTGGCGGGGCGGGAAGTGCCGATGTTTCTATCTTGCCGCACACCAGCGACACGGGAATTCGTTAAGTGCGTTGTTCAGGATGCCAGGCGAAGCGGCGTCGCGAGGTCGCCGCGCGCATCTGCCTCGACCTCGACCGCATCGGCGCCGAGCCAGCGGGCCATCGTCGCGAGCTCCTCGGCGAGGTTCGCGACCACCACATCCGCGCGCGGCCAGGTCTTTGCGGCCAGCGCATCCGGCTGTTCGGCGAACGCCGAGCGCACGAGCAGCACGCCCCGCGCGCGATCGTGCTTGAGGTCGACGCGCGCGACGAGGTGCTCGCCGAGCAGGAACGGCAGCACGTAGTAGCCGTGCACGCGCTTGTACGCGGGCGTGTAGATCTCGATGCGATAGTGCATGCCGAACAGCTCGAGCAGGCGCCGGCGCTCGAACACGAGCGGATCGAACGGTACGAGCAGCGCCCGCGCGTCGGTGCGGCGGGGGATGCGCGCCCCGGCCGCGAGCCAGAGCGGACGATCCCAGCCGTGCACGGTCACGGGGACGAGCTCGCCGAGGTCGACGAGCTCGTCGATCGCCTGCTTCGTGCTCGCGAGGTCGAGGCGGAAGTAGTCGGCGAGGCATCGCTGCGAGCCGATGCCGTGCGCGCGGGCCGAGATACGCACGAGCTCGCGCACCGCATCCGGCCGGTCGGGGATGGGTTCGGCGGCGATCTTCGGCGGGAGCACGCGCTCGGTGAGGTCGTAGACGCGCTCGAACTGGGCGTTGCGGCGGGATGCGGTGAGCACGCCTTCGTCGAAGAGGATTTCGAGCGCAACCTTCGCGCCGCTCCACGACCAGCCCCAGCCGCCGGTCGGTCGCGCGGCGTGCGCCTCGTCGACGTAGCGCTCGAGCTCGCGGCCGGTGAGTGGGCCGTGCTCGGCGACGATGCCCTGCACGAGCTCGAAGATGCCCGGATGCTTCGCCTCGAGGTTCGCGGCGTTCATGCCGCCCCAGTTGCGGCGCTTCCACATGAGGAGCGGGAACGTCGTCGACGGCACGTAAGTCGCCTCGTGCGCCCAGGTCTCCATGAGGCGCCGCGGGGCCTTGCTGGTCGCGCGGTCGAGGAGGGCGGTGTCGTACGGGCCGAGGCGCGCGAAGAGGGGGAGCAGGTGCGCGCGGGTGAGCACGTTGACCGAGTCGATCTGCAGCAGCCCGATGCGGTCGAGCACGCCGGTGAGCTGCCGCATCGTCACGGTGTCGGGGCGCGGGCGATCGAGCCCCTGCGCGGCGATGGCGACGCGGCGCGCCTGGGCGAGAGTCAGGGTGCGGGTCACTTCGCTGACGCTAGTCACCCAGCCTGGGCGCGTCAACGCGCCGCCCGCTCGGCGTGCGCCTTTGCCCGTCGAGTGTCCCCAAGATCCCACTTTTTCGCCGAAATCTGGGATATCGGGGACACCCTGTGGCGGTGCCGAACCCGCGAGCGTGGCCCGGCCAATCGAGTGTCCCCAAGATCCCACTTTTTCGCCGAGAACTGGGATATCGGGGACCCTCTGTGTCGTGACGTCTGCGTGGTGGCGGGAATCGGGTGGGTGTCGCTGCTGGGAGGGCACCCTCGCCGCAAAGTGAGTTCAATTTACGGTTTCTCGCGCGATGTTCCGTAACTTCGACTCACTTTGCGTGACCGTGACGGGATGCGCGGGCGTGGCCGGATGCGCGGGCTCGGCCAGGCGCGTGACCGCGCCAGCGCGAGCGTCCCAGACCCACGTATCCCGTCCTTGCTTCCCGACCATGGCCCATCCCAGACCGGCGCACCTGCCCGACCTCACGTATCCCGTCCTTGCCTCCCCACCACGGTCCATCTCACACAGGCGCACCTACCCAGCCCCACCTCCCCCGGAAACCGAAGGATGCCCGCGGGCCAAGCCCACGAGCATCCTTCACTTAACCGCTCAACCCAGCGATCAACCGCAAACTACCGCGCGGTCGATCCCCACGTCTTCGAGGCGCCGGCCTCGTCGATGCGCTGGGGCACGCCCCACGGGTTCGAGCTCTGCAGCGGGGCCGGGAGCAGGGCATCCGGCATCGACTGGAATGCGACCGGGCGCAGGAAGCGACCGATTGCCGCGGTGCCCACCGAGGTCGACGAGTCGTTCGTCGTCGCGGGCCACGGGCCACCGTGCTGCTGCGCGTAGGTCACGGCGACACCGGTCGGCCAGCCGCCGAACAGGATGCGGCCCGAGACCTGGCGCAGGGCCCGCACGAGCGACGTGAGCTCGTCGCTCTCCTCGCCCTCAGCAGCCTGGATGGTCGTGGTGAGCGAACCGGTGAAGAACTCGTTGACGAGCGCGGCGTAGTCGGTGCCTGCGGGTACCTCAACGAGCACCGAGAACGGGCCGAACACCTCGGCGAGGATTGCCTCGCGACCGGCACGGAAGTCGTCGAGCGAGACGGCGACGATGGTCGGGGTGGTCCAACCCTGCTTGTCGTCGTCGACGCGCGACGAACCTTCGGTGATGACGCGCACGCCGTTGGCGGCGAGCACCTCGTCGCGCCGCTTGTTGTAGCCGCGGGTGATGCCCGGGTTGAGCAGGCGCTGCTCGCCGGTCGACTCGTTTGCCGCGGCGAACGCGGCGACGAGCTGCTCGTCGAGGCCGTGGCCTTCGGGCAGGAACACGAAGCCGGGCTTCGTGCAGAGCTGGCCGGCCGAGCCCGAGATCGAGGTGGCGAAGCCGCTCACGATGTCGTCGGCGCGGGTGTCGAGGGCGGCCTGGGTGACGAACACGGGGTTTGTCGAGCCGAGCTCACCGTAGAAGGGGATTGGCTGCGGGCGCGCGGCCGCGATGTCGGCGAGCAGGCGGCCGACGTACTCCGAACCAGTGAAGGCACCGGCCTGGATGCGCGGGTCCTTGAGCACCGCGGTGCCGTTCTCCTGGCCGCTGAACACGGCGAAGACGCCGTCGGGTAGGCCGGCACCCTTGAGCGCCGCGGCGACGATCTCGCCCGTACGCACCGAGAGCTTCGGGTGGCCCGAGTGCGACTTCAGCAGCACGGGGTTACCGGCGGCGAGGGCCGCGGCGGTGTCGCCACCGGCGACCGAGAAGGCGAACGGGAAGTTCGAGGCCGCGAACACGACGGTCGGGCCGACGGGCTGCAGTACGCGGCGCAGGTCGGGGCGCACGCCGAGGGCGTAGTCGGTGTCGAGGTAGTCGATGCGGGCATCGAGGTAGGCACCGTCGACGATGACGTCGGCGAACAGGCGCAACTGCACCGCGGTGCGGTTGAGCTCGCCGCGAAGGCGACCCTCCGAGAGACCGGTTTCTTCCTGGGCGATCGCGACGAGTTCGTCGGCGTTCGCGTCGAGCGCGTCAGCGGCGGCGACGAGCGCGGCGCCGCGCTCCTTCGGGTTCGTGTCGGCGTAGGCAAGTGCGGCCGCGTCGGCGGCGGCAACGAGCGCCTCGATCTCGGGGTCGAGCTCTTGAATCAACGGGCTGTTGGTGTGCGGTGTAGTCATTAGCATCATCCCTGAAACTCGTGCTGCTGCCTGCGTGCATCAGCTCGGTGGCGGGCGCAAAAAAAGCGCGCAGCAGCCGCCTGCCGAACGTCCACGAAGCCTATCGCGCGAGGCCTTCCCGAAACCCGAAATCGTTGCGCTGTAGGCGATCGGTGGGCCATCCGCATTGATGAATGCACGAACTGGCACGATCCGCGGCCGAATCCTTGTGTGAAGGCACGAAGACAACACGGACAATGTCCAATTATGGTTGTCGCCGGGTCCCGGTCCGAGCGTTACACGGCACGATTCGGCTCGGGGCCGAACACGTTCACGCACGGATGCGCCGGCAGAGTTGCCGAGGCCCGTGCAGCACCGCCGGGCTAGGGTGGAGACCGCTATGACAGCTTCACCGGTGCTCTTTGACCAGCGCGGCCACCTCGGCCTCATCACCCTGAACCGCCCGAGGCAGCTCAATGCCCTCTCGTTCGAGATGTTGCAGCTCATCGACGCGCAGGTGGATGCGTGGCTCGCCGACCCGAGCATCCGCCAGCTCGCGCTCACGGGCGCGGGGGAGCGCGCCCTCTGCGCCGGCGGCGACATCGCCGAGTCGCGCCTGGCGCTCGAGGCGGGCAACCCGCAGCTGTTCTACGACTTTCTCGCGCTCGAGTATCGGCTCGACGTGAAGCTCAACGAATTGCCGATGCCGTACGTGACGCTGCTCGACGGCATCACCTTCGGCGGCGGCATCGGCCTCAGCGCCCACGCCTCGCACCGCATCGTCACCGAGCGCAGCCGCCTCAGCATGCCCGAGGTGCGCATCGGTTTTCTGCCCGACGTCGGCGGCAGCTGGCGGCTCGCCGAGATGCCCGGCGAGGTGGGGATGCACGTTGCGCTCACCGCGGGCACGTTCGGCGCGGGCGACGCGATCGCCGGTGGATTCGCCGACGCGTTCGTGCCGTCGGCGCGGCTCGGGGAGCTGCTCGAGGCGCTCGAGACTGAGGCTGCGGATGCGGTGGTCGCGCGCTTCGCCGAACCCGCGCCCGAGCCCGAGCTCCTGCCGCAGCGCGACTGGATCGACGTCGCCTACCGGCACGAGCGGGTGACGGATGTTCTCTCTGAGCTGGATGCGCTGGCCGCGGCGGGGCAGGCGGCCGCGGGGGAGGCCGCAGCGAGCATCCGGCAGATGTCCCCGACCTCGCTCGAGGTGACCGCGCGGCTGCTGCGGGATGCGCGGGCCGAGCCGGGTCTGCGGGCCGCGGTCGCGCGCGAGTACCGGGTGGGGATGCACCTCGCGACGGCGCCCGACTTCGCCGAGGGCGTGCGGGCGCCCGTCGTTGACAAGGACAACGATCCGCAGTGGCAGCCGCCGCGGCTCGAGGACGTCGACCCGGCCGAGATCTCGCGCATGTTCGAGACCGACGCGACCGCCGCGCTGTTCGGATAGGCGGCGCCGGGCGGGCAGCAGCGCCGCGTGCAGCCCGATGTCGGTGGAGGCAGGCACAATAGAAACTGAACGGCCCGCGCTTCGGGCCCACACGTCGCAACGCCGCGGGTTCGCTCGCGGCCGAGATTCGAGGAGCACTCTCATGGCCGCACTCGTGGCGGGGTACGCCCGCACTCCCTTTACCCGGTTCACCGGCAAGCTCGCGGCGCAGCCCGCCACCGTGCTCGGCGCGCACGCCGCGAAGGCCGCGCTCGAGCGCGCGGGCGTCAGCCCCGACGAGGTCGACCTCGTCGTCGCCGGCCAGGTGCTGCAGGCCGGCGCGGGCCAGAACCCGGCCCGCCAGAGCTCAGTCGGTGCGGGCATTTCGATGAATGTGCCGGCCATCACGATCAACGCAGTGTGCCTCTCGGGCACTGAGGCGGTGTCGCAGGCCGCGCGCGTCATCGCGGCGGGCGAGGCTGACGTCGTCGTCGCCATCGGGCAGGAGTCGATGTCGCTCGCCCCGCACGTCGCGCCGCTGCGCGCCGGCGTGAAGTACGGCCCCGCGACCTTCATCGACACCGTCGACCACGACGGCCTCTCGGACGCCTTCGACCAGGTCGCGATGGGCGCGCTCACCGAAGAAGGCAACGTGCCGCTCGGGCTCACCCGCGAAGAGCAGGACGCGTTCTCGGCGACCTCGCACCAGCGCGCGGCGGCCTCGGCCGAGTTCTTCGCCGGCGAGATCGCGCCGTTCACGGTGACCTCGCGCAAGGGCGACACCGTCATCGACGCCGACGACGGCGTGCGCCCTGAAACGACGACCGAGTCGCTCGCTGGCCTGCGCCCGGCGTTCACGAAGGATGGCACGATCACCGCCGGCAACGCCTCGCAGATCACCGACGGCGCCGCCGCGCTCGTCATCGTGAGCGAGGCCGCCGCCGAACGGCTCGGCCTCACGCCGCTCGCGCGCATCGAGGCGACCGCGTTCGTCGCCGGCCCCGACAACCACCTCCACTCGCAGCCCGCGCGCGCGATCTCGGCCGCGCTCGCGAAGATCGACGCAGCCAGCGCATCCGACCTCGCCGCTGTCGAGATCAACGAGGCCTTCGCGGCCGTCGGCGTGCAGTCGGCGCGCGAGCTCGGCATCGACCTCGACGTAGTCAACCAGCACGGCGGGGCGATCGCGCTCGGCCACCCGATTGGCGCATCCGGTGCCCGCATCGTCGGCACCCTCGCGCGCCAGCTGCAGACCGCGGGCACGGGCTCGCTCGGCGCCGTCGGCATCTGTGGCGGTGGCGGGCAGGGCAGCGCGGTCGTGCTGCGCGCGCTCTAGCCTGGGCACACGAAAGCGGGCCGGGCGACGCGTTGTGCGTCACCCGGCCCGCTGTGCGTGCGGCTGCCGACTACGGGCAGGTCACCGTGAACTCGAACGGCACGGTGTCAATGCTCGTCGGATCCGAGAGGTTGGTCGACATGGCCTCACCCGAGATCGTGTAGGTGTTGCCGTCGACGGTCGCCTCGGCCGATCCCTGGCCGGTGCCCGCCGCGTAGGCGAGGCTGTTGCCGTGGCCATCGGTCAGGCCGAGCGACTCAACGGTTGCGTATTCGGCGCTCGTGAGCACGGCGCCGAGTGCCTGGCCGGACGACGCGTCGAGGTCGGGCGAGGCGACCGAGATCGCGAAGCCCAGCTCCGAGTCGGCGCAGGTGACGGTCGCGTCGCCGAATTCGACCGACTGGCCGTCGACCGTGAGCGAGAAGTCGCCCGAACCGCTGCTCGCGCCGTCTTCCTCGGCTGCCGAGTCTTCGCTCGTCGTGTCTTCCGACTCGTTGCTGCCGGTGTCGCTCGAATCCTGGTTGCTGTCGGTGGCCGGCTCGTCGGCGTCGCCGCTGCTGCAGGCGGTCAGGGTCGCGAGCAGCGAGGCTGCGGCGACGAGAGAGATGAGGTGCTTGCGGTTCATTGCAGTGCCTTTCTGACGGCCGCGCAGGTCGTTGCGGGGCGCTGCTTGGATGCTATTTGCGCGGCACCAGCCCGCGATAGCGCTGGTCGTCGATCTCAGCCCGAAGGCCGACGACACGTGCTGCTCGGGGCTGGCGCCACTCGCATCGCTTAGTAGCTGGCGCGCTCACCTTGACCGGCGCTGCCGACACGCTTGTGGATGAACGTGTCGGCGAGCTTCTCGGATGCGCGGGCGAGCAGCGACACGTCGGCGGCAACGAGGATGAAGTCCATGCCGTCGTCGAGGTAGCCGAGCGCGACCTGCTGGTCGAACGCGTTGATGCCGACCGGCTTGCCCGCCGCGCGGGCGGCCGCGATCGCCGAGCGCACGCCGGCCAGCACATCCGGATGCGTCTGCTGGCCGATGAAACCCATCGAAGCAGCGAGGTCGCTCGGGCCGATGAAGATGCCGTCGACGCCGTCGGTGTTCACGATTGCCTCGACGTTGTCGACCGCGTCGGCCGACTCGATCTGCACAAACAGCGACACGAGCTCGTCGTTCGCGCGCTTCAGGTAGCTGTCGACGCGGTTCCAGCGGCCCCCGCGCGAGAGGGCGGCGCCGACGCCGCGCACGCCAGCGGGCGGGTAGCGCACCGCGCGAACCGCGGCAGCCGCATCCTCGCCCGAATTCACCATCGGCACGAGCAGGTTCTGCGCGCCGAGGTCGAGGTACTGCTTGATGATGACCTCGTTGTTCACGGGCACGCGCACGACCGGGGTCGCGGGGTAGGCGGCGAGGATCTGCAGCTGGGTCTGGATCGACTCGAGCGAGAGCGGGGCGTGCTCGCCGTCGATGAGAACCCAGTCGAGGCCCGAGCCGGCCGCGATCTCGGCGTTCACCGTCGAGCCCGAGCAGAGCCACATGCCCGCGAGGCCGCGGTCGGCGTCAGCGAGGCGCTGTGCGAAGGTGGGAGGAAGCTCTAGAGAAAACGACATGAAATGGTGCCCATCTTTCCGTAGTCACACACGACCGAGTCGCCGCGCTCGACCCACATGGGGCGGGTGAACGAGCCGGCGAGGATGATCTCGCCGGCCTCGAGGCGCGAGCCGTGCTGGTGGAACTTGTTCGCGAGCCAGGCGACGCCCGTGGCGGGGTGGTTGAGCACGCCCGCGGCGACGCCGGTCTCTTCGATCGTCTCGTTCTTGTAGAGGAGCGCCGAGACCCAGCGCAGGTCGATCTCGTCGGGGCGCATCGGCACGCCGCCGAGCACCATGCCTCCGTAGGCCGCGTTGTCCGAGATGGTGTCGACGATCGTGCGGCCCTCCATCTCGATGTGCGAGTTGAGTACCTCAAGTGCGGGGGTAACGAACTCGGTGGCGCGGATGACGTCGAACAGCGAGCAGTTCGGGCCCTCGAGTGGTGCCTTGAGCACGAACGCGAGCTCGACCTCGATGCGCACGTTGGTGAACTGGTCGAAGTCGATGACCGAGCCGTTTTCGTAGACGGTGTCGTCGAACATGACACCGTAGTCGGGCTCGGTGATGCCGGTGGCGGCCTGCATCGCCTTCGAGGTGAGGCCGATCTTGCGTCCGACGAGCTTGCGGCCGGCGTCGACCTGACTGTCGCGCCAAACGCCCTGGATTGCGTAGGAGTCCTCGACGGTCGCGTCGGGGTAGCGGGCGGTGATGCGCGGGATCACCGTGTGAGTGCGCTCGGCGTCGGCGAGCTCCTCGGCAATCTTTCTGATGTCGTCATTGGCAAGCATGCGCCGATCATATTTGATTTGCCTCCGCCCAGCCCGAATGCCCTCTCACGGTTCCCGCCCTTGCCCTCCAACGGTTGAGTGGTCGTTTTTTGTAGTTTCCAGGCGCTGGAAACTACAAAAAACGACCACTCAACCGCTAGTTGGCGGGGTAGCGCCAGGATGCGGTGGTGGGGTCGGTGCCGTAGGCGTCGGATGCGGTGGCCGGGTCGTCCCAGCCCGGGTCGTTGCCGAGTTGGAGGCAGTCTTCGACGCGGCCGGATGCGCCGGCGATCGTCACCTCGAGCACCTGCGCGCCGCGCTCGCAGCGGCCGTTCGACTGCCACGAGAGCTCGATCGTCGCCGATTCGTTGGGGCCGATCGTCGGGGCGGATGCGGATCCGGGCGAAGCCTCCCACTCGACGTCGATCTCGACGCCGTCGAGCGTCTCCGTCGCGAACGTCGGCGGCTCGCTCAGCGTGACCGGCGCATCCGAGCAGTTGAGTACCTCGACGCCGAGATACCGGCTGCCCGTCGCGGCATCGACGATGCCGAAGCCAATCGCGAGCTGGCTCGTGCCGTCGCAGCTCGCCGGTATCGCGGATTCGCGATGCGTCACCCAGCCCTCAAGCGGCCCGGACGGCTGCTCGGATGCGCCACTCGAGTCGGCCTCGCCGGCCGCGGATGCGCTGGCCCCGTCGACGCTGTCGGGTGCCCCGGCGGTCTCGCCAACATCCGCCTCGGGGATGCGCGACCCGGCCGTGCTCGCGCACGCGGCCAACAGCGCCACGGCCGCCGCGCATCCGGCCGCCGCCCGCATCCCTCGCCATCTCCCCACACCCCCATTCTCTTCGAAAACAGCGTTGAGTGGTCGTTTTTTGTAGTTTGTGAGGCGGAATAACTACAAAAAACGACCACTCAACAGTTCGTGGGGCGGCCAGTCACAATGGCAACCGCTGCGGCAAGCCAGCCAGGCACGCGGGCAACCGCTGTGGCAAGCCGGCCAGGCACGCGGGCAACGGGTCTGCTGCATGGTTAAGTGACATCTGATCTGGCTTGCCGGTGAGGGTGGGCCTGGAAGGATGGCATTGTGCCTAAGCCCTACCCGAAAGAGTTCCGTGACGACGTGGTCCGTGTCGCCCTCAGTCGTGAGCCTGGTGTCACGATCGAGCAGATCGCGAGAGACTTCGGCGTCCACCCGATGACACTGCAAAAGTGGATGCGTCGTGCCGATATCGATGAGGGGGTGAAGCCGGGCCAGTCCCGAGCGGAGGCGGCGGAGATCCGCGAGTTGCGGAAACGGAACCGGCTGCTGGAGCAGGAGAACGAGGTGCTCAGGCGGGCGGCAGCGTATCTGTCGCAGGCGAACTTGCCGAGAAAAGGTTCTACCCGCTCGTGACAGAGCTCGCCGATGCAGGGATCCCTGTGACGGTGACGTGCCGGGTCTTGAAGCTCTCCCGCCAGCCTTACTATCGGTGGCTGCAGAATCCCATCACCCCAAGCGAGGTCGTCGGGCGGTGATGAACGCGCTGACGACGATGCAGTCGAGCTTCCGCGGGTTGGTGATTACCTCGCGCACGCGGGTGTGGACGACGATCGTGTGCGGTTCGGTCGCGACGCTCATCGCGGTTCTCGGGCAGGGCGACTTCATGACGATGTTCGAGAGCTTCTTGACGCTGCTGCTCTACGTGCTGATTCCGTGGTCGGCGATCAACCTCACCGACTACTTCGTTGTGCGCAAGGGCGAGTATGACATCAGCGCGCTGTTCGACCGCGACGGCAAGTACGGCCGCTGGAACCCGGTGGGCCTGTCGACCTATGCGATCGGCCTGCTCGCGCAGGTGCCGTTCATGGTGACGCCGCTGTTCACGGGCCCGCTCGCCGAGCCGCTCCAGTTCATCGACATCGCCTGGCTTGTCGGCTTCACCGTCACCGTCGTCGCGTACCTCATCATCGTCCGCCTCTTCGGCGACGGCACCCGCGCCACCCCGACCCGCGCCGCATCCCAACCCCGGTCCGCATCCGCCTAAAAAAACCAGTTGAGTGGTCGTTTTTTGTAGTGTTTCCGCTCTGGAAACTACAAAAAACGACCACTCAACTGTTGGTGGCGCCGCTCAGGGCAGGGCGGATGCACCGGGCGGCCCGGGCGGCCTTGACGAGCGGCGGGATGCTCGTTAGAGCTGGTTGCCTACCTTGAAGCCCTTGGTGTCGTCGCCGTCGCGGGTGTACGAGAAACCGTCGGCGCCGATGGTCTGCGCCATCTCGGATGCGTCGGTGCGGGCGATCACCGGCTGCGGCTTGCCGTCGAGGTCGAGCACGAGCGAGGCGTCGGTGTACCACGAGGGCACGACCGGGTTGCCCCACCAGTCACGGCGCTGGTTGTCGTGCACATCCCAGGTGACGACGGGGTTGTCGGGGTCGCCGGTGTAGTAGTCCTGCGTGTAGATCTCGACGCGGTGGCCGTCGGGGTCGCGGAGGTAGAGGTAGAACGCGTTCGAGACGCCGTGGCGGCCGGGGCCTCGCTCGATCGCATCCGAGCGGCGTAGCGCGCCGAGCTTGTCGCAGATCGCGAGGATGTTGTGCTTCTCGTGCGTCGCGAATGCGATGTGGTGCATACGGGGGCCATCGCCGCCGGTCGCGGCGGTGTCGTGCACGGTCGGCTTGCGGCGCATCCAGGCGGCATAGACGGTGCCGTCCTTGTCCTGGATGTCCTCGGTCACGCGGAAACCGAGGTCCTGGTAGTGGCGCACGGCGCGCGGCACATCCGGGGTGACCTGGTTGAAGTGGTCGAGGCGCACGAGCTCGCCCGGAATCTGCAGGTCGTAGCGCCACGAGAGGCGCTCGACGTGGTCGGTCTCGTAGAAGAACTCGTAGGGGAACCCGAGCGGGTCCTCAACGCGCACCGAGTCGCCGATGCCCTTCGTGAAGCCCTCGGGGCGGCGCTCGACGCGGCAGCCGAGCTCCTCGTAGAAGGCGACGGCTTTGTCGAGGTCTTCCGGCGTGCGCACGCGGTACGAGAACGCGGCGACGGCGGCAACGGGGCCCTGGCGCAGCACGAGGTTGTGGTGGATGAACTCCTCGGTCGAGCGCAGGTAGATCGCTTCGTCGTCCTCCTCGGTCACGTGCAGGCCAAGAATGTCGACGTAGAACTCGCGCGACTGCGCGAGGTCGGTGACGACGAGATCCATGTAGGCGCAGCGCAGGATGTCCGGCGCTTCGGCCTTCGGGGTCGCGACTGGGTTCGCGGGCTCGATCGGGGCTTCCTTGGTGACGTAGAAGCCGGCCGACGTGCGGTCTTCTTCTCTAAATGCAGACATTGTTCTACTTCCGTGTAGCTATGTGGTGGGGATGCGGGACTACTTGCCGGTGCCGAAGCGCGGGCTGTGCGCCTCGTTCAGCGTGATCTGAATCGACTGCTGCGTCGTGTAGAAGTCGACCGAGCGGTAGCCGCCCTCGCGGCCAAGGCCCGACGCCTTCACGCCGCCGAACGGGGTGCGCAGGTCACGAACGTTGTT
This sequence comes from Gulosibacter massiliensis, assembly GCF_900626105.1. NCBI lineage: Bacteria > Bacillati > Actinomycetota > Actinomycetes > Micrococcales > Microbacteriaceae > Gulosibacter > Gulosibacter massiliensis. The sequence goes on from NZ_UYZX01000002.1 coordinate 293,522, forward strand.
CGAGTTGACCCACACCATGCCCGACTCGATCGCGCCGGCGAAGTTGTGCGCGCGCTTGAGGTTCGAGGTCCACACGTAGGCGGCGAGGCCGTACTTCGTGTTGTTCGCGAGCTCGAGCGCCTCCTCATCGGTGTCGAACGGGGTGATCGCGACGACCGGGCCGAAGATCTCTTCCTGGAAGATGCGGGCATCGGGCTTCACATCGGCGAAGACGGTCGGCGCAACGTAGGTGCCCTCGGGGAAGTTCTCGGGGCGACCGCCACCGGCGAGGAGGCGACCCTCCGACTTACCGATCTCGATGTACTCCATGACCTTCTCGAAGTGGGTCGGGTGCACGAGCGCCGCGACCTCGGTCTTCGGGTCGCCGGGCTCGCCGACGATGATGTTCTTCGCGCGCTCGGCGAAGCGAGCCACGAAGTCGTCGTAGATGTCGCGCTGCACGAGTACGCGCGAACCGGCGGTGCAACGCTCGCCGTTGAGGCTGAAGACGCCGAAGACGGTCGCGTCGAGCGCGGCCTCGATGTCGGCGTCGGCGAACACGACGGCGGGGCTCTTGCCGCCGAGCTCGAGCGAGAGGCCCTTGAGCATCGGCGCGGCGTTCGTCGAGAGGGTCGCGCCGGTCGAGCTGTCGCCGGTGAACGAGATGAGGGGCACGTTCGGGTGCTTCACGAGCGCGTCGCCCGCGGTGCTGCCCGAGCCGAACACGAGGTTGAAGACGCCCTTTGGTAGGCCGGCTTCTTCGAAGATCTCGGGCCACAGGGCGGCCGAGAGCGGGGTGTAGCTGGCGGGCTTGAGCACGACGCTGTTCCCGGTCGCGATGGCCGGCGCGAGCTTCCACGACTCCTGCATGAACGGCACGTTCCAGGGCGTGATGAGGCCGGCGACGCCGATCGGCTTGCGGTTGACGTAGTTCATCTGGCGGCCGGGCACGCGGAACGCGTTGTCCTGCTGCGAGACGATGAGGTCGGCGAAGAAGCGGAAGTTCTCGGCCGCGCGGCGGGCCTGGCCCTTCGCCTGGGTGATCGGCAGGCCCGAGTCCCAGCTCTCGATGAGGGCGAGGCGCTCGTCGCGCGACTCGATGATGTCGGCGATCTTGTGCAGCACGCGCGAGCGGTCGCGGTTGAGGGCGCGCGACCAGCTGCCCTCGTCGAAGGCGCGCTGGGCGGCGGCGACGGCGAGGTCGACGTCGTCCTTGTCGCCCGAGGCCGTGGTCATGTAGGTCTCGTTGGTGGCGGGGTTGATCACGTCGAAGGTCTTGCCGGACTTGGCGTCGACGAACTCACCGTCGATGTAGAGCTGGATGTGGCTCGGGAGATCTGCGGGACGAGTAGTCATGCGATTTTCCTTACTTGGTGGGTGATGTGGCTAGGCGCGCGGGCCTCGGGCCTGGTCGGTCTTGGCGTTGAGCGAGCGCAGCACCGCGTTCATGGTGTTGAGCCGGTGCTCGCGCGCCTGGGTTTCGATTTGGTCGTGGGATGCGCCGGATTCAATGAGTGCGATGAGCGCCTCGTGCTCCTCGACGGATGCGGTGGAGCGGCCGGGCACGAACGCGAACGACGATTCGCGCATGGTTTCGAGCCGGTGCCAGCCGCGGCGCACGAGGTCGGCGATGTGCGAGTTGTCGCAGTGCTGGAACAGCACGCCGTGGAACTCCTGGTTGAGGCGCGTGAACTTCGCGGCGTCGAGGAGTTCGAGCTCAGTGAGGGCGCGCATCTGCGCGTTGAGTTCGCGCGCCTCGGCGAGGTTCTCGGGCGTGAGCTTCGGCGCCGACTTCGCGGTGGCGTAGCCCTCGACGAGGCTGAGCGTCTCCATCGTCTCGTGGTAGACGTCGCTGTTGAGCATCGTCACCTGCGCGCCCACGTTGTGGACGAACGTCACCGCGCCCTCGGCCTCGAGCATCCGAATCGCCTCGCGCACCGGCACCGTCGAGCAGCCGAGATCGTTCGAGATCTGCGCGAGCACGAGTCGGTAGCCAGGGCCGAACGCACCCGAGGTGATGCGTTCGCGCAAGTAGTTGTACGCCTGCTGCGTCTTCGAGGGTTCGACGGCGGTGGTCATTATTCGCCGGCCTTCCAGGCCTCGTACTTCTGCTTCCACTCTCCGGTGGGAGGGAAGAGGCCGTCGACCTTGTTGCCGGCCTTGACCTGGTCAAAGACCCACGCATCCTGCTTTTCCTGCTCGAACGCGTCGTTGACGACCTCTGCGAACAGGTGCGGCGGAATCACGATGACGCCGTCGTCGTCGCCGACGATGACGTCGCCGGGCTGCACCGTGGTGCCGCCGCAGGCGATCGTCGCGTCGAACTCCCACGGCACGTGGCGGCGGCCGAGCACGGCCGGGTGCGAGCCGTTCGAGTAGACCGGGATGCCGAGTTCGGCGACCGCGGCCGAGTCGCGCACGCCGCCGTCGGTGACCACGCCGGATGCGCCGAGCACCTGGGCGCGCAGGGCGAGCACGTCGCCGAGGGTGCCGGTGCCTTTCTCTCCGCGGGCCTCCATGACGACGACGTCGCCGGGCTTGACCGAATCCATCGCCTGCTTCTGCGCGTTGTAGCCGCCGCCGAACTTCTTGAAGAGGTCTTCGCGGTTCGGCACGTAGCGCAGGGTCTTCGCGTAGCCGAGGATGCGGCGGCCGGGGTGGTTCGTGGTCGGGCCATCGATCGAGCAATTCTCGACGCCGCGCTTGCGCAGCTGCGCCCAGAGCGTGGCGACGGCGGTCTCGGCGACCTTCTCGCGCAGTTCCTGCGTGATGACGGCGCGCGGGTCGGTGAGTCCGGCTTTCGCCTTCGAGCCCCACGCCTCCTCGCGCTGGGTGTCGTCAACCTTCGGCTGCGCCCCGAATGCCGCCATCTCGTACGCCGACTCGACAACGTTCGTGACCAGGCGGCCGGTCGAGGGCGCGCCGTCGGCGGTAGGCGCATCCACCTCGACCTCGACGACGTCGCCGGGCTGCGCGACCGAGCTGCCCGAGGGCGTGCCGGTGAGGATGATGTCGCCCGCCTCGAGCGTCATGAGCTGCGAGAGGTCGGCGACGAGCTGGCCGAAGGGGAACGCGAGCTCGGCCGTGGTGTCGTCTTGCACGAGCTGGCCGTTGAGCCAGGTGCGCACGCGCAGGGCCTGCGGGTCGAGGTCGGCGGCCGGGATGACCTCGGGGCCGAGCGGCGTGAAGCCGTCGCCCGACTTGTTCTTCACGTTCGAGCCCTTGTCGGCGTGGCGGAGGTCGTAGAGGCCCCAGTCGTTCGCGGCGGTGACGCCGCTGACCTTCGACCAGCCCTCTTCGGGGCTGACGCGGCGGCAGGTCTCGCCGATGATGAGGGCGATCTCGCCCTCGAACGCGAGCAGCTCGGTGCCCTTTGGTCGCTCGATGGTGTCGCCGGTGTTGGCGATCGACGTGCCGGCCTTGATGAAGTAGCCGGGGAACTTGGGGGAGCGGCCGCGCTCGGCGATGCGTGAAAGGTAGTTCAGGTGCAAGGCAAGAATCTTGCCGGGGCGGTTGGTGCGGTCGGTGAAGTCGACTGACATTGCGTTTCCCTTCGCGTCGCTGCGATGCTGCTGCGGGTGAGCAGCTGATATACGAAATGATATACGATCGCCTGCCGAGCGCAAGGGGCATTCAGCAGAGGCTCAGTTTTGGGGGTTTGGGCCGGTGGTTTGGCCGGGGCCCGAAGCGCGGGCTCGTGCTGGATGCGCGCGCCTGGGCTGGTGCGCTGGGCTCGTTCGGGTGCGCCGGTTCGGCCGACGTCGTGGCTTCGGCCGCGCTGGTTGGCGTGGCTTGGCGCGTTGTCGGTGGGTCGGATGCGCGGCGCGGACTCACCCGCAGGTGCGGCCAGGTCCCTTACTCACTTGCTTTGCTGGATGCCCTGGCCACGCTAGCGCGCGAGTCGGAGCGTCGCCTCAACGCGGGCGGGGAGTGACGCTGCCGCTTAGGCGGCACCCAAGCCGCAAAGTGTCCCCGCCATCCCACTTTCTTCGCGAAAAGTGGGATTTCAGGGACACCCTGTGGTGGTCACGACCGGGTTGTCTCATCGAGGTGGCGCAGAGTGTCCCCAATGTCCCGGTTTTCGCGCGAAAAGTGGGACTTCGGCGACACCCTGCGTGGCCAGCGCGAGGTGCGCGCTCAGCTGTCGCCAGCATCCGGATGCGGTGGGGCCATCCGTGCGGCCCCGGCCGCGCGCTAGCCGAAGCCAGCCTCGAGAGCCACCGACACACCCCGCGCCCCACCGAACCAGCCCTGCCAACGCCCCGTCCACATCCCTCGTCCTTGCCCAAAACCGCACCACCGCGAACCGCCACCTACCCCGGAAACGCCAAAAGCCGCCGGGCCTCACAACCTGGCGGCTTCGGGCAGCGAACTCCGACCCCTTACACCTCAAGCTTGTTGAGGTCAGCGCCCTTCGTCTCGCGGAAGAAGAACGACGCGATCAGCGTCACGCCGCACAGCCCCATGACGTAGGCGTTGAACAGCCACGGCTGCTCGAGCGACACGAACAGCTGGTTCAGGTACGGCGCGGTGCCACCGAATACGGCGACGGCGAGCGAATAGGCGAAGCCGATGCCGCGGCCGCGCACGTAGGTCGGCAGGCTCTCGGCCTGCACCGCGGCGAGGGGCGAGTTCGCGAGCGCCCAGATCGACAGGGCGAGGCCGACGGTCAACGTCAGCGTCCACGGCTGGTCGTTGACGAGCAGGCTGAACGGCACGGTCACGCCAATCGCGAGCACCGCGAAGAGAACGTACATCGGCTTGCGGCCGATGCGGTCGCTGAGGCGGCCGAGGAACGGGCTCACAACGACGCAGGCGAGCTGGCCGATGACAGTCGCCCAGTACGCCGCGCTCGAGTCCATGCCCTGCTCGTTGATCGCGTACGTGGTCATATAGGTCATCCACACGTAGTTGAAGCAGGTGACGCCCGAGATGAGCGCGATGATGCGCACCGTCATCGCGATGACGCGGCGGCGCGGCACCTTCGGGTGCTCGACCTCCTGAGCGGCATTCTCGAAGACGTCGCTCTCGCTCATCTTGCGGCGCATCCAGAGCACGACGAGTGCCATGACGCCAGCGACAAAGAAGGGAATGCGCCAGCCGTACTCGCCCATCGCCTCGTCGCCGAGCGTCGAGTTGAGCAGCGCGCCGACGAGGAACGCGAGCACGCTGCCACCGATGATCGACACGCCCGTTACCGAGCCCCACTGGCCGCGCCGGTCGTTCGGCGCGATCTCGGCAATGTAGGTGATGGATGCGGTGGACTCGCCGCCGTGCGCAAAGCCCTGCACGCAGCGCAGTACGAGGAGGAACACCGAGGCCCACACACCGACCATCGCGAAGGTCGGCATGAGGCCGATGAGGAAGCAGGCGGCCGCCATCATGAGCATCGTGGTGAGCAGCACGGCCTTGCGGCCGATGCGGTCGCCGAGCCAGCCGAAGAAGATGCCACCGATGGGCCGCATCAGGAAGCCGACGGCGAAGACGGCAAACACCGAGAGGATCGCCGGCGCTCTGCGAGCGAGATGGTGGTGTGGCTCGACGGTGACGGGTCGTGTGTGGTGGTCTGTGCCATCACGGCGTCCTTTCATCGGTGTCGCGCTCGACGGTGCGCGCGGCAGGGTGGTGGGGTGGGCCCGGGGGAGTTCGGCTGCGGCGCGTCAGTGCACCGGGTGGATGTGCTGGCGACGTTGCCGAGTCGGGTCGAGGGATGGGCAACCCGCGACAGAGAGCATCGTATGTCAGTATTGTCGCCAATTACACTTCGATGCCGGATACATCTCGCCCAAATCTCCAAAAATGGCGCCAAAGCGCGAGCGGCGCGCGGCTCCGCGATAATCACCACATGGCATCTGAGTCGATGAACCTCGCGTCCGCCGCGCACGGGCAGACGGGCGAGCATATCGCGCAGTTGCTGCGCGACGACATTCTCTCGGGCGAGTTCCTTCCCGGCGCGCGGCTCGGGCAGGTCGACCTCGCCGATCGGTACGGCACGACGCGAGCACCGATCCGTGACGCCCTGCGTATCCTCGCCGCGAAGGGCCTCGTCTCGCACGTCGCGAACGCCGGGGCGCGGGTCACCCGGTTGAGCGCCGACGAGTGCGCCGAGCTCTATCGGATGCGCGAGCGGATCGAGCCGCTGCTGTTCGAATACACCCTGCCGCAGCTCACCGGCGACCAGCTTGCGGAGCTGCAGCGGCTTGCGGATGAGATGGCCGAGGCCGAGGATCCTGAGCGATTTGTTCAGCTCGACCGCGAGTTTCACGACATCACCTACGCACCCGGCTCGACGCATCTGCTCGCCGACACGGTGCGAAACCTCTGGGATCGCACCCAGCACTATCGGCGCCAATACGTGAACAACGCGCGGCCGCATGGTGATCGCGCGTCGGATCATGACCACCAGCTGCTGGTGAAGGCGTGCGCGGCGCGCGACGTCTACGAGGCCGGCCAGATCATTGAGCTGCACGTGCGGCGCACGCGCCTCAACCTCGCCGAGCATCCCGAGATTTTCCGCTAACGATCGACTGAATCAAAAATTTCAATAGCCATATAACGAAGCGCTGTTGTAACGTACCTTTCACAACCACGCATTGCGGATGAAAGGCCATCCCATGGCACACGACGACGTCGTCACCACCACCAGCGCGCCAGCAAAGCGCCCGCTGCACACCTGGGAAATCACGGCGATTTCCATCGGCTTTATGGGCCCCGTTATGGCGATGTCGCTCAACGGCATCGGCGTCGCGGGACTCGTCGGCAAGGCCGTCCCCTTCACCTTCCTCATCTCATTCATCGGCACGCTGCTCGTCGCTTACGGCTTCGTGCGACTCACCCGCCGCATCACCCACGCTGGCTCGGTCTACGCGCTCGCCGGCATTACGCTCGGCCCGCGCGCCGGCTTCTTCGGCGGCTTCGCGCTGCTCGGCACCTACATCTTCTTCGCGGCCTGCATCGTCGGTGCCTGTGCCGTGTTCTTCGAGGCGATGCTCGGTGAAATGGGCGTCGTTATGGCCCCGGGCACGTGGATGATCGTCGCGGTCGTCGTCGGCGTCATCGCCCTCGTGCTCAACCTGCGCGAGTCGGCAATCGTCGCCCGCACGCTGCTCGGCATTGGCTTCGTCGGCGTCGCCGCAATGCTCGTGCTCGCCGTCGTGATCCTCGTGACCATCGCCACCGGCAACGCCCCGGTCAGCACCGGCATCGACCTCTCGACGCTCACGCCGGGTGACGCCCCGATCACCGCGATCATGACCGCCTCGGTCTTCGGCTTCCTCAGCTGGGCCGGCTTCGAGTCGGGCTCCTCGCTCGGCGAAGAGACCGACAACCCCAAGCGTGTCATCCCGCGCTCGCTGCTCATGGCGGTCATCATCGGTGGCCTTGTCTACGTGTTCATGATGTTCGCGCAGACGCTCGGCTTTGGCACCGACGCCGCCGGCATCGAGGCATTCGCGAGCGCCGCGTCGACGCTGACGACCCTCGCGTCGACCTACATCGGCTCGTGGTTCGCGGTGCTCATCTCGATCATCGCGTTCCTCGTCGCCTTCGGCGCGTTCCTCAGCTCGTCGACCGCCGCATCCCGCTTGCTCTTCGCGCTCGCGCGTGACGGCTTCGGCCCGAAGCGCCTCGCCAGCCAGCACCCCGTGACCAAGGTGCCGACGGTGGCCGTCTCGGTCGCGGTCGTGCTCACGACCCTCATGGCGCTCGCGCTCGGTGCATTCGGCGCCACGAGCGTCGACGCGTACTACTGGTACGCCACCATCGGCACGCTCTGCATGGTCATCGCCTACGGCATGACCTCGGTCGGCGTGATCCGCCACACATTCCGCCCGAACTCGGGCATCGCGAAGTGGGAGCTCATCTTCCCGATCGCCGGCCTTGTGTACCTGGTCTACGTCTACGTCATTCAGGTGGCCGGCCAGGTCGCCCCATATACCTACTTCCCGTGGATCGCCGGGGCCTGGTGCCTCGTCGGCCTGATCATCGTGGTGAGCTGGCCCGCGCTCGCGAAGCGCATCGGCGGCCGCCTCACCATTGAGGAGATTGACGCATGAGCACCAAGCAGCAGCCCCAGCAGCAGCCCGGCGACGACGAGCTCGTCTTTTTCGCGACGAGCGACCTCGCCGCCCGCACGAAGGGCCGCGCGATGCGCGCCGCCGACTTCGACTCCGACACGACCCTCGGCTGGGTGCCGGCGAACCTCGGCATCGGCCCGCTGGGGCATATCGTCGACGGCATCCCGTACGGCGCCTCGGGTGACCTGCGGCTCAAGCCCGACCTAGCGTCGCGCACCCGCATCGAGGGTGTGCCGGGCCGCCCGGCGTTCGACCTCATCTTCGCCGACATCGTCGAGACCGACGGCCGGCCGTGGGAGTCGTGTCCGCGCACCTTCCTCAAGGATGCGGTGGCCGAGCTCGAGCGCGACTTCGGCATCACGGTGACCTCGGCCTTCGAGCACGAGTTCGTCGAGCTCAGCGCGACGAGCGACCCGCACCCGTTCTCGCTGCAGGACTTCCGCAACGCCGAGCCGGTCGGCTCACAGCTCGTCGACGTGCTGCACCGTGCCGGCGTCGAGCCCGAGAACTGGCTGCCCGAGTACGCGCCGCACCAGTTTGAGATCACGGTCAAGCCGTCCGACCCGCTCACCGCGGCCGACCGCGCCGTGCTCGTGCGCGACATCGTGCGCGACGTCTATGACGCGAACGGCCGCAGCGTCAGTTTCGCCCCGACTACCTCGCCCGGCTCGGGCGGCAACGGCGTGCACGTGCACTTCGGCCTCTACGGCCCGAACGGTGAGTCGCTCGTGTTCGACGCGAGCCGCGACGGCCGCGTCTCCGAGCTCGCGGGCCGCTTCGCCGCGGGCATCATCGCCCACGCGCCGGCCATGACCGCGCTGTTCGCGCCGCTCGTCACGAGCTACGACCGGCTCGCGCCGCACAACTGGTCGACCGCATCCGCCTTCCTCGGCCTGCAGAACCGCGAGGCGCTCGTGCGCGTCTGCCCGACCAACGAGGTCGACGGCCGCGACCCCGAGCGCCAGCTCCACTTCGAGTTCCGTGGCGGCGACATCGGCGCCAACCCGTGGCTGCTGCTCGGCATGATTCTGCGCGCGGGCATCGCGGGCCTGCGCGGCGAGCTCGAGCCGGCCCCGGTCATTCACGGCGAGGTCGACCTCGAGGGCGAACACCGCGACCTGACCTGCCTGCCAAAGAGCCTGCCCGAAGCCATCGAGACGCTGCTCGCCGACGAGACCGTGCGCGGCTGGTTCTCGCCGAACCTCATCGACACGTTCGTCGCGATCAAGCGCGACGAGCTCGAGCATGTTGAACCGCTCAGCCCGGCCGAGCGCTGCGAGGTGTACAACCGTGTCTTCTAACGACGACCCGCTCGCGCGCGTCGACGACGTCGCGCTGTTCGACCACCACTGCCACGGCGTCGTCACGAACGACCTCGACCGAGAAGAGTTCGAGGCGCTCATCTCCGAATCCTCGCGCCCGGCGACCGTCGGCACGACCCGCTTCGACTCGCAGGTGGGCTTCCAGATTCGCGCGAAGTGCGCGACGGTGCTCGACCTCGAGCCATTCGCGACGCCCGAGGCGTACCTCGAACGTCGCCGCGAGCTCGGCGCCGACGAGGTCAATACGCGCTTCCTACGCGCCGCGAACATCCGCACGCTCGGCATCGAAACCGGCCACGCCGCCGACACGATCAACACCGTCGACGACATGGCGCGGCTCACCGGCGCCACGGCCCACGAGATCGTGCGCCTCGAGCGCCTCGCCGAGCAGGTCGCCGAGGCCGCGCACGACGCGGGTACGACGGCCGCCGAGCTGCTCGACGCCATCGAGACCGAGCTGGATGCGCGGCTCGAGCACGCGGTCGGCGTCAAGTCGATCGCGGCGTACCGCATCGGCCTCGACTTTGACGCCGCGCGGCCCACGCAAGCCGAGGCGGTTGCCGCAGCCGGGAGGATGCTCCAGGCGAGCGCGCCGCTGCGGCTCGACGACCCGGTCATGATTCGCCACCTCATCTGGCTCGCCATCGACCGGGCGTGCGTGCTGCAGTTCCACATCGGCTACGGCGACGACGACGTCGATCTCGACCGCTGCAACCCGCTGCTGCTCACGAAGCTGCTGCGCGCATCGGCCGACACCGGCGCCCGCTTCGCGCTGCTGCACTGCTACCCGTTCCACCGCGAGGCGGGCTACCTCGCCGACGTGTTCCCGCACGTCTACTTCGACGTCGGGCTCGCTGTGAACTACACCGGCGCCCGCTCGGCCGCGATCGTCGCCGAGTCGCTCGAGCTCGCGCCGTTCAGCAAGATCCTGTTCTCGAGCGACGCGTTCGGCGCGGCCGAGCTCTACTACCTCGGCACCGAGCTGTTCCGCGCTGGCCTGGCCGAGACGCTGCGCCGCTTCCACGAGGTCGACGACTGGCCCGTCGACGAGTGCCGTCGCGTGGCCCGCATGATCGGCTACGACAACGCCGCCCGACTCTATGGCGTCGACGACCGGGAGGCGGGCCGGTGAGCGAGGCACTCGACACCCTGCGCGAGCAGTGGCTCACCGCGCTCGCGGCTGAGCTCCCCGGCGCCGTGCGGTTGCGCCGCGAACTTCACCAGACGCCGGAGCTCAGCGGCGCCGAAGCCGGCACCGCGAAGCGTGTCGCCGAAGCAATGGGCATCGAGATCACGCCGGTCGCCGACACCGGCGGTTACGGCCGCATCGGCCCGCGCACCGGCCCGAGCGTCGGCCTGCGCGGCGAACTGGATGCGCTGCCCATCGCCGAGGCGACCGGGCTCGACTGGTCGTCGACGAACGGCGCGATGCACGCCTGCGGGCACGACGTGCACCTCGCCGCGCTCACCGCGGTGGTGCGCGCGGCCCGCGGGCTCGGGCTGCCCTACGCGCTCGTGCCGCTGCTGCAGCCGCGCGAGGAGGCGTATCCCTCGGGCGCCCGCGACATTGAAGGGGCCGGCGTGCTCGGCGCGCAACGCGTCGCGCACGTCATCGGCGTGCACGTGCATCCGGGCGTCGCGCTCGGGGCGGTGTCGACCGGCGCGGGCTTCGTCAACGCCGAGGCCGGCGAGCTTGAGATCGAGGTCGCGGGCCAGGGCGGCCACGGCGCGTACCCGCACGCGGGCGCTGACGTCGCCGCCGCGGTCGCGCAGATTGTCATGGGCCTGCCCGAGATGCTGCGCCGCATTGTCGACCCGATGGAGCCGGTCGTCATCAGCGTCGGCACGATCCAGGTCGGCAACGGCGCGGCAAACGTGCTGCCCGATCACGGGCGTATCCTCGCCACGATTCGCACGACGGGGCCAGACACGACCGAGCGGCTCGTCGAGGCGATCAGCCGCTTCGTCGCCGCGCAGGCCACGGCGTACGACTGCACCGGCACCCTTCGCCACACCGAGGGCGAGCCGGCGCTCATCAACGATCACGAGCTCGTCGAGGTGCTCGACACCGAGATCGAGCGGGCCGGGCTGCAGCCGACCGAGCCGATGCGCTCGCTCGGTGCCGACGACTTCTCGTTCTTCAGTGAGGTCGTGCCGAGCGCGATGTGCTTCGTCGGCGTGCGCAGCGCGGGCAAGGCCTCGCTGCACGACGCGACCTTCCTGCCCGACGACGGCGCACTCGAGCGCGTCGCGCGCACGTTCATCGCCGGCTATCTCGCGGCCTGCCACCGGCTCGAGGCCGAGGGGGCGCCCCGTGAGTGACGAGACGGCGGCCGACCGCAGCGTCGCCGAGCTGATCAAGCTGCACTTCGCCGAGTTCACGGCCGCCGAGAAGCGCACCGCCCGCGCGCTCGTCGCCGACTACCCGGCGGCGGGACTTGGCACCGTGACGCAGCTCGCCGAACGCGCCGCGGTGAGCAGCGCGACGATCGTGCGATTCGCGCAGTCGCTCGGCTTCGATGGGTTCCGCGAGTTTCAGGACCGCCTGCGCCACGAGCTCGGCACGCGCGAGGACTCGGCGCTGAGCCAGGCCCTGCGGCGCGAATCCGCGTCGGGCAGCGTCAAGGTCGGCACGCTCGCGGCCTCGCAACGCGCCTTCACCGAGGGAATTGAGCGCACCTTCGACTCGCTCCGCGATGACGAGGTGCGCCAGCTCGTGAGCTGGCTCGCCGACCCGAAGCTGCGCATCACGGCGCGAGGCGGGCTCTATTCGGGCCTGCTCGCGCAGCACCTCGTGAAAGAGCTCCTGCTGTTCCGCCCGAACGTGCTCGAATGCCCGCGCGACCCGGTCGAGCTCGCGACGCAGCTTGTCGACACCGGCGCGAAGACCGACGTATGGGTCGTCTTCGACTTCCGCCGCTACACCCCCGAGACCGAGCGCATCGTGCGGCAGGCGAAGTCGCACGGCGCGCGCGTCGCACTCATCACCGACCGCTGGCTTTCACCGATCGCTGCCATCGCCGACGTCGTCATGAGCTGTCGCGTCGAGGCGAACGGCCCCTCCGACAGCCTCGTGCCGGGCCTCGCCCTCGTCGAGGGTCTCTGCGAGCTCGCCGTCGAGCAGCTCGGCGACGCGGGCATCGCGCGCCTGCGCCAAATCGATCCACTCCGCACCGAACTCGAGTCGGGCACCCGGGAGGACTCATGACCGCGCCCCAGGCACTCACCGACGCCGCGCGCGAGGTCGAGCTCGCCGCCTACGCCGACGACCAGGACTCGGTGGCGGGCGTCGAGCACCTCCGTTTTTTCCCGCTCGTGGTCGCGTCGGGCCAAGGCTGCACGCTCGTCACACCCGCGGGCCGCGAGCTGCTCGACTTCTCGGCGAGCTGGACCGCGTCGGCGTTCGGGCACGGCAACCTGGCGATTGCGGATGCGGTGCACGCGGCCGCGCTGCGTGGCGCCGGTGCCTCGGTGCTCTCGTCGGCCGTAGCCGAGACGACCCGGCTCGCGCAGCGCCTCGTCGACCTCGTGCCGGTGCGGCTCGCCGAGCGCGCCTACCTCGGCCTCGGCGGCACCGACGCAAACACGGTCGCCATCGCCGCGGCCCGCAGCGCGACCGGCCGCGCGGGCATCCTGTCGTTCAGCGGGAGCTACCACGGCGGGCACGGCCCCTCGGCTGCGGTCTCGGGCATGGGGGTCGAGCCCGGTGCGAGCGCGCACGGCCACGTGCTCGACTATCCGACCGACGCGGCCGGTCTGGAGCGCGTCACCGCCGAGCTCGAGGCTGCCCTCGCCGCGCGCGAGACCGCCGCGGTCATCGTCGAGGCGGTGCAGTGCGACGGCGGCGTGCGCGTGCCCCACGCCGACTTCTTGCCGATGCTGCGCCGCGCGTGCGACGACACCAGCACGCTGCTCATCGTCGACGAGGTGAAGGCGGGTCTCGGCCGCACCGGCCGCCTGTTTGCCTTCGAGGCGAGCGGTATCGAGCCGGACCTCGTCACGCTCGGTAAGTCGCTCGGCGGCGGCCTGCCGATCTCGGCCGTCGTCGGCCCGGCGTCGGCGCTCGGCTCACCGCGCGCATCCGCCCTGCTCACCACCGCGGGCAGCCCGGTGCCGGTCGCCGCAGCCCACGCGGTGCTCGACCTGCTCGCCGACGGCAACCTCGCCCGCAACGCAGCCGGGCTCGAGGCGCCTGCGCGGCAGCGGCTCGCCGGGGCCCGGGCGGCCGGGCGGCCCGGTGCCGCCGCGATTACCGAGGTGCGCGGCCGCGGCCTGCTGCTCGGCGTCGAGTTCGGTGACGCCGGTGGCAGCACGGGCGCCGAACTCGCTGCCCTCACCGTGTACCGCGCGTGGGAGCTCGGTTGCGTGCTCTACGTCGTGCGCGACAACGTGCTTGAAATCACGCCGCCGCTCGGCATCACCGACGTCGAGCTCGACGCCGGCCTCGACGTCATCCTCCGCGCCGCCGACGACGCGGTCGCGGGCGACGTGCCCCGCAGCATCCTCACCGAATTCGGCGGCTGGTAGCCGCGCCCATCTCTATAGAAAGGAACGACAGTGCAACACTCCGGACTCTCCGTCGCCTTTGCCGCGGGCACGCGCCCGGTCGGCACCGAACTCACCGCCTCGATCGCACGGCTCATGGCCGAGCTGCGCGAGCTCGGCTCGGCCGCGGTCGACGTCACCTCGGTCGCGAACCCGAGCGCGTTCGCGCGCACCCTCAACGACAAGGCGCTCGTCGTCTACGTCGTGCCGGACGCGGCTGGCGAGGCCGAGCATGGCGACCTGCAGGAGTTCGTGCGCGAGATCCGCGCTGTGAACGCCGAGCTGCCGCTGTTCCTCTTTGGCGAGCAGCTCACCGCCCGCCAACTGCCGACCGAGGTGCTGCGCGAAATCGAGGGCGTCATCAACGCCTATGAGGACACCCCCGAATTTGTCGCGCGCACCCTGCAGCGCGAGGCGACGCGCTACGTCGAACGGCTCGCGCCGCCATTCTTCCGCGCGCTGACGAACTACGCGAACGACGGGGCCTACTCGTGGCACTGCCCGGGGCACTCGGGCGGTACCGCGTTTCTCAAGTCGCCGGCCGGCACGCTGTTCCACCAGTTCTTCGGCGAAAACCTGTTGCGCAGCGACGTCTGCAATGCGGTTGAGGAGCTCGGGCAGCTGCTCGACCACACCGGCCCGGTCGCCGAGTCCGAGGCCCGCGCCGCCGAGACCTTTGGCGCCGACCACCTCTACTTCGTGACGAACGGCACGTCGACCTCGAACAAGATCGTCTGGAACTCGGCCGTCGGCCCCGGCGACATCGTCCTCGTCGACCGCAACTGCCACAAGTCGATCCTCCACGCCATCATGCTCACCGGCGCGATTCCGATCTACCTCATGCCCACGCGCAACCGCGCCGGCATCATCGGGCCGATCCCGCGCAGCGAGTTCGACCCGGCCGAGATCCGACGCAAGATCGAGGCGCATCCGTTCATTGCCGACAAGACCCGCACCCCGCGCATCCTCACGCTCACCCAGAGCACGTACGACGGCATCGTCTACAACGCCGCCGAGATCAAGCGCACGCTCGACGGGCACGTCGACGTGCTGCACTTCGACGAGGCCTGGCTACCGCACGCGCGCTTCCACGAGCTTTACCGCGGGATGCACGCGGTCGACGATCGCGCCGAGCGCACCGAACAGTCGCTCGTGTACGCGACGCAGTCGACGCACAAGCTGCTCGCGGGGCTGTCGCAGGCGTCGCAGATTCTCGTGCAGAACGCCGAGTCGTCGAGGCTCGACACGAACATCTTCAACGAGGCGTACCTCATGCACACCTCGACGTCGCCGCAGTACGCGATCATCGCGAGCTGCGACATCTCGGCCGAGATGATGCGCGGCGTCGGCGGGCACGCGCTCATCGAGGAGGCGATCACCGAGGCGATGGAGTTCCGCCGCGCGATCATCCGCATCGGCGACGAGCAGCCGGAGGGCGACTGGTGGTTCGGCGTGTGGGGGCCCGACACGCCGCCGCGCGAGGGGCTCGCCGAGCGCTCGGAGTGGGAGCTCACGAGCGAGCAGACGTGGCACGGCTTCGACGCAGTCGATGACGGCTTCACGATGCTCGACCCGATCAAGGTGACGCTGACCACGCCCGGCCTATCGACCTCGGGGGAGTTTGGCGAGAGCGGGATTCCCGGGCTTGTGCTCTCGAAGTACCTCGCCGAACACGGGGTCGTCGTCGAGAAGACAGGGCTCTACTCGCTGTTCATTCTCTTCACGATCGGCGTCACGAAGGGGCGCTGGAACACGCTCATCGCCGAGCTGCACCGCTTCAAGCGGCTCTACGATCGCGACGTTGAGGTGCGCGAGGCGATGCCCGAGTTCGCCGATGAGCATCCGCAGTATGCCGAGCTCGGTCTGCGCGAGCTGTGCGATCGCCTGCACGCGGCCTACCGCGGCTTCGATATCGCGAACCTCACGACCGACATCTACCTGGATGCGCCGGAGGTTGCGCTGCTGCCGACGGATGCGTGGGCCGCGATGACCTCGGGCCGCATCGAGCACGTCGCGATCGACGAGCTCGCGGGGCGCGTCACCGCCGTGCTGCTGACGCCGTACCCGCCGGGCATCCCGTTGCTCGTGCCGGGGGAGCGGGTGACCGAGCGCATCGTCGAGTACCTGCGGGTCGAGGCTGAGCTCGCGGCGCAGTTCCCTGGCTTCAACGGCATCACCCACGGCCTCGGCACGGCCGCCGACGGCACCCACACCGTCGCCTGCGTCGTCGAGTAGGGCGCTGGGGCGGTTTTCCTGCCGCAGAGTGTCCCCAACGTCCCAGTTTTTCCGCGAAAAGTGGGATGTCGGGGACACCCTGTGCGGTCAACGTCACCCGCGAGGGCAACGGCTCTGACTATCCGATGCGGTTTTCTAGGTTTGCTGCGGTTGCGACCGCACCCGCCGCGACCCCACTTGTCGCCCAGCGCACGGTCCTTCACAACGCGCGCAGCCCGCCGTCCGAAAATACTGACTCTTCAGTCAGTTTTCGTAGAGTCGCGCTTACCGCGTCATCCATGATGGCTGGCGCCAACTCAAGGGAGAGTACATGTCGCACTTCATCGTCGTCGGCGCCGGTTCGGCCGGTTCGGTCGTCACCCGCCGCCTCATCGATGCGGGCCACCAGGTCACCCTGATCGAAGCCGGTGGGTCGGACGTCAACCCCGCGATTCAAGACGTCGGCCGCCTCGGCGAGCTCTGGCTCAGCAAGGACGACTGGGGCTACTTCACGACCCCGCAGGCCGGCGCGGCCGACCGCAAGCTGCACTGGCCGCGAGGCAAGGTGCTCGGCGGCTCGCACTCGCTCAACGCCACCATCTGGGTGCGCGGCGCGCACGGCGACTACGACCGCTGGGAGCGCGAGGGCGCCGAGGGCTGGAGCTGGGCTGACGTTGCGCCCGTGTTCAAGCGCATAGAAAAGACCACGGTCGGCGACGACGAGCTGCGGGGCCGCGACGGACTGCTCGACATCACCGTCGACGGTTACCGGCACAATCCGGTCTTCGAAGCGATGCACGAGGCCGCGGTCGCGGCCGGCGTGCCCGCGAACCCCGACTACAACGGCGAGTCAATCGAGGGCGTCGGCTGGGAGCAACTCACCGTGCGTGACGGCGAGCGCCGCAGCTCCTACCGCGCCTACGTCGACCCGATCAAGGACCACGAGAACCTCACGATCCGCACCGGCGTGTGGGTGACGAAGCTGCTGCTTGATGGCGACCGCGTCACCGGCATCGAGGCCGAAATCGACGGCGCGACCGAGCAGTTCACCGCCGACGAGGTCATCCTCTCGGCCGGCGCGCTCGACACCCCGCGAATCCTGCTGCTCAGCGGCATCGGCCCGCGCGACCACCTCACCGAGGTCGGCATCGACGTGCAGCACGAGCTGCCGGGCGTCGGCGAGAACCTGCAGGACCACGTGCTCGCGCCGGTCATTGCGCAGACCACGACCCGCGACATCCCCGAGCGCGACGTCAACGAGCCGGTTTCACAGATGCACCACTTCACGACGTTCCGCGAGGGCTCCGACGTGCCCGACACCCAGCCAATCTACTTCGACGTGCCGATGGTGAGCGAGTTCCAAGAGCCGATTCCGAATGCGATCACCCTCCACGCCGGTCTGGTGCGCCCGACCTCGCGCGGCACGTTCCGCCTCGCGTCGAATGACCCGCACGACGTCGCGCTGCTCGACCCGCAGATTCTTTCGACCGACGAAGACATCACGAGCCTTGTCAATTCGGTGAAGCAGTGCCGCGAAATCGCGGCGCAGGCCCCGCTCGCCGAGGGGTGGGGCGCCGTCGAGGTCTACCCTGGCCCCGAGGTGCAGACCGACGAAGAGATCGCCGCCTACGCCCGCAAGAACTGCGTGACCTACCACCACCAGGTCGGCACTTGCCGCATGGGCGGCGACGACCTCGCCGTCGTCGACCCGACGAGCCTCAAGGTGCGCGGCCTCGAGGGCGTGCGCGTCATCGACGCCTCGGTCATGCCCTCGGTCACGAGCGGCAACACGAATGCGCCGTCGGTCATGATCGGCGAGCGCGGCGCCGACTTCATACTCGGCAACTAGCGCCACAACCCCACCAAGCTGGCCCACCGCATCCACCCCGACGAGGGCGGATGCGGTGGGCCGGCCGTGTTTCCGACACCCGCCGCGCAACCTCCCGCGCAACTGCCGCGGGATGACTCGGGCGGCCCAACGCTTGCCCCCGAGCGCACAGGCGCGCCCAAACCGGCCTCCGGCGCCGCGGCCCGGCCTAGCGTTAACGCTCAACGGCAGCGAGGCCGTCCGCCCACAAAGCGGAACCCCTCGACGCAACCTCGAAGGACTGACTATGAGCGGCAATGGAGCCCGCATCGACTTTCTGTACCTGAACGAACCCGACATGATCGCGGCCGGCGTCACCGAGATGCCCCAGTGCGTCGACGTCATGGAGGAGACCCTGCAGCTCGCGGGCCGCGGCGACTTTCGGATGGCCGGGGCCGAGGGCAACTCGCACGGCGCGATGGTGACGTTCCCGGCGCAACCCGAGCACGAGGGCATGCCCGCCGACGGCCCCCACCGCCGCTTCATGGCGATGCCGGCGTACCTCGGCGGCAGCTTCCGCATGTCGGGCTGCAAGTTCTACGGCTCGAACCTCGCGAACCGCGAGCACGGCCTGCCCCGCTCGATCCTCATGTTCACGCTTTCGGACGCCGACACCGGGGCCCCCGTCGCCTACATGTCGGCGAACCTGCTCAGCGCCTACCGCACCGGCGCGGTGCCGGGCGTCGGCGCGCGCCACCTCGCGACCCGGGATGCGCGCACGGTCGGCATCGTCGCCCCCGGCGTCATGAACCAGACCTCGCTCGAGGCGTTCGTCGCGGTGCGCCCGAGCATCACGACGGTCAAGGTGAAGGGTCGCAGCGCGGGCAGCACGCAGGCGTTCGTCGACTGGGCGCGCGCGACGTTCCCCCAGCTCGACGTGCGGACGGTCGACACGGTCGAGGAGGCGGTGCGCGACAGCGACATCGTCTCGATCGCGCCGACGACTCCCGCCGGCAGCGAGCACTACCTCCGCCTCGAGCGCGAGTGGCTCAAGCCCGGCGCGTTCGTGTCGCTGCCCGCCGACATCATGATCGACGAGGCGCTCGTCGACGGTGCTCGCCACTTCGCCGACCACCGCGGCCTCTACGAGGAGTGGCAGCGCGAGCTGCCCGCCCCCGCGCACGAATACGTCGGCCTGCTCGGCATGTATCTGCTCGACCGCGTCGGCGCCGGCACGCTCGCGTCCGAGCGCTTCGAAAACCTGCCGGATGTGCTCAACGGCACCGCGGAAGGGCGCCGGAACGACGACGAGATCATCCTCTTCTCGGTCGGCGGCATGCCGATCGAAGACGTCGCGTGGGGCACCGCGGTCTACCGCAACGCCGTCGAGCGCGGCATCGGCACCTCGCTCAACCTCTGGGATGCGCCCGCGCGCGCGTAGATAAGGAACAGCAAGATGGCACAGCACAAGCCCACCATCGTCGTCATCGGCCTCGGTTCGGTCGGGTCGATGACCGCCTGGCAGCTCGCGAAGCGCCAGGAGGCAAACGTCATCGGCATCGAGCAGTACGGCCGCGTGCACTCGCACGGCTCGTACGCGGGGGAGTCCCGCGTGTTCCGCGCCGCCTATCACGAGGGCGGCCTCTACGTGCCGATGCTGCTCGAGTCGCGCGAGCTCTGGCGCGAGCTGCAGGTGGAGTCGGGCCGCGAGATCTACCTCGAGGCCGGCACGCTCTCGATCGCGCAGGAGTCGCAGCCCGAGTTCCAGACCACGCTCGACTGCGTGCGCGACTACGACCTGCCGCACCGGGTGTTCAGCACCGAGGAACTCCGCAGGGCCTACCCCCAGCACAACATCTTTGACGGCGACGTGGCCGTGCTCGACGAGTACGGCGGCGGGCTCCGCCCCGAGGTCGCGATTATGTCGGCCCTCGAGCTTGCCGAAAACGCGGGCGCCGATCTCCGCTTCAACACCGAGGTGCTCGGCCTCGACGAGCGGCCGGGCGGCGTAGCGGTGCGCACCACGCAGGGCACGATTCAGGCCGACAAGGTCATCGTCGCGAGCGGCTCGTGGACGAAGCGAGTGCTGCCCGGGCTCGACGCGCTGCTGCGCCTGCTGCCGCTCGGCCTCACCTGGTTCATGGTGAAGGACCCCTCGCAGTTCACCCCCGACAAGTTTCCAACGTTCCTGCGGGACCACGGCAGCACCCACTTCTTCGGCGTGCCCACGCTCGACGGCTACAGCATCAAGGCCTCGGGCAATCCGGTGTGGCCGGTCGAGCGTGACGTCGCCGACGTGCCCACCGAGTACACGTCCGACCAGCTCAACCTGCTCGGCCAGCGTGCCGCCGAACTGCTCAATGGCATCAACCCCGAGCCGGTGCGCGCGAGCGTGCACCACTGCGCCTACACCCCGAACCGACTGCCGGTGCTCGACCTCAGCCCGAGCGAGCGCATCATCGTCGCGGCGGGACTCTCGGGCCACGGCTTCAAGTTCGCGACAGCGTTCGGCGCCGCCGCGACCGAGCTCGCCCTCGAGGGCGAGGCGCGCTTCGGCAACGAGGCGTTTACCCTCGCCACCCACTTCGACTACCTCGCCGAGCACGGTGCCTACTCGGGCACCGGGCACTAACCCTCCCCGACCGAACCGAAAAGAAAGCACTCCGATGACAACGTCGTCACCTCTGCCGCAGCGCCGCCTTGGCGTGCTTGCGATTGCCTTCATGATCATCGCCGCGTCGGCACCCCTCACCGCGATCGCGGGCGGGGCGCCGACCGGCTTCGCCGTCAGCGGGCTCACGGGCGTGCCCGCGAGCTACATCGTGCTCGCCGCGGTGTTCGCGGTGTTCGCCTTTGGCTACGCCGCCATGGCCCGGCACATCGAGAACGCCGGCGCGTTCTACGCCTACGTCGCCCGCGGCCTCGGCCGCCCCATGGGTGTCGGCACCGCGGTCTCGGCCGTCGTCGCCTACGCCTGCATGCAGATCGGCATCTTCGCGATGTTCGGCTTCAGCATCGCCGACTGGCTGTCTAGCCGCTTCGGCATCACCACGCCGTGGTGGCTCTGGGTGCTCGTCGGCATCGTCATCGTTGGCGCCCTCGGGCTGTTCCGCGTCGACTTCTCGGCGAAGGTCATCGGCGTGCTCGTCGCGCTCGAGTTCCTCGTCGTGCTCGTGTTCGACATCATCGCCCTCACGGTCGCGCCCGAGGGGTACAGCCTCGAGCCGGTCAACCCCGCGTCGCTGTTCACCCCGGGCGTCGGTGTGCTTCTCGCCTTCGGCGTGGCCGCGTTCATGGGCTTCGAATCGGCGGCGATCTACGCGAACGAGGCGAAGGACCCTCGCCGCACGATCGCCCGCGCGACCTTCCTCGCGGTCATCGTCATCGGCGTCTTCTATGCCATCTCGGCGTGGTCGCTCACCGTTGCCTACGGCCAGTCGAACATCGTCGAGCAGTCGGCCGAACTTGGCCCCGGCCTGCTCTTCGCGTTCCTCGGAGAGCACGCCGCGAGCATCCTCGTCGACTTCGCGAATGTCCTCTTTATTACCAGCCTGTTCGCGGCGCTCATGTCGTTCCACAACGCCGTCTCGCGCTACTTCTCGGAGCTCGGGCGCGAGGAGGTACTGCCGAAGGCCTTCGGACGCCTCAACCGCTCAGGCTCGCCCGTTGTCGGCTCGCTCACGCAGAGCCTCCTCGCGCTGCTCGCCACGATCGGCTTCATCATCGCCGACACCGGTGACCCGCTGTTCCCCGTGCTCACGATGTTCACGTGGCTCACGAACACGGGCGCCTTCGGCCTCGTGCTGCTCATGGTGCTCGTCGCCATCGCCGTCATCGCGTTCTTCCGGCGGGATGCTCGGGGCGTCGGCATCTGGTCGCGGCTCGTCGCGCCGGCGATCTCGGGCGTCGCGCTCGCGGTCGTGTTCGTGCTCGTGCTCATGAACTTCGACCTCATGCTCGGCCAGGAGGAGTCGAACGCGACCACGTTCATCCTGCCCGCGCTGATCATCGTGCCGGGCATCGTCGGCGTGCTCTACACGCTCTGGCTCCGCGGCGCGCGGCCCGAGCGGTACGCGCTCATCGGTGCCGAAATGACCCCGAAGACTGAGGTCGTCGGGGTCGACGAGCTCAGCTAGGAGCTCGTTCGCGCACGGGCCGGCGCGCATCCTGGGAATGGAAGCGCGTCGGCTCGTGTTCAATTGTGCTGAATGACTTTTCAAGCAAATTGGAGCGAGCGATGACCGACCAGACCAGCGCGGCAGAGATCCAGGCCGAGGTAGACCCCGATGCCCTCGTGTTCGGCATCAACACGTTCGGCGACCTTACGCAGCGCGCCGACGGTGAGCTGAACAGCCACGCGCAGACGATCCGCGAGATCGTCGAGCAGGGCGTGTTCGCCGATGAGGTCGGCATCGACCTCATCGGCATCGGCGAGCACCACCGCGACGACTTCGCCGTGTCGTCGCCCGAGATGGTGCTCGCGGCGATCGCGGCGCAGACCGAGCGCATCCGCCTCGGCTCGGCCGTGACGGTGCTCAGCTCGGACGACCCGGTGCGCCTCTACGAGCGCTGGTCGACCCTCGACGCGCTCTCGCAGGGTCGCGCCGAGATCATGATCGGCCGCGGCTCGTTCACCGAGTCGTTCCCGCTGTTCGGCTTTGAGATGCAGGACTACGAGCGCCTCTTCGAAGAAAAGGCGCAGCTCTGGTCGCAGCTCGCGGCCGGCGGCCCCGTCACCTGGACCGGCTCGGTGCGCAAGCCCCTCACCGACGTCTCGGTCTACCCGCCCGTCGAGCCGCAGGCCGACGGTACCCTGGGGGTGCTACCGACGGCGGTCGCGGTCGGCGGCTCGCCCGAGTCGGTGATCCGAGCAGCGCACTACGACTTCCCACTCATGCTCGCGATCATTGGCGGTGGCGTGAGCCGCTTCGCGCCGTTTGCGAACCTCTACCGGCAGGCGCAGGCGAAGTTCGGCCACGAGAGCGCCGTGATCGGCTACCACTCGCCGGGCCACATCGCCGCGACCGACGCCGAGGCGAAGGAGCAGCTCTTCGAGTTCTGGCAGGCGAGCACCACACGCATCGGCGCCGAGCGCGGCTGGCCGGCCGCCACGCGCGAGCAGTTCGAATCGGGCATCGCCGGCGACGGCGCCCTGCACGTCGGCAGCCCCGACACCGTCGCTCGCAAGATCGCATTCGGCATGCGCTCGCTCGGCGCCCAGCGCTTCGACCTCAAGTATCAGTCGGGCCAGATGCCCCACGAGTACGCGATGTCGTCGCTGAAGCTCTACGGCGAAGAGGTCATTCCGCGCGTGCGCGAGCTGTTGGCCGACTAGCGAGCCGCACCCGCAGCAGCCCGAGCACGTGCAGCACGACGGCGACGGCGAGGAACGCGACGAACACCTGCGCCGACGTCGCGATCACCGAGCCCCAGCCGCCGGGCCCGGTCGGGTCGAGAAAGCCGTACGGGTACCAGCCGACGATGCCGCCGCGCACCCACGTGTAGACGAGGTAGAGCAGCGGGTAGGCGAGCCAGGCGAGGGGCCGACCCCACGAGGCGCGGCGTGTCTGCGTGATGACGAGCCAGCCGACGAAGCCGAGCACCGGCGTGATGCGGTGTAGCAGGATGTTCGACCACTCGAGATCCCAGCGCGCCAGTTCGCCCGGCGCAGCGACGAGAATCGCGTAGATGAGGCCGGTCATCACCATGTAGAACGCGGCGGCGCCGCGCAGGTCGTCCCACCACCGCGGCAGGCTCGCGCGGGCGCGCAGCGCGCCGACGATGAGCACGATGCCGAACAGCAGGTTCGAGATGTTCGTGAACTGCGACATCGACTCGATCAGCGTCGACTCGACCATGCCGTTCGCGGCGCGGTAGAAGTTCCAGGCGACGCCGGCGAGCGCAGCGAGGCCGAGCGCGAGGCGCAGGATGCGCACCCAGGCTCGGTCTGGATGCACGGCCCGGTTCGTGCGTGCGTAGCGGTTGACCGCGGGCAACGTCGTCGTTCTCGCCATACGGGAACGCTAGTCGACGCTCCGGCCGCGGTGCCTACGCCGCGCGCGCCGTGCCGAGCTCGTAGCGCTCGGCAAGCTCGTCGACGAGGTACTCGGCGATCGCCATCGACGAGGTCGCGCCGGGCGACGGGGCATTGCGCAGGAACATCGCGCCACCGCTCTGCTGAATTACAAAGTCGTCGACCATGTTGCCCTGGCGGTCGACGGCCTGGGCGCGCACACCTCGGGGCGCACGCTTCCCCTTCGCGCCTTCGAGCTGCGGCACGAACTTCGCGGCACCCTCGACGAAGCGGTCCATCGAGATCACGCCGCCGAGTTCGCGCAGCGCGGCGCCGGCGTTCTGCGACGCGAACTTCCAGAATCCCGCATCCTTCGCGTTGGCGAGCGAGTCGCGCAGGCTGAACGGAAAACCCTTGTACTGCTCGCGAGCGAACGAGAGAAACGCGTTCGGGCCGCCGAACGCGGCGTCGGCATCGACCTGCCGATCGACGGAGCCCCCGCCCGCGATCGCCGCTAGTCCTCCTAGAGCAGCGCGCGGACTCGCTCGGCGACGCGCTCGGGGCTGAGGCCGTACTTGTCGAGCAGGAAGTCGTTCGGGGCCGACTCCGACCAGGCGTCGGCGAGGCCGAGCACGCGCAGCGGCGTCGACACGTCGTGGCGCGCGAACATTTCGGCGAGCAAGCCGCCGAGGCCACCGATCTCGGTGTGTTCCTCGACCGAGACGACGATCGGCGCTCCCTCGAGCACAGCGAGCACCCGCGCGTCCTCGAGCGGCTTCAGCGTCGGCAGGTGCACGACTTGCGCGTCGACGCCGGCCGCCGCGAGCAGCTCGGCCGCCTCGAGCACGCGCGAGGCCTGCACGCCGGTCGACACGAGCGTGACGTCGCCGCCGCGACGCAGCGTGTGCACCGCGCCGAGCTCGAACTCGTAGTCGGCGTCGAAGACCGGGGCGACCGCGTCGCGGGCGTAGCGAATGTAGACGGGTCCGTCGAAGCCAGCGGCCCATTCGGTAACCGCGCGGGCCTCGTGCTCGTCGGCGGGAGCGAGCACCGTCATGTTCGGCATCGCGCGCATGATCGCCAAGTCCTCGATGTCCTGGTGCGTCTTGCCGCTCGAGCCGTTGAGCAGGCCTGAGTAGGCGGCGCAGAGGCGCACCGGCACCTTCGTCTGTGAGACGAGCATGCGAATCTGGTCGAGGGCGCGGTTCGTGAGAAACACCCCGAACGTCGACAGCCACGGACGGTAGCCGATCGTCGCGAGGCCGAAGGCCATGCCGACGAGGTTCTGCTCGGCGATGCCAACCTGCACGAACGCCTTCGGGTTCTGCTTCGCGACGGTGTCGGCCTTCGTCGAGGTGGCGAGGTCGCCGTCGAGCACGATCACGCGCTCATCGGTGACGCTGAGGCGGGCGAGGGTCTCGCCCCACACACTTCGTTGCGCGGTCATGCCTGCTCCTGCGTGAGGTCGAGGCGCACCTGCGCCAGTTGTTCGGGGGTCGCGACGCCGTTGTGCCACGCGTAGGTGCCCTCGGTGAACGAGATGCCGCGGCCCTTCGAGGTGGTCGCGAGAATCACGGATGGGCGGCCGTCGCGGTCGCGCGCCTCGGTGACGGTGCTGAACGCGTCGAGGATCTCGGCGAAGTCGTGCCCGTCGATTTCGAGCACGTGCCACCCGAAGCCGGCGAACACCGCGGCGAGGTCGACGTGGCCGAGCGGCTCGCTGCGGTCGAAGCGGTCGTCGTCGTTCGCGGGCCAGCCGTACTGCTGGAGGCCGTTGAGGTCGATGATCGCGGTGAGGTTGTCGAGGCGGTAGCGCGGCGCCGAGAGTACGGTCTCCCACACCATCCCCTCTTCCATCTCGCCATCGCCGAGCATCACCCAGACGTGGTTATCGGATCCAAGTCGCTTCGCGCCGAGTGCCATGCCTGCGCCAGCTGAGAGGCCCTGGCCGAGCGAGCCGGTCGACGCGTCCACGCCGGGCGTGAGCCGCCTGTCGGGGTGCCCCTGCGGGCGCGAGTCGCCGTGGTCGAACGTCGCGAGCTCGTCGATGGGGAAGAATCCGCGCATCGCGAGCACCGAGTAAAGGCCGATCGCATTGTGGCCCTTCGAGAGAATGAAGCGGTCGCGGCCCGGGTCCTGGGGGTTCTCCGGGTCGACTCGCAGCTGCGCGAAGTAGAGCGCGACGAGCAAGTCCATCGCCGAGAGCGGGCCGCCGACATGGCCGGCCTTCGAGGCGGTGACGGTGTTGATGACGTGCCAGCGGCCCTCGCGGGCGAGCGCTTCGAGCTCGTCGATGCGTGGCGCCGTCGTGGTGTGGGTCGCGTCGTTGGGTCCCATGCAGCCTCTCCCTTGATCTGCTGATTGGATCCAATCGTACTGTACGTGGGGCGCCCTTCGCCACGAGAAAGGTGGGGGCGGATGCGCGGCTAGCGGCCGAGCGCGTGCCGGCGCACGTCGCGGGGCGATTCGCCGTACGCCTGTTTGAAGGCCCGAGAGAAGTGGGCCGGGTCCTTAAAGCCCCAGCGGCTGCCGATCGCGGCGACCGAGACATCCGCGTGTTCTGGGCTCGTGAGGTCAAGGTAGGTGCGCTCGAGGCGGCGCGTGCGGATGTACGACGCGACCGTCTGGCCCTGGTCGTGGAAGAGGTTGTGAAGGTGGCGCACCGAAATGAACGCGTCGGCGGCGATCGAGTTCGGGCTGAGCCCCGGATCTCCCAGATTGTCGTCAATCCGGTCGCGCACCTGCTGCAGCAGCGAGAGGTGCGGGTCGGCGGCGAACTTCACGAGGTCGAGTTCGTTCGAGAGCAGAGTGTCGAGCAGGTCGACCGCGTTCTGCACGAGTTTCGCGCCCGCGGGGCCGCGCAACTCGTGCATGTTCGTGCCAAGGGTGGCGAGAAACGGCGAGACCACGCGGCCGAGCCCCTCCGAGCCGGCGAGCCGGATCGCCGTGAACTGCGACGAGAGGCGGTGCGGCACGCTGAGTCGCGCGTGCGGCAGCATGATCACGAGCGAGCGGAAGCGGTGCGTGAACTCGAGCTCGTAGGGCACAGAGGTGTCATAGATCGCGAGGTCGCCGGGGGAGAGCGTGACGCTGCGGCCGCTCTGGCGGAGCGTGCCCGTGCCCTCGAGGTGCAACGAGATCTTGTAGAAGTGCTCGGTCGCCTCGGCAATCTGCTCCGGCGTGCGCTCGACGAGCTGCGGGTCGGCGCGCACGTCGGTGAAGCCGACGCCGTGCACGTTGACGCCGTTGATGCGGCCGCGGAAGCGCTCGCCGAGCCCGCTCGTCACGATGAGCGGCACGAACGAGGCGTTTACTTCCTCCTGAAACTGCGCGAGCGTGAGGTTCACCGGGCCGAACGAGTCGCGCCCGCCGCCGGGCACGTGAATAGCACCGGTGGGCGCACCATCGGGGCCCTCGGTGACGTCGGTGTCCATCCATGCCTGCGACATTTGCCCCTCATCGTAGCCAGTCGAGCGTAGAGGCGGCCGGAGATCCTCCCAGAATTAGATTTGATTTCAAATACGATTCGACGGAAACTGAGGAGGCAACTTCTTCCGCGGTCGACGAGCGCCCGCATGCTCCGTCGCAGAAGAAGCGAACCTCACCAAGCCACGCTGCATCGTGGTTGACAAAGGAGTCCCCCATGTCTGAAACCTCCGCGGAGCAGCGCTCTGCGAAAGAGCGCCGGCGCGTCGTCGGCGCGACCATCGTCGGCACCACCATTGAGTGGTACGACTTCTTCATCTACGCGAACGCCGCCGGCCTCGTGTTCAACCAGCTCTTCTTCGCCGAGGTCGGCGGCACGATCGGCCAGATCCTCACCTTCCTCACGGTGGGCATCTCGTTCCTGTTCCGCCCGCTCGGCGCGGCGCTCGTCGGCCACTATGGCGATCGCCTCGGCCGCAAACTCATGCTCGTCATCACGCTCGTGCTCATGGGCGCGGCGACGACGCTCATCGGCGTATTGCCGACCTACGAAGACGTCGGCATTGTCGCGCCGATTCTGCTCATCCTCCTGCGCATCCTGCAGGGCATCTCGGCCGGCGGCGAGTGGGGCGGCGCGGTGCTCATGGCCGTTGAGTACGCCCCGGTCAACAAGCGCGGCCGTTACGGCATGTTCCCGCAGCTCGGCGTGCCGATCGGCATGCTGCTCGCGACCGGCGTGCTCGCGCTCATGTCGGGCGTCATCTCGCCCGGAGAGGCGTTCAACGAGTGGGGCTGGCGCGTGCCGTTCCTGCTTTCGATCGTGCTCGTCGTCGTCGGCTTCATCGTGCGCCAGTCGGTCGAGGAGTCACCGGTCTTCACCGAGATGAAGGAGACGGGCAATCGCATCAAGATGCCCATCGTCGAGCTCTTCCGCAAGCACTGGAAGCTCGTCATCCTGCTCGCCCTCGTCTTCGCGGGCAACAACGCGGCCGGCTACATGATCACCGGCGGGTTCATCCTCAACTACTCGACGAACCCCGAGGGGCTGCTCGCGATGGACCGAACGAGCGTGCTCAACGCGGTCACGATCGCGGCGGCGATGTGGTTCGTCTCGACGTTGGTCTCGGGTTACCTCGCCGACCGCATCGGTCGCAAGAACACGTACATCATCGGCTTCCTCTGGATGGCCCTGTTCGCATTCCCGCTGTTCTGGTTCGTGAACACCGGCGACCTGCTCTGGCTCACCGTGGGCATGGTCATCTTCGCCGTCGGCCTCGGTCTCACATACGGCCCGCAGGCGGCCTGGTACGCCGAGACCTTCCCCGCGTCGGTGCGCACCTCGGGCGTCTCGATCTCGTACGCGCTCGGCGCGATCCTCGGTGGCGCCTTCGCCCCGACCATCGCCGCCGCGCTCGTTGCGCAATTCGGCACGACGCAGGCCGTGTCGCAGTACCTGCTCGTCATGATCCTCATCTCGCTCAGCGCCGTGCTCGTGCTCCGCGACCGCCGCGGCATTCCGCTCGACGTCGGCTTCGAGGAGTCGGGCCGGTATCACCTGTTCGACCCCGACCGCCTGCCCACCGAGACCTCGGCGATCATGGTCGAGTACTACGGCGCCGACGAACTAACCAAGCTCCGGTAGCGTTCGCGCGTCCTCCTGCACGAGCGCCACGAGCGCGTCGATGAGCGGCTGTACCCGCCGCATCGGCCGGTTTCGCCGCCACACCGCCACGACTTCGGTCGGGGTGGGTGGCGGCGAAATTGGTTTCACGACGATGTGGCCGCCGTCGCGCGTGCCCTCGTTGAGCGAGCGCATGACGAAGAGACTCCAGCCGAGGCCGGCCGCGACGTACGAGCGCGCGAGCTCGTAGCCGTCGGTCGAGAAGCGCGTGTTCACAGAAATGCCCGCAGCCTCGAGCACCGATTGCGTGTGCTCCCAGCTCGGTGACTGGTCGTAGCGAATGAACGGTTCGTCGGCGAGCTCGCGCAGGTCGACGCGCTCGGCGTCGGCGAGGCGGTGGTCGGGTGGCAGCGCGACGTGGGCGTGCAGCTGGCGCAGCACCCTGCGTTCGAAGTCGCCGGCGAGGTCGAAGCCGTAGCAAATGCCGAGGTCGACCTGACCGTGCTCAACCTCCTGTTGCAGGCGCGATGCGGGCATCGTCGACACCTGCACGCGCAGGCCGGGATGCGCATCCTCGAGCTTGCGCACGAGTCGCGGCGCGAGCGTGGGTGCGAGCGTCGGGTAGGTCGCGATGTGCACGGTACCGCGCAGCTCGACCGACGAGAACTCCGCCTGGAAATCCTGCGTTTGCACGAGCAGCGAGCGCGCGCGCTGGACGGCGAGGGTGCCCTCAGAGGTGAGCTGCACACCGTGCGCGCGGCGGCGCACGAGCAGCGTCGTGCCGAGGCTTCGCTCGAGCTGGGTGAGCGCGGTCGCGACCGCCGATTCTGAAACGTGCAGGCTCGCGGCGGCCGCGGCGATGGTGCCGTGCTCCGCGACGGCGACGAGGTACTCGAGCTGGCGCAGCGTGAAGTCGGACATGCGCTCGATCTTCCCATAACATCATTCAAATAGGGGATGTTCTACGAAACTCCGTGCTTTTGCTTTGGTTCGCGCGGTGGAATTGTTGCAGTACTGGGCCGCACCGACGCGTCCCCACCGCACCGTGACACCGACGTCCGAGGAGCACACCATGACTGCGACCTGCCCGTTCTTTGCCGGTTCTGCGACCGCCGTCGCCGAGCCCGAGTACACGCCCTACGAGGCGCCTGAGCCGCTGCCCGGCACGTACATCGCCGACTGGGTGACGCTCGAGGACCTCACGCGCGACCCGTTCCCGACGTTCGCGAAGCTGCGCCAGGAGCATCCGGTGCCGTACGTGCCGGCGGCCGGTCGCTACTTCGTGACGCGCTACGAGGACGTGCACACCGTCGACAACGACCCCGGAACCTTCACGGCGAACGAGCGCGGCTCGCTCATGAAGAAGTCGATGGGCCACTCGATGCTGCGCATGGACGACCCGAACCACGCCGTTCAGCGGGCGACCTACGGCAATGTGCTCAAGCCGAAGGCGATCAAGGCGAGCTGGCGCCAGGTGTTCGAGGAGAGCTACGAGCGCTACGCCGC
The DNA here is from genome assembly GCF_900626105.1 of Gulosibacter massiliensis. Lineage (NCBI taxonomy): Bacteria > Bacillati > Actinomycetota > Actinomycetes > Micrococcales > Microbacteriaceae > Gulosibacter > Gulosibacter massiliensis. The sequence continues at coordinate 324,030 of NZ_UYZX01000002.1, forward strand.
CGTGCTGCGCGAGGTCGGCCCGGGCGTCGAGTTCGTGCACCACTTCGCCGGGCCCTACGCGGCCGAGAACCTGCGTCGCGTCATGGGCTTCGAGAACGCGACCGACCAAGACATGATCCGCTGGTCACAGACGATGATCAACGGCACCGGCAACTACGCCGACGACCCCGAGTTGTGGGCCGAGGCGAAGCGCAGCTACGACGAGGTGAACATCGCCCTGGACGAGATGATCGCGCACTATTGGGAGCACCCGAACGACACGCTCATCTCGAACATCATCCACACGTCGAACGGCGATGAGGTGACGCTCGCGAACATCCGCGCGAACCTCAAAATGTCGATCGGCGGCGGCATCAACGAGCCGCGCGACGCGATCACGACGATCATGATGGGCCTGTTCGGCGAGCCCGAGCAGCGCGCCGCCGTGCTCAACGGCACCCGCACGTGGAAGGACGCCTTCGAGGAGGGAGTGCGGTGGATCGCCCCGATCGGCATGTACCCGCGCCAGACCACCCGCGAGGTCGAACTCGGCGGCACGGTGCTGCCGGCCGGCGCGAAGCTCGGCGTCGTGGCACTCTCGGCGAACCGCGACGAGTCAGTGTTTGCGAACGCCGACCGCTACGACCTCGGCCGCGAGAAGCAGCCGCACCTCGCGTTCGGCGGCGGCGTGCACTTTTGCGCCGGCGCGTGGCTCGCTCGCTCGCAGGTGGCCGACGTCGCCCTGCCGCGGCTGTTCGCCGAATTCCCGGGCCTGCGCCTCGACCCCGAGCAGCAGGCCGTCGAAACGGGATGGGTCTTCCGCGGCATGACGCACATGCCGATCACCTGGGACGCCTAGGCCGACCCCGCTTACTCTTCCGAAAGGACACCCCGTATGCCCAGCATTACCTACCGCCGCGTTGACGGCACCTCGGCCACCGTCGTCGTCGACGAGGGCACCTCGATCATGCGCGCCGCCCTGCAGAATGACGTGGCCGGCATCGTCGGCGAGTGCGGCGGCCAGGCCATGTGCGCCACCTGCCACGTCTACGTGCCCGACGGCGTCAACCTGCCAGAGGTGAGTGAAGATGAGGACGAGATGCTCGAGTGCACCACCTCGGATCGCCTCGACAACTCGCGCCTCGGCTGCCAGCTGCTCGCGGGCCGCGACTTCGACGAGCTCACCGTCGACCTGCCCGAATCGCAGGTGTAGCGATGCGCGTCGTCATCGCGGGCGCCGGGCACGCGGGTGTGCAAGCGGCCGAGACGCTGCGCGACGAAGGCTTCGACGGCGAGATCGTCTTGCTCGACCGCGACACGCGGCTGCCGTACCAGCGCCCGCCGCTGTCGAAGGACGGCCTCGCCTCGGGTGACGAGCCCCTGCCCCTGCGCGGCGCCGAGTTCTACGAGCGCCTCGGCATCGAGCTGCGCCTCGGGGTCGAGCTACGCGGCATCGACCCGGGCGCCCGGACGATCGAGCTCGCGGATGCACGGGGCGAGCGCTCGCGCCTCACCTACGACGAGCTGGTGCTCGCGGTCGGCGCGCCCGCCCGGCGCCTGCGCCGCGGCGACGCCGCGTCGGCACGCGCGCACGTGCTGCGCACGGCCGACGACGCCGAGGCGTTGCGCGGCCGGCTCGCCGACGCCGAGCGCGTCCTCGTGGTCGGCAGCGGCTTCATCGGGCTCGAGTTCGCCGCCGTCGCCGCGACGAAGGGCAAGCAGGTCACGCTGCTGAGCCGGGGCCCGCGCCTGCTCGGGCGCTCGGCCTCGGCGACGACCGCTGACTGGCTCACCGCACACCTGCGCGCGGCCGGCGTCGAGTTCGTGTTCGGCGTCGACGCGCTTGCCGATGAGCAAGACCTCGCCGACTGGCCGGCCGACCTCACCGTCGCCGGCATCGGCGTCGACGACTGCCCAGTATTCGCCGACGCCGCGGGTGCCGCCGGCCTCGCCACCGACCGCGGCGTTATCGTCGACGCGTCGCTGCGCACTAGCCTGCCCGGCATCTGGGCGATCGGCGACATCGCCCGCTTCCCGGATGCGCGGGGCGAGTTCCAGCGCATCGAGTCGGTGCAGAACGCCACCGAGCAGGGCCGCCACGTCGCGCGTGCGATCGTGCACGGCGCGAGCGACTACGACGAGGTGCCGTGGTTCTGGTCGATCCAGGCTGGCGCGAAGCTCCAGATCGCCGGCCTCGCCGACGGCGCCGACACCGAGGTTGTGCTCGGCGATCCCAGCGCCGGTAAGTTCTCGGTGCTGCGGTTTGCGGGGGAGCGGCTCGTCTGCGTCGAGTCGGTGAACAAGCCGGCCGACCACGTCGCCGCCCGCAAGCTGCTCGCCTCCGCGGCCGCCGCATCCGTCACCCCGGCCGCCGCGGCCGAGCCCGGCTTCACGCTGAAGTCGGCGCTCGTGCCCGCGTAATCAGCCACGAAAAAGCCCGCCCGGGTGAGGTTCGTTCCTCGCCCGGGCGGGCTTTGTTCGTCGGGGTGGGTTAGAGGCGCGAGCCCTCGAGCGACTGTGTCGTCTCGTTGGTGTCGTCGGCCTCGTAGACCATGCAGCTCACGAGACGGTCGTTGTTCTCATCCCAGCTGCCCTGGGTCGGCATGAGGTACTGCACGCCGAGGGTCGACTGGTCGTAGGCGGTGCCGATGAAGTCCTCGAATGGTTGGCCGTAGCACTGTTCTGCAATTTGGTTCTCAATTGCAGTCTTGTCGAACTCGTCGATGTCAGTCACATCGAACTCGTAGAACACCTCGTACTCGTGCGGCTGGGTGCAAGGCACGATCTCGAGAGTCTGGTACTCGGACGACTCTTCCTCGGGCTGCGTCACGCAATCGCCGACGGTGAGGTCGAAGACGCTCTGCTCTTCGGGAGCCTGGAACTCTTCTTCGTCCGACTCCTCGGGCTCAGTGGTTTCCTCGGTCGTGTCGGTGGTCTCTTCGGTGGTGTCCTGCTCGTCGGCCTCGGTGTTCGAGCGGTCTTCGATGCGCTCGTTGCCGCTCTGGCAACCGGTGAGCACGAGCCCAGCGATCGCAACGGCGGCGAGGATGCCAGGGGTGCGCAGTTTCTTAGTCGACATGATGTTCCTCTTCTTTGCGGGGGGGTCGGGATGCAGGTCGCCAACCGGCTGAGAACAGCCTAAGTTTTCGCGGCGGACCGGGTCGTCATCCGCAAGATTGCAGTCCCGTCGTTGGAATCAGACCGAAGACTGATCGACACCTCCGACCGTGCGCGGCATCGGCGTGCTTGTGCGGATGTACACCAGGCTTTGTGCTATCTGGGATCTTGGTGCAAACTATGGACAGGATCAAAACCGAGTCGAAATTGTGACCGCCCCCGCTGGTTGCGCCGGACCAGTCCAGATCTGCGAGTTTCGCGCCGCAACGCCGGGGTGCGAGCGAGTCCGTTGCCTCGGGGATGCCGTGTTCCCCCGGGGCAACGACGCTTTCCCGGCTCGCTACGCGAGCGCGGCTGAGATCGTGCGCGCCGCCTCGTGCAGGCTCGCGACGATCGCGGCCTCGTCGCGGTCCTCGCCCGAGTTGAGGAACACGACGGCGAGCGACGCGAGCTGCTCGTCCGCGAGGGGGAGGGGCACGGCGAGCGCCGAGAGGCCGGGCACCGCCTCGTTCGACGAGGTGGCGTGGCCACGCAGGTGCGCCGCGCGGATGCCCTCGTCGTCGGGGTCGAGGCCGTGCGCCCGAAGTTCGTCGAGCTCGCGACCGTTCATCTGCATCCGCACCGCGAGGCCCGCCGCGCCCGCCGTGACCGGATGCCGGCTGCCCGGGCGCTGCGCGACCGAGGTCGACGCGACCCGCGGCTCGACGCTCATGAGCGTGACGATGTCGTCGTCGTCGAGCAGGCCGACGAACGCCGTGACGGCGAAGCGGTTCGCGAGGTCGGTGAGCTCGGGGAGGGCGACGGTCTGCAGGTCGCGCTGCACGCCGCGCGCGAGCTGCGCCATGCGTGGGCCGAGGCGGATGAGCCCCTGCGAGTCGCGGCGCACGAGCCCGTGGTCCTCGAGCGTACGCAGGATGCGGTAGGCCACCGAGCGGTGCACGTTGAGGGCGGCGGCGAGGTCGGCGATCGAGATCGGTCGGCCTGCCTCGGCGAGCACCTCGAGGGCCCGGATGCCGCGGGAAAGCGTCTGCGCGTGCGAGGACGTCTGTCGGTTCGCGGTAGTGGGGGCCATGTCGCTAGTTTGGCACGCGCGCAATCGGTTGTGGTTTCGCACAAAGATCTGGGGCGGATGCGTGCGGCAACACCAGCGGCCGCGGAACCTTCGCGGTGTACCGTCGAAGGACGCGTGAGCGCGTGATACGCGTCCAGATACCAGCGCAACGAATTGGAGTCATAGATGACCTACCCAACTGAGGCAGAGCTCCTCGCGAAGGTTCCGACCCAGCTGCTCATCGGCGGCGAGTGGGTCGACGGCGAGGGCGGCGACGCGTTCGTCGTGAACAACCCCGCTACCGGTGCCGAGCTCGCACGCGTGGCCAACGCATCCGTCGAGCAGGGCATCGCTGCCCTCGATGCCGCCGTCGCGGTCAAGGACGAGTGGGCACGCACGCCCGCCCGCACCCGCGCCGAGCTGCTGCGTAAGGCCTTCGACGATGTCATGGCCCGCCGCGACGAGTTCGCGCTGCTCATGACCCTCGAGATGGGCAAGCCCCTCGCCGAGGCGCAGGGCGAGGTGAACTACGGTGGCGAGTTCCTTCGCTGGTTCTCCGAGCAGGCGCCGCGCATCGTCGGCCGCTACGCCGAGAACCCCGAGGGCACGCAGCGCATGTTCGTGTCGCACCACCCGGTCGGCCCCTGCTTCCTCATCACCCCGTGGAACTTCCCGCTCGCCATGGCGACGCGCAAGATTGCCCCCGCGCTCGCGGCGGGTAACACCGTCATCGTGAAGCCGGCGTCGCTCACGCCACTCACCACCCTCTACTTCGCCAAGGTGCTCGAAGAGGTCGGCGTGCCCAAGGGCGTCGTCAACGTCATCACCACCCGCAACACCGGCGGCGTCACGAACGCGATCATGGAGGATGACCGCCTCCGCAAGATCTCGTTCACCGGCTCGACCCCGGTCGGTATCGGTCTTATGAAGAAGGCCGCCGACAAGGTGCTGCGCTCGTCGATGGAGCTTGGTGGCAACGCCCCGTTCGTCGTGTTCGAGGACGCCGACCTGGACAAGGCCGTTGAGGGCGTTATCGCCGCGAAGTTCCGCAACATCGGCCAGGCGTGCACCGCCGCGAACCGCATCATCGTGCAGGCGTCGATCGCCGACGAGTTCTCGAAGCGCGTCGCCGCGAAGGTGAACGACTTCAAGATGGGCCCCGGCATCGAGGACGGCGTCGTGATCGGCCCGCTCGTCGAGCAGAAGGCCGTCGACAAGGTCAAGGAGCTCGTTGACGACGCCGTGGAGCAGGGCGCCGAGGTCGTGTCGGGCGGTAGCCCGGTCGACGGCGACGGCTACTTCTTCGAGGCGACCGTGCTGAAGAACATCACCCAGGGCGCCAAGATCTTCCGCGAGGAGATCTTCGGCCCGGTGCTGCCGATCATCACCTTCGAGACCGAGGACGAGGCCGTCGCGCTCGCGAACGGCACCGAGTACGGCCTCATGTCGTACGTCTTCACCGAGAGCTTCGACCGCGGCCAGCGCATGATGGACCGCATCGAGTCGGGCATGATGGGCCTCAACGTCGGCGTGCTGTCGAATGCGGCCGCCCCCTTCGGTGGCGTGAAGCAGTCGGGCCTCGGCAAGGAGGGGTCGTTCGAGGGCATCGAGGAGTACCTCTACACGAAGTACACCGCCATCCCGAACCCCTACGCCACGGCCTAACCCCGGCCACCTAGAACGGTTGAGTGGTCACTTTTTGTAGTTCTGGCACCGCCAGAACTACAAAAAGTGACCACTCAACCGTTCTTCGCGAGTGGAGGAGAGGGAACTGATGGTGGAGAGTCGTGAGGGTAGGGCGCAGCGCGCGCCGAGCATCCTGCTGTTTGTGTTGATCGCCGCGATGGCGGTCGGCATCGTCTTCAACTTTGGCGTCACCTCGCTGAGCGCGCCGCTCATCGAAACGTTCGGCATCACCGACGGCCAGTTCGGCATCATCCTCTCGACAATCTTCCTCTCGGCCGGCCTCACGTCGACGCTGCTCGGTGTGCTCGCCGACCGGCTGCGCACCATCGTGCAGTTCGCGATCATCATGGTCGGCACGCTGCTCGCCTTCGCCATCACGATCGTCTGGCACAGCTTCGCTGGCTTCATCGTTGCCGCGCTGTTCGTCGGCCCGGCTCAGGCGATGTCGAATCCGGTGACGAACCGTCTCATCGCGACGCGCGTGCCGGCCGCCCAGCGCTCGACCTGGATGGGCTGGAAGCAATCGGGCGTGCAGATGGGCATGCTCGTCGCCGGCCTCAGCTTTCCCCTCATCGCGACGGTCGGCGGCTGGACCGCCGCCGCGACCTTCGGCGCCGCGATCAGCGCCGCCTGCTTCGCGATCAGTTGGATCGTGCTCAACCGCTTGCGCCGCCCCGCGAACGGCGCCCCGACCCCGTCGACCGGCTCGATCGTCACCAACCCCGGCGAGGCGACGAAGCTGCCGCCCGCGGTCTGGGTCTTCGCCGCCATCTCGTTCCTCAACGCCGTCGGCACGCAGGGCGTCAACACCTACGTATCGCTCTTCTCGATCCGCGAGTTCGACTTCCCGGTCGAGCTCGGCGGCCTGCTGCTCGGCGTCATCGGCGTCATCGGCATCCTCAGCCGCGTCGGCTGGGGCCGCGTCAACGGCAGCTGGGGCCGCCCCGCCCCGCTCATCTCGGTCATGAACCTCGGCGGCATCGCGGGCCTCGGCGCGCTCTGCCTCGCGTCGATCACCGGCCAGGTGTGGCTCGTCTGGGTTGGCATCGCGATGCACGCCGCGCTCCCGCTCGCCGCCAATGTCGTCATCAACTCCGGCATCATTGCGGCGGCGCCGCGGGCCCGCATCGGCATCGCCTCCGGCCTCGTCTCGGCTGGCATGTACCTCGGCTTCGCATCGGGCCCCGCCATCATCGGCTGGCTCGTCGACCATACGGGTGGATTCCTCGCGAGCTGGGGCGCCGTGGCCTGCACCTACGCGCTCTGCTTCGTGCTCGCGCTGATGCTTGCCTACCTGCAACGTGGAGATCGCACATAAAACGGTCTCTATGCTGGCGGGGTGACAACCGAGAACTTCCAGGTTGACCTGCGCGGCATCGTCGAGATCCTCTCGCACCACCTCTACTCGAGCCCGCGGGTGTTCGTGCGCGAGCTCATCCAGAACGCGCGGGACGCGCTGGTGGCGCGCGAACGCCTCGGCCAGTCCGCCGCATCCGGCCAGCAGGCACCGATCGAGCTCATCGTCGACGAGCCGCGCCGCGCGCTGCTCGTGCGCGATGCGGGCATCGGACTGACGGAACAGGAGGCCCGCCAGTTGCTCTCGACCATCGGCGCCTCGAGCAAGCGCGGCGAGTTTGCGCAGGCCCGCCGCGACTACCTCGGCCAGTTCGGCATCGGCCTGCTCTCGTGCTTCCTCGTTGCCGACCAGATCGAGGTGCGCTCGCGCAGCGCCCGCGAGTCGAATGCACCGACGATGCACTCTGGATTGGAAGCGGCGACGGCACCTTCACCGTGACCGAGGCGGCCGACCCGCTTGAGGCGCCCGGCACCGAGGTGTGGGTGCGGGCGCGGCCCGAAGACGCCGGCTGGGTGAGTTTCGAGCGCGTCGAGTTGCTCGCGTCGAAGTTTGCCGGGCTGCTGCCGGTGCCCATCACGGTGCACCGCGGCGCTGATGGCAGCCCCGGCCGCATCGTGAGTCGGCAGACGCCGCCGTGGCAGCTCGCCGGGCCGGACGCGCTCGAGTGGTGCTTGCGCACCTTTGGCATGTCGCCGCTCGCGGCCTTCCCGATCGACGTGCCCGTCGCGGGCGTGCGGGGCCTCGCGTTCGTCTCGAGCAACTCGATCTCGAGCAAGCATCGCGGCGGCGACCGCGTCTTCTCGAACGGCATGTTCGTCGCCGACGACAACACGCAGCTCGTGCCCGAGTGGGCGACGTTCGTGAAGGTCGCGCTCGAGGCGGGCTCGCTGACGCTCACCGCATCCCGCGAATCGCTGCAAGAGACCGAGCTCGTGCGCGACGTGCAGGCCGAAGTCGGCCGGCAGCTGCGCACGGGCATCGAACGACTCGCGGCCGAGGGCGGCGACCGCTTCAAGCAGTTCCTCGACGTGCACTCGACGAACCTGCTCGCGATGGCCGCGGCCGACGACGTCATGCTGCAGTTCGTCGCGCGCCACTATCTCTGGGAGACGAGCTCAGGCCTCGTGCCGTTCGCGCAGATGCCGAGCAAGATCAGTTACGCCTCGACGGTGGGGGAGTTCAGTGCGAACGCCTCGCTCGTCTCGGCGCAGGGTGGGATGCTCGTCAACGGCGGCTACACGCATTCGATTGCCGTGCTCGAGGCATTCGGCAGGGTCCAGACGCGCGTGCGCGTGAGCCTGTTCTCTCGTACCGAGCAACTCGACGCGCTGCCGCAACCGAAGCCCGAGCGGCAGGCATTCGTCGAACAGCTGAGGGCCGTCGCGACGCCGGTGCTGGACGAGCTCGGCGTCGGGCTCGACCTGCGTGACTTCGCCCCGGCATCGGTGCTCTCGCTGCACGTGCCGCCCCCGCCCGCCGGGTTCGACTTCGCCGAAGAAGCCGCCGACGATGACCCGTGGGCCGCCCTCACCGGCGGCACCAAGCAAGCCGACCCCGTCGACCGACGCCCGAAACTCGTACTCAACGTGCGCGCCGACGCCGTGCGTGCCGTCGTCGCGGCTCGCACGCTGCAACTGCAGCAGCAGGCCGTGCGCGCCCTCTACCTCCTCAGCCTGCTCCAGGCAGGTCAACGACTCAACGCTGACGAGCAGCGAACCCTGGCCGATGCGCTGGGCGAGTTGCTCGTTGCGGCCACCTGAAAGGGAAACTCATGATTCGATACGACGAAGTCGCCGATCTCGAGGGCGAGCAGGCGATTCGCGTCCGCGCTCTCATCGACCGCAGCTCGGCGATCTGGGACATGCCGCTCGACCGCGGCACCGCGGAGGCGTGGGAACAGCAGGTCGCCGACTGCGAGGCCGAGGGCGTGCCGCACCTCGCGGCGAGCGCCCGCTACGGGCAGTACTCGTTGTTCTCGCAGACCGGCAAGGCGCAGGAAGCGCTCGAGGCGTACGCGCGCCTCCTGCAGATCATTGCCAGGTACGGCGACCACCTGCACCCCGACAACCTCGCGACGTTCCTCGAGTCGATCAGCACCGTCGCCTCGACGCTCGTCGACGACCCGAGCATCCCGCGCGCCCAACTCGAGCAGGTCGTCGGCCTCGTCGAGGCGCAGATTCGCGAGCGGGGTCTCGACCTCGGCGAGGCGTTCCTCGCGAAGGCCGAGCTCGCCGCCGACTTCGGCGACCGCGACGCGACCCTGCAGCACCTCAACGAGTGGCTCACCGCCGACAACGACTACTGGCAGCCCGGCAGCCCCTACAGCTCGGTATACGAGAGCTCGATGCTCGTGCGCGTCGACCCGCAGCTCGCCCTGCGCACGCTCGAGCAGCGGCTCGCCGGCCTCGGCGTCGGCCCGGGCCCGCTCGACCCCAACCACCCCGAGCTGGCGCACCTCGTGAGCCTCCGCGCCCGCCAGGGCGTGCTCTATGCCCGCGCCGGCCAGCGCGCGGTTGCCGCGCAGATCGGCGACGAGTTGCGTGAACAGTTCGAGCTCGACTTGCTCATCGACGAGATCGAGGCCGACGACCTCTTGGTGGTGCTCGAGCACCGCCGCGACGAGGCGGAGGAGTTCGCCGACCACCTCCTCTCCCAGCTCTACCTCGACGACACGAACTGGCGCGCCACCGCCGCGGTCGCCCGCGTGCGCGTGCTCGCCGACCCGGCGAACGACGAGGGCTGGCTGCTGTTCAAGATCGCCGAAAATGCGGCGAAGCTGCACGACGAGCGCGGCGGTGTCGCCACCCGCCACCAGGATGAACTGCGCGAGTTCTGGCTCGAAGGCCTGCCAGATGCGCCGAAGCTCGACGTCGTCGACGATGCGGAGGTGTGGGGCGACCCGCAGGCGCGCGCCGAGCACATCCTTCGGGCAGGCTGGCTGCCGCGACAGACACAGGGCGTTTCGGTCGATCGCGCGCCCGTGTCGATGAACAAGCGCTACCACGAGACCATGCTGGCGGTGCAGGAGCTCAGCGAAGAGTCGACGCAGCCCGAACTCGTCGACAAGATCATCGCCCGGGCGCAGGAGCTTCGCCTCACGACCGTCGTGTTCGGCACGCTCTTCCTCGGCGCGATGCAGCACGCCGTCGTGGGCAACAACCGTGCCATGCTCGAGGGCCTCACGCACACCCAGCGCCTGCGCCTCGATGACAACGACGCCATCGAGCCCGGCGTGCGCGCCGCCGCCGAGGGTGGTTACGTCGATGTCGTGCACCAGGCCCTCGGCGACCCCGACGTGTCGATCGACTCGGTTGCCGAGTTCATCACCCTCGAGCACGAGGTGCGCGCGAAAGTCGGCGGCCCGACGAGTCAGCTCGCGCTCGGCCAGGCGCAGGTCGCGGCCCAGCTCGGCGATGTCGACGCACTCAAGGAACTCCTCACCACGTTCACGCGCTGGCTCGAGCACGAGCGCGAGCAGGTCGACGAGCATAAGTTGATGCTTCAGGCCGCCGGCCTCGTCGCGCCGTTCAGCCCCGACTACACGGCGGCCCTGGCCGCGCAGGTACTCGACGAGACCCACGACGCCGAGCACCGGCGCGCCGCGCGCGCCTGGGTCGCCTGGCGCGAGCTGCAGGGCGGCAGCGCCGAGCGCGTGCTCGAGGTCGTCGCGAGCATCGAGGAGGTCGACCGCGACCTCAGCGAGTTCGGTTCGGTGCCCAACTCGGTGCTCGTGCAGCTCGCCGAGACGAACCCCGCCGAGCTCGCCTGGATCGTCGACGCCGCGCTCGAGACCGTCGACTATGAGGGCGCGCCGGTCGACATCGACATCTACGCGACCGCCGCCCACTTCCTGCTCACGCACCGCCCCGACGACCCGCGCGGGCCGGAGTTCCGAGACATCGCGCAGGGCGTTGCCACGGCGCTCGATGCGCGCAACGGCAACCGCTTCCAGGGCTGGCGTCTGCACACGCAGTGGCTGCGCGACGTGCAGCAGGAAGGCTAACCGCGGGTCGGGAAGCCGTGCGGGTTGCCGTGCAGCACGCCCTCGAGGCGGGCCGAGCGCTGCCGGCGCCGCTGCATCCCGAGGTATTCGCGGTCGCGACGCACGACGCTGACGCCGACGAGGAACGTCTCGGCGTCGACGTCGGGAATCGGATGCACGTAGGGTCGCGCCCGGCGCGCCAGGTCACCCGCGAGGTGCTGGCGCGCCGCCGGCGAGAGCTTGTCTGACTGCACGAAGAAGTCACGGATGCGTCGGGCGAGCGGGTCGGGCAGGCGCGCCACATCGGCGACCCGGGCCCAGCCCGCGAGCTGCGGCGGCAGCGTGAGGGCGAGCGGCTGCGGCCGCGGCGCGCGCTCGTACTGCGCGTAGGTGCCGGCGAGGAAGTCGCCGACGCGCTTCGAGCGGCCGTTGAAGAGGCCGACGAGGGCGGCGATGCTGCCGAGCGTGAGGAAGATCTCGGCGAGGCCCGCGAGGGCGCGCACGAACGAGTGGCGGAAGCCGATCGCGCCGCCGTCGTCGCGCACGACGCGCAGGCCGAAGATGAGCTTGCCGAGCGAGCGGCCGTTCGAGAGCACCTCGACCGTGAGCGGCACGAGAATGAACCAGAGCACGGCCCAGGTGATCTGAATCACGTTGACCCACACGTCCTCGAACTGCACGTTGTTGTTCTGCAGGAAGTTCGTGAGCATCCAGGCGAGCCCGAGCAGCGATACCAGGTAGCCAACGAAGATCACGAACGCGTCGATCGCGGCGCTGCCGGCGCGCAGCAGCCAGCCGGCGGCCGGGATGCTCAGGGCAACACCCTCGCCAATGACGACATCGTCGTCGGCAAACGAGGCAACTCGGGGCGCGGGCTGCGAAGACATGAGAGTATTTCACCACATGGACATCGACGCCTACGCGGCCGCGCAACGCGCGGAATGGGAGCGGCTCAGCGAATTGTCGCGCAGCCGCCGACTTAGCGGCGCCGAATCGGATGCGCTCATCGAGCGCTACCAGGCCGGCGCGACCGACCTCTCGGCCATCCGCACGGCCACCGGCGACAGCGCCGAGAGCGTGCGCCTCTCGCTCGATCTCGCCCGGGCCCGCCGCCGCTTCACCCGCGTGCGCCGCAACGTGCTCGTCGTGTTGCGCGAGTTCTTCGTCGAGCAGCTGCCCGCATCGCTCTACAGCGTGCGCTGGTGGACCCTCGCGGCTGCGGTGCTCACCGTCGTCGCGGCCGTGTTCTCGTACTTCTGGCACATGTCGAACCCCGAGATCCTCAGCTTCTACGGCAGCCAGTCGGGCCTGCAGCAGTATGCCGAGGAGGACTTCATCAACTACTACTCGGAGTATTCCGAGTCGGCCTTCACCGCCCAGGTGTTCACGAACAACGCGTTCATCGCGGCGCAGTGCATCGCGTTTGGCATCACCGGCATCTTTCCGATTTTCGTGTTGATTCAGAACGGCATCAGCCTGGGCATGTCGGCCGCCGTGCTCGCGTCGTTCGGGCACCTCGACGCGTTCTTCCTCTGGATCGCGCCGCACGGGCTGCTCGAGCTCACGATGATCTTCGTCGCGGGCGGGGCGGGCTTCGCGCTGTTCTGGTCGCTCGTTGTGCCCGGCAACCGCACCCGCGTGGATGCGATGGGCGCGGCCGGGCGCACGCTCATCATCGTCGCGGTCGGCACCACGATCTTTCTGCTGCTCTCCGGACTCGTCGAGGGCTTCGTCACGCGGCAGGACTGGCCGTGGGCGGTGAAGATCGGCATCGGCGCGCTCGCGCTCGGCTCGTATCTCGCCTACGTCCTCGTGCTCGGCAGGCGCTCGTACCGGGCCGGGCATCGCGGCGATCTGCGCGCATCCGAGGCCGGCTATACCCAGGTCTATGCCGACTAAGGCGATGTCGCTGCGCAATCGCGTGCTCGTCTCCCTTATTGGCATCACCGCGATCACGCTGTTCATCACGACGCTCGTCGACTTCGTCATCGACTGGATCGACTACGACGAGCAGGTCGCCGGCGGCTTCGATCGCTCGTACGCCCAGGTGACCGAGCTCGCGCGCAACGGCGTCGACCCGGCGACGGGCGAGCCGTTCGCGTCGGCCGAGGCGCTCGTGCAGCTCGCGATTGAGCGCGCGGTGTCGGAGCCCGGGCAGGGCTTCCTCGGCATCGTCGACGGCGAGGCGCGATGGGCGGCGCCGACGACGGTGCCGCTGCGAGTCGAGGACGACCCGGAGTTCGTCGAGCGCGTCGAACGCGAGGTCGAGGGGGCGGGCGGCACGACCGAGCTCACCTTTGGCACTGCCGAGCGCACCTATCGCGTGCTGCTCGTGCCGATCGCGATGGCGGCGAACGACCCGACCGACGGCACCGATGCGTTCATCATCGCCTATGACGTGTCGACCGGGCGCAACGCACTGTTGCAGCAACATCTCGTGAGCCTGCTCGTCGGCGCCGTCGTGCTCGCGCTCGCCGGGCTGTTCGCGTGGCGCGCGTTTGGCCGCGTGCTCGCACCGCTCACGGCCGCGCGCCAGACGGCCGAGGAGGTCACGGCATCCGATCTCAGCAGCCGGATTCCAGTCGAGGGTAACGACGATCTCGCGCTGCTGGTCGGCACGATCAACGCGATGCTCGACCGACTCGAGGCCGCGTTTGCCGGGCAGCGCGAGCTGCTCGATGAGGTGAGTCACGAGCTGCGCACGCCGCTGACGATCGTGCAGGGGCACCTCGAGCTGCTCGACGAGCACGACCCCGAGGAGGTCGCCGACACGCGTGCGCTCGTGCTCGACGAGCTCGCGCGCATGAACCGATTGATCGAAGATCTCTTGCTGCTCGCGAAGTCGGGTCGACCCGACTTCGTGCGCCGCAGCGAGGTCGACCTTGCCGAGCTGCTCGACGGCGTCATGCAGAAGGTGCGCCCGCTCGGCGACCGCGACTGGCAGCTCGACTCGCGGCCCGAGGTGGTCGTGCGCCTCGACCCGCAGCGCATCACGCAGGCGCTGCTGCAGCTCGCGGGCAACGCGGTGCAGTACTCCGAGCCGGGCAGCCGCATCGCGCTCGGCGCCTACCTCGAGCCGAGCACCGGCCTGCTGCGCATCTGGGTGCAGGATGCCGGGGTCGGCATCGCGCCCGAGCAGCGGCAGCGCGTATTCGAGCGCTTCGAGCGCGAGGACGATGGCGGCGAGTTGCCGACGATCGGCGGCGGGCTCGGCATCGGGCTCGCGATCGTCACCTCGATCGCCCGCGGCCACGATGGCACCGTCGACCTCGAGTCGCAGCCCGGAGTTGGCAGCCGCTTTACCCTCGTGCTTCCCCTACGTCAGTCCGAACCCGACCCCGAACTCGAAGCGAACGGAGCCGCAGCGTGACCAGCATCCTCATTGTCGAAGACGAGGCTCGAATTCGGGCCTTCATCACCAAGGGCCTCAAGGCCGCCGGATACGCGGCGGTCGGTGTTGCGACGGGGCGCGAGGGCGTCGATCACGGGCTGAGCGAGGAGTTTGACCTCATCGTGCTCGATATCGGCCTGCCCGACATCGATGGCTTCGACGTGCTCGATCAGCTGCGTGGCTCGGGCGTGCGCACGCCCGTGATCGTGCTCACGGCGCGCACCTCGGTCGACGACACCGTGCAGTCGCTCGAGACCGGCGCCGACGACTATATGCCGAAGCCGTTTCGGTTCGAGGAACTGCTCGCGCGCGTGCGGTTGCGCCTGCGCGCGACGGCGGATGCGCCGGGCTCATCGTCGCCGGCGAGCGCGACCTCGCTCGAGCACGGTGGCGTACGCCTCGATCTGCGCACCAGGCGGGTGACCGTCGACGGCGCCGAGGTGGAGCTGTCGGCGCGGGAGTTTTCGCTCGCGCAGGAGCTGCTCGAGCATCCGGGTCAGGTGCTCACGCGCGAGCAGCTGCTGTCGCGCGTGTGGGGCTATGACTTTGACCCGGCGTCGAACGTCGTCGATGTGTACATTCGCTATCTGCGCCGCAAGCTCGGCAGCGACCGTATCGAGACGGTGCGGGGAGTCGGCTACCGGCTCGCAACGCGCTCGTAGCTGGCGCTAGTCGTCCCACTCATCGTCGTCATCGTCGTCCCAGTCGTCGTCATCGTCGTCGTAGCTGCTGCCGCTGCCGCCGCCCGACCCTGATCCGCTCTCGGGCTGGATCGGCTGTGCCGGCGCGGGGTTGACGGGCTGTGGCTGGGGCAGCGAACCGGAGTCCGATGCGTCGTCGGTGGAGGTCGGCGTTGCCGTCGGCGTCTCGTTCGGCGTTGCAGACGGCGTGGCCGGGGGAGTTCCGGTCGATGTTGGAATCGGCGTGCCGCTCGCGGGAATCGTGACGGCGTCGCTGACCTCCTGCTGCTGGTCGCTGTTCGCGATCGAGATGCCCGAGAAGGCGAGCAACGCAAGCACGAGCACGGATGCGGCAGAAAGCAGCACGGGGGCGAGGCGATGCATGGCAGGTCTCCTATTCGGTCTCGGGATGCTGCGAGCGTATCGAGCGCGTCAAGTCACCCGCATGAGGCAGAGATGAGAGATCTCTCATGTTTGCAGCCTCGTCGACTTCGATGACGGACTCCTCCCTCGTTAGAACGGTGCCGGGTCGTTGATCGCGTCATAGCCCTGGTCCTCGACGGGTTTGAAGATCGGCCCGACCTTGGCGGGTTCGACCGTGACCCATTCGCCGCGTGGCGTTTTCCACCCGACCTTGCCGCCGCCGAGTTGCTCGCACTCCCACGGACGTTGATGTTTCAGCGTGTGGTGTTTTGGACAGAGGTGTCCCAAGTTTTCGACGTCGGTTCTGCCGCCCGCGGCCCACGCAATCGTGTGATCAAGTTCGCTTTGATCCGCCGGTCTGCGGCAGCCCGGGAACAGGCACACTTGGTCTCTCGCCTGCAGGAACCGTCGCATCGAGGGGGTCGCATTGCGCGAGTCGACGGTCAACACGTGCCCGGTGATCGGGTCGGTCAGGATGCGTTGGAAGCACTTCGCCTTCGACGCCATCTCACGCGCTTCGGTCATGCTGATCGGGGTCATCCCGTTGATCGTTGCGACATCGCGCGGCGCGTCGGGGTTAAGGAGGTTGAGCACCGGGATCACGATGCTCACCGTCGCGTTCACGCGCGAGCCGCCCTTGGCCTCGTGTTCGCGCATGCTCTGCGGCGTCGTTGTGAGGAAGGTTTCGACGAACAGGTCGGCCAACAACTGCCGCACCGTGCGTGGGTCCTCAACGAACTCGGCATCGGCGGGGGAGAGGTCTTCCCCGCGTGCCTGCGCCGCGCGGACGCGACGTCGGTGTTCGTCGGCCTCGTTCACGTTCTCTTCACGCAAGGCCTTGGCTTGCTTGTTCATGAGGTCGTACATCGCGTGCGCCTGCAACGTCGGCACGTCGGCGGTGATGCGGGACATCCCGAACTCGCGGTCCTCGATGGTCACATGGCGTGCTTGGTACTCGTGCTCGAACGCCGCCTCAAACTCTTCCGCCCCGAATTCGGTGGCGAGCTTCCGCGCGAATGCGTCGGTCGCGGCGACGGTCTCGCCCTTCGCGAATTCCAGCACCTTCACGGCGTATTCGTCCAGCCGCGCGTCCGGCACGATCCCCGCATGCCGCAACAGTGCGCGGGCGTGCCGCATCGTCACCGCCGCTTCACGGAGCGGGTCGAGCCACACGACAAAGTCGGTGCCGAGGCGGTGCGCGTCATACGCCCGGTTCAGTAGCGCGGTGTCGGACTCGTTCGTGTGAATCCCGAACTCCGCGACGATCGATCGCAGGTTCAGCCGCAGCAGGTCGTCGGGACTCACTACCGAGGAGCGTTCCTGCAACTGTGCGTAGGTGCGGTGTTCCGCGACGGCGTAGGCCTGCGCGAGGCCCATCATCTTCAGGTACGCGCCGGTCTGCTCGAGTTTCGCACCATTGAGGACCATCTCTTCGATCGCCCCGAGCGCGTCATTGAGCCCGTCGTTCTCTGGTGGAGGAGTGGTGCCGTCTGGCCGGTGCTTCGGTGCGCGACGAATCGGCTCATCCGCAGAGTCTGGTGGGGGAGTCGTTGCGGTCATCGGGCGTCACCTCCTCGAAGGTGCGTCAATGGGGGAACCGTTGTAGCAAACATATGCGGATGCGTTCACGAATGCAATAGAAATAATGTTCTAATCAGGTTGGGGTGGATGTTCGAGGTTTCGAGCATTGGCGGGAAGGTTTTCGGTCTTGGTTCACTCTTGCACGAGCCTCCGACATGGCTTCGGACGGCGGGTTTCGTGGCGGATTGCCGACTAGTTTCAGTTCGGCACAAGCCTCCGACAGCACAGACCCCAGCACCAAGCCCCGACCCCCAACCGCCCTAAAGCCGCCCAGCCTTCTTCAGCTCCAAATACCGGTCGGCAACCCGCGGCGGCAGCTCATACGGCGTCGCGGTAATCGTGTCGACGCCCAGCTGGCCAAGCGCGCGGCGGACGCGCTGCGCATCCAGCATCGACCGCTCGGCGGCGGCGGCCCGGAATACGGTCTCGCGCTCGCTGAGATCGCGCGCGGCCTCGGCCACTTCGGGATCGGTCACCGAGGCCACCAAGACAAGGTGGCGCTGCGCGAGCTCGGGCACAGCCTCGAGCAGGGCGCGCGAGGAACCCTCGTTGTCGGCGGTCGTGAGCAGCACGACGAAGGCGCGGTGCGTCGTCACCTCGCGCACGAGCTTCGGCACGTCGAGCCAGTTCATTTCGAGCAGCTCGGGCTCGACGTTCGCCATGGCGTCGGTAATTTTCGCGAGCACGGTCGGTCCGCTTGCCCCCTGCACCCGCGCGCGTACGCGCTGGTCGTACGACACCAGGTCGACGCGGTCACCGGCGCGCGTTGCCAGCGCGGCGAGCAGCAGCGCCGACTCGATCGCGGTGTCGAGCCGCGTCTCGTCGTCGATGCGCGCGGCCGAGGTGCGGCCCGAATCGATGATGATCACGACGCGGCGATCGCGCTCCGGGCGCCAAGTGCGCACGACGAGCTCCTGTTGCCGCGCGGTCGCGCGCCAGTCGATCGAGCGCACATCGTCGCCGCGTACGTACTCGCGCAGCGAATCGAACTCGGTGCCCTGGCCGCGCACCTGCAGGGTCGTCTGCCCATCCAGCTCGCGCAGGCGTTGCACGCGCGAGGCGAGGTGTCGACGCGAATTAAAGGGCGGCAGGATGCGCACCCGCCCGGCCGACTTCAGCGTCGCCTGCCGCGCGACCAATCGCAGTGGACCCCACGACCGCACGACAACGACCTCGCTGCGCCGGTCTCCCCGACGCCACGGCTTCAAGACGGTCGTGACCGCGCGCCGCTCGCCGGCGGGGATGCGCACGCGCTCGCGCATCCGCGGGGCGCCGGCCGAGGGCTCCCACGCGTCGCGCACCTGCGCGTTCAGGGTGCGGCCGGCGAGGTTCGTGAGCAGCAGCGTCGACGACACCGTCTCGCCGAGCCGCACGCGCTCGGGTAGCTCGCGGGCGATCGAGATGCGCCGGGCGGGCGTCGCGAGCAGCCAGTCGATGACGCCGAGCAGCAGCCACACCAGCAGCACAATGCCGAGCGTGGCCAGCGCGCTGCCGGCCGTTGTGCCGAACAACATGACTGGCAACGCCCCGAGCAGGAGCAAGCCGACGTAGATACCGCTAAATGCCATGACGAAAACTAAATCGGAACCTGCACCTGCTGCATGATCGACCGCAGCACAGAGTCGGCCGAAACCCCCTCGAGCTCGGCCTCGGGCTCGAGCACGACGCGGTGGCGCCAGGTCGGCAGCAGCATCCGCTGCACGTGGTCGGGGGTCACGGCGGGGTGTCCGTAGAGGTACGCGCTCGCCTTCGCGACGCGCAGCAGCGCCGTTGCACCACGGGGCGAAACGCCCATGCGCACCGAGGGTGACTGCCGCGTTGCGCGGGCGAGGTCGACGACGTACGCGAGCACATCCCCGCTCACCTGCACCTGCTGCGCCTCGGCGCGCGCCTGCTGCAGCTCGCTCGCCCCGAGCACGCGCTGCACGCCGACGGAGCCGAGGTTGCGCGGGTTGAAGCCGGCCGCGTGGCGTCGCAGCACCTCGATTTCGGCGTCGCGTGGCGGCAGGTCGAGCACGAGTTTGAGCAAGAATCGGTCGAGCTGTGCCTCGGGCAGCGTGTAGGTGCCCTCGTACTCGATCGGGTTCATCGTGGCCGCGACCATGAACGGGTCGGGCAGCTTGCGGGTGACGCCGTCGGCCGACACCTGGCGTTCTTCCATCGCCTCGAGCAGCGACGACTGCGTCTTCGGCGGGGTGCGGTTGATCTCGTCGGCGAGCAGCAGGTTCGTGAACACGGGCCCCTCGCGGAACTCGAATTCACCCGACTTGTTGTCGTAGACGAGCGAACCGGTGACGTCACCGGGCATGAGATCGGGCGTGAACTGCACGCGCTTCGTGTCGAGCGCGAGTACCGTGCTCAGCGTGCGCACGAGCAGCGTCTTCGCGGTGCCCGGCACACCCTCAAGCAGCACGTGTCCGTCGGCGAGCAGCGCGAGCACGAGCCCCTCGACGGCGGCGTCCTGCCCGACGACGGCCTTCGCGACTTCGGCACGTACGCGGCCGAGCTGGTTACGGATCTGGTCACTCATCGCTTGGGTGCTCCTTCGTGGCGGGTCGTCGTGTCGTCTCGGTGCGGCCCGTCGCGGCGCGCACGCGCCGTTCGAGCTCGGCGGCGGCGTTCGCGAGGTCCACGAGCGCCGAATCGGAATCGGGGTAGCCAACGAGCAGCACCTGGTAGGCGTGCTCGCGCGTCACCCCGGCGGTCTGGGCGGTCGCCTCGATCACGGCATCGCTCGCCTCGCCGCGGCCCAGGCCGAGCAGCTCGGCGAGGCGGGTGATGGTGCCGAGGCGGATGCTGTCGAGCGCGTGGAGGCGCGCGTCGCTGTTGTCGTAGAGGCGGGCGCGACCCTCGATGGTCTCGGCCGCCGGCACGGTGACGGGCAGGCGCTCGGCCACGAGCGGGCCGAAGCGGCGGCCGCGCCAGATGACGCAGGCAACGCCCACGCCGATGAGCAGGATGATCACCGGCGTCAGCCACGGCGGAATATAGTCGCCGAGCGAGGGCGTGTCGGTGAGGCTGTCGGCGCTCGACGGCGTGTACCAAACGAGGTGCTCGTTCGCGCCGAGCAAGTTAATCGCCATCGCGGCGTTCGCGGCCTCGCCGATCACCGCGTTCGTGAGGTTCGTCGACGCCCCGAGCACGACGATCTCGACGCCCTGCTCGACGCCGATCACGACCGCGTAGCCGTCGCGCACCTGGTAGCAGCCCACCGAGTCGCCGCTCGGCTCGTACTCGTGCCCGCCCTCGTTCGTGATCGACGGTGCGAGCTCGCCGAAGCCGCAGGCCGAGCCCGCGTCGAACGTGGCCGCCGCATCCGGGTCGTCGCCGTTCGACGAATACTGCCCGCCGAATGTCGCGACGCGGCTGCTCAGCTCGTAGCTGCTGCCTGCCGGGTTGAGCAGCACGATGCGATCGATGTCGCCGAAGTAGCCGGCGGCGATCTGGTCGATCTGCTCTTCGGCGAGGATGTACGAGGGGTCGTCGATCACCACCGTCGTCGAGCCACCCGAGTCGAGGCCCGACGAGAGTTCGTCGAGCGAGGTGGCGTGCGTCGTGTCGACGCCCTGCTGGCCGAGCACCTCGAACAGCGCCTTCGCGCCGTTGGGCGCCGGAGAGGTCGGGTCGAGGGGTCGGTTCGAGACCGAGCCCATCGAGCCGAGCGCGAGCACCGTGACGAGCGCCGCGGCGATGAGGCCGCCGACGGCGAGAAGCCAACTGCGGATGCGACGCCAAGCGCCCCGGGAGTCCGGCGTGAGTGACTCGGCCGCGACGGGCGCCGTGGCGGTCAAGGTGTCGGTGGCGGATGCGGTCATCGCGTCAGCACCTCGGGCTCGGGCAAAAGGTGGGGTCGCGTGTGCTCGAGACGGGCGTCGAGCTCGCGCACCTGGTGGTAGTCGTCCTCGCGCGCGGCGAGCCCCGCGTAGCGCACCTGGTCGAACGAGCCGGATGCGCGGCGCAACTCGGCGACCTCGCCCGGGAACGGCGCGGCCGCGGCCGCGGCGACGCCCTGCGCCGTGGTACCGGGGCGGAGGCGAATCACGGTGCGTTCGGCGAGCCCGCGGGCGATCGCGCGATAGCGCTCGGTGAGCGCGAGCGACCAGTCGGACATCGCGGCGGCCGCATCCGCCGCCGCGCGCAGCTGCGCGACCGTGCGAGTGTCGTTGTCGAGGAATACGGCGCCGTGCTCGGCCCGACGCCGAGCGACCGCGCGGGGCCGCCCGAAGATCACGACGAGCACGACCACCGCGATGATGCCGAGAATGATGAAGATCCACGCTGGGTTGATGCCGAAGGCGCCGTTGGGTGTGAAGTTAAACAGCGACGCGAACCACTCCCAGAGGTCGTTGAAAAACTGGTCGATCGGGTTCGGTTTCGCCTGCTGATACTCGCCCTTCGACAGCTCCTGCAGGAGCCAGTCGCGAGCGGTGTCCTCGTCGGGGGCGAGTGGAATCGTCATGCGGCCTAGAACGGTCGATGCTGCGCGGGGCCGTTGGCCTGGTCGGTGCCGTTGCCAGAGTCAGTGCCTGCGCCGGAGTCGTTGCCCGACTGCTCGCCTGCGCCGCTCGATGCATAGGGCGAGCTCGGCGGGTTGTCGGATGCCGGCGACGCGCCGTACGGCTGGTACGGCTGCTCCTGCCCGGCCTGCGCCTGCCCGTATCCAGGCTGCGCGTATCCCTGCTGCTCGTACGTCTGCTGCCCCGGCTGAGCCTGCCCATGCGGCGCCTGCCCATACCCGGCCGGCTGGCCGAAGTTCTGCTGCGGATACGGCTGCTGCGGCGCGTAGCCGGCCGGCGGAGCGGCCGGGCCGAGGTCGGGAGCGGTCCAGGGGTCGCGCCCTGGCTCGCGGCCCTCGTTGTAGTCCTCGGCCGCCTGCTGGAGGTGGATGTTGAGCCCCTCCTTGCGCATCCGCAGGTCGGTGTACATGATCGCCGCGTTACCGCCGAGCAGCACGGTCGAAATCGCCTGCAGCACGGTCGACAGCAGCACCGAGAGCAGCGCCATGCCGATGGCGACGCCGATGACGACGCCCTCCTGGCCGGTCGTGGTCTGGCCAAACGGCACGAGCACGCTCGTAAAGGAGAAGAGGAAGCTGAAGATGCCCGAGATGGTCTGGGTCGCGACGCTGACGATGAGCGAGACGAGGATCCAGATGCCGAAGGTGCGCCAGAAGTAGCCGTTCGTGAGGCGCCAGCTGCGCGCGATGGCGCTGATGGGGCCGTAGCCCTCGAGCACGATCGACGGCACGGCGACGAGTAGCTTCGTGTTCACCCAGAAGAAGAAGGCGACGCCCGCGAGCACGAGGAAGATACCGAGCAGCAGCAGCAAGACAACCGGGTTGTCGGTCTGCGCGAGGATCACGATGAAGAAGATGATGGGCAGCAGCAGGATGCCCATGATGAGGATGCTCGCGACCGCGACCACAACGACGTAGCCGAGCACGGCCCACACCCGGCCCCAGGCGGTGCGAAACGCCTCGCCGAGGGTGAGCTTGCGTGAGAGTGTGCCGGCGGCGACGACCTGCGCCACGATTACCTGCACGAGACTGCTGCTGATCAGCGACATCACGATGCCCGGGATCAGCGCGAGCAACAGCCACGTTGTCATCGAAACCGCGAGTTCGTCCTGATCGCCGACCGCGGCCATCGAGATGCGGTTGATGCCGATGATGAGGGCGATGGTCGGTAGCACCGCAGTGACGAGCCCGGTGATGAGCTGAATCAGAAACGCGCCACCGAAGCTCGCCGCGACGTTGACGCGCAGCAGGCGGAAGGTTGCGCTGAAGATCTCACCGAAGGTGAGCGGGCGCAGGGGGAACAGGCCGGGCTTGGGCGGCGGGCGCCAGCCGAGCGGCTGCTGCGGTGCGCCGCCTTCGAAGTTCCACGAGGCGGACCCCTGCGGTTGTTGCCAATTGCTCGCACCCTGGGGCGTCGCTCCGGGCTGGTTCGGGTACGGCTCGTAACTCACCTATTCATCGTCCCACAGCGCGGCCGCGCGTTTCATCGTCCACAAGAACGACCGCGACCGGGTAGGCTCTGCCTAGATCATCAACATTGTGGAGGACACGTGCCGGGTCGAGTTTTGGTCGTCGACGACGACACCGCATTGGCCGAAATGATCGGCATCGTGCTCGATTCAGAGGGCTACGACCCCAGCTTCTGCTCCGACGGCTCGCTCGCTGTCGCGAAGTTCCGCGATGAAGATCCCGACCTCGTGCTGCTCGACGTCATGCTCCCGGGCATGGACGGCATCGAGATCTGCGAGGCGATCCGCGCCGAGTCTGGCGTGCCGATCATCATGCTCACCGCGAAGTCCGACACGACCGACGTCGTGCGCGGCCTCGAGGCCGGCGCCGACGACTACATCGTCAAGCCCTTCGACCCGAAGGAGCTCGTCGCCCGCATCAAGACGCGCCTGCGCGCCACGACGAGCGAGCCGAGCGAGGTCATCAAGGTCGGCGACCTCACGATGAACCTCGCGGCGCACGAGGTCATGCGCGACGACACCTCCATCAACCTCACGCCGCTCGAGTTCGACCTGCTGCACACGCTCGCGGCAAAGCCGAACCGGGTGTTCACGCGCGAGGAGCTCCTCGAACAGGTGTGGGGCTACCGGTTTAAAGCCGACACCCGGCTCGTCAACGTGCACGTGCAGCGCCTGCGCGCGAAGGTCGAAATTGACCCCGACCAGCCGAAGATCGTGCAGACGGTGCGCGGCGTTGGCTACCGGGCGGGTCACACCGGCAACTAGGTGATGCGCTTTCGACTTTTTCGTGGCGGGCGCGTCAATCCCGACTCCGAGCGCATCCAGGTTCGGCTGCCGAACAGCGTCGACACCGGTTGGATCGATACCCCTCCGGGTCGCTGGTGGCGCCCGAAGGAGTTCTGGCAGAACATTCGCTTTCTCTGGCGCACCTCGCTGCCGTTCCGCACGACGGTGGTCGCGGTGACGCTGACGAGCATCACGGTGATCGCCGTCGCCCTGGTCATGAGCAACTCGATTGCGCGCGACCTCTTTACCTCGCGCACGCAGGATGTTCAGCTCGAGGCCCAGCGCGCGGCTTCGGTCGCGCAGGCGACGCTCGAGTCAGGGAGCGAGACCGACGAGCTCGCGATCTCGGAGCTGCGGCAGGATGCGATCGACGCGGCGACCGCGCAGGCTCCGAACGCGATCGGCTGGGCCTTCTACCGGGTGCCCGACCAATCGACGACGAGCGTGATTCAGGACATCGCGTCGGAGGGCGTCGACCGCAACCTCACGAGCGATGAGCTGCGCTCGGCAGTGCGCGCCGAGCCCGACACCGTGCACTACCAGTCGGTCGCGCTGGAGGGCACTGACGGTCAGGCCGAGCCCGGCATCGTCATCGGCCGCGTGGTCACGGTGCCGAGCGCCGGCAACTACGAGTTCTACCTCGTCTATTCGCTGCAGTCGTCGCAGGACACGCTCGACTTTGTGCAGCGCACGCTCGCCATCTCGATGGCGATTCTCGTGCTGCTCGTCGGGCTCATCATCGGCTCGATCATGCGCGCCGTCATGCAGCCGGTGCGGCTCGCTGCCCAGACGAGTCGCCTGCTCGCCGCCGGCCAACTCGAGGAGCGCATCCCCGAAAAGGGCGAGGACGACATCGGTACGCTCGCGCGATCGTTCAACCACATGGCCGACAACCTGCAACATCAGATCGAGCAGCTTGAGAACCTGTCGAAGGTGCAGCAGCGCTTCGTCTCCGATGTGTCGCACGAGCTGCGCACGCCGCTCACCACGATTCGGCTCGCGGGCGGCCTCGTTTACTCGCGCAAGGACGAGTTCGACCCGACGCTCTCGCGCGCGGCCGAGCTGCTGCACGACCAGGTCGAGCGCTTTGAGCTGCTGCTCGCCGACCTGCTCGAGATCTCTCGCTACGACGCGGGCGCGGTTGAGCTCATGCGCAAGGAGCACGACCTCAAGGCGGTGGCTGAGGACGTCATCGCTGCGATGCTTCCCGTCGCGATCGAGCACGGTGAGTCGCTCGTGCTGCGCGCGCCAGACCGCCCGGTGATGGCGCAGTTCGACGATCGCCGCATCAACCGCATCGCCCGCAACCTCATCGCGAACGCGATCGAGCACGGCGAGGGGCGCCCGATCGTCGTCACCGTCGACTCGAACGCGACCGCGGTTGCCCTCTCGGTGCGCGACTATGGCATCGGCATGAGCGACGACCAGCAGGCGAACGTGTTCGAGCGATTCTGGCGTGCCGACCCCTCGCGTAAGCGCACGATGGGCGGCTCCGGCCTCGGCATGGCGATCGCCAAGGACGACGCGCACCTGCACCACGGTCTGCTCGAGGTGTGGTCGGTGCCGAAGCTCGGTACGAATTTCCGCCTCACGCTGCCGATCGCCGCTGACGAACCGATCGTCTCGTCGCCGCTGCCGCTGCTGCCTGAGGATGCGGGGGCCGAGACCTATACGCGCGAGCACCAGGGTGAGAAGGTGGAGGGGTTCTCGAACGAGGACGTCATGACGCAGCCGATCACGATGCCCGTCACCCTGCCGGGGCTCGAGCCGGGCTTCCTTGCTGGGGCCGAGGCGTCGGACGATGAGACGGACAGCGAGGAGGAGTCGAAGTGAGTGCGCGCATCCGCCGAGCCCTGCTCGCCCTCGTGGCGGGCGTGAGCATCTTTGCCCTCGCGGCGTGTGCATCGATTCCGACCTCCGGCTCGGTCGAGCAGGGCTCGGCGCAGGAAGAAGCGACGACGCAGAGCCTGCGCTATTACCCGGCTGGCCCGAGCGACGGTGCGAGCCGCGAGGAAATTGTGCAGGGCTTCATCGACGCCGGCACGGGCAGCCAGAACGACTTCGCGACGGCGCGGCAGTACCTCACCGATGACGCCGCCTCGTCGTGGGACCCCACCGAACAGGTGCTCATCACCTCGGGCCAGGTGTCGATGCGCACGAACGACAACGACGTCATCAACGTGTCGGTCGCTGTGAGCGGCGAGGTAAACGCGCACGGCGTCTACCGCGAGGAGCTCTCGAGCAGCAGCGAGGCGCTCGAGTTCACGCTGCAGCAGGTCGACGGTGAGTGGCGCATCTCGGAGGCACCCGACGGTGTGGTGCTCATGCGCCAGGCATTCACCGACCTCTACCGCTCAACCGCGCTCACGTTCCTCGACGTCGAGCAGCGCTACGCGACGCAAGACCTGCGCTGGTTCCCGAACACCGATGACTTCGCGACCCGCGTGGTCGAGGAACTGCTGCGCGGCCCCGCCGAGTGGCTCTACCCGGGCGAAGCCGTCACGACGGCGTTCCCCTCGGGCACCTCGCTGCTGTCGGACGTGACGATCGCCGACGGGCAGGCCACCGTGAACCTCTCGGGCGATGCCTCGGCCGCGGCGAGCGCCTCCGACCTCTCGCTCATGCGCCTGCAACTCGAGCGAAGCCTCACCGTGCTCGACGAGGTGCAGACGGTTGAGTTGCGCGTCAACGGCGCGCGTATCGACGCGAGCCTGCCGGGCGGCGACACCGTCATCACGAGCCCCGACGTCAACTCGCTGCCGCTCGTGTACCAGGACGGCAGCATCGGTTACCTCAATAGCAATTCGCTCTCGCTGCCGAACGGCACCGAGAATGTCGATGCCGCGGCGGCCGAGATCAACCCCATTCGTGGCGCCCTTTCGGCGTCGCGGCAGACGGTGACGATGCTCACCGAAGACGGCACGTACGCGATGCGCTATGACGACACCTCGCCGACGCTCATCGACAGCCGCGGCGGCCAGATCGAACCCGCGCTCGATAACTGGGACTGGGTGTGGACCCAGTCGACCTCGCAGACGGGCCTCTACGTGTCGAAGATTGGCGAGGGCTCGATCTTCGAAATTCCGCTTCCGTCGGGCGTCGCCCCGAACTTCATCTCACACCAGGTGTCGCGCGATGGCACCCGCCTTGCAGTGCTGTTCGACGACGGCGACGGCGTCACCCTCGCGATCATGCCGATCATGCGCGATGGCGGTGAGCCGATGGCGCTGGGCGACCCGCTGCTGCTCGAGATGCCGGGCACCGAAGACACCGCGAACGACGTGGCGTGGGTCGACGGCAACAGCGTCGCGATGCTCGTCGACGACGGCGATGGCACGACCGAGGTGCGCCTCTATCGGGTCGGCGGCGAGCTCACCTCGCTCGGCACGATTCCGAACGCCGTGCAGGTCGCCGGCTCGAACACGCTCGCCGGCATGCGCGTCGTCGACCGCCAGGGCATCGTCTACGCGCCGCGGGGCACCCGCTGGCAGGCCTCCGAAACGGTCGTGAACTTCCTCTTCGCCCAGATGTAGTCGGGCCTGTGGATACCGCGGCCCCGCTCCGGGCCGCGCGTGCCACCCTGGCCGCATGGCACATCCGCTGCAGGCCGCCCGCGACGCGCTCGCGACCCTGTTCCCTGTGAGCTGCGCGGGCTGCGGCGCGCGCGACGCCGGCGTGTGCGAGGCCTGCCGCCGCGAGTTACGGGCCGCGTGTGCGCCCGAGGTGGGGATGCTCGGCTCGCTCCCGCTGGCCTCCGCGGCCCACTACGGCGACCGGCTGCGGCTGCTCGCCGACGCCTACAAGGAGCGCGGCAGGGTCGATGTCGCGACGGTGCTCGCGCCGCTGCTGCGGGCATCCCTGCTCGCGCTGTTGCGTAGCCTGCCAGGCTGGCCCAGCGAGCCCGTGCTCGTCGCCGTGCCGTCGCGTCGTGCGGCGCGCGCCGCCCGCGGTTTCGACCACGTGCAGCTGCTGCTCGAGCGCGCCGTCGGGCAGCCCGGCGTCGCGGGGCTGGCGCACGCCCGCAAGGTGGGCGATCAGGCGGCGCTGAGCCGCGAGCAGCGGGCCGAAAATCTCGCCGGTGCCCTGCGCGCGCGGCCAGAACTTCGCGGCGCGAACTGCATCGTCGTCGACGACTTCGCGACCACCGGGTCGACGTTGCTCGAGGCGCAGCGGGCCCTCGAAGCGGCCGGTGCGCAGGTGCTCGGAGCCGCGGTAGTGGCTCGAGTCATAAAGCACAACACTACCTCGGCAAATTCTTGACGTCGTAGGGGAATCGTGGAGGTAGATTCTCGTAGTATCTGAGGGACATACATACACATCCGGCTCGGGGTCCGAGTTCGCGAACCCCGAGTTCGCAGATCAGGAGGGTGAGATGGACGTCACAATCAGCGGCCGCAACACCGAGATTCCCGACCGATTCAAGGAGTACGCGGAAGAGAAAGTCACTGCGAAGGTGCAGCAGCTTTCAGAGCGCGCCCAATCGGTTGAAGTGAAGCTCAAGCGTCGCACCGACCGGGCCGGCAACCTCCTCGACAAGGGCAAGGTTGAGATCACGGTCTTCGGACCGTTCCCGACCATGCGTGCTGAGGCCGACGCGGGCGACAAGTATGCGGCATTCGACATCGCGCTCGACAAGCTCGTCGAGCGGATGCGCCGGGTGAAAGATAAGAAGAAGCACCGCCACGGCGGCCAGAGCCTCGCGGATGCGTCGGCGAAGGACTTCTCGCACCTCGACATCGTTCCCGCTGATACCGGTGT
Source organism: Gulosibacter massiliensis (assembly GCF_900626105.1). Classification (NCBI taxonomy): domain Bacteria; kingdom Bacillati; phylum Actinomycetota; class Actinomycetes; order Micrococcales; family Microbacteriaceae; genus Gulosibacter; species Gulosibacter massiliensis. The sequence goes on from NZ_UYZX01000002.1 coordinate 352,806, forward strand.
CATCGACGTTGTCTCGGGGCAGGCGCAGCCGGCCGCGAGCGTCGACGAAGCATCGTCGTACGACTACAACCCCATCGTCATTCGCGAGAAGGTGTTCGCGCCGAAGCGCATGACCCCCGACGAGGCCGTCGACCACATGGAGCTGCTCGGTCACGACTTCTTCCTCTTTATTGAGGCTGGCCCCGAGCGCCCCGCCGTTGTCTACCGACGTCGCGGCTGGGACTACGGTGTCATCGCGCTCGATGAGGAGGGCTCGACCGAGGGCAGCGCCCCCGAAGAAGTCACCGCCGACTCGGTGGTCTAAGTAACTCCCGAACTCGGGCAGGGCGGACCCTCCGCCCTGCCCGAGTTTTTGTTGAACCGGGGCGAGTACGATTGAGCGAGTTTCCCGGGTACCCGGACGCAACGTCAGGAGAATTTCATTGGCTTCGATCCTCGATAAGGTGCTTCGCTTCGGCGAGGGCCGCCAGCTTCGTCGACTCGAGCGGTTGGCAAATCAGATCAACGGGCTCGAGGGGGAGTTCGAAGAACTCAGCGACGACGAGCTTCGCGACATGACCGATGAGTTCCGCGAGCAGTACCAAGAGGGTGTCGACGCGGGCAAAAGCGACCGGGACATCCTCGACGAACTGCTGCCGCTCGCGTTCGCGGCCGTGCGCGAGGCCGCGCGCCGCACGCTCGGCCAGCGTCACTACGACGTACAGCTCATGGGCGGCGCGGCACTGCACGGCGGCAACATCTCCGAGATGAAGACCGGTGAGGGGAAGACGCTCGTCGCGACGCTCGCGGCCTACCTCAACGCGATCCCCGGCAAGGGCGTGCACATCGTCACGGTGAACGACTTCCTCGCGAGCTACCAGTCAGAACTCATGGGCCGCGTCTTCCGCGCGCTCGGCATGACGACCGGCTGCATCCTCTCGGGCCTCACGCCCGACCAGCGCCGCGAGCAGTACGCCGCCGACATTACCTACGGCACGAACAACGAGTTCGGCTTCGACTACCTGCGCGACAACATGGCGGTCTCGAAGCAGGCGCTCGTCCAGCGTGGGCACTACTACGCGATCGTCGATGAGGTCGACTCGATTCTCATCGACGAGGCGCGCACCCCGCTCATCATCTCTGGTCCCGCTTCCGGTGACGTGAACCGGTGGTACACCGAGTTCGCGAAGCTCGCGAAGCGCCTCAAGGAGGGCCGCGACTACGAGGTCGATGAGAAGAAGCGCACGATCGGTGTGCTCGAGGAGGGCATCGACCGCGTCGAGGACGAGCTCGGCATCGAGAACCTCTACGAGCAGGCGAACACGCCGCTCATCTCATTCCTGAACAACTCGATCAAGGCGAAGGCCCTGTTCCACCGCAACAAGGAATACGTGGTGCAGAACGGCGAGGTTAACATCGTCGACGAGCACACGGGCCGCATCCTGAAGGGCCGTCGCTACAACGAGGGTCTGCACCAGGCGATCGAGGCGAAGGAGGGCGTCACGATCAAGGCCGAGAACCAGACGCTCGCCACCGTGACCCTGCAGAACTACTTCCTCATGTACGAAAAGCTCGCGGGCATGACCGGTACCGCCGAGACCGAGGCGGCCGAGTTCCAGTCGACCTACAAGCTTGGCGTCGTGCCGATTCCGACGAACAAGCCGATGCAGCGCCTCGACAAGCCCGACCTCGTGTACAAGAACGAACGCGCGAAGTTCGCGCAGGTGGTCGAAGACATCGTCGATCGCGCCGAGACGGGCCAGCCCGTGCTCGTGGGTACAACCTCGGTTGAGAAGAGCGAGTACCTGTCGAAGCTGCTCGCGAAGCGCGGCGTCGAGCACGAAGTGCTCAACGCAAAGAACCACGCTCGCGAGGCTGCGATCATCGCGCAGGCCGGCCGCAAGGGCGGCGTCACGGTCGCGACGAACATGGCCGGTCGTGGTACCGACATCATGCTCGGCGGCAACGCCGAGTTCCTCGCGGTGACGAAGATGACCGAGCTCGGGCTCGACCCTGAAGAGGACGCCGAGGCGTACGAGGCGAAGTGGCCCGAGGTGTTCGAGCAGGTGAAGAACGAGGTGAAGGAGGAGGCTGAGGAGGTCGCCGAGCTCGGCGGTCTTTACGTGCTCGGTACCGAGCGTCACGAGTCGCGTCGTATCGACAACCAGCTTCGCGGTCGTTCGGGCCGTCAGGGTGACCCGGGCGAGAGCCGCTTCTACCTGTCGATGACCGACGACCTCATGCGCCTGTTCAACACCGGCGCCGCGCGGGCAATCATGGACAACGACTCGACGCCCGACGACCTCGCGCTTGAGTCGCGCATCGTCTCGCGCGCGATCCAGTCGGCGCAGAGCCAGGTTGAATCTCGCAACGCCGAGATTCGCAAGAACGTGCTCAAGTACGACAACGTGCTCAACGAGCAACGTTCGTCGATCTACGCCGACCGCCGCGCAATCCTCGAGGGCGACGACCTTGAAGACAAGGTGCAGGACTTCATCAATGGCGCGATCCACGACATCGTGCTTGAGCACACGGCGGGCAACCCCGACGACTGGAACGTCGAGATGCTCGAACAAGACCTCAAGCAGCTCTACCCCATGAGCATCACGGTCGAAGAGATCATCGAAGAGCACGGTGGCATGAACCAGGTCACCGACGAGAACGTCGAAGAAGAGGTCATCGCCGACGCGAAGCTTGCGTACGAGAAGCGCGAGGAGCAGCTCGGCGAGGAGGCGAGCCGCGAGCTCGAGCGCCGCATCCTGCTGCAGGTGATCGACCGCAAGTGGCGCGACCACCTCTACGAGATGGATGCGCTGAAGGAGGGCATTGGCCTGCGCGCGCTCTCGCAGCGCGACCCGCTCGTCGAGTACCAGCGCGAGGGCTTCACGATGTACCAGCAGATGCTCGGTGGCATTCGCGAGGAGTCGGTGCAGTTCCTCATGAACACCGAGGTTGAGGTCGAAGAGCACGAGCACGAGGATGGCACGACGCATAAGTCGATCAAGGTGCGCCAGCGCAGCCTCGACGGCGAAGCGCAGCCGACCCAGCAGCTCAACTACTCGGCGGCCGACGAGAGCGGCAACGTGCGGGTCACCGACGGCACCGGCCGCATCAACGTCAACGCGACGCGCGCCGCGATGCGCCGCGAGATGAGCCTCGGCACGGCGTCGGCGATGCGCGAGGCCGAGGGCGACGCGACCGAGTCCGAAGTGCCCGAAGGCGGGCGCGCGACGACCGCGACCACGACCGCGACCACGACCGCGACCACGACCGCGAAGAAGCCCGCGGGCAAGCCGAACCCGGCGCAGAAGAAGAAGTCGCGCTCGGGCAACCCGGCAAAGCACGGCAGCGAACAGGGACGCTCGGCCTCGGCGGTCGCCCGGGAGCAGCAGGCGACGACGCACAAGCAGCAGCGCGGCTCGTTCGGACAGAAGGTCGCCGACGAGTCCGACAACTAGTCGTGGCCCGCGAACGCGATTGGCCCGGCGCCTTTAACACCCGCGACCTCGGGGGAATCCCCGTGGCCGCGGGCGTACTCGCGCCGGGGGTGTTGTTCCGCTCGGGGCAGCCGCAGACCTGGGGCTCCAAGGCCTGGGCGCGCGCCGAGGCCGAGGGCGTGCGCCGCGTGCTCGACCTGCGCGACCCGAGTGAACCCCGCGGCAGCGCCGAAGGCACCGAGGCCATCGAGTATCGCTTCGCACCCGTTGAAGACCCGATATTGCCCGCGTTCCGCGAACGCTTCGACCCGTACCTCAACCACCCGTCGGGCTACGCCGACTTTGTCGGGTTCTTCTCCGAGCGCATCGCGGGGGCCGTCGGAGAGCTGCTCGAGGCCGGGCCCGGCACGCTCGTGTGCTGCTCGGCCGGCCGCGATCGCACGGGGCTTGTCATGGGCATCCTGCTGCTGCGCCTCGGCGCCGATGCCGAGGTGCTCGTGCACGAGGATGAGCTTGCGGTGCGCGCCGTCAACGAGCACCACCTGCACCGCGAGAAGCCGCACCCGTACGAGCGCTGGCACGATGAGCCCGAGCTTGCCGAGATCATCCGCTCGCGTGGCGACGCGGTGCGCGAGTTCGCCGCGGACTTCGACGCGCACGACTTTCTGCGCGCCCACGGGGTGTCGGATGCGGCGGTCGAGCGGGCCTGCGACTGGCTGATCGCGCCCCGCTAGCGACGGCTGAGCCGGGCCTAGAGCACGTGCAGGCGTTGGGCCCGCCAGCGACCCCGGTACGACTCGAGCCGGATCGCGACCGCGCGGCAGCGGCTGCCGAGGTCGACGATGACGGTCGACTCGACGACGCCTTCGCGAGGCGACTGCCAGATGCAGCGGATCGGCTCGATCTTCGGGCGCATCGCCACCCCGCCGCGGCGCTGCCGGGCGCGGGCCGCGTGCTGCGCCCGCGCGAGCAGTTTGCTCGCGACCTCGGGCGCCAGCCAGCGCGTCAGCTGTTCGATTTCGCGGATGCCCGCCATCGCCTCGAACACGCCGCGCGCGAGGTTACGGAGCATCGGCTCGGGGTCGCCCGTCGGGGCAGCGGTGCCGCTCGGCGCGGGAAGTGCAGTGAGCACGCCCTCGCCAAATCGCAGCGGTTGCGGAACATCGTCGTTGAGGGCGGTGGAGAGGCGCGACTGCGGCTGGGGCATCGTTGGCTCCTGTCGAGAGGCAGGCGTACGTCGCCATTCAACAATCTGGGGCCAGGCCGTGGGGTGTTTCGGCAAAATCTGTGGATAAGTCCACCCCTCGGCTGACGCGCGAATCATCCTGTGGATAACTTGACGGTTCGTGGTCGAGATGCATCAGACTGTTGGGGTGCGCTGGAATGACCTCTTCGACGACCTCGCGGGGCAGTTTGACGCCGAACACGAGCGGGCCCGGCGCCTCGAGGCAGTCGAAGACGAACGCCTCCGCGTCGCGCGCACCACGCTGCGCCAGCGCCTCGCCGCGCTGCAGGCGGCGCTCGAGCCGGGGGAGTGCATCGACCTTGAGCTCCTCAGCGGCGACCGCCTGCGCGCCGAGCCGATCGAGTTCGGCGCCGAATGGTTCTTCGCCAGGCTCCCGTCGGTCGCGGGCCACTACGCGAGCGTGCTCGTGCCGCTCGCGGGCATGGGGTCGGTCATACTCACGCGCAGCCAGCTCGATCGATCGCTCGCGCCGCGACCCGAGGCGCCCGAGTCGCTTACGGCCCGGCTCGGCTTCGTCATGCCGCTGCGCGATCTGGCTCGTCGACGCGTGCACTGCGAGTTGACCACCACGCTTGGTGTGCTGCGCGGCACCATCGATCTCGTCGCGCGCGATCACCTCGACCTCGCGGTACACGATCTCGATACGCCGCGGCGCACGCCCGACGTGGCGGCCTTTCGTGTCGTGCCGCTCCACGAGATTCGCCTCGTGCGCGTCGCCGGCGACGTCGCGAATTAGTTGTTGCTGTCGCGCCAGCTGCCCGAGCTGGTGATCTCGGGGATGTCGATGAATTCCTGTTGCCCGAACATCGCCTCGCGGCGGCGAGCCTCGTACTGATCGGCGACGAAGCGCTCGAGTTCGAGCTGTTCGACGCGCAGGGCGCCGGCCGACCCGATGCGGATCGCGGCGAGTTCGTTGGACTCGACGAGGTCGCGGACGACGTCGAGTTCGACGTTGAGGATCTCGGCAACGTCGGAGAGGGTGAGGAAACGGGGAAGCCCCTGGCTGGGGTTCGAAGACATGCCTCAAGTATCCCAGCGATTCCCTGCACGCTCGCCGCCTGTGGATAACTTGCCCAGCGAGTTCGGACGATGTCGCAACATAGACACGTCAAGGCGGACGAGCCTCCGCCAATGCCCGCGAACAAGGAGCGCTCACGTGGCACAAGGTCGCAGAACCCGAGTCGATCCGCGACTCATTATCGGCATCGTGCTCGTTGCCGGCTCGATCGCGGGCGTCGTCGGCGTCGTGCAATCTACGGCGCAAACGACGACGGTCTACGCACTGGGGCAGGCTGTCGCCGCGGGCGAAACGATCACCGCCGAGCAACTCACCGCGGTCGAGGTGTCGGCGGCTACGCCGACCGAGCTCTACCTCACCGAGGCGAGCGCCGAGAGCTACATCGCTACCCGGCCCATCGGCGCGGGTGAGCTCGTGCCGCTCACGGCGCTCGGCGACGCCGACACCTCGAGCGCGGCCGTGGTCGTCAGTATCCCTGGCGAACTGCCCGGCGGCATCAGCACCGGCACGACGGTCGAAATCTGGTCGGCCGCCGCGGGTGAGCGGATGGGCACCTACGACGCGCCGCAGGTGCTCGTCGCGCAGGCGCAGGTCATTCGCGTGATCGAGCAGGACGACTTCGTCGCCACCGCACAGGTCGACGTCGAACTGCGCATTCCCGACGACGAGGTCGCGACGGTCATGAGCGCGACCTCGAACGGGGCGCGGCTACAGCTCGTGCCGCTGCACGAACCGGTGCGGGAGTAGCTCGTGGCGCGCATCATCCTGGCCGTGGATTACGACGTTGAGGCGAATCTGCTCGAGGGCATCATCCGGGCCGGCCACGAGATCGTCGACCGCGTCACCGGCGCTGCCTCGCTCGCGGCCGCGGTCGAGCGCGCCCGGCCCGAGCTCGTGCTCGCGCAGGCTGGCCCCGAGACGCTCAATCCACGGAGCCTCGCCGCCTGCGATGGCGCCGGTGCCCGCACGATCGCCGTCGTGGGGAACGAGGCCGAACGCAGGCAGGCAACCGAGCTCGGGCTCGTCGACCGCATCCGCGCCGACGACAGGTGGGATGCGGTTGAGCGGCTGCTCGAGGGGGAGGCCGCCCGCGCTGCGCCGCCCGTCACAGCCCAGACCGAGCCGGAGGAGCCGCCACGCAGTCGCAAGGACCGCCGCCGCGAAGAATCGCGTCGAGGCCGACGCAGCCCGCAGCGCGAGGTGCCGCCGCCGATCGAGCCGAGCGCGCCACCGGTTCCGGCGCCCGGCCGCATCCTCGCCGTCTGGGGCCCGCACGGTTCGCCGGGCGTCACCACCGTGGCGATCGCCCTCGCGGCGTCGCTCGTGAATCAGGGCCGGCGGGTGCTGCTCGTCGACGCCGACACGTATGGCGGGGCCGTCGCACCGGCGCTCGGCATCGCCGACGAGGCACCGGGGCTCGCGGCCGCCTGCCGCCTCGCCGGCGCGGGCTCGCTCTCGGCAGTCGAACTCGATCGCGTGAGCTCGGAGGTCGCCTGTGCGCGCGGCACCCTGCGTGTGCTCTCGGGCATCAGTAACCCTGCCCGCTGGCCCGAGCTGCCGAGCGAGCGGATGCGCGCGGTGCTGGGGCTCGCGCGCGATGAGTACGAGTTCGTCGTCGTCGACGTCGGCTTCAACCTCGAGCGAGACGAGGAACTCGTGAGCGATGTCGCGGCGCCTCGTCGCAACGCCGCCGCGCACGCCGCGATCGAGGTGGCGGATGCTGTGGTCGCGGTCGGCGAAGCAACCCCGGTTGGGCTGCAGCGCTACCTGCGGGCGCGGCTCGGCCTTGTCGATCTGCGTGGCGATGCGACCCACCTCGAGACGGTCATCACCCGCCTGCGCCGCGGGGCGGTCGGCGCCGATTCGGCCGGCCAGGTGCGGCAGGTGTTGCTGCGTTTTGGCGGCATTGAACGCGCCACCCTGCTGCCCGATGACTCCAAGGCCGTCGACCGGGCGATGGCCGAGGCGATCGCGGTGGTCGATGCGGCGCCGAGGTCACAACTCGCGAAGCAGCTCGACGCGCTCGCCCTTCGGCTCGGTCACGTTGCCGACGCCGCGGCACCGCTTCCGGCGGATCTCCAATCAGATCGCTCACTCGTCCAATAATGTGGAGGCGTGTCGAGCCTCACCAATCTCATACAACGCCACAGCGACCTCGATTCGAGTGATCGCGAGTGGCTCATGCTGCTGCTTGCTGACTGGCAGCTGCTCGCCGACCTCGCCCTCGCCGATCTCGTGCTCTGGGTGCGCGACTCCGAGGCTCGCTGGGTGGCGGTCAGCCAGGCGCGACCGGCGTCGGCGCCGACCCTGTTCTATCGCGATCTCATCGGTCAGCGCGTGCGCGAGCAGTGGGAGATGGAGGTCGAGGCGGTCTACCAGCGCGGCGTGACGATTCGCTCATCTGCCCCCGACTGGTTCGACGAGATTCCCGCGCAGCTCACGACAAGCCCAGTGTTCTCGACACGCCACGCCGACGGCCGGGCGCAGCGCTCAGAGCGGCCGATCGCGATCATCACGCGGCACACGAACCTCGCCGGCACACGGCAGCCGACGCGGCAGGAGGTCACGTTCCGCGAATGCTCGGAGGACCTCTTCGACATGATCGCGGCGGGGGACTTTCCCGATCTCGACGCCCCCGAGTTCTCCCGTCGCGGCGCGCCCCGGGCCTCGGACGGCCTCGTGCGGCTCGACACCGACGGCGTCGTCACCTTTGCGAGCGCGAACGCCCTCTCGGCACTGAACAAGCTCGGCTTCGGTGGCGAGCTCGAGGGCGAGATCTTTTCGGAAGTTGCCTCGACCCTTGTCGACGACAAGCGCAACGTCACGGTCGACGAGGCGTTGCCGCTCGTCGTGACCGGCCGTGCCCCATGGATGAGCGATGTGGATGCGCGCGGCGTCACGGTCACGCTGCGCGCGATTCCGCTGCGCCGCGGCGGCGAGCGGCTCGGCGCGATCGTGCTTTGCCGTGACACGACCGACGTGCGCAACCAGATGCAGGAACTCATCACCAAAGACGCGACGATCCGCGAGATCCACCACCGAGTGAAGAACAACCTGCAGACCGTCGCGGCGCTGCTGCGCATCCAGGCCCGCCGGGCGAAGGCCGACGAGGCCCGAGAGTCACTGCTGCAGGCGATGCGTCGCGTCTCGTCGATCGCGGTCGTGCACGACACCCTGTCGGGCGGCTTCTCGCAGTCGGTCGACTTCGACGAGGTGTTCGCCCGGGTCATGCGGCTCGCGATCGAGGTCGCCGGCGGCACCGGCACCGAGGTGCGACCGGTGCTCGAGGGTTCGTTTGGCTCCGTGCCAAGCGAGTTCGCGACCCCGCTCGCCCTCGCGTTGACCGAGCTCGTGACGAACGCGGTCGAGCACGGATTCCCGGCAGGCAGCTCCGACGGCCAAGTCGCCGTCACGGTCGAGCGCGACGACGACAATCTTGCCATTCAGGTGCGCGACAACGGCGTGGGCATGGTCGGCGGCCACGAGGGCTCGGGCCTCGGCACGCAGATTGTGCGGACGCTCGTCGAGGGTGAGCTCGGCGGCGCCATCGCGTGGCAGGAGAACCCGGCGGGCGGCACGCTCGTGCAGATCAGCATCCCGCGCCGCTGGGGCGTCGGGTGACAAACGAAGTGCCTCGACGAAAAATCCGCCGAGGCACTGAGTTGCTTGGCTGGGTTAGCTGGCGCGGCGGGCGCGCGCAGCGCGACGCTTGAGCGCGCGACGCTCGTCCTCCGAGAGGCCACCCCAAACGCCAGAATCCTGGTTCGTGTCGAGTGCGTACTGCAGGCACTGCTCGGTTACCGGGCACCGCGAGCAGATTGACTTGGCGGCGTCGATCTGTTCAATCGCGGGGCCGGTGTTGCCAACCGGGAAGAACAGCTCGGGGTCAGCATGCAAGCATGCAGCGCGATCACGCCAATCCATGTAAATGGGCTCCTTGTCTACGCGTTTTGGCACGCGGAGGCCGTACTCTCAGACGGAGTCGTGATGACAGCGGCACACCAAACTGCGGGTTTGCGCAAGGGCGCCGAAGTCCTGATCTGTAGTATTTTGCCACGCAGTTGCATGCCAATCAAGGGATTATTCGAGTGAACGCAGAGGGCAAACGCCCCACCGAGGCCGCCACGACCGCGCCGGTGTGGCCGTCGATTCTTCTGGCGATGGTGCTCGGGGTCGAAGCACTCGTCATGGCGTGGGTGACAGTGCTGCTCTTCGTCGAGTTCTTGACGCAGGATGCGCTCTCGGTCGCGTCGTCGATCGCGCTCATCGTCATGGCCGGGCTCGCGACCGTGCTGCTCATTGCGCTCACCGTCGGCGTCTGCCTCGGTCAGCGCTGGGTACGCGGGCTCACCGCGGTGTGGCAGGCGCTGCAGGTTGCGGCCGCGGTCACGGTGATCCGTGGCGACATGATGCCCGCCCTCGGCTGGGCGCTCGCGGCGGCATCGCTCGTCGGTCTGCTGCTCGTCTTCCACCCCGCGGTGGCCGCGCGGCTCAAGTAGCTAGCTGTCGCCGAGCTTCTTGAGGATCCGGTCGACGTGGCCGGTGGCCTTGACGTTGTAGAGCGCCTCGATGACCTTGCCGTCCTCGTCAACGAGGAAGGTGGAGCGGATCGCGCCCTCGACGATGCGGCCGTAGTTGTTCTTCTCGCCGTAGGCGGCGAGGCGGGTCTGCACCTCGTGGCCCGGGTCGCTCAGCAGGGTGTACGGCAGTTCGTATTCGGTCTTGAACTTTGCCAATTTGTCTACCGAGTCGGCGGAGAGCGCGAGCACCTTGTAGCCCGCGGCGGTGAGCCGGGCGTCGCTGTCGCGGAAGTCGCAGGCCTCCTGCGTGCAGCCCGGGGTGAATGCCTGCGGGAAGGTGTAGACCACGAGCTTCGAGCCGCGGAAATCGCTGGGGGACACCTGCTTGCCGTCCTGGTCGCTCAGCGTGAATTCCGGAAAGACGTCGCCGGGCTGCAGTCGGATGGGTTCGGTCACGGAGTTCTCCTCAGGGTCGGGCGCGGCCGCGACGGACGAATGTACGCAGCAGCCTGAATCATGCGGCAATTTGAACACACTTTGGTCTGTTCCCCATCAGAGTGCACACAACGCCCCGGGTGCGGGTTATGCTCCCCACACATCTGAAAATTGGAACCCAACGCCCTCACTCGGCTGCGACGCGATCAGCGTTGCTTGCGGCCCGCAGCAGCAACGAAGCTCAATTGAGGTGGGCGAGGTGGTTCCCGTGTCGGCGCAGCGTGCTGCGTCGGCGTCTGAAAGGCAAAAGCAATGGTGAAATCGTCCGTCGCTCGTTCGTCCCGGAAAGCCCTCGGCGCCATTGGCGCCTTCGCCGCGGTTGCGCTTGTGCTCACCGGCTGCGTGCAGAACACCGAGGGGACCGGCGGCAATGCCAACCCCACCGAGAGCGCCGAAATCTCGGTGACGAAGTCTGACACCGCCGCCGCCATGGTGCCCGAGGAGATCTCGAGTGCCGGTGTGCTCCGCGTGGGCACCGACGCCACCTACGCCCCGAACCAGTACGCCGGCCCCGACGGGCAGCCGGTGGGCTGGGAGGTCGAACTCGTCGAGGCGATCGGCACGAAGCTCGACCTCGACGTCGAGTGGTCGAAGGAGGGCTTCGACCAGATCATCCCGAAGGTCACCGGCGGCACGCTCGACATGGGCTCGTCGAGCTTCTCCGACACCGTCGAGCGCCAGAAGTCGGTTGACTTCGTCGACTTCTACTCGGCCGGCCTCCAGTTCGTGCGCGGCGTTGACGTCGACCCGCTGCCGGACTCACTGTGCGGCCTCACCATCGGCGCGCAGGCGACCACCACGTCCGACGACTACCTCATGGCCGCGAGCGACGAGTGCGAGGCGAACGGCGAGGCACCGATCGACCTCGTCAAGAAGGACGGTCAGGACGAGGCCACGAACGACGTCGTGCTTGGTAACACCGACTACATGCTCGCCGACTCGCCGATTGCGCAAAACAGCGTGCTGCAGGCCTCCGACAAGATCACCCTTGAGGGCGACGTCTTCGACGCGGCCCCGTACGGCCTTGTGTTTGCGAAGGACACCGAGCTGACGCAGGCGGTGCAGACCGCGATGCAGGAGCTCATGGATGAGGGCACCTACGAACAGATCCTCAGCAATTGGGGTGTTCAGGACGGCGCCGTCGACGAAGCTGAGATCAACGGTGTCAGCTAGCACCGACCCCATCGTCGCGGTCAAGCTGCGACACCCCTGGCGGACGACCGTTGCGATCGTTCTCGTCTTGCTGCTCGCCGTAGTCATTTATGACGCGGCCACGCGCGAGACCTTCCGCTGGCACCTCGTCGGGGCGTACCTCTTCGACACCCGGGTATTCCAGGCCGTCGGAGTGACCCTTGCGCTCACCATCCTCTCGATGGTGCTCGCGGTGGTCATGGGCCTCGTGCTCGCCGTCATGCGGCTCAGCGATAATCCGGTGCTGCGCACCCTGTCGTGGCTGTACCTCTGGCTCTTCCGCGGCACGCCAGTCTACGTGCAGCTCGTATTTTGGGGCCTACTGTCGACGATCTACCGGTCGATCGAGGTCGGCGTGCCGTTCACCGACACGACCTTCTTCACGATCGCGCCATTCGAGGCGATCGACCTGTTCTGGCTCGCCGTGCTCGGCCTCGCATTCAACGAGGCCGCGTACATGGCCGAGATCGTGCGCTCGGGCATCCTCTCGGTCGATGCTGGGCAGGAGGAGGCATCGAAGGCGCTCGGCATGAGCTGGCGCGACACCATGTTGCGCATCATCATTCCGCAGTCGATGCGCGTCATCATTCCACCGACGGGCAACGAGCTCATCTCGATGCTGAAGACCACGTCGCTCGTCACCGCACTCGGGTTCACGCTCGATCTCTATGCGCGCTCGCGGGAGATCTCGGCGGCGCTCTACGAGCCGGTGCCACTGCTCATCGTGGCGAGCATCTGGTACCTCGTGGTCACGAGCGTGCTCATGGTGGGCCAGCACTACCTCGAGGCCTACTTCGGCCGTGGGGTGGCCCCGCAAAAAGACACGGGCGTGGCCGATACTGGCGTGCTCAAACTGCCGGTCGGCCAGCAGACCGGGGCCGTGTCGACGGCCGACTCGGCGACTTCGACGCGAACGACGGGAGACGGTGCATGACCGCAACGGCCACCGCGACACCGATGGTGCGCGCGGAACACATCGTCAAGAGCTTCGGCTCGAACACCGTGCTCAAGGACATCTCGCTCGAGGTCGGCCGCGGCCAGGTGCTCTGCCTGATCGGGCCGTCCGGCTCGGGCAAGTCGACGCTGCTGCGCTGCATCAACCACCTCGAGACGATCGACGGTGGGCGGCTCTGGGTCGAGGACGAGCTCATCGGCTACAGGCAGCGCGGCGAGAAGCTCTACGAGATGACGCCGAAAGAAGTGTCGACGCAGCGCGCCGACATCGGCATGGTGTTTCAGCGGTTCAACCTGTTCCCGCACATGACCGCGCTCGAGAACATCATCGAGGCGCCGATGCGGGTGAAGCACGAGAAGAAGTCGGTCGCCTCGAAGCGGGCGATGGAGCTGCTCGAGCAGGTCGGCCTCGCGCACAAGGCGAAGTCGTACCCCGGGCACCTCTCGGGCGGTCAACAGCAGCGCGTCGCGATCGCTCGGGCGCTCGCGATGCAGCCGAAGCTCATGCTGTTCGATGAGCCGACCTCGGCGCTCGACCCGGAGCTCGTCGGTGACGTGCTCGGCGTCATGAAGCAGCTCGCCGAGAGCGGCATGACCATGGTCGTCGTGACGCACGAGATGGCGTTCGCGCGCGACGTCGGCGACCACCTCGTGTTTATGGATGCGGGTGTCGTGGTGGAGGAGGGCGACCCCCGGGACGTCATCACGAATCCGCAGCACGCGCGTACCAAGGCGTTCCTCTCGCGCGTAGGTTAACGACTTGCAAACACGTGTCGAGCGGTGGTAATGTCTTTCAGTCGGTACGGCGAGGTTGACGAACCAACTCCGCCGCTCGATTCGCGCCTCTAGCTCAATAGGCAGAGCAGCTGACTCTTAATCAGCGGGTTCCGGGTTCAAGTCCCGGGGGGCGCACGACAAATCCCCACTACGACATCGCCGCAGTGGGGATTCCTCGTTTCCGTGTGAACCTGACCGTGACAATGCTGGGGCAGAATAGAACGACGCAGACTTTCCTGGGATCCGAAAGAAGGCAGAGCGTGGCTGCAGGTACCGTTCTCGACAAGCGCGAGTCAGCGATCGAACTCGTTCGTCCCACCACACTTGCGCAGGTGCAAGACACTGTGCGGCGGGCACACCTCACCGGCGCGCAGGTGCGGCTGATCGACCCACAGGGCAGCGCCGAGGCCGCTCAGCCGGGCGTCGCGATCGACCTCCGCGGCCTGCGTGGCCTCGTCAGCGTCGACCCCGCGGCGGGCACGGCGACGTTCCTCGCCGGCACGACGATCGACCAGGCCGCGACCCAGCTCGAAGCCGAGGGGCTGTCGATGGTGGGCGCCCCGAGCGACGCGAAGCTCACGCTCGGCGCCGGTGTCGTGCTCGGCGGACACAGCGGCGCACCGCGAGACGCGAGCTTCCCCGCATCCGTCGCCGGCGTCACCCTGATTGACGAAACTGGCGCCGTGCTCCGAGTCTCGGCATCGCGCAACCCGCACTTCTGGAGCGCCGCTCGCCTCTCGCTCGGCGCGCTCGGCATCGTCACCGAGGTGACCGTGCGCGTGCGCCGCTACCGGGCGCTGCGCGTGAAGCGAGTCAAGACCGACCTGCGTTCGATGCTGCGCGATCTGCCCGAGGCTCGCAGCAAGGTCGACTACTACGTCGCGGCCTGGCGCCCCGGCCACGACGGCGTCAAGCTCACGCTCGGTTGGCTCGAGGATGCGTCGCCCGCGCAGGTCGCGGCCCGTCGCGGCAACCTCTCGTCGGCGCTGCACGCGCAGGACGAGAAGGCGGGCCTGTTCAGTCGCCTCCGCGCGGGGGTGCGTCGCCTGTTCGGCGGCGGGGCCGAGCGGCTCGACGAGCGTCGCGAGGGGCCGACCGGCTCGCTCGCCGAGGGGCGCGACGTCGCCGGCGCGAACTCGAGTGCCGTGACTATGGAATACCAGTTCCCGCTCTACAAGGTCGACCTCGTGCTGCAGGCGCTGCATGACATCGCGCAGCGCAACCGCGCGTTCTCGGGCGTGCAGACGCGACTCGGCATGGTCGCGCGCGACGACGTGTGGCTGTCGCCCGCGTACGGGCAGGATGTGGTGGCCGTCGCCCTCGACGTGAGCGACGCATCCGGCCGCAACCTCGAGGCACTGCGGCAGGCCGAGGAACTCTTCATTTACCTCGGCGGACTGCCGAACTGGGCGGGTTGGAACACCTTCACCGCCGGTGAAGCCGCCGACGTGATGCCCCGCTACAGCGACTTCGTGCACATCGCGCGAGACCTCGATCCGGATGCAATTTTCAGGAACGCGGTCGCGGACCGCCTGGTTCATTAGGTTTTAGGGGAAACTTATTTCTAGGGAGCTCGCATGGGGGCGACCTAGAATTGGGTCTTCCAGCACCTTCCCAACACGAATGGAACTCCCAGGGCATGGCCAGTAAAGACCGCGACCGTATTCGACAGCTTCGTGAGGAAGCCAACGCGCTTCGCAAGAAGGAAGAGGCGCGCAAGCGTCGCAGCCGGATGTTCGCCCAGCTCGGCATCGTGGCTGGCGCCGTCGTCGTGATCGCGGCGATCGTCCTGCTCGTAGTGATGGGACCGAAGTGGTTCAGCAACCAGGTCACGCCGTCGGCCGAGGGTGAGGTCGAGCTCACGAACTCGGCGGGCGACGCCGTGAGCCTTCCGATCCGCGTCGAGGAGGACGGCGGCGTCGTGGTTGGCTCCGACGACGCTCCCGCGAAGCTTGACTACTACTTCGACTTCTCCTGCCCTGCCTGCCAGGACTACCACTCGGCCATGGAGTCGTCGTACGAGCAGGTTATTGCCGACGGCGACGCGCAGGTGACCTACCACATGATCCGCTTCGTGCAGGACTACGGCCAGTACGCCGGCTCGGCCACCGCGGGCGTCATCAGCTCCGACCCGAGCCTTTTCTACACCGTCATGAACGGCATCTTCTCGGTGCCGGCCGAGACGCAGGTCGGCTGGGGCTACAGCGACTACGCGTCGTACGTGCAGACCCTCGGCTTCACCGATGAAGAGGTCATCCAGAACATCGCCGATGGCAACTACGGCGGCTGGATCAGCGACAACACCGAGCGCGCCCGCGAAGATGGCATCTCGGGCACCCCGTCGGTCGGCGTGAACGGCACGCTGCTCGAGACCGTGCCCGCCTCGCTCGACGAGTTGCTCGACGCCATCGGCGCTGAGCCCGCGGCCACCACCGACTCGACCACCGAGCCGACGGCCACCGCTGAGTCGACGACCGAGCCGACCGCCACAACGGGGAACTAAGCCGTGAGCACGACCCTCGAAGACCGCCTCGACGAGGGTGAGGGTCAGGCGGTCTTGCCGGCTGCCGCCCGCACCCTCGTCACGGGGTGGACCCTCCTCATCGGCGGCGGCATTGGCCTCATCGCGAGCTTCATGCTCACGATTGAGTACTTCCACAACCTCGCCGACCCGAGCGCCGAGCTGCTCTGCGACCTCAGCGTCTTCGTTACGTGCCAGCCGGCGATGAACTCGACCGCCGGTGCGATCCTCGGCTTCCCGAACGTGATCCTCGGTCTCGTCTGCTTCACGATCGCCGTCGTCTCGGGCGTCGTGATCGTCGCTCGCGTGAAGCTGCCGAACTGGTACTTTGTTGGCCTGCAGATTGGCCTGATCGGCGCTGCGGTGCTCATCACCTACCTGCAGTGGTACTCGGCCTTCGAGCTGCGCGCCCTCTGCCTCTGGTGCATGGTCATCTGGACCGCCACGATCCCGACCGTCACGCTCACCACCATCGGTAACCTCGCGAACGGCCGCCTCGGCCGTGGGGGAGTGAAAATCGGCCACGGCCTCGCGAACTGGGCCTGGGTCGTCGTCGTGATCTGGTACCTCGCCGTCATCGGGCTCGTGCTCGCGGGCATGTGGGAGCCGATCCGGCTGAGCATGATCTAAGCGAACATCCCCACAACCACTTCGGGCGGGTGACCAGTTGGTCACCCGCCCGAAGTGGTTGTGGGGAGCTTAGCTCGCGCGCTTGAGTTCGTCGTCGCCAGCTTCGCTCGTCGGCTTTGCGGGCTCGATGGCGCGCAGCGGTTCGGGTCGCTCGAGCTCGGCGACGTCGGCGATCGTGTTCTGCACACGGCGCACGAGGTCGGCCGACATGATCTCAGAGAACACCGCGTCGTCACCCGGGTCGCGGCCGGTGCGCCACTCGAGGCGGTAGCGGCCACGCGGGCCGAAGAGGTCGTCGAACAGGCGCAGCAGCTCGAGCTGGGCCTCAGTCGTCAGCGCGGCCTCGGGCTGCAGCATCCGCGGCGGGTGTTGCGGCGCCGGCGCGAGGCCGAGCCCCGCGAAGTTCGGATGCGCGCTGAGCGGCATCGCAGGACGGCAGGACGGCGTCGGGAAGAGGCCGGCGTAGCGGGGCTCCTCGGTTTCGGCGGCAGCAGCCTCTGGCTCGTCGTAGTCGTCCTCATCGACGGCGTCGAGCTCGACGGCTTCGAACCGCGGCTCCTGTACCGGCGCCTCGGCGGGCGCGACCTCGGCAATCGCCGGGGCGGGCTGGACCGGCGCTACGACCGGGTGCTCGGGCACCGCGACGGTCGGCGGCTCTGGCACGACGTAGTCGGCAGGCACGGTGGCGGCCGGCGCGACCGGCTGGGCAGCGGCGGCCTGCTGCCGGGGTGCGGGCGTCGACTGCAGGGGCGCGGCAACGCGCGGCTGCGCCCACTCCTGGGGCGTCGAGGCGGGGGCCTGTGACGGGGAGGTCGGTTCGACCTGCGGAGCCGGAGCGTTCTGAGCGCTGTCTGCCTGCGGTTCGCCGAGGCCGGCAAGTTTGCGGAACCAGCCGAACATTGGGCACCCCTTTCCTACGTGTGAGCACGCGAAACTCGCGCGCGTACACGAAGCCTACGGATTCAGCGCCTCAGAACCCGGGTGCGACACTCGCGCTCAGGGAACTAGTCGAGTTCTTCCTGGCGTGCCTCTTCGACGCGCTCGCGCACTCCGGCGATCGCGAGGGCGAGCGTGGCGCCGACGGCAATCCACGTCGCGACGATGCGCAGCGTCGAGTTCGATTCCTGCGTCGTCTTCACTGCGGGCACGATTCCCGCGACCGCGGAAAGGACTGCTCCGTTGAGTAGATACTTGCGCACCGGTCATCACTCCTTGCGGTGGGTTGGCGGCTCGCAGCGCCGCGATGTCGCGACCCAGCCTAGCGCCCCATTGTGGCCATTGCGACGCGGTGTGGCGGCGTGTACCGTTAATGCTGACCGATCGATCAGGGCTTGACGTTGCATCGCCCCTCCCGCTGAAGGACCCCCGTGACAGAACCCAGCACGCCGGCCAAGCATGAGCTCGCCGAACGCATCCGTACCGTTGCCCTCGAAGAGTTCGCCGCCCGCGGCTATGGCGTCTCGCTGCAGCAGATTGCCGAGCGCAGCGGCTGCACGAAGGCGAATGTGCTCTATCACTTTGGCAGTAAAGAGGAGCTCTTCCGGGCGGTGCTCGCGCCGGTGATCGAGGCGAGCCGCGAGCTTGAGCGTCGCCTCGACGTCGAGCCCGACTTCGACCCGGCGCGAGGCGCGGCCGAACTCATGGTGAATAACCGCCATGCGGTGCGGATGCTCGTCTTCCACCACCGCTCGCTGCCGGACGCCCGCGAGGCGAACTTCTTCCTCGACATCATCCAGCGCGTTGCGGCGAAGCTTGCGCCGAACGATCCGACCGCGCCGACGCGCGCCGTGGTCGCGTTCATCGGCATCGCCTACGTGCTCTCGGTCGACTCCGAAGACGCCGATGCTGCCGACTTCCCGCAGTTCGACGTTGAATTCCCGGGGTTCACGAGCCTCGACGCCATCGCGCAGCTCGTCTGCCAACTCACCCTCGCCCCCTCGCTCTAAGGACTTCATCCAGTGGCGCTGCTTCTCTATCGCATCGGACGCTTTTCATTTCGGCACGCCTGGCAGGTGCTTGTCTCCTGGCTCGTCGTATTTGCCGCCGCGTTGGGCCTCGGGCTGGGGCTCGGCGGGCAGATGAACGAGTCGTTCGAGATTCCCGGCAGCGAGTCGCAGGATGCGCTCGACCGCCTCGCGCAGGTGTTCCCCGAAGTCGCGGGGCTGAGCGCCCAGGTCGTGATCGAGACGACCGACGGCAGCGCAATCGACACCCACCGCGACGAGCTCGCGCAGGTCGCGAGTGACATCAGCGACCTCGAGCACGTGACACAGGCGCTCGACCCGTACTCGGAGTACGCGACCGGCACGCTCAGCGACGACGGCGAGGCCGCGATCATCCAGGTGCAGTTCGACACCGACATGATGGACAAGCTTGGCGACGACAAGCAGAACGTCGTCGACATCGCCGAGACGTTGGCAGACGACGGCCTGCGCGTGGAGTTCGGCGGCACCCTTTACCAGGACATCACCTACGGGCTCACCGTCACCGAGGCGATCGGCGTGGCCTTCGCCGCCATCGTGCTCATCGTCGCCTTCGGCTCGGTGCTCGCGGCCGGTCTGCCGCTCGGCTCGGCGCTCATGGCGGTCGGCGTAACGATGGGCGTACTGCTGTTTGTTACCCGCTTCGTCGTCGTCTCGAACGCGAGCCCGCTGCTCGCCGTAATGATCGGCATCGCGGTCGGCATCGACTACGCCCTGTTCATCTTGTCGCGGCACCGCAACCAGCTGGCTAAGGGGATGCGGGTCGAGGAATCGGCCGCGACCTCCGTCGGCACGAGTGGCTCGGCGGTGACCTTCGCCGCGGCCACCGTCATGGTGGCGCTGCTTGGCTTGCTCATCGTCGACATCCCCTTCCTCTCGGTCATGGGCGTCGCGGCGGCGGGCGGCGTCCTCATGGCGCTGCTCGCGGCCCTCACCCTGCTGCCCGCCTTGTTCGGTCTCGCGGGGGAGCGCCTGCGCCCGAAGGAGGGCAGCCGCGTCTGGCGACGCGAGACCGGCGAGAACGCGAAGCCGACCATGGGTCGCCGATGGGTGCGGCTGGTGCTGCGGGCTCCCATCGTGTTCGTCATTCTCGTCATCGGCGTACTCGGGGTGACTGCCCTGCCTGCTCTGCACATGGAGACCTCCCTGCCGAGCGGCAAGAACGAGGCCGAGGGTGCAACCGCCCGCGAGGCGTACGACATGATCACCGATCACTTCGGTGAGGGCAGCAACGGCCCGATGCTCGTCATGCTCGACATCACGCAGGTGGACAACGACACGCTCGTCGACGATCTCGCAGCGATCCGCGGCCGCGTCGCGGCGGTGCCGGGTGTCGCATCCGCCGGTGACGCCCTGCCGAACCCCACGGTCGACTCGGCGATCATCCAGGTGATCCCGACGACCGGGCCCGCCGACCCCGAGACGACGAAGACCGTCGCCGCGCTCCGCGCGCTCGCGGCCGGCATCGAGGCCGACTACAACGCCGTGAGCTCGGTCACTGGCTCGACGGCCGTGCAGATCGACATCACCGACCGGCTCAACGGCGCGCTCTTGCCCTTCGCCGGCGTCGTCGTCGGGCTCAGCTTCATCCTGCTCGCCCTCGTTTTCCGTTCGATCCTCGTGCCGCTCAAGGCGGCCGTGAGCTTCCTGCTCTCGGCGTTCGCCGCGTTCGGCGTGGTGGTCATGGTGTTCCAAGACGGCGCGCTCGGCACGATCATGGGCATCGTGCCTGGGCCGATCATCTCGTTCCTGCCGGTCATCCTGCTCGCCATCGTGTTCGGTCTCGCGATGGACTACGAGGTGTTCCTCGTCTCGGGCATGCGCGAGGCCCACGTGCGCGGGCTGAAACCGAGGGAGGCGATCGAGGAGGGCTTTGCGTCGGCGGCGCGCGTCGTCACCGCAGCCGCGCTCA
The DNA here is from genome assembly GCF_900626105.1 of Gulosibacter massiliensis. Classification (NCBI taxonomy): domain Bacteria; kingdom Bacillati; phylum Actinomycetota; class Actinomycetes; order Micrococcales; family Microbacteriaceae; genus Gulosibacter; species Gulosibacter massiliensis. The sequence continues at coordinate 373,468 of NZ_UYZX01000002.1, forward strand.
TCATGTTCTTCGTATTCGTCGCCTTTGTTCCTGAGGGCGCGGGGGTGATCAAGGTGATCGCGCTCGGCCTCGCGGCCGGCATCTTCTTCGACGCATTCCTCGTGCGCATGACGCTCGTGCCCGCGCTCATGGCACTGTTCGGCAAGCACGCCTGGCAACTGCCGAAGTGGCTCGAACGCCACTTGCCCGACCTCGATATCGAGGGCGAGCACCTTCGCGAGTACCGCGCGCGAGCCGAGTGGGCGCAGCAGCACCACGCGGCGATCGCGTTCGAAGACCTTGTTGTGGGCAACGAACGGGCGCCGTTCGAACCGGTCACGGGCGAGGTGCCCGCGGGTGGCGTGCTCGTGGTGCGCGGCGACGTCGCCCCGCGGGCGGTCGTCGCCGCGACCCTCGCGGGTCGGGTGAACCCGCATAGCGGTCGGCTCCAGGTGCTCGGCCGCACGCTGCCGGGTGACGGCGCCGCGCTGATCTCGCGCGTCGCGATCGCCGACCTTGGCAATCTCGACGACCGGGCCCGCGAGCTGTCGCTCGGCCAGCTCATCGGCCGCCACGGCGCGTTCGGCCGCACTGACCTGCGCACCGAACTGGCCGAGCATCAGGTCGTGTCGGTAATCGACGACCTCGATGCCGCGCTGCGTGCGGTGGGCTGGGACGGCCCACGACTCACGGCGCAGACTCGCCTCACGAGCCTGGATGCGCTCGGCCGCGCCATCGCGCTCGCGGGCGCCGCAGTGGTCGAGCTCCCCGAATTGCTCGTGCTCGAGGTCGGCGCGCTCGGCTTCGACGCGCGCTCGGGTGGTCTCGTCGCGCGGGTGGTCGCCGCCGTGCAGCGACTCATCAGGGCCGACGTCACCCTCGTCCTCACCACGGGCATGGCGTTCGACGCCACACAGCTGCGGGAGCTCGGACGCGAGATCGAGGTCATCGACCTCCTCCGGGCGAAAGCGAGCCCAGCATCCGCCGATTTTGATTCTTCTGCTCGAAAGGAGCTGCACCGATGAGCGGCACGCAGCGCACCGCGACCGGCTTTACCGGCGCTCGTATTCGCAACATCGTCATCGCGGTTTTGCTGCCGCTCGCGATTGTTGGCCTCTACTTCGCTGCGCTGAGTGGCAGCAACCAGCGCGACGACGCACTTCCTGTCGTGCTGGTGAACAGCGACCAGATGGTCGAGCAGGCGAACAACGACGGCACGACGACGCAGGTGGTCGCGGGCCGCTTGCTCGTCACCTGGCTCACCGACCCCGAGAACGCCGGCGCGTATAGCTGGGAGCTCGTCAACGCCGAGACGGCGCAGCAACGGCTCGACGACGGCACCGCATACGCGGCCGTCGAGATTCCCGAGAACTTCTCGGCGGCGGTCGTGTCGCTCGGCGGTGGCGAGCCCGAGGCCGCGCGCATCAACGTGACCGTGAGCCAGTCGGCCGATTGGATGACCGGCGAGGTCACCCAGCAACTCTTCGACGGTATGACCGCCGAGTTCGGGCAGCAGCTCACGAACCAGGTAGCGGTTGGGCTTGCCGACGGGCTCAACGACTCGGCCGACGGCCTCGAGCAGGCGGCCGACGGCGCGCAGCAACTCGCCGATGGCGCGGGCGAACTCGGTTCGGGCTTCACGCAGTACCAAGACGGCGCGCAGGAGCTCGCGGATGCGGGCAGCCAGGCTGCTGACGGTGCTTCGCAGCTCAGCGACGGCGCGAGCGAGTTCGGCGACGGCGTCGAACAGTACGTTTCGGGCGTCGACTCCTACCTCGACGGTGTTGGCCAGTACGCCTCGGGCGCCGTCCAACTCGCCTCCGGCGTAACCGAGTTTGCTGGCGGCATCGACACCTACACCGACGGAGTTGGGCAGTACGTCGACGGGGTGCAGCAGCTCGCCGACGGGCTCGGCCAGTTGGATGCGGGCAGCGGGCAGTTGCAGGATGCGGCAGGCCAGCTCAACGACATCGCGGGCCAGCTCGAATCGAACAGCGGCAACATTGATCAGGCGCTCGCGGGCCTCGAGCAGCTCAGCACCCTGCTTTCGCAGCTCGACTCGGTCGACCCGAGCGCGCTAACGACATATTGCGATCAGCTCGAGGCGATTGACCCGGCGCAGGCCGACGCGTGCCGCGGCGCGGTTGAGCAGCTGCAGAACCAGCTGCCCGGCGGCACCGTTGACCTTGGCGGCATCGAGAGCGAACTCAATTCGCTGATCGACCAGGTGGGAGGTGTTCAGGATGCCGGAGACCAGCTGGGCCAGCTCGCCGACGGCCTCACGCAGTACACCGAGGGCGTCACCGCATCGGCGCAGGGCGCGAGCGAACTCTCGACGGCAGGGGATGAACTGGTGAGCGGCGGGGGAGAGCTCTCCTCTGGCGCGGGCGAGCTCTCGTCGGGCGCATCGCAGCTGAGCGGCGCATCGACGCAGCTCAGCGACGCGGGCGGGCAACTGCAGGATGCGGGTGGCCAGCTCACCGGCGGTGCGAGCGAGCTTTCGAGCGGCGCCGGCGAGCTCTCGGACGGGCTCACGCAGCTTGCCGACGGTCAGCAGCAGCTCGTAGATGGCGGGGACGAGCTCGGCGACGGTATCCAGAGCCTGCGCGAGGGCGCGAGCACGATGTCGCAGTCGCTGCAGGACGGCGCCGATCAGGCGAAGAACGCGATCGGCGACCCGGATGCGTTTGCCGAAGCGGTGGCGCAGCCCGTCGTTGCCGAGGTGAACGGCGTGCACAACCCCACGTTCGCCGGGATGCTTGCGGCGCTCCTGCTGCCCATCGGCATTTGGCTTGCCGGGCTCATTGCCTCGCTGCGTCGAGGACTCGTCACCGATGAAATGCTTGCGTCGAGCGCGTCGACCTGGAGCATCCTGCTCGCGGCCACGCGCCGGTTGGCGCAGCCCGTGCTCATCGTTGCCGGCGTCGTGACGCTCGCGCAGCACGTGTTCTTCGGGGTGCCGTGGGCGGGCATAGGCATCACGATTCTGTTCGCGCTACTTGGCACCGCGGTCACGGTCGCGTTGCACCTGCTCTTCGCCGCGTGTGCGAAGCGCCGAACGGCGGTGCTGACCTCGCTCGTCGCGTTGGCGCTGCAGCTGCTGCTCGTGCGCGGCTTCTTCCCGCTCGAGCTTCGTTCGGGCTGGGTGGAGACGGTGAGTGGTTGGGCTCCGTTGGCCCAGTTGGCCGCCGGAATGCAGGCCGGCTATGCGGGGGCAAGTACGGGAGCGGTGGTTGGACCGGCGATCTTGGTGGTGCTGATGACCGCTGCGGCGGCCGTGATCGCCACCATCGTCATGACGACACGCCGACACGCCACCGCAAAATCCCTGGTCAGCGCACTATCGGAACGTCACGCGTGACGCGATTTGACGCAACGGAATTCGATGTCATAAGCTTATGGAGTTGCGCCGGAAGGGGCAGCAAAGCCCAAGACCGGGTGCGAGGCTCACTACGAGCCGAGCTTGATGCTCTAAGAGCTCCGAGGGTCTGACCGGAAACAGAGTCTGAACAAGACGGAAACGCCAGGTTGACAAACGAAAGTTACTGGGTATAAGCTAATCAGGTTGCTTCGGACAGAAGCGGCAGGGAAATAACCGCCGCAGAAACCGAAAGCGATTGGTCTTTGAGAACTCAACAGTGTGCACTAAATAAATTGTCATATGCCATTTTTTATATGGTTACCTCGTGACTGGCTAGCTTCGGCTGGCTGGTTTATTTGGTTCCTTTTTTTAATATTTTGGATGATGATCGCCAGATTAATTTTGGTGTTTTGATTCTGGATTGAACTCATTTTTTACGGAGAGTTTGATCCTGGCTCAGGACGAACGCTGGCGGCGTGCTTAACACATGCAAGTCGAACGATGAAGGCCAGCTTGCTGGGTGGATTAGTGGCGAACGGGTGAGTAACACGTGAGCAACGTGCCCGAAACTCTGGAATAACCACCGGAAACGGTGGCTAATACTGGATATGTGCCAGGGAGGCATCTCCTCTGGTTGGAAAGATTTTTCGGTTTCGGATCGGCTCACGGCCTATCAGCTTGTTGGCGGGGTAAAGGCCCACCAAGGCGACGACGGGTAGCCGGCCTGAGAGGGTGACCGGCCACACTGGGACTGAGACACGGCCCAGACTCCTACGGGAGGCAGCAGTGGGGAATATTGCACAATGGGCGCAAGCCTGATGCAGCAACGCCGCGTGAGGGATGACGGCCTTCGGGTTGTAAACCTCTTTTAGTAGGGAAGAAGCGAAAGTGACGGTACCTGCAGAAAAAGCACCGGCTAACTACGTGCCAGCAGCCGCGGTAATACGTAGGGTGCAAGCGTTGTCCGGAATTATTGGGCGTAAAGAGCTCGTAGGCGGTTTGTCGCGTCTGCTGTGAAATCCCGAGGCTCAACCTCGGGCCTGCAGTGGGTACGGGCAGACTTGAGTGCGGTAGGGGAGATTGGAATTCCTGGTGTAGCGGTGGAATGCGCAGATATCAGGAGGAACACCGATGGCGAAGGCAGATCTCTGGGCCGTTACTGACGCTGAGGAGCGAAAGCATGGGGAGCGAACAGGATTAGATACCCTGGTAGTCCATGCCGTAAACGTTGGGCGCTAGATGTGGGGACCATTCCACGGTTTCTGTGTCGTAGCTAACGCATTAAGCGCCCCGCCTGGGGAGTACGGCCGCAAGGCTAAAACTCAAAGGAATTGACGGGGGCCCGCACAAGCGGCGGAGCATGCGGATTAATTCGATGCAACGCGAAGAACCTTACCAAGGCTTGACATATACCGGAAACTTCCAGAGATGGTTGCCCTGCTTGCAGTCGGTATACAGGTGGTGCATGGTTGTCGTCAGCTCGTGTCGTGAGATGTTCGGTTAAGTCCGGCAACGAGCGCAACCCTCGTCCTATGTTGCCAGCACGTTATGGTGGGAACTCATGGGATACTGCCGTGGTCAACACGGAGGAAGGTGGGGATGACGTCAAATCATCATGCCCCTTATGTCTTGGGCTTCACGCATGCTACAATGGCCGGTACAATGGGCTGCGATACCGCGAGGTGGAGCGAATCCCAAAAAGCCGGTCTCAGTTCGGATTGGGGTCTGCAACTCGACCCCATGAAGTCGGAGTCGCTAGTAATCGCAGATCAGCAACGCTGCGGTGAATACGTTCCCGGGCCTTGTACACACCGCCCGTCAAGTCATGAAAGTCGGTAACACCCGAAGCCGGTGGCCTAACCCTTGTGGAGGGAGCTGTCGAAGGTGGGATCGGTGATTAGGACTAAGTCGTAACAAGGTAGCCGTACCGGAAGGTGCGGCTGGATCACCTCCTTTCTAAGGAGCATTGACACGGTCACAATCAGTGTGGTCGTGGTGCCCAGTCTCATCCGAGTGTGGTGAGTGGGTGCTCAAGGGTGGAACATATGGCAAGTGTGGGAGTGACGTGATGCGTTAGTACCTGGTTCGTTCGCGAGCCGGTGGAAGGGGTGTTGTGGAGCTGTTGCGCTGTGTGCACGCTGTTGGGTCCTTGGGGACCGGTCAACTGCCAGGCCTTCGGGTTGGGTGGCGGTTTCCTGCAGACCATTGCAGGCCACGGAATGGAATGTTCGGTGGTGTGGGGCGGTGCTGATTGTATGTTGAGAACTACATAGTGGACGCGAGCATCTTATTAGCTGTCGCGTAGTGTTGAGTCGCTGTTGGTGGCTTGATGGTGCGTGGTGGTGTAATAGTTTCTAGATTTCTAGAGTTCAAATTTTTTTGATTCTTATTCTTATGTATCGTACTTGGTGATTTTGAAGTTGCTAAGAGCGAACGGTGGATGCCTTGGCATCTGGAGCCGATGAAGGACGTAGTAATCTGCGATAAGCCTCGGGGAGCCGATAAACGGGCGTTGATCCGAGGATTTCCGAATGGGGAAACCTGGCCACATTTATTGTGGTTACTCGCACCTGAATGTATAGGGTGTTGAGGGGGAACGCGGGGAAGTGAAACATCTCAGTACCCGCAGGAAGAGAAAACAATTGTGATTCCGTTAGTAGTGGCGAGCGAACGCGGATGAGGCTAAACCGGTTGTGTGTGATACCTGGTAGGGGTTGCATGGTCGGGGTTGTGGGACTTGTTGTGTCGTGCTACCACGCGACGAGTGTCTGATGCAGTGTAGGAGAACAGGTTTGAATGCCTGACCGTAGGGGGTGGGAGTCCCGTATCCGAAACAGTGTGTTGGTGCTGATGAGTATCCCAAGTAGCACGGAGCCCGTGAAACTTTGTGTGAATCTGTCGGGACCACCCGATAAGCCTAAATACTTCCAGATGACCGATAGCGGACAAGTACCGTGAGGGAAAGGTGAAAAGCACCCCGGGAGGGGAGTGAAATAGTTCCTGAAACCGTTTGCTTACAATCCGTCGGAGCCTTTCGGGGTGACGGCGTGCCTTTTGAAGAATGAGCCTGCGAGTTAGTGATGTGTGGCGAGGTTAACCCGTGTGGGGTAGCCGTAGCGAAAGCGAGTCTGAAGAGGGCGTTGAGTCGCATGTTCTAGACCCGAAGCGAAGTGATCTAGCCATGGCCAGGTTGAAGCGTCGGTAAGACGTCGTGGAGGACCGAACCCACCTAGGTTGAAAACTGGGGGGATGAGCTGTGGTTAGGGGTGAAAGGCCAATCAAACTTCGTGATAGCTGGTTCTCTCCGAAATGCATTTAGGTGCAGCGTTGCGTGTTTCTTGCTGGAGGTAGAGCTACTGGATGGCTAATGGGCCTTACCGGGTTACTGACGTCAGCCAAACTCCGAATGCCAGTAAGTGAGAGCGCAGCAGTGAGACAGTGGGGGATAAGCTTCATTGTCGAGAGGGAAACAACCCAGACCACCAATTAAGGTCCCTAAGCGTGTGCTAAGTGGAAAAGGATGTGGAGTTGCAGTGACAACCAGGAGGTTGGCTTAGAAGCAGCCACCCTTGAAAGAGTGCGTAATAGCTCACTGGTCAAGTGATTCCGCGCCGACAATGTAACGGGGCTCAAGCACACCACCGAAATTGTGGCAGTCCATTTGTTGGGCTGGGTAGGAGAGCGTCGTGTACTGGGTGAAGCGGCACGGGAACGTGGTCGTGGACGGTACACGAGTGAGAATGCAGGCATGAGTAGCGAAAGACGGGTGAGAAACCCGTCCTCCGAATAACCAAGGGTTCCAGGGTCAAGCTAATCTTCCCTGGGTAAGTCGGGACCTAAGGCGAGGCCGACAGGCGTAGTCGATGGACAACGGGTTGATATTCCCGTACCGGCGAAAGACCGTCCAATCCAATCCAGTGATGCTAAGAGCCTGAAGTTCCCTGCTGCGCCTTTGGTGTGGTGTGGGGATGGAGCGTTCGAACCTATGCTGGGGCGGGTAGCGTAGTAACAGGTGTGACGCAGAAAGGTAGCCAATCCGGGTGAATGGTTGTATCCGGGCAAGGTTGTAGGGTTCGTGGTTGGTAAATCCGCCACGTGGATGCCTGAGAACTGACGCGGAAGCCGTAATGGCGAAGTTGGTGATCCTCTGCTGCCAAGAAAAGCATCGACGCGAGGTCTGAGTTGCCCGTACCCCAAACCGACACAGGTGGTTAGGTAGAGAATACTAAGGAGTTCGAGAGAATCGTGGTGAAGGAACTCGGCAAAATGCCCCCGTAACTTCGGGAGAAGGGGGGCCATCCACTTATTAGGATTTACTCCGAAAGGGTGTGGTGGCCGCAGAGACTAGTGGGAAGCGACTGTTTATCAAAAACACAGGTCCGTGCGAAGTTGCAAGACGATGTATACGGACTGACGCCTGCCCGGTGCTGGAAGGTTAAGAGGAAGTGTTAGCTTTGGCGAAGCACAGAATTTAAGCCCCAGTAAACGGCGGTGGTAACTATAACCATCCTAAGGTAGCGAAATTCCTTGTCGGGTAAGTTCCGACCTGCACGAATGGCGTAACGACTTCCCAGCTGTCTCCACCGCGAACTCGGCGAAATTGCAGTACGAGTAAAGATGCTCGTTACGCGCAGCAGGACGAAAAGACCCCGTGACCTTTACTATAGCTTGGTATTGGTGATTGGTGTGGCTTGTGTAGGATAGGTGGGAGACTGTGAAGCTGGCACGCTAGTGTTGGTGGAGTCGTTGTTGAAATACCACTCTGGTCACTCTGATTATCTAACTTCGAACCGTGATCCGGTTCAGGGACAGTGCCTGGTGGGTAGTTTAACTGGGGCGGTTGCCTCCCAAAGAGTAACGGAGGCGCCCAAAGGTTCCCTCAGTCTGGTTGGTAATCAGATTTCGAGTGTAAGTGCACAAGGGAGCTTGACTGTGACACTGACAGGTGGAGCAGGGACGAAAGTCGGGACTAGTGATCCGGCAGTGGCTTGTGGAAGCGCTGTCGCTCAACGGATAAAAGGTACCTCGGGGATAACAGGCTGATCTTGCCCAAGAGTCCATATCGACGGCATGGTTTGGCACCTCGATGTCGGCTCGTCGCATCCTGGGGCTGGAGTAGGTCCCAAGGGTTGGGCTGTTCGCCCATTAAAGCGGTACGCGAGCTGGGTTCAGAACGTCGTGAGACAGTTCGGTCTCTATCCGCTGCGCGCGTTGGAAGTTTGAGGAGATCTTTCTTTAGTACGAGAGGACCGAGAAGGACGAACCTCTGGTGTGTCAGTTGTTCTGCCAAGGGCATGGCTGATTGGCTACGTTCGGAACGGATAACCGCTGAAAGCATCTAAGCGGGAAGCCGGCTCCAAGATGAGACTTCCTACCCTTTGTTGGGGTGAGGTGTCCAGTAGATGACTGGGTTGATAGGCCGGATGTGGAAGCGCTGTAAGGTGTGGAGCTGACCGGTACTAATACGCCGAAGACTTCAATAATTTTCTCACTGAGTATGTGTATGTGTATGTTGCTGTTGTGTGAGTTGTTCGCGTCCCTGTGTGGTTCTTGACATACGATGAGTGTGTTAGAAAGTGTTTCGGTGGTTTTAGCGAGATGGAAACGCCCGGTTACATTCCGAACCCGGAAGCTAAGCGTCTTTGCGCCGATGGTACTGCAAGGGGGACCTTGTGGGAGAGTAGGACACCGCCGAACTTAACTTAAGAGAAGGGGTTCCCCATTTTGGGGAACCCCTTCTTGCTTTTTCCGGACGTTTTCTCGAGCCCCGGCCGGAGCCGGAGCTCCGGGATTAGTTGGGGAAGTCGACCGTCGTGTGTTCACGCGCGAACTCGAGTGTTTCGCGAAGCATGTGCAGGCGCTTTGCTTCGTCCTTTCGCGCCGAGCGGGTATTCACCTCGGCCACGACTTGGCCATCCCAGCCGCGATCAGCGAGGTAGCGCAGCGTCTTTTCAACGGGCTGGCCGCCTTGACCGGGCATCCTGTGTTCGTCAAAGAGGCGCTTTTTGTCGTTTGGCGCTTCGCCATCGCAGAGGTGGATGTGGCGGAGGCGGTCGCCGGCCGCCTTGGCCATCTCGAACGAGTCGTCGCCAGAGAGCGCGGCGTGCGAGAAATCGAGGGTGATCGACTCGACGTTCATCTCGATCGGGTTGGTGCCGGGTAGATAGGCCTTCTGGCTACCGGCGACGTTCCACGGGAACATGTTCTCGACGGCCATGGCGATGCCGGAGTCGTGCTCGAGCTTCGTTACGAGCTCCTCGAAGCGAGTGGCGTATTGGCCCTGCCAGCGAAACGGCGGGTGCACGACCACCGTCGTCGCGCCGACCTCATGTGCGAGGTCAACGGTGCGCACCAGCTTTTCGTCGGGCTTGGTGCCCCACACGAACTGTGTATAGAACAGCACCGGCGCGTGAATCGACAGCACGGGCAGTTCGAAGCGATGCGACAGCGCACGCAGCGTGTGCGGGTTGCGTGAGTCGTTTTCCGTCGACACCATCACCTCCATGCCGTCGTAGCCGGCGGCCGCCGCAATCTGGAAGGACTGCGCCGTTGGTTTGGGGAAAGTGCACGAGGTGCTCATACCGATCTTGATCATCGCGGTCAGCGTAACCCCACACCCTTGCGAGCCGGTATAATGGTTGAAGTTGTGGCTCGAATAGATGGGAGATGCGGATGGCTTTCCTGCTCGCGCTCTTCGCAGTAGCGAGCGTAGGCATGCCACTCCTCCGCAAACTCCCCGGCACCTCTCTCTTCTACGTCGGCGCAGCAGTGTCGGCGGTAGCTGCCATCTGGACCGCGAGCCACGCGCCGCAGGTCTTCGCCGGCGAAACCTGGCGCGTGTCGTACCAGTGGCTGCCGCAGCTCGGCATGAACCTCGACTTCCGCATTGACGCCCTGAGCTGGGTGCTCGCGATGATCGTGACTGCTATCGGCTCGCTCGTGCTGCTCTACTGCGCGAGTTACTTCACGAAGGATGAGCCCGGACTCGGCCGTTTCGCTGGCGTCTTGCTCGGCTTCGCGGGCGTCATGTTCGGTCTCGTCACGACCGACAATATTTACCTGATGTTCGTGTTCTGGGAGGCCACGAGCATCCTCTCGTACCTGCTCATCGGTCACTACACCGGTCGACGCCCGTCGCGAGGTGCGGCGATGCAGGCGCTGCTCGTCACGACGCTGGGTGGGCTCGCAATGCTCGTCGGCCTGGTGATGTTGCACGTCGCGGCCGGCTCGGCGCTTTTCAGCCAGATCCTCACCGCGGACATCCCTCACAACGGCTTCCTCATCACGGCGCTCATGCTCGTGATCGTCGGCGCGCTGACCAAGTCGGCGCAGTTGCCGTTCCACTTCTGGCTTCCCGGTGCCATGGCTGCGCCGACCCCGGTCTCTGCCTACCTCCACGCCGCCTCGATGGTGAAGGCCGGCGTCTACCTCGTGTTGCGACTCGTGCCTTCCTTCAGCGATGTGCCTGGATTCTCCGAGACGCTCGTCATCATCGGTGTCTCTACGATGCTGGTCGGCGGGTGGCGTGCGCTACGGCAGTTCGACCTCAAGCTGATTCTCGCCTACGGCACGGTGTCGCAACTCGGCTTCATGATGACCATCGCTGGCTTCGGCGGGCGCGACGCAGTGCTCGCCGCCGTCGCCATGGTGATCGGCCACGCGCTGTTCAAAGCTGCGCTGTTCCTCATCGTCGGCATCATCGACCACCAACTGGGTACCCGTGACATTCGTAAGATTTCCGGTCTCGGGCGTAGCGCTCCGGTTCTTGCCGTCACCGCGATCATTGCGGCCGCATCGATGGCGGGCATCCCGCCGCTGTGGGGCTTCGTGGCGAAAGAGGCCGTGTTTTCGAGTTTCATCGGGGCTGCCTCGGCAGGCGATTCGTGGGGCTGGGTCGCGCTCATCGGCACCGCGATCGGTTCGATCCTCACCGTCGCGTACACCTGTCGCTTTCTGTACGGTGCCTTCGCGACGAAGCGCGGCGTCGACCCGGTGGTCAAGGCGACGAGCCACATCGAAGACCTGATCTCGCCGGTGATCCTCGTCGTCGCGACCGTCGTCATCCCGTTCTACGCGACGCCGATCGATCACCTCATCGCGCAGTTCGCCGACACCGCGCCCGCCATCGAGTCCGGGGAGCCCTACCACCTCGCGATCTGGCACGGCCTCGAGCCGGCACTTTTGCTCTCGGCACTCACACTGCTGGGCGGTCTCGGGCTGTTCGCCGGGCGCCGCAAGGTCGAGCACGCTCAGTCGTTCATGCCCGCCGTCTTCGAGGCGGCTCGCGGCTACTGGCTGTCGCTGCGCATCGTTGACTCGGTCGCAGCCCGCGTCACCTCGAGCACCCAGCGCGGTTCGCTGCCCTTCTACCTCGCGATTATCTTCATCGTGCTCGCGGCCGCCATTGTCGTGCCGCTACCGTTCATCGACTACTCGCAGCTCGACCTCACCCTTGAGTTCTCGTGGTTGCAGCTCGCGATCGTGGCGGTGCTCGTGCTCGCATCCATTGCCGTGACGCAGACCAAGCGACGCTTCCACGGTGTGATCCTGGTTAGCGCGACGGGCTACGGCATTTCGATCATCTTTGCCCTGCACGGGGCTCCCGACCTCGCGATGACGCAGGCGCTCATTGAGACGCTCTCGCTCGTCGTGTTCGTGCTCGTGCTGCGTCGGCTGCCGGCGAAGCACGCGCATATCGATAACAACCTGCCGTCATGGCTGCGCTGGGTGATTGCGTTCGCCGTGGCGATTGCCATCGGCGTCATCACCGCCCTCGCGATGGGTTTCCGCATCGCACCGTCCGACGGCCTCAGCTTTGCCGAACTCGCGGTCGAGGGTGGGCACGGGTACAACGTCGTCAACGTCACCCTCGTCGACATTCGCGGCTGGGACACGATGGGCGAGCTGTCGGTGCTTATTGCCGCCGCGACCGGCGTCGCGAGCCTCGTCTACCTCAGCGCGCGTGGCTCGCAGCGACAGACGCCACCACCACCGCGACCCCCGCTGAAGAAGCGCGCGGCCATGCTGCAGAAGTTCGGCGAGGACCGCCGCGCCTGGCTCATCGCCGGTAATTCGCTCGCCCCCGACAACCGTTCGATCGTGGTCGAGGTCGTCGTCCGGCTCATCTTCCACGGCCTGTTCATCATGTCGCTCTACTTGCTGTTTGCCGGGCACAACTCGACCGGCGGCGGTTTCGCCGGTGGCGTCGTCGCGGGTCTTGCGCTCGCCGCGCGCTACCTCGCGGGCGGCCGTGAGGAGCTTGACGCCGCCGTGCGGGTCGACGCCGGCCGCTTGCTCGGCATCGGTATGGTGCTGGCGGCCGGCTCGGCCCTCGCGCCGATGCTGTTTGGCCACCCGCCGCTGATGAGCTTTTGGATCGACAGCGACGTCGCGGGCATCGGTCAGATCGTCTTCGTTACCTCGACAATCTTCGATATCGGCGTCTACCTCATCGTGATCGCCCTGGTCATCGACATCCTGCGCTCGCTCGGCTCCGAGCTCGACATCCAGGCCGAGGAAGAGCAACTCGGCCAGCGCAACGTCGCCGCGACCGTCATCGACGACGCCGAGATTCGCGGCGCCACCCCGGTCGATGACGCGACTGCGGGCTCACGGCCGACGGCCCGCCGACACGACGGGGGTGCCCAGCGATGACTCTCAACGTCATGCTGCTCATCGGCATGGTCATCATGTACGCCTGTGGCGTCTACATGCTGCTCGAGCGCAGCTTTACCCGCATGATTCTCGCCGTGATGCTCGTGGGCAACGCGACGAACATCCTCATCTTCCTTACCTCGGGCAGCTTCGGCGACGCCCCGATCATGGGCGACGGCGCCAACCCGTCCACGTTTTCCGACCCGCTGCCGCAGGCGTTCATCCTCACCGCGATCGTCATCACGTTCGCGACGACGGCGTTCATGCTCGCGCTGCTGTACCGCTCATGGCGCCTCGCGCACGGCGACGAGGTCGACGACGATGACGACTCGATCTCGCTGCGGGACGTCGACCCCGAAGAGGACGACGAGGTCTTCGACGAAGACGAATCTGGCGACACCGAGTTCGGTGAAGGCGCCGAAGCGGCCATCAAGGGCGCACGTACCAAGGAAGAACTCGACGCGAAGAACGGGGGAGATGTATGAGTTGGCTCGTTCCCCTCGTCGTGCTCGTGCCGCTCCTCGGCGCCGCGATCACGCTGACCGCCGCGCGTCGGCAGCGGCTGCAAATTTTGTTCGCGAGCATCACGATGGTCATCGCCCTAGCGATCTCGATCGCGCTGCTTATCGCGGTGCACCAGACCGACCAGGCGCTCGTGATTCAGGTCGGGGGATGGGCGGCGCCGTTCGGCATCTCGCTCGTCGTCGATCGCCTCTCGGCGCTCATGGTGCTCGTCACGAGCATCGTGCTCATCGCGGTCATGGCGTTCTCGATCGGCCAGGGTGCCACCGACGGTGACGACGAGACGCCGGTTTCGATCTTCTACCCGACCTATCTCGTGCTCGCGGCCGGCGTCTACAACGCGTTCATCGCGGGCGACCTCTTCAACCTCTACGTCGGCTTCGAGATCCTGCTGGTCGCGAGCTTCGTGCTCATCACGCTCGGCGGCACGGCGTCGCGCATCCGCGCCGGCATCACGTACATCGTCGTCTCGCTCGTGTCGTCGCTCATCTTCCTCGTCGCGATCGCGGCGATCTTCGCCGCCGTCGGCACCGTGAACTTCGCCGAGATCGCGGTGCGCATGGCAGAGCTGCCGCAGGAGGTGCAGCTGCCGCTGCACCTGCTGCTGCTCGTGGGCTTCGGCATCAAGGCCGCGCTCTTCCCGCTCTCGTTCTGGCTGCCCGACTCGTACCCCTCGGCGCCCGCGCCGGTTACGGCCGTGTTTGCCGGCTTGCTGACCAAGGTCGGTGTCTACGCGATCCTGCGCTCGGAGTCGCTGCTCTTCAGTAAAAATGACATCTCGGTGCTGCTCATCATCGTGGCGATGCTGACGATGGTGATCGGTATTCTCGGTGCGGTCGCCCAGGCGGGCATCCGCCGTATGCTCTCGTTCACGCTCGTGAGCCACATCGGCTACATGATCTTCGGCATCGCTCTCGGCACTGAGGCGGGCTGGTCGGCCACGGTCTATTACATCGCGCACCACATTCTCGTGCAGACCGGCCTGTTCCTCGTGACCGGGCTGATCGAACGCATCGCGGGCACGGCGTCCCTGACCCACCTCGGCGGGATGCTCGCGCGCTCGCCGTTCGTGGCGGTGCTGTTCTTCATCCCGATGCTCAACCTCGCGGGCATCCCGCCGTTCTCGGGCTTTATCGGCAAGCTTGGGTTGTTCATCGCAGGTGCCGAGGGCACGGCGCTGTCGGTTCCTCAGTGGCTCGTCTGGATCGGCATCGGCATCGGTGCACTCACGAGCCTGCTCACCCTCTACGCCCTCATTCGGGTGTGGAACCTCGGCTTCTGGCGATCGCAGGAGGAGGTGACCGGCTTCGAGTCGCCGCTCACCTCGCACCTCGAAGAGACGCTCGACGGCGAGGTCGTCGCCGAGCGCAAGGCGAACTCGATGATCATGAATATCGCCACCGCGGCGATGGTGCTCGTCACCGTCTGCATGACGATCTTCGCCGGCCAGATCTACGAATTTGCGAGCGCGGCCGCGGCCAACCTCACGATTCCCGCGCACTACATCGATATCGTGGCCGGAACAGAAGGGACGAAGCCCTAATGTCTGCCGATCCGCACATCCGCGCCGAGCGCCTCCAGCGCCCGGGCGTTGCCCTGCTGACGCAGCTGCCGCTGCTCATCGGGCTCGTCGTGCTCTGGGTCGTGCTGTGGGGTCACCTCGACGTCATCAGCGCCGTCACGGGCATCATCTTCTCGCTGCTCGTCGTGCGCATGTTCTCGCTACCGCCGGTGTTGCTGTCGGGGCGCATCCACGTCTGGTACACCATCGTGCTGCTCGCGAAGTTCTTCTGGTGGCTCATCGGCTCGACGTTCCAGATGGCCTGGCTCGCGATGCGGCCCAAGGCGGTGCCGCAAGCGTCGATTCTCGCAGTGCGGATGCGCGTGCACTCCGACTGGTTGCTCACGCTCACCGCCGAGATCAACATGCTCGTGCCGGGCTCAGTCGTCGTCGAGGTCGACCGGCTGCGCAGCATCCTCTACCTGCACGTGCTCGATGCCGACACCGACGAGAAGATTCAGCGGGCCCGCCTCGCCGCCGAGCAGATCGAGGACGCCATCGTGGTCGCGCTCGGCAACCACGAGGACATCGCGCTCATCAACGACGACCGGCGCCTGCACGATCGACCCCTGCTCTTCGCCTCGCGGGAGCAGCAGAGCTACGAGGTACTGCGCGAGGCCGATCGCAAGGCCCGCCAAGCCGAATGGGAGGCGGAACTCTGATGGAACCGCTATTCACCGTGCTGATCTGGCTCATCGGGGCGTTCTTCGCCTCGGCGGCCCTGATGTCGCTCATCCGCATCATCCGCGGGCCGAGTGTCGTCGACCGCATGGTCGGCTCCGACACGCTCGCGACCGTGCTCATCTGCGTGCTCTCGGCCGACATGGCCCTGCGCGGCCACACCACGACCCTGCCGCTCGTGCTCGGCCTCGCGATGACCGCGTCGATCGGCACCATGGCGGTAGCCCGCTTTGTCTCGCGCGGTCGCTCGGGCAACTCGATCAACTCGAGCACATCCGACCAGGCACTCCCTGAGCAGGACGACGTCGAGCGGCACCGCGACGCCGACGGCTCGATCGGGCATGAGGACGCGGCGCGGCACGAGCTCGCCCACGATGTGGTAGCCCGGGAGGTGCGGAGTGAGCGGTAACACCTGGCTCGATCTCGCCACGATCATCTTTGTGCTCGCGGGTGCGTTCCTGTCGTTCACCGCGGGCCTTGGCCTGCTGAGGTTCCCCGATATGATCGCGCGCCTGCACGCGCAGTCGAAGCCCCAGGCGGCCGGGTTGCTGTTCATCCTCGTCGGCGTCGCGCTGCAGCAGACCGACGCGTGGACGATCGCGTTCCTCGTGCCGATTGTCATATTCCAGTTCCTCACCACCCCCGCCGCGGGTATGGTGCTCGCGCGCGGCGGCTACCGATCCCGTCACTTTGAGCACGTCGAGCTGCGCATCGACGAACTCGAGGACGAGGTCAAGCGCGCCCAGCGTGCTGAGGAAGAAGAAGCGGCCCGCGAGCGGGTCAGGATCGCCGATGACGCCGCCGATGCGCCCGAGCCTGAGTCGCGAAATCCGAACGCACCCAAGCTATAGACTTGGCTCATGACCGAGCAAGCTTCTGCATCCACCAACGGCGTTGACATCAAGCCGAAGTCCCGCGTCATTACCGACGGCATCGAGGCCACCGCGTCGCGCGGCATGCTTCGCGCGGTCGGGATGGGCGATGACGACTGGGCGAAACCCCAGATCGGTATTGCGAGCTCGTGGAACGAAATCACCCCCTGCAACCTGAGCCTTGACCGCCTCGCGCAGGGCTGCAAGGAGGGCGTGCACGCCGGCGGCGGCTACCCGCTGCAGTTCGGCACCGTCTCGGTCTCCGACGGCATCTCGATGGGCCACGAGGGTATGCACTTCTCGCTCGTGTCGCGCGAGGTCATCGCCGACTCGGTCGAGACCGTGATGGAGGCCGAGCGCCTCGACGGCTCGGTGCTGCTGGCCGGTTGCGACAAGTCACTGCCCGGCATGCTCATGGCGGCCGCGCGCCTCAAGCTCGCGAGCGTGTTCCTCTACGCCGGGTCGATCTACCCCGGCAAGGTGCGCCTCACCGACGGCACTCTGAAGGAGAACGTCACGGTCATCGACGCCTTCGAAGCCGTCGGCGCCTGCAAGGCGGGCCTCATGAGCGAGGAAGACCGCAAGCGCATCGAAGAGGCTATCTGCCCTGGCGAGGGCGCCTGCGGCGGCTTCTACACCGCGAACACCATGGCCTCGGTCGCCGAGGCCCTCGGCATGTCGATCCCGGGGTCGGCCGCGCCCGCATCGGCCGACCGTCGCCGCGACTACTACGCCCACAAGTCGGGCGAGGCGGTCGTGAACATGCTGCGCCTCGGCATCACCACCGAACACATCCTCACGAAGAAGGCATTCGAGAACGCGATCGCCGTCGTCATGTGCATGGGCGGCTCGACGAACGCCGTGCTGCACCTGCTCGCCATCGCGCACGAGGCCGAGGTTGAGCTCACCCTCGACGACTTCAACCGCATCGCCGACAAGGTGCCGCACCTCGCCGACATGAAGCCCTTCGGTCAGTACGTCATGAATGACGTCGACCTCGTCGGCGGCATCCCCGTCGTCATGAAGGCGCTGCTCGACGCGGGCATGATCCACGGCGACGCGCTCACCTGCACCGGCAAGACCGTGGCCGAGAACCTTGCCGAGCTCTCGCCCGAGCCGCTCGACGGCGAGGTCATCCACACCCTCGACAACCCGATCCACGAGAAGGGCGGCATCTCGGTGCTGCACGGCACGCTCGCCCCCGAGGGCGCCGTCGTGAAATCGGCCGGATTCGACCTCGACGTGTTCGAAGGCCCGGCGCGCGTGTTCGAGCGCGAGCGTGAGGCTATGGATGCGCTGACCCGGGGCGAGATCCACCACGGCGACGTCGTGGTGATCCGCTACGAAGGTCCGAAGGGTGGCCCTGGCATGCGCGAGATGCTCGCGATCACCGGTGCGATCAAGGGAGCCGGTCTCGGCAAGGATGTACTATTGCTCACTGACGGTCGATTCTCAGGCGGCACAACTGGCCTGTGCATCGGCCACGTCGCGCCAGAGGCAGTAGATGCAGGACCCATCGCCTTTGTACGCGACGGTGATCTCATTCGGGTTGACATCGCCGCTCGGACTATGGACCTACTCGTCGACGAGTCCGAGCTCTCCTCCCGCCGTGAAGGCTGGGAACCGCTGCCTCCGCGCTATACGCGCGGTGTGCTCGCGAAGTTCGCCAAGCTTGTGCACTCCGCCTCAGAGGGTGCCGTCACGGGTTAACTCCCTTCTCACTGGAGATATCGACGCATATGACAACTCAAGTTGCACCGGAGCGGATGACGGGTGCCGCTGCCGTGGTGCGCACACTCGAACTGCTGGGCGTGACCGACGTGTTCGGTCTGCCTGGCGGCGCGATTCTGCCTGCCTACGACGCAATCCTCGACGCGAAGACGCTGAACCACATCCTCGTACGCCACGAACAGGGCGCCGGCCACGCGGCCGAGGGGTATGCCGCCGCGAGCGGGAAGGTCGGGGTGTGCATCGCCACCTCCGGCCCCGGCGCCACCAACCTCGTTACCGCGATCGCCGACGCCTACATGGACTCGGTGCCGATGCTCGCGATCACCGGCCAGGTGTTCTCGACGCTCATGGGCACCGACGCGTTCCAGGAAGCCGACATCGTCGGCATCACGATGCCCGTCACGAAGCACTCGTTCCTCGTGAAGCGTGCCGAGGACGTGCCCGGCGCGATCGCGAGCGCGTACCACCTCGCTTCGACCGGTCGACCGGGCCCCGTGCTCGTGGACATCACCAAGGACGCCCAGCAGAACGAGTTCGACTTCAGCTGGCCCGTCAAGATTGACCTGCCCGGCTACCGCCCCATCACGAAGGCGCACGGCAAGCAGATCATCGCGGCGCGCGAGGCGCTGCGCGAGGCGCGCAAGCCCGTGATTTACGCGGGCGGCGGCGTCGGCCGAGCCGGCGCATCCCCCGAACTCAAGGAACTCGCGGAGCTCACCGGTGCGCCGGTCGTCACGACGCTCATGGCGCGCGGCGTGTTCCCCGACGACCACGAGCAGATGCTCGGCATGCCCGGCATGCACGGCACTGTGCCCGCGGTGCTTGCGCTACAGGAGGCCGACCTGCTGTTCACGGTCGGCGCCCGCTTTGACGACCGCGTGACCGGCAAGTCCGAACTGTTCTCGCCGAACTCGAAGGTCGTGCACATCGACATCGACCCGGCCGAGATCTCGAAGATCCGCACCGCCGACGTGCCGATCGTGGGTGACGCCAAGGAGGTGCTCGCCGACGTGATCCGCGCCGTGCGCGAGGACTCGGGCGAAAAGCCCGACCTCGGCGAGTGGTGGGAGTTCCTCAACGGGCTCCGCAACGAGTTCCCGCGCGGCTTTGCCCCGTCGACCGACGGCCTGCTCGCGCCGCAGCACATCATCGAGCGCATCAGCGACCTCACCGGCCCCGAGGCGGTCTACGCGACCGGCGTCGGCCAGCACCAGATGTGGGCGGCGCAGTTCCTCAGCCTGCAGCGGCCCAACTCGTTCCTCAACTCCGGTGGCGCCGGCACCATGGGCTACGCGGTTCCCGCGGCCATGGGCGCCAAGGTCGGCGAGCCCGACCGCGTGGTGTGGGCGATTGACGGTGACGGCTGCTTCCAGATGACGAACCAGGAAATTGCGACCTGCGTCATCAACAACATCCCGATCAAGATCGCGGTGATTAACAACTCGTCGCTCGGCATGGTGCGTCAGTGGCAGACCCTCTTCTACGACGGTCGCTACTCGCACACCGACCTCAACACGGGGCACGCCTCGGTGCGGGTGCCCGACTTCGTGAAGCTCGCGGACGCCTACGGCGCCCTCGGCATTCGCGTTGAAAAAGAAGACGAGATCGACGACGCGATCAAGCTCGCGCTCGAGACGAACGACCGCCCGGTCGTCATCGACTTCGTCGTGTCGGCCGAGGCCATGGTGTGGCCGATGGTGCCGCAGGGCGTCTCGAACAGCTTCATTCGCTACGCGCGCGAAGCCAGCCCGGCCTACGAGGGGGAGTAACTCAGATGTCGAAGCACATTCTTTCGCTGCTCGTCGAAGACAAGCCCGGCCTTCTCACCCGCGTTGCGGGCCTGTTCGCACGCCGCGGCTTCAACATTGACTCACTCGCGGTCGGCGCCTCGGAGGTCGAAGGCCTCTCGCGCATGACCGTGGTCGTGAACGTCGAAGATTTCCCGCTCGAACAGGTGACGAAACAGCTCAACAAGCTGGTCAACGTCATCAAGATCGTTGAGCTCGACCCAGCCAGTGCGGTCGAGCGGGAGCACATCCTCGTCAAGGTGCGCGTGGACAAGCAGACGCGCTCCGAAGTTATCGAGGCCGTGAACCTGTTCCGGGCGCGTGTTGTGGACGTCGCCCCCGACTCGCTCGTCATCGAAACCACGGGTGACTCGGGCAAGGTTCAGGCGCTGCTGCGCATGCTGGAACCGTACGGCATCCGCGAGCTCGTGCAGTCCGGCCTAATCGCGGTTGGCCGCGGCCCCAAGTCCATCTCTGAGCGCGTGCTGCGCTAACCACAAACATCACATCCAGAACAGAATTCAAGGAGAACCGATCACACATGGCTGAGATCTTCTACGACAACGACGCAGACCTGTCGATCATCCAAGGCAAGAAGGTAGCCGTCGTCGGCTATGGCTCGCAGGGTCACGCGCACGCACAGAACCTGCGTGACTCGGGCGTCGAGGTCGCAATCGCGCTCCGCGAGGGCTCGAAGTCGGCCGCGAAGGCAGAAGAGGCTGGCTTCCAGGTGTTCACGAACGCCGAGGCCACCAAGTGGGCTGACCTCATCATGATCCTCGCGCCCGACCAGAGCCAGCGCTCGCTCTACGCCGAGGAGATCGAGCCGAACCTCACCGACGGCAAGACACTCGCCTTCGCGCACGGCTTCAACATCCGCTTCGGCTACATCACCCCGCCGGCCGGCGTTGACGTGATCCTCGTCGCCCCGAAGGCGCCGGGCCACACCGTGCGTCGCGAGTACGAGGCCGGCCGCGGCATCCCCGACATCATCGCCGTCGAGAACGACGCGTCGGGCTCGGCCTGGGAGACCGCGAAGTCGTACGCGAAGGCGATCGGTGGCACCCGAGCCGGCGTCATCAAGACGACCTTCACCGAAGAGACCGAGACCGACCTGTTCGGCGAGCAGGCCGTGCTTTGCGGTGGCATGAGCCACCTCGTGCAGGCCGGCTTCGAGGTGCTCACCGAGGCGGGCTACCAGCCGCAGATCGCGTACTTCGAGGTGCTGCACGAGCTCAAGCTCATCGTCGACCTCATGTGGGAGGGTGGCATCACCAAGCAGCGCTGGAGCATCTCGGACACCGCCGAGTACGGCGACTACGTTTCGGGCCCCCGCGTTATCGACGCGAACGTGAAGCAGAACATGCAGGGAGTGCTCGCGGACATCCAGTCGGGCGCCTTCGCGAAGCGCTTCATCGAGGACCAGGACGCTGGCGCGCCCGAGTTCAAGAAGCTCCGCGAGCAGGAGCAGGGCCACCCGATCGAGAAGACCGGTCAGGAACTGCGCAAGCTCTTCTCGTGGTCGCAGCAGGACACCGACTACACCGACGGTCAGGCCGCACGCTAGTCGCGAACACCACCCTTTTGAGGCAAGGCGCCACCCGCTCGCGGGTGGCGCCTTGCCTAGTATTGGAGGAGTGAAGAGTCTCGCGAAGCTGGTTACGTACACGAAGGAACTGAACCCGTACTACCTCGCGATCATCGTGCTGACGCTCGTCTCGGCGGCCGGCGCACTCGTCACCCCGTTCATCATCGGTGCGGCGACCGACGAGATCGTCGCGATCGTCGGCGGCGAGCGCACGTTCGAGGCCGCGATCGCGGGCGTCGTGTGGCTCGCGGTCGCGTTTCTTGCGATTGAACTCGTGGTCACCGGCGCCGACGCCGCGGGCGGATACTTCGGCGACGTCATGAGCGCGAAGATGCGCTCGCTGCTGTCGACGCGCTATTACAACCAGCTGCTGCAATTGCCGCAGCGCTACTTCGACGACGAGCTCACGGGCACGATCGTCTCGCGCCTCGACCGCACGATCACCGAGGTGACGCGGTTCATGCAGTCGTTCGCGAACAGCATGTTCTCGATGCTGATCACGACGGTCGCGGTGCTCATCATCACCGCGTTCTACTCGTGGCCGATCGCGCTGCTGCTGTTCCTGCTGTTCCCGATCTACATGTGGCTCACCGCGCTCACGTCGAAGCGCTGGCAGCGCATCGAGCACGAAAAGAACGCCCACGTCGACACCGCGCGCGGTCGCTTCAGCGAGGTCGTGGGACAACTGCCCGCCGTGCGCTCGTTCGCGCAGGAACGCCGCGAGTGGAAGCTGTTCGTTGAGGAGTTCACGGCCACCGTGCGGCTCACCGGCTCGCAGTCGCGCCTCTGGCACGGCATGGATGCCCTGCGCCGCCTCGCCCTCAACCTCGCGTTCTTCGGCATCTACCTCATCCTGTTCATCCAGACCGCGCAGGGGCGCTTCAGCCTCGGCGACATGGTGCTGCTGATTCAGCTCGTGAGCATGGCTCGGGCGCCCGTGTCGATGATGTCCTGGATGATCGACGCTGCCCAGCATGCGGTGGCCGGCTCGCGCGACTACTTCACGGTGATGGAGCTGGCGCCGGATGAGCGCGAGGGCCTCGAGCTGCGCGACCCGGCGGCAACTGCCGAGAGCCGCGAACGGCAGGCGATGGCCCTGCCGGTGCGCTTCGACAACGTCCGCTTCGCCTACGACGAGGAGACGCCGGTGTTGTCGGGCATCTCGTTCGACGTGCGCCGCGGCGAACGAATCGCCTTCGTGAGCGGCTCGGGCGGCGGCAAGAGCACGATCGTCAGCCTGCTGCTCGGCTTCTACCGCGTGAACTCGGGCAGCATCGAGCTGTTCGGGGAGGACATCGCGCACCTGAAGATGCGCTCGCTGCGCGACCAGATCGGCGTCGTGTTTCAGGAGCCTTCGCTGTTCAGCGGCACGATCCGCGAGAACATCTCGTATGGCCGCCCCGAGGCGAGCGAGGCCGAGATCGTCGACGCGGCCCGCCGGGCGAATGCCTGGGACTTCATCTCGGGGTTCCCGAAGGGCCTCGACGCTGTCATCGGCGAGCGCGGCCTCAAGCTGTCCGGCGGGCAGAAGCAGCGCATCGCCGTCGCCCGCGCGATGCTCAAGGACGCACCGGTGCTCATCCTCGACGAGGCGACGAGCGCGCTCGACACGAAGAGTGAGCGCGCGGTGCAGACAGGCCTGGATGCGCTCATGGCGGGGGACCGCACGAGCCTCATCATTGCCCACCGCCTCTCGACCATCCGCGACGTCGACCGCATCATCACGCTGCGCGACGGTCGCATCGACGAAATCGGCTCGCCTGCCGAGCTTGCCGCATCCGGAGGCATCTATGCCGAGCTGCTCGCGCTGCAGCTCGAGGGCACCTCCGCGAGCCGCGAGCGGCTGCGGGAGGACTACGGCATCGACGAATAGCGGCGGTAAGCTGGCAGGACGTGAGTGAAAGGACACACCGGGTGGCACAGCAGCTAGATCTTGGGATCATTCAGGGCGACGGAATCGGCCCCGAGGTCATTACGGAGGCGCGGAAGGTGCTGCGCGCGGCGCTGCCCGAGGGGGTGGAGCTCACCGAGACGGACTACCCGCACGGCGCATCCCACTACCTTGCGACCGGTGAGGTGCTCAGCGCCGAGGCGCTCGACAAGCTCAAGCGCCACGACGCCCTGCTGCTCGGCGCCGTCGGAGGCGACCCGAACGACCCGAAGCTCGCGGGCGGCATCCTCGAGCGCGGCCTGCTGCTCAAGCTCCGCTTCGCGTTTGACCACTACATCAACCTGCGCCCGTCGAAGCTCTGGCCGAGCGCCCGCAGCCCGCTCGCGACGCCCGGCGACATCGACTTCGTCGTCGTGCGCGAGGGCACCGAGGGCCTCTACACGGGTAATGGCGGCACGATGCGCACCGGCACCCCGCACGAGGTCGCGACCGAGACGTCGGTGAATACCGCGTACGGCGTCGAGCGCACCGTGCGCTACGCGTTCGAGCTCGCGAAGACGCGCCGCAACAAGCTCACGCTTGTGCACAAGAAGAACGTGCTCATCAACGCCGGTCTGCTCTGGAACCGCACCGTGAACGCGGTCGCCGCCGAGTACCCCGAGGTGGCTGTCGACTACCTGCACATCGACGCGGCTACAATTTTCATGGTCACTGATCCCGCTCGCTTCGACGTGATCGTGACCGACAACCTCTTTGGTGACATCATCACCGACCTTGCTGGCGCCGTTACCGGTGGTATCGGCCTGGCAGCCTCGGGCAACATCAACCCCGAGGGCGCGTTCCCGAGCATGTTCGAACCCGTTCATGGCTCGGCACCAGACATTGCAGGCACCGGTAAGGCGGACCCAACCGCAGCCATCCTCTCGGTTGCCCTGCTGCTGCGCCACTTCGGCCACGCCGAGGCAGCCGACCGTGTCGAGGCAGCCTGTGAGGCCGACCTCGTCGCCCGTGACGGCGCGCCTCGCAGCACGAGTGAGATCGGCGACGCCATCGTCGCGCAGCTCAACAACTAAGTTTTTTTGAGAGGACTCCCATGTCGACCACGACCGAACTCGAATTCCGGATCGAGCGCAACAGCAGCGCGAAGTTGGATGCCGAGGTCGCCGAAATCCTGCAGAACCCGGGATTCGGGCACTACTTCACCGACCACATGGTGGTCATCGACTGGACCAAGGACGGCGGCTGGCAGGATGCCCGTGTCGTGCCCTACGGCCCCCTCATGCTCAATCCCGCCAGCGCGGTGCTGCACTACGCGCAGGAGATCTTTGAGGGGATGAAGGCGTACCGTCACGCCGACGGCACGGTGCACACCTTCCGTCCCGACCGCAACGCGGCCCGCTTCGCAGGCTCGGCCCGTCGCCTCGCGCTGCCGGAACTGCCCGAGGAACTGTTCATCGAGTCGCTGCGCCAACTCGTCGAGATTGACCAGCGCTGGGTGCCCGAGTATGGCAAGGACCAATCGCTCTACCTGCGCCCCTTCATGATCGCGAACGAGGATTTCCTCGGTGTGCGGGCCGCGGAGTCGGTCTCGTACTACGTCATCGCGTCGCCCGCGGGCTCGTACTTCCAAGACCCAACTCAGCCGGTCAGCATCTGGCTCGAGCGCGAGCTGTCGCGTGCGGGCAAGGGCGGCACGGGTGCGGCGAAGTGCGGCGGCAACTATGCCGCGAGCCTGCTGCCGCAGCAGACCGCGTATGCGAACGGCTGCGAGCAGGTGCTGTTCCTCGACGCGTTCGAGCAGAAGTACCTCGAGGAGCTCGGTGGTATGAACATCGTGCTCGCGTTCAAGGACGGCACCGTCGCGACCCCAGAGTCGGACTCGATTCTCGCGAGCGTGACGAACGAGGCGATCCTTGAGCTCGTCGCTGAAGCCGGCCACAAGGTCGAGCGCCGCCGCATCACGCTCGACGAGTGGCGCGAGGGCGCCGCGGCGGGCGAGATCACCGAGGCGTTTGCCGTCGGCACTGCCGCCGTGATCGCGCCGATCGGCACGCTCAAGGCAACCGACTTCGTCATCGAGAACCCGCCGGTCACCCTCGACTCGCTCTCCATGCGCATCCGTGCGCAGCTCACCGGCATTCAAAACGGTGAGGTGCCCGACGCCCACAGCTGGCTGCACCAGCTCGTCTAGCGACGGGCGCTCCGGCGCAGCAAGCGGGTCGCGGTGCGGGCGAGTGAGAACTGCACGACGTCGGCCGTGACCCGCGGGTCGAGCCCCGAGACCTTCACGATCTGCTCGATGCGATAGCGCACCGTGTTGCGGTGCGTGCCGAGCGCGTCAGCCACCTCGGTGACGCTGCCCGAATGGGCGAGCCAGGCGTCGAGGGTGTCGACGAGCGCCGTGCCGTGCTCGGCGTCGCTGCGCTCGAGCGGCCCGAGCACCTGCTGAGCGAGTTGCGCCAGCGGCGCCTCGTCAGCGCTGAGGATGAGCGAGGCGAGCGAGAGTCGCTCGGCGTGGCCGATCTCTTCGCCATCGCCGAGCGACGCGAGGGCATCACGGGCCTCGTACCAACTCCAGCGCAGCGCCGGGCTGACGGGGTAGGCGCCGCCGACCCCGAGATGCACCGAGATACCGGCGGCGCGAGCCGTCACGAGCAGCACCTCGGCCGCGATGTGCGGGTCGACAACGCGCTCGTCGAGCACCACGACGAGCGCGTCATCGATGATCGCCGTCGCCGTCGCCTGCAGCGAGACGGGGATGCGCATGCCGCCGAGTTCGCCGCGCGAGCCGCGCTGCTGCTCGGCCACGACCATCCGGTAGCTGCGGTCGAGGCGCAGCCCGAGCTGCTCGAGGCGGGATGCCGTGGCCGCGTCATCGAAGCGGTCGTCGCCGAGTTCGGCGAGCACCTGCCCCGCCTGCTCGCGTGCCGCACGGACGCGCCGGGCCGCCTGCGCGAGGTAGAGCCCGACGAGCGAGCGGGCGCCGTTGACGAGGTCGTCGTCGCGTGGTCGCGTCGCGTGCAGCGTCGCCTGGCCCGAGCTGCCGAGGGCGATTGGCAGCGCATCCCAGCCGCTCGCCGCCGGGTCGTCAACCTCGAGCGTGCCCGAGACGACCTCACCGTTGAGCGACACCGCGAAGTGGGCGCCGGTCTCTTTCTCGAGCCGCTCGAGCATGGCGTCGAGCCCGCCGTCGCTGAGCAGTAGCTCGACGAGGCGGTGGCGCTGCCGGTAGCGCGACTCGAGCTTCGCGACGCGCTCGCTCTCGTTGAGCTCGGCGACGCGGCGGATCACCTCTGAGAACGCGACCTCGAAGGGCACCTCGAACACCGGCAGGCCCGCGCGCCTCGCGGACGCGAGCAGCGCATCCGGCAGTTCGTCGTGGCTAATGCCGACACCGAAACCGATGCCCGCCGAGCCGGCCTTCGCGGCAGTCGAGACGAACTGCTCAAAATTGCCGGGAGTGCGCAGCCGCACCCCGGTGGTAAGAACCAGCTCGCCACCCGCGAGGTAGGGGGAGGGGTCGATGAGTTCGGTAACGACGGCCCAGTCGACGGGGCGGCGCAGCTGCGCGTCGTCGCCGAGGCGGGGCCGAAGCCCGAGCTCGGGGGTGCGCAGCAGACCGGCAATTGTCGTGACCATGGACCGAGCCTATTGCTCGTGCGCATGCACAACAAGCGAAATGAGTGTCGTGCAAGGCCACATCAAATCGCCGGGGCCATCAGCGTACGCTGACCTCAGTGGCGAAGAATTGCGTCCGTCAGCAACGAAAGGAAGGCAGAGCAATGGAGTTCCGTCTCGAACAGCAGCGAAAGATTGTCACCGAGATCCCCGGCCCCAAGTCGCAGGAGCTCGCGAAGGAGCGCGCCAAGTACGTCAGCGCGTCGATTGGCTCGGCTCTGCCCAGCTACATCGAGGACGTCGACGGTGTCGTACTGCGCGACGTCGATGGCAATCAGTTCATCGACTTCGGCTCGGGCATCGGTGTGACCACGGTCGGTAACGCGAACCCCAAGGTCGTCAAGGCCGTGCAGGAGGCCGCCGCGAACGCGCTGCACCTGCAGATCAACACCGCGCCCTACGGCAACTACATCGAGCTCTGCAAGCGACTCACCGAACTCACCCCCGGCAGCTTCGACAAGAAGGCCGCCCTGTTTAACTCGGGCGCCGAGGCGCTCGAGAACGCGGTGAAGATCGCGCGCAAGTACACCGGTCGCAACGCCGTCGTCGTGTTCGACCACGCCTTCCACGGCCGCACGAACCTCACCATGGCGATGACCGCGAAGAACATGCCGTACAAGGACGGCTTCGGCCCGTTCGCGAACGAGATCTACCGCGTGCCGCTGAGCTACCCCTTCCGCGACCCCGAGGGCATGACCGGTGAAGAGGCTGCGGCCCGCACCATCACCGCCATCGAGAAGCAGGTCGGCGCGAACAACGTCGCTGCGATCGTCATTGAGCCGCTCGTCGGCGAAGGTGGCTTCCTCGTGCCCGCTGACGGCTTCCTCGAGTCGCTCGTGAGGTTCGCGAACGACAACGGCATCGTCTTCGTCGCCGACGAGGTGCAGGCCGGCATGGCCCGCACCGGCAAGTGGTTCTGCTCGGAGTGGAGCGGCATCGAGCCCGACCTCATCACCACCGCGAAGGGCCTCGCTGGCGGGATGCCGCTCTCGGCCGTCGTCGGTCGCGCCGAGATCATGGATGCCCCGCAGCCCGGCGGCATCGGTGGCACCTACTCGGGCAACCCGGTGGCGAATGCTTCGGCGCTCGCAACCCTCGACGCCTACGAAGAGCAGGGCCTGCTCGACGCCGCGCTGAAGATCGGCGAGGTGGCGAAGGAGATTCTCGAGCCGCTCGTTGACGAGGTCGGCATCGTTGGTGAGGTGCGCGGTCGCGGTGCGATGCTCGCGATCGAGTTCGTCAAGGATGGCTCGAAGGAGCCGAACGCCGAGGTCGTTGGCAAGATCGTCAAGTCCGCCCTCGAGCAGGGTGCGCTGTTCCTCACCTGCGGTACCTACGGCAACGTGATTCGCCTGCTGCCCCCGCTCGTGATGCCCGAGGAGACTCTCCGCGACGGCCTGAACGTGCTGGTCGAGGCTATCCGCGCGAACGCGTAACTACGTAGTGGTCGTATGACCAGCTGACGATGGCCTCGAAGCCGATATCGAACAGCTCGTCATTGACATCGTGTTGGCTGCGCGTCGGCTGCGCCTCAACCGCCTTCGAAAAGGTTGGGGCGTAGCCAGCGAGTTCGCCGACGTTGTAAATGTCTTCCGGCGCGTGTTCGTTGATCGCGTTGCCATAAATGAACGACTCGAGCGCCGTGATGAGTCGCACGACCGAGTCGAGCGGCCAGCCGGCCGCCACGAGCACCTTCGTCACCTGCTCGTACATCGCCACGGTCTGAGGCGACTCGATCACTTCGGTGGTCGCGATGGCCGTGATGAGCTCGGAGTGGTTCGCCATGATGTCGCGATAGCTGCGGGCCCAGACCTTGAGCGCCTCTCGCCACGGCAGCGTGTCGAATGCGTCGGTGTCGACCTCGCCCATGATCGCGTCTTCGATCCAACGAAGGATCTCGAGCTTCGAATCGGCATGGTTGTACACGGCCGACGGGGTGACGTTGAGCTGCGAGGCAAGCTGCGTCATCGTGAACGACTGCACGCCGTTCGTTGCAATAATCTTGCGGGCTGCGTCGGTGATGACCTCGCGGCCGAGGATGCGCGTGCGCGGCCGCCCTGCCGGGCGTCGATTGCCAACCATTTCGACCTCCTTGGTGAATGTCTCCAGCGTAATCAATAAATGATCGTCATTCGTCAGCGAAGCCATTCGGGGTAGCATTGTCGGCGCGCAGAGTTGCGTGCGCGACACAGAGGAGTGGCAACGAATGGCCGAAACGCAGGTACCCCGTGATCGATTCGTCGTTGGGTATATTGCGGATGCCCGCGGCTACGACGCCCTCGAGTTCGCGAGCTTCATGGCCGAGGGTATCGACGCCGAGGTGCGCATCGTCATGGTGCTGCCCGAGCCGAACGCCTTTGGTACTGCGAGCGTCGGTACCCCAGTTCCGAGCGACCACATCTACTCGCATCAGCTGCGTGACTGGGCCGACGATGCGCTGCGGCGCGTGCCCGAGGGTATCCACGCGCAGGTCGACTTTCGCTTCAACGATTCGGCCGCGCATGGGTTGCTGGATGCTGCGGCCGAGCTCGACGCGAAAATGATCGTCATCGGCGCGCAGGCTGGGCCGCTGCTCGGCAAATTCACGCTCGGTTCGGTCGCGAACGCGTTGCTGCACGCATCCCCGGTGCCGGTCGGTCTCGCACCGCGCAGGTTCACGAATCCAGGCGGCGGCGTGCAGCGGGTCACCGGCATCTACGGCACGCGCTCGGGCAGCGAAGTGGTGATCGGCCGATCGGTTGTGCGTGCCGTACGACGCGACGTGCCGCTGCGGCTCGTGTCACTCGTGCAGATCGACCAAATCGCGCCGCGCGACGTGCGCGAGATCACCGATGAGGCCCGTCGTTTCGGTGGCGAGCAGCTCGAAGCGGTAGCTTCGGGGCTGCTCGATTCGGGACGCGCGACGATCGAGATCGCCGAGGGGCATCGCCTCGAGGATGCCCTCGCAAAGATCGAGTGGCGCCCGGGCGACGTGGCCTATTTGGGCTCGAGCCGGCTCGGCCGCGGGCTCAGCGTGTTCCTCGGCTCGCGAGCCCGGCGCATCCTCGATGCGCTCGAGGTGCCGGTCGTCGTGCTGCCGAGCGAATACCTCGACTGAGCCTGACGCGTACGGTCGGTGCGCATCCTTATGTCCTGAACTAAATCGATTAATGGAGCGGAATGACGAAGCAGATCGACGGCCCCATCACCACCGCGATTAAGGGCCCGAGCTCGAAGGGCCTCAGCGTCGGCAAGGTCGGCGTGATTGGCGGCGCCGTCATCGGCGTCTCGACAATTGCGCCCGCGTACACCCTCACCTCGGGGCTCGGGCCGACCGTGTCGGAGGTCGGGTTGCAGACGCCGGCGATCTTGCTCATCGGCTTCATCCCGATGCTGCTCGTGCTCTTTGGGTACCGAGAGCTCAACATGGCACTGCCCGACTCGGGCACCTCGTTCACCTGGGCGACGCGCGCGTTTGGCCCGATCATCGGGTGGATGACCGGCTGGGGCCTCGTGTCGGCGACGATTCTCGTGCTCTCGAACCTCGCGGCGGTCGCGACCGACTTCTTCTTTATTCTGCTCGCGCAGATCACCGGTAACTCCGCGATCGCGGACGTTCCGGGCGACAACCTGTTCCTCAACATCGTCGTCACGACGATCTTTGTCGCGGTCGCGGCGTGGATCGGGTATCGCGGCGTCGAGACGACCGAGCGCGTGCAGTGGGGCCTCGTCGTGTTCCAGCTCATCGCGCTCGTCTGGTACTCGGTCGCCGCGATCTCGTCGGCGCTCGGCGGCGACGCCTTCGACGCGACGCCGGTCGACGTGAGCTGGTTCAACCCGTTCGAGGTCGGCGACCTCTCGGTGGTCATCGCCGGCGTCTCGCTCTCGATCTTCATGTTCTGGGGGTGGGACACCGTCATCACGATGAACGAGGAGACGAAGGACCCGAAGCGCACGCCCGGCCGTGCCGCCACCGTCACGATTATCACCATCGTCGTGCTCTACCTGCTCGTCACGGTCGCGACCCTGATGTGGGCTGGTGTCGGCGATGAGGGGCTCGGTGCCGGCAACCCGGAGAACCAGGAGTCGATCTTCGCGGTGCTCGCGCCCGAGGTGATGGGGCCATTTGCGATTCTCATGTCGATCG
This sequence comes from Gulosibacter massiliensis, assembly GCF_900626105.1. Taxonomy (NCBI): domain Bacteria; kingdom Bacillati; phylum Actinomycetota; class Actinomycetes; order Micrococcales; family Microbacteriaceae; genus Gulosibacter; species Gulosibacter massiliensis. Next base: position 404,899 of record NZ_UYZX01000002.1, read on the forward strand.
CGATCCTCACCTCGTCGCTCGCCTCGCTCCAGTCGACGATGGTCTCGCCGGCACGCACGATGCTCGCGATGGGCTTCTACGAGGCCATGCCGAAGTCGTTCGCGAAGATCTCGCCGCGCTTCAAATCGCCTGGGGTTGCCACGTTCGTCGCGGCCACCGCATCCATCGTCTTCTACGTGGTCATGCGCCTGCTCAGCGAGAACGCGCTGTGGGACACGATCACCGCGCTCGGCATGATGGTCTGCTTCTACTACGGCGCCACCGGGCTCGCCGCGGTCTGGTACTTTCGCCGGAGCTGGTTCACGAGCCTCCGCAACTTCTTCATGCGCTTCCTCTTGCCGCTCGCCGGCGGCGCGACACTCGTGTGGATGTTCGTGCAGACCTGCATCGACTCAATAGACCCCGGGTATGGCTCGGGTTCGTCGATCAGCGGGGTCGGCCTCGTGTTCGTGCTTGGCATCGGCGTGCTGCTGCTCGGCGTGGTGCTCATGATCGTGATGCGCGTCGTGAACCCGCGGTATTTCCGCGGCGAAACCCTCGAGGTATCGGAGTACGAGCGCGACAAGGTCGAGGGTGTCGAGTTGTTGCCCGAGTAGGGCGCGTTAGGCTGGCGCGGTGAAGATCGCACGTTTCGATTACCAGAACCAGCTCGCCTACGGCATTCTCGACGAAGAGACCAACGAACTCGTCAAGCTCTTCGGCGACCCGCTCTATACCGGCTTCGAGACGACCGACGAGCGCATCCCGCTCGACGAGGCGCGCCTGCTCGCCCCGGTCATCCCGCGCTCGAAGGTCGTTGCGTTTGGCCGTAACTATGCCGCCCACGCCGCCGAGATGGGCAACGAGGTACCGGGCGAACCGCTCATGTTCCTCAAGCCGAACACGTCGATCGTCGGCCCCGGGCATCCGATCATCCTGCCGAAGCTGTCCGAAGAGGTGCACTACGAGGCCGAGCTCGCCGTCGTGATCGGCCAGGTGGCGCGCAACGTGCCCGCGAGCGACGCGGCGCAGGTCATCTTCGGCTACACCGTCGGCAACGACGTCACCGCTCGCGACCTGCAGCGCAAGGACGGCCAGTGGTCGCGCGCGAAGGGCTTTGACTCGTTCTGCCCGCTCGGCCCCTACATCGAGACCGAGTTCGACCCGACCGAGGGCGCGATCGGTAGCCAGGTCAATGGCGAGACCCGCCAGGTCGGCAACCTCAACCAGATGGAGCGCTCGATCGGCACGCTCATCGAGTACGCGTCGAGCATCTTCACCCTGCTGCCCGGCGACGTGCTGCTCACCGGCACCCCCGAGGGTGTCGGCCAGATCGTCGACGGCGACGAGGTCACCTGCGCGATCGAGGGCATCGGCGCGCTTATGAACCCGGTGACTGCTGCTTAAGTAGCAACGCCTTGATTTCTGCGAGCTCGTGGCGCATTGCCGCGAGCTCGTGGTCGTGTGGGAGGGCTTGGCGTTCGTCTCTGGGCGCCGTCTCGTGCAGATTCGACATCGTGTCGACGATGACCGCGATGAAGAGATTGAGCATGACGAACGCCGACACGAGGATGAACGGGATGAAGAAGAGCCACGCGCTCGGATGCGCATTCATCACGGGCACGACGACCCCGAGCGCCCAACTGTCGAGCGTCATCACCTGAAAGAGCGTGAGCAGCGACGCCGGGATCGAGCCAAACATCTCGGTGTGTGAGTCGCCGAACAGCACGGTCGCCATCACGGCGCCGACGTAGAAGATGATTGCCATGAGCGCGGCGATCGCGCCGATTCCCGGGATGGCCTGGATGATCGCCTCGGCGATGCGGCGCAGCTGGGGGAGTCGGTTGACGAGCCGTAGCACCCGCAGCACGCGCAGGGCGCGGAGCACCGCGAGCGGCCCCGATGAGAGGATGAGCGCGATCGCGACGACGAGGAAGTCGAACACGTTCCAGCCATCGCGCCAGAATGCGCGCCCGAGCGAGAACATCTTCGCCGCGAGCTCGATGATGAAGTTCTGCACCCCCGGGTGCAGCACGAACTCGCCGATGCGACGTCGGAGGCCCGTCGCGTGGGGATTGGGCTGCCAGGGCTCAGGCGGGGAGGCGGTGCGCATTCGCTAAGCCTAAAAAGCGTGCGGGCGCATCGACATCGCCCCGTTGGCGTACTTGGCCTGCGCCTTCGGACGGGACGCGGCCAGCTACATCCAATTTGCGCGTTTGAAGAAGAAGTAGAGCCCGACGCCGACCGCGAGCATCATGCCGAGCGCCATCGGGTAGCCGAACGCCCAGTGGAGTTCAGGCATGTGGTCGAAGTTCATGCCGTAAATGGCCCCGACGAGGGTCGGGGCGAAGAGGATCGCGGCCCAACCGGAGATCTTCTTCATGTCTTCGTTCTGGCGCTGCGCCACAAGGGTTGAGTTGACGCTGAGGATCTGCGTGAGCGACTCCTTGAGCTCGCGCGTCTGCGCGACGTGGCGCGCCAGGTGGTCGGCGACGTCGTCAAGGTACTTCTGCAGCTCGGCGGGGATGTCATACTTCCCGAAGCCGCCGCGCAGGGCCGTCACGACCTCGGTCATTGACGACACGGTCTGAAGCATGTCGATGACCTCCTGGCTCAGGCGATAGATGCGCTCGGTGACCGCCGCATCCCCGCTAAATACCTGGCGCTCGATCTGCTCCTGGTCGATCTCGAGGCCGCGGAGCACCGGCTCGTAACCGTCGACGATCGCGTCGATGACGCGGTAAACGACCGCCTCGGGGCCGAGCGCGAGCAGGTTCGTCTGCGCCAGCACGCTGTCGTCGTCGCGGCGAATCAGGCTGAAGGGATGCTCGGCGTCGTGATCGCTCACCCGCGTGCCGTCGATCCATTCGTTGTCTTGGCAGAGCACGGCGACGTTACCCGGGCGCACGAGCACGTGGAACTCGTCGAAGTCGATCTCTTCGATGTCGTCAAGGTAGCGGGCCGAGCGCAGTACGAGCAGCAGCACGTCCCCGGCGCGCTCGAGCTTCGGCCGCTGGTTCGCGATGAGGATGTCTTCGAGCATGACCGGGTGCAGCTGCCAGGCGGTGCCGAGCTCGGCGATCTGCTCGGGCGTGGGCTCTGGGTAGAACGACATGGCCATGCGATCGGGTGCGTCACTGACGAAGTCGAGGGCGTCGGCGGGCGTCGTACCGGCGGGGGCCTTCGAGGGCTGCCCGCCAGAAATAAGGCGAATGATCGGGCCATGAGTCACAAGTCGAATGGTCTCACGAACATTAGGATAGAGAGACCATGACTGCACCATCAGAGATTCGTGTTCGTTTCTGCCCGTCGCCCACCGGCACCCCGCACGTCGGGCTCATCCGAACCGCCCTGTTCAACTGGGCATATGCGAAGCACGTCGGCGGTACGTTCGTGTTCCGCATCGAAGACACCGACGCGCAGCGCGACTCGGAGGAGAGCTATCAGCAGATTCTCGAGGCGCTGAATTGGCTCGGTCTCGACTGGGACGAGGGTATCGGCGTCGGCGGCCCGCACGAGCCGTACCGCCAGTCGCAGCGTGGTGACATCTACCAGGATGTGATTCAGAAGCTGCTTGAGGCCGGTCACCTCTACGAGTCGTTCGCGACGGCCGAGGAGATCGAGGCGCGCAACGTCGCGAACGGTCGCGACCCGCGCCAGGGCTACGACAATTTCGAGCGCGAGCTCAGCGACGAGCAGAAGGCGGCGTTCCGCGCCGAGGGCCGCGAGCCGAGCCTGCGTCTGCGTGTGCGCGACACCGACCTCAGCTTCGACGACCTCGTGCGCGGCGAGATCACGTTCAAGGCGGGCTCGTTCCCCGACTTCGTCGTCGTGCGCCCGAATGGCCAGCCGCTCTACACGCTCGTGAACCCAGTTGATGACGCGCTCATGGAGATCACGCACATCATGCGTGGCGAGGACCTCCTCTCGTCGACGCCGCGACAGATCGCGCTGTACCACGCGCTCGTCGAGATCGGCGTCGCGAAGTTCATTCCGCGCTTCGGTCACCTCCCGTACGTCATGGGCGAGGGCAACAAGAAGCTCTCGAAGCGCGACCCCGAGTCGAACCTGTTCCTGCACCGCGACCGCGGGTTCCTCCCCGAGGGCTTGCTCAACTACCTCGCGCTGCTCGGCTGGTCGATTGCGGCCGACCGCGACGTGTTCACGATGGAAGAGATGTGCGCGGCGTTCGACGTCGCCGACGTCAACCCGAACCCGGCCCGCTTCGACCTGAAGAAGGCCGAGGCGATCAACGCTGAGCATGTGCGCCTGCTCGAGCCCGAGGACTTCGCGGGTCGGCTCGTGCCGTACCTTCAGGCCGCCGAGCTCGTCGCGACGCCGGCGACGGATGCGCAGCTCGAGATCGTGCGCCAGGCCGCGCCGCTCGTGCAGTCACGCATGCAGCTGCTCGGCGAGACGCCCGGCCTGCTCGGCTTCCTGTTCGTGTCGACCGACGACCTCGTGTTCGAGGACGACGCGCTCAAGACGCTGAAAGATGGCGCGCTCGACGTGCTCGCGGCAACCGCCGAGTCGCTCGAGGGCGTGAGCGAGTGGGCGACCGAGCCGATCGAGGCCGCGATGCGCGCGAAGCTCATCGACGAGCTCGGCATCAAACCGCGGCTCGCGTTTGGCCCTGCCCGCGTCGCCCTGTCGGGTCGCCGCATTTCGCCGCCGCTGTTCGAGTCGATGGAGCTGCTCGGCCGCGAGGCGACGCTCGCGCGCATCCAGAAGCTTCGCGACCACCTGAGCGCCTAGGGGGCCGATGTGACCATCGCGCCGGAAGACCACTACGAGGTCGTCATTGTTGGCGGCGGCCCCGCCGGCCTGCAGGCGGCGCTGCTGCTTGCGCGGCAGTTGCGCCGCGTGCTCGTGCTCGACGGCAATCGGCCGCGGCACTCGGCGACGATGGAGGCGCACGGCTTTCTCTCACGCGACAACATTCCTCCGAACGAGCTGCGTGCCGCTGGCCGCGAGTCGGTCGAGGCGTACGAGAACGCCGAGATTCAGTTCGCGCAGGTGACGCGAATCTCGCGTGACGGCGAGGGATTCCGGGTCGAGGCGAAGGGGGTGCGCGGCACGCGGGCACGGCTCGTGCATGGCGATCGCGTAATTCTCGCGACCGGGCTGAAGGAAATTTTTCCGGAGTTGCCGACCCTGCGCGCGTACTACGGCACGCACATCCACTCGTGTGTCGTGTGCGATGCGTGGAATAAGCGCGATGCCTCAATCGCGGTGTTTGGCGTGCCGAGCGCGAAGACGCTCGCGTACCGGGCCGCGCAGTTGTCGCGCATCGGCTCGCACGTGACGCTGTTTGCGAACGAGGAGCAGGTGCACGAGGTTGATGCCGAGCGGCTGCGGCTGCTCGGTGTGGCCGTTGACCGCCGCGACATCGAGGACGTCGTGGGGGAGCGCGCGACCATGACGGGCGTGCGCACCGTCGATGGCGATGTGGTGCCGGTCGAGGCGGCGTTCGTGCTGCCGGCGTTCGAGGCACAGATCGGGTTTCTCGACGACGACCTGCGGCCCGATCTTGATGCCGAGGGCCTCATCGTCGCCGACAACTTCGGCCGCACCCGTGTGCAGAACCTCTACGCGACGGGCGAGCTCACCGCGCCCGGGCCCGAGGTGCTCATCATCTCGGCGGGCAAGGGCGCACGCACGGCGATCGCCGCGCACCGCGACGCGACCGGGTTCTAGAACGGCGCCGGGTCGTCGGCGTACTTGAACTCTGGGCCCATGACTGGGCCCATCGGTTCTGGGTAATCGATGAACACATGGCCGAGTGGTGAGGTCCACTCGAGCACGCCGCCGCCGAGATGTCGTACTCGCCAGGGCTTGCGGTGTTTCTGTATGTGGTGGCGTTTGCAGAGGTATTGCAGGTTTTCGGGCACGGTTTTGCCGCCGATTTCCCACGGAATGGTGTGATCGAGCTCGCATTTCGCCGCGGGTCGGCGACAACCGGGGTGCCGGCAAGTTTGATCTCGTGCACGTAGGTAGCGGGTGAGCGATGCGGTCGCGACCCGGGTGTCGGCCGTAATGACGTGGCCGTTGATGGGGTCGGTGAGGATGCGCTCGATCGAGGGCACATCGCCGAACCAGTCGCGAGCCTCCTCGACGCTCATCGGCTGTGTGCCGTTGAGCGTCGCGATGTCGCGCGGCGCTTCTGGGTCGCGAAGCGCGAGCACGGGCACGACGATGCTGATGTTGGCTTCCACGCGCCGTTTGCCGGCGGACTTGCTCTCGAGGATGCCCTGCGGGGTGGAGGTGAGCAGGGTGTCGAGGAGGAGGTCTGCCCGGATTTGCTCGATGGTGCGCTCGTCGGGCCGGAAGTCGTCGGCGTCTGTGCCAGATGCATCCCCGCCGTTCGCTTCGTTGTGTTCGGCGATCTCGCGCTTGTTCTCATCGCGCAGGATTTTGGCCTCGGTGGTCAGCAGGTCGAACGCAGCGTTCGCCATGCTCGAGGGCAGGTACGCCGAGAGCCAAGACATGCCGTTCTCGACATCTTGGATGACGACGCGGCGTTCTTGTACCTCGCGGGCATGGTTCTCTTCGAACTCGCTTGCCGCGAGCCGTGCGGCCTGGCGCTCGGCGAATTTCTCGGTCTTGCCGGGGAGGTGCGTCTTGGCATAGTTGAGCACCTGCTCGCCGTAGGAGTCGAGGACCTCGTCGGGCAGGTCTTTCGAATGCCGCAGCATCGAGTCAACTTGTTGCTTCGAGACTTCGCCGGCGCGCAACGGCTCGAGCCAAGAGGCGAACTTTGAGGTGAGCCGGTGTGAGGCGTGCGCGCGCGTGATCAGTGCGGCGTCGCTGAGGTTGAGGAGGGCGCCATAGGAGCCCATGATCGAGCGAAGGTTGTGGCGAAAGAGCTCGGCATACGCCCCGCGATGCGGGTGTTCCGCACGTTCGGCGTGTGACCGCTGCTCGGTGATGAGGAACGCGGCCGAGAGCGCCTGTGCCTCGGCGGCGTCGGCCTTGCCGCGTGCCGCCTTCACCTCGACGAGGAAGTCGCCGATCTGCTGTAGCGGCTCGTTGAGTCCATCGGTTTCGGGAGGAGGCGTGGCGGAGTCGAAGTGGTCGTCGGCTGGTGGCGTAGATGGCATCGGGCTGCACCTCCTTCGCGGGATGTGTCAATTCTCCCAGCAATAGAACAGAAAGGCAAGAGGAATCTTCAGTGCATTAGAACAAACATGCTAATTAAGCCCACGTGCTTCGGCGTGCATCCTCTCGTCGTGCGAGTCGAAGTCCCGTGGAGCTGAAGCAAGTGCACCACGGGCCTACGACATGAATCGACGACGCTGGATATTGCGTGCCGCTGCCCGTCTCGGCGCGGTGCGGCTTTGCCGTCTACGCGAGCTTGCCGAGCTCGGCGATGGTGTCGGCGAGGATGCGCAGCTGATTCGTGCGCACCCGCTGCGAGTTCGCGGATGCGCTGATGCCGAGGGCTTCCGCGGCGCGCTGATTGTCGACGCCATCGAGCAAGAGGCGGAGGCTGTGGCGCGCGCCGGCGCGGAGCCGCGCGAGCTGCGCATCCACGAGCTCCACGGTCACCCGTGCCAGCGGGTTGGCGGCCTCGCGACCGTCGACAATGCCGGTGCGAACGTCGACATATTGCGGGTCGTTTTCGAGGGCTTCGGAGGCCTCGATCGCTTCGCGGGCGCGCCACCACGCGCTGCCGTCCTGTATGTCGCGCTCTTCGTCGATCACTCGAACCTCGCCGCCGCCGAGGCCGAAGCGCAACTCGACCACGCCGTCGAGCAGGAGTCGCAGTCGGTAGCTCGCAGCGAGCGCTGCACCGAGCGTGGGGTAGATGCCCTGCAGTTCGTCGCCAACGGTGGGATGCAGTGGCTCAAGCGCTGCCGCAGAGTCGAGTTGGGGCAGCGCGTCGAGAATCGCCGCGTGGGCCGCCGAGCGATCAGAGCCGCGCGAGTCGACGATGTCAACAAGCAGCGCCACGCATGAAGTATTTGCCTTCATTTTGCTCATATGAAGAGTTTACCTTCATTTTGACTGCTTTGGAAGGGGTGGAGGCTGAGGTGGAGTGGCCGCAATGTCGCATGCTGCTGCTTGACTTGCGTTAGCGGCCAGCCTCGGCGTGGCACGACACGCCCTGGCTGAAACTGCGACAATCAACAGGCGCGCCTCGCGTACCGCGAAGCAAACCTTCATTTCTCAGAAATGAAGCCCAAACCTTCAGTGCCCGCGAGCGAACTACACCCGAACATCCCACACCGTAGGAGGCGAAATGGACCCCCTCGAGCTGCTGCTCAAGGCCCTCATCATCGCCGCCCTCGGCGTGGTCGCGCTGCTCGGCAACCCGGTCGTTCGCTTTCTGCTGCGCCGCATCGATGCACCGCAGCCGTCGGCCGAATCAGGCCTGCCGCTGCTCGAGACCGGCCGCGTGCTGCGCGGGGGCCGCTGGATCGGCATCCTCGAGCGCGCCGCCGTGTACGCGACGCTCGTCGCCGGCTTCCCGGCCGGCCTCGCGATGATCATCGCGATCAAGGGCCTCGGGCGATACCCCGAGTTGCGTGCGCAGGCCGACTCTCGCGTGGGCGAGCTCTTCATTATTGGAACGTTCGCGAGCATGCTCTGGGCGGCCGCGTTCGCTGGAATCGCGTATGGAGTGGTGCGACTGTGGTGACCAATGACGGCGGCAATCTCGACACGGCCGGGCTGCCCGACTCTGTGCAGCAGCGGCTGCTTGAGATGTGGCAGGAGCCCCACCGCGACTACCACGGCGTGACCCACCTCGAGTCGGGCCTCGCGGCGCTCGACACGCTTGGCGGCACGCAGCTCGAGAAGATCGCCTTTTGGTGCCACGACGCCGTGCACACCAACACGTCACCCGACGACGAGCACGCGTCGGTCGACATCGCCGAGCAGCTGCTCTGGGGCAACCTCACCGATGGCGAACTCGACGAGGTGACCCGGCTCATCCTCATCACCATCAACCACTGGCCGGATGCGCAGGACGCGGCCGGCGCGCGGGTGTCCGACGCCGACCTGGTCGGCCTCGCGCTCGACTGGGATGCGTACGAAGAGAACATCGAGGGCATCCGCGTCGAGCTGCCGGAGCTGAGTGGGCGGGCGTGGCGAGCGCGCCGCCGCAAGCAGGTCGACGACCTCGTCGGTCGCCCGCAACTCTTCTTCACCGACTACGGCCGCGACCACTGGGAAGACCGGGCCCGCGTGAACCTGCTGCGCGAACTCGACGATCTTCGCTAGCCCCAATCGCCCAACTCGTCACACACCGTAATAGCTGTAACTCGGGGTCACGGTGGTTCGCTTCGGCGAGCCATCGCCCACAAGATGAACTGGTCGCGCCCCTCGTGCGCGCTGCCAACTGACCTCGAGAGAACGGAACGCCGATGGCGAAACGCATTATTCTCAACGCGTTCGACATGACCACGACGACGCACCAAAGCTCGGGCACGTGGCGCCACCCCGAAAGCCAGGCGCACCGCTACAAGGACCTCGACTACTGGACGAACCTCGCCCAAACGCTCGAGCGCGGCCGCTTCGACAGCATCTTCATCGCTGACGTGCTCGGCACCTACGACGTCTTCCGTGGCTCGGCCGCAGCCGCGCTCCGCGACGGTGCGCAGACCCCGGTCAACGACCCGTTCCTGCAGGTGCCCGCCATGGCCGCCGTCACGAAGCACCTCGGCTTCGGCGTCACCGCCGCCGTCACCTACGACCAGCCGTTCCCCTTCGCACGCCGCATCGCGACCCTTGACCACCTCACGAAGGGCCGCGTGGCCTGGAACGTCGTGACCTCGTACCTCAACTCGGCCGCACTCAACCACGGCTTCACAAAGCAGCTCGGCCACGACGACCGCTACGAGCTCGCCGAAGAATTCCTCGACGTCGTCTACAAGCTGCTCGAGGGCTCGTGGGACGACGACGCGGTCGTGTTTGACCAAGCGAACGGCATCTTCGCCGACCCCGCCAAGGTGCACCCGATCAAGCACGAAGGCACCCACTTCTCGGTGCCCGGCTTCGCGATCACCGAGCCGTCGCCGCAGCGCACGCCGGTGATCTTCCAGGCCGGCGCCTCGCCCCGCGGCCGCACCTTCGCCGCCTCCCACGGCGAGGGCGTGTTCATCTCGCCGGCAGCCCCCGAGGGTGCGCGCGTCATCACCGACGACATCCGCGACCGCGCCGAGGCCCAGGGCCGCTCGCGCGACGACGTGAAGATCTTCGCCCTCGTCACCGTCGTCACCGATGAGAACGACGCCAAGGCGATCGAGAAGCTCAAGGACTACCTGAGCTACGCCAGCCCCGAGGGCGTGCTCGCGCTCTACGGCGGATGGACGGGCATCGACTACTCGAAGTTCGACCGCGATCAGCCGCTCGAGGCCGTCGACAACGACAGCCTGCGCTCGGTGCTCGCATCGCTTGCGTCTTCGGACAACACGGTGCAGTGGACGGTCAATGACATCGTCTCCCGCCGCGGCATCGGCGGCATGGGCCCCGTCATCGTGGGCGGGCCCGAAACCGTTGCCGACGAACTTGAGCGCTGGGTCGAGGTCGGCGGGCTCGACGGCTTCAACTTCGCCTACGCCGTGACGCCGGGCAGCTTCGAGGACCTCGTTGACTACGTCGTCCCCGAGCTGCAGCGACGCGGCCGTGCCCAGACCGAGTACACCGGCACGACCCTGCGCGAGGGCCTCTACGGTGAGGGCCAGGCGAGGGCGCTCGAGACGCACCCGGCCGCCCGGTACCGTGGGGCGTTCAGCGAGACGGTGGAAGATGCAGAAGATCGGGAGTTCGCACTATGACAGACACCAACACCACCACGCACACGCAGTTCGACGCGCTGACCGAGGCCGAGTTTAAGAACGTCGTCGGCCACTTCGCCTCGGGCGTCACCGTCGTCACGACCGCATTCGGCGACAAGCTCTACGGCTCGACCGCATCCGCCTTCTCCTCGTTGTCGATGGACCCGCTGTCGGTGCTCGTCTGCCTCAACAAGACGAGCACGACGAACCCGGCCGTGACCGGCTCGGGCTACTTCGCCGTGAACATCCTCGGCGAGCACAACGCCGAGCTGGCGAAGCACTTCTCGCGCAAGAACGACGACAAGTTCGCGAGCGTGAACTACAGCCTCTCGCAGTTCGGCGGCGTGCCGACGCTCGACGACGCGCTCGCGACGATCGTTTGCGAGGTCATGGACACGCCGGTCGGCGGCACCCACACGGTGTACTTTGGCCGCGCGCTTGAGGCGACCGCCGCATCCGGCGGACCACTTGCGTACTACCGCGGCCGCTTCGGCCGATTCGAGGAATTCGAAATTTGATGAGCGACTTCACGCCACGGGCCGAGCCTGCCGTCTACGTGCTGCACGAAAACGAAGCCTGGTTGCCGCCGCTGCGCGAGGCGTTCGCCGCGCAGGGTGTGCCGCTGCGCGAGATCGAGCTCATCTCGGGCTCGATCGACCTCGCGGCCGAGCCTCCGCAGGGCGTCTTCTGGTCGCGCCTCAGCGCCTCGTCACACACGCGCGACCACGGCAACGCCAAGGACTACGCCCGCGCGGCGCTGCGCTGGCTCGAAGCGCACGGTCGCCGCGTCGTCAATGGCGCCCACGTCATCGAGTTCGAGGTGTCGAAGTTGGCGCAGACCTCCGCGCTCGCGGCAGCCGGCTTCGATGTGCCGCACACCGTCGCGGTGTTCGGCAAAGATGAGCTGGTCGCCCGCGCCACCGAGCTCGCGACCCCGTTCATCACGAAGCACAACCAGGGCGGCAAGGGCCTGGGCGTGCGCCGCTTCGACCGCCTCGAGGAGTTTGTCGCCTACGTCGACGGGCCCGACTTCGAGGAGCCGATCGACGGCATCACGCTGCTGCAGGAATACCTCGTCGGCGCGGAGGCGTTCATCACGCGCGCCGAGTTCGTTGACGGCGAGTTCGTCTACGCCGTGCGCGTCGACACGTCGGCCGGCAGCTTCGAGCTGTGCCCGGCCGAGGCGTGCGCCGTGCCCGTCGGCGCGGGTGGCGTCGAGGTCGAGGCACTGGCGGCCACGACGATTCAGCTCGGCGACTTCGCGCCGGCCGCCGCCGCGTGCGAGGTCGGGGCCGACAGCCTGTTCAGCATCCGCGAATCGGTGACCGCCGACGACGAGCTCATCGTGCGCCTGCGCGACTTCCTCGCCGCGAACCGCATCGAGGTCGCGGGCATCGAGTTCATGGAGACGGTCGACGGCCGCCGCGTCGTCTACGACATCAACACGAACACGAACTACAACCCCGACGTCGAGGCCATCGCCCCCGCGTCGGCCGCCGCATCCCTCGTTCGCGCGCTCGGCCGCGAACTCGACCAGCTCCGAAAGTAACCCTCCCCACATGCGCTTTGGCTACTGGACGCCGACGATGGATCGTTGGCTTCGCAACGTTGATGAGACCTTCCCGATCGACCTCGCGGCACAACAACGCATCGCGCGCGCGGCCGAGCGGGTCGGCTTCGACATCACGCTGATTCTCGAACTCAACCTCAGCGACATCGGCGGGGCGGATGGGCCGGTGCTCGACGCCTGGTCGCTCGCCTCAGCGCTCGGGGCCTCGACCGAGAAGCTCGAGATTCTCGCCGCGATTCGCCCGATCTACCACCAGCCGGTGCAGCTCACCGCGAAGCAGGCGGCGACGCTGCAGTACCTCACGGGCGGCCGCTTCAGCATCAACGTCGTGTCGGGGTGGTGGGCCGAGGAGGCGCGCCAGTACGGCATCGAGTTCGCTGCGCACGACGACCGTTACGCGTTCACGCGCGAGTACGTAGATGCGATGACGACGCTCTGGCGCGACGACGTCGCGAACTTCGACGGCGAGTTCATCAAGTTCGAGGGCACGCACCTGCAGCCGAAGCCGAGCCCCGCGCCGCACATCTTCGCGGGCGGCGAATCAGCGGCCGGCCGCGCATCCATCTCGCAGTACGCCGACTCGTACCTGACGCACGGCGGCACCGTTGACGAGCTCGAAGAGAAAATCGCCGACATGCGCGTGCGCCGCGAGGCGACCGGGCTCGCGCCGTTCAAGCAATTCGGCATGGCCGCGTTCGCGATCGTGCGCGACACCGAAGAAGAGGCCCTCGCCGAGCGTGAACGCATCACGAACGTCGCTGAGGGCTCGCCCGGCTTCGAGTCGTACCAGGACTTCATTTCGAAGTCAGAACTCAACGTCAACGTCTCGCTCGAGGACTACTCGGTGTCGAACCGCGGCCTGCGCCCGAACTTCGTCGGCACGCCAGAGCAGGTGGCCCGGCGCATCCTCGAGTTCGAGCGCGTCGGCCTCGACGTGCTGCTGCTGCAGTTCGCCGACCCCGAGGGCGACCTGATTCGCTTCGGCGAGCAGGTGATTCCGCTCGTGGAGCAGTTGCGGGCGGCCGAACTGGTCGGCCAATGACGACGCCCCACGACGGCGTCGTGCCGCCGAACTACGACTGGGATGCGTTCGGTTTCGACACGCGCCAGGTGCACGCGGGCGAGCGGCCGAACGCCGACCATGGCGACCGGGTCGTGCCGATTCACGTGAGCAACGCGTTTCGCTTCGACTCATTTCAGGACACCTGGGATCGCTTCGCGGGCGTCGAGGACGGCCAGCTGTATTCGCGCCACCTCAACCCGACCGTCGAGGTGGCCGAGGAGCGCGTCGCCTCGCTCGAGGGCGGTTCGGGTGCCGTCGCGTTTGCGTCGGGTAGCGCCGCGATCATGGCGACGATTCTCGCGCTGTGCAGCCAGGGTGACCACTTCGTCTCGACCGCGAGCATCTACAGCGGCACGATCGCCGGCTTCGAGCGGACGCTGAGCCGGCTCGGCATCTCGGTCTCGTTTGTCGCCGACTGGCGCGACACCGACGAATGGCGGGCGGCGCTGCGGCCCGAGACGCGCGCCGTCTTCACCGAGACGATTCCGAACCCGAAGAACGACATTGTCGACGTCGCCGCGGTGGCGGCGATCGCCCGCGAGGCCGGCGTGCCGCTCATCGTCGACAACACGGTGGGTACGCCCGCGCTAATTCGCCCGATCGAGCACGGCGCCGACATCGTCGTGCACTCATCGACGAAGTTTCTCGGCGGGCACGGCGCGACGCTCTCGGGCGTCGTCGTCGACGGCAGCACCTTCGACTGGGCAGCGAATGCCGACCGCTACCCGCAGCTCGCCGACGCAGTGACGCGCTGGGGCGAACGCCGAGCATTCGAGCAGTACGTGCGGTTCAACCAGCTGTACGACTTCGGCGCGACGCTGTCGCCGTTCAACGCGTTCTTGCTGCAGCAGGGCCTCGAGACGCTGTCGCTGCGACTCGAGCGACACTCCGCGAACGCGCACGAGCTCGCGCTCTGGCTCGCCGAGCAGCCGGGCGTCGAGTCAGTCGACTACGCGGGGCTGCCGGGCGGCCGCGACTTTGAGCTCGCGCAGCGCCTCTACGGTGGGCGCAGCGGCTCGGTGTTCTCGGTGACAGTCGAGGGCGGCCTCGAGGGCGCCCGCACCTTCATCGATCACCTGCGCGTGTTCTCGCGCATGACGAACATCGGCGACACCCGCTCGCTCGCGATTCACCCCGGCACGACAACCCACGTGAACTTCACGCCCGAGCGCCGCGCCGCGCTCGGCATTCACGACGGGCTCGTGCGGCTCTCGGTTGGCATCGAGTCGGTCGAGGACCTGCGCGCCGACCTCGCCGGCGCGCTCGCGGCGGTCGGGGCGCGGTAGTTGGGCGCTGTTTTCGGAGACACTTCGGAAACACGGACGAAGGCCGAGATTTTGGTGGTTTGAACGGGCTCAGCCCGTTCAAACCACCAAAATCTCGGCCTTCGTCCAACTTCATCGCGGCGAGCCGCGACGATCAGCTAGTTAGCGGGTGCTGCCGCCGGGGCTCTGCGCGCGGCGGCCGCCGCGGCGCTGGCCCGAACCCTGCGACGGGAACTGGCTCGCGAACTTGCCCGAAGTCGAGCCAGAACGCTGACCCGAACCCGAACGCTGGCCGTTGCCGGCGCGCTCGCCCGCGGAGCGGTGCCCGCCGGTGTTCTGCCGCGGGCTGTCGCCGCGCGACTGCGACTGCGAGTCGCCCCGGCCCTGGCTCTGACCCTGGCCCGAACCGTTGCTGCGACCGCGGCCGCCGCGCGAGCGCTTGCGCTTCGCGTTGGCACCCTGCGAGCGGCCCTCGCCGGCCGGAGCCTGGCCGTTGGCGCGCTGCTGGGCCGTCTGCGCGTCGGCGCGCTTGCGCTCGGTGACCTTCGGGTCGACGCGCTCGGCGATCTCGCCCACGAGGGGCGCGACCGATGCGCTCGTTGCGGTGACCTGCTCGGGCGTCACGCGAATCTTCGCGGCGCGCAGCAGCTGCTTCATCTCGCCGCGCTGCTCGGGCAGCACGATCGTGACGACGTCACCCTCGTTGCCGGCACGCGCGGTGCGGCCCGAGCGGTGCAGGTAGGCCTTGTGCTCGACGGGCGGGTCGATGTGCACCACGAGGGTGACGCCATCGACGTGCACGCCGCGCGCGGCGACGTCGGTCGCGACGAGCACCTTGGCCTCGCCGTTCACGAATTCCGCGAGGTTGCGGTCGCGCGCGTTCTGCGAGAGGTTGCCCTGCAGTTCGACGGCGGGGATGCCCCGGGCCGTCAGGTGGCGCGCGAGCTTCTTCGCCTGGTGCTTCATGCGCGTGAAGAAGATGCGGCGGTCGGTGCCCGACGCGAGCGCCTCGATGAGGGCATCCTTGTCGTTCTTGCCCGAGACCTCGAACACGTGGTGCGTGAGCTGCGGCACGGGCGACTCGGCGCTGTCGACCGAGTGCAGCACGGGGGAGTGCAGGTACTTCTTCACGACGCCGTCGACGCCACCGTCGAGGGTCGCGCTGAACAGCAGGCGCTGGCCGCGCTTCGGGGTGGCGTTGAGGATGCGCGTGACGACGGGCAGGAAGCCCATGTCGGCCATGTGGTCGGCCTCGTCGAGCACGGTGATCTCAACAGAGTCGAGGCTCACAACGCCCTGGCGCATGAGGTCGTCGAGGCGACCCGGCGCGGCCACGACGATGTCGACGCCGCGGTTGAGGGCATCTTCCTGGCGCTTCTGCGAAACGCCGCCGAAGATCGTGGTGACGCGCACGCCCATGGGGGTGCCGAGCATCTCGATGGTCTCGGCGATCTGCGTGACGAGCTCACGTGTCGGCGCGAGCACGAGGCCGCGCGGGCGGGCCTGCTTGCGCTTCGCCTGCGCATCCTTCGCGAGGTTCGCGACGAGCGGGATGCCGAAGGCGATGGTCTTGCCCGAGCCGGTGCGGCCGCGGCCGAGCACGTCGCGGCCGGCGAGCGAGTCGGGGAGGGTGTCGCGCTGGATGGGGAAGGCGGTGGTCTTGCCGTTCTGCTCGAGGGCGGTGGCCATGGGGGCCGGAACGCCGAGCTCGGCGAAGGTAGGTGAAGTCAAGTTGTGCTTTCGGTGTGCAGCCACGGGCTCCAGCACGACGGGTTGCGTCGCGCAGCATGCATCGTGACTTAGTCGGCGAGTGCGCAAGATGTTGCGCATCGGTTCGCCGCGGAAGAGTGCCGCACGGTGCTGGAATGCCCGGGCAAGTTACGTCAGCGACGATGGGCCTCACAGGAGGACCGACTGCCTAGTCTACAGGCGAGCCCGATGCGGGGCCAGGGCTGGCGCCCCGGGTGCGCACAGAAATGTGCCGCTGAGCGCGAACGCCCGGCGGCACGTGGGTGGCCCGGCACAGTTAGCCGCGCCGCCAGAGCATCAGGTGGATGACCCCGCTCGGCGAAGTGACGGACTCGATGTTGAACCGTTCCTCGAGCCCCTCGAGACCGTCCCAGAGTCGCTCGCCGCGACCAAGCACGATCGGCGCGATGGCGATGTGCAGTTCGTCGATGAGGTCGGCGGCGAGGAACTCGCGCACCGTCGTGGCGCCACCGCCGATGCGCACGTCGGTGCCGGGCGCGAGTTCGCGAGCGTAGGCGAGCGCCGCATCCGCGGGGCCATCGAAGAAGTAGAAGCTCGTGCCGCCCTCGAGGTGCAGCGGCTCGCGCGGCTGGCTCGTGAGCACGACGACCGGGGTGTGGAACGGGGGGTTCGCGCGAGGTGGTGGAAGCCATCGGGGGCTCCTCTCGAATTGGTTGCGTTACGCGACCTGCTGGACCGCGAACCAGTTGCCTTCGGGGTCGGCGAAGTTGAAGGTGGTCATGCCGCCCGCCTCGACGATGTCGCCGACCGTCGTGCCGGCGGCGGCGAGCGTCTCGCGCATCTCGGTGATGTTCGGGCTCTTGAAGAGGATGGACGGGGTCGCGAGGTCGAGCTCGGGCGAGGACTGCGCGACGACGTTGCGATCGAAGAGCGTGATGTGGGCGTCGGAGTCCGCTGTCGGGGTGAGTTCGATGAAGAGGGTCGTGCCGTCGACCGCCTGCTCGTCGACCTTGGTGAAGCCGACGGTGTCGACCCAGAAATCCGCGACCTCGCGAGGGTTTTCGACGTAGATCATGACGTTGCCGAACTCAGTGATCATGGTGCCTCCGTGGTGTTGCTGGTTGCTGGTTCCTGTCACGGTGAGTATTGCGCCCGGAGGTGAGCGGTTGCCGAAGTTCTGCCCATTTTGCGTTTCGCTCGAAACCCTGTAAAGTAATTCGTTGTGCCGCGGCCTCTTCCACGGGTCGGCGGGCGCACCAATGGGGTATGGTGTAATTGGCAACACGGCGGTTTCTGGTACCGTTGTTCTTGGTTCGAGTCCAGGTACCCCAGCCAATGAAAACCCTCGCGAGCGCGAGGGTTTTTTCGTTTCCGATGTTCGCGACGGCGGAAACAATAGGGGGAGGGCCTCGACCGAAGTCGAGGCCCTCCCCCTATTGTGGCTGCGAAAACTACGCGACGACAGCGAAGCCGCCGGTCCACTGAATCTTCTCGCCCGCGGCGAGGGTGAGCTGCAGGAAGCCGAGGGCTTCGAGCTCGTGCGCCCGCTTGAGCGAGCCGGCGTCGATGGCCTTGAGGCCACCCGCGACGACGGCGCTTACGAGCTGCGACTTCGCGTCGGCGTCGTCGCCCGCGACGAGCACGGTGGTGGCGTTCTCGCCGACCTTGCCAGAGGCGAGGGTCGCGGCGAAGTTCGTGTTGAAAGCCTTGAGCACGCGAGCGCCCGGCAGCCGCTTCTGCAGCTCGGCGCCGGCGGAGCTGCCCTCGGGCACGACGAGCGAGTCGAAGGTCTCGAAGTTAAGCGGGTTGGTGATGTCGACGACTACCTTGCCGTTCAGCTGCTCGCCGTAGTTCGCGACGATCTCCGCGACGGCGGGGAAGGGGACCGCGAGGATGACAACGTCGCGCGAGACGGTCGCGTTCGCGCCCTGCTCGTGGCTGATGTGCTCGACCGACGCACCGCCGGCAGCGAGGATGCCGCCGATCGCGTTGGCCATGTTGCCGGTGCCGAAGATCGTGAAGGTGGTCATGATTGAACTCCTTTTCGTGCCGCAGCCCTTTATTGCAGCTTCAACTAAATACAAGCACTAATCGCTTCAAGCTGCAACTAAATTTCTAGGTGCTCTGGAAGTTCCCAGCTTGGGCCGTTCGGGTGCGCCGGGAAACGGGAGTGGGGTGCCGGCCAGGGCCTGTCCGTTCGCCGAGGCCGGCCTGCGCGGCGCCATCGGTTTCTCGTCGTACGCAGGGGCGCTGTCAGCGACAACTGGCGCTGTCAGCATCGCGCCAGTTGTCGCTGACAGCGCCCCGTCCGCTCGCACCGCGTCGTTGAGCGCGCCACTTCGATCCGGCTGCGTGGCCGAGAACCCCACTTCCACTCGGCCGCGTCGCCGAGAGGGCCACTGCTCACGCGACGGTCATCAGGGCGCCGATCGGCGACGGCCACGACAGTGATTTGGGACCCCACTGGCACCGAAGTTCGCGACCCCACGCAATTTGACCGGGTCTTCGTGACCCAGGTGTCCCATATACGGCGCAGGAGGTATATATCCCTTCTGCGTCAAATATGGGACAGCTGGGTCACCTTGCCTCGTTGCCTGGTTGAGCCGTTGGGCCAACTAACTCGCCATCACACCGTTCACAACGTCACAGAGAAGGACCGCTAGGGCGACCGCGTCTGCCGTGCTCTGCGCCGCGGCCGACGTGGGTTCAGCCGTTGCGCTGGCTGCCCGTCGGATTGACAGTGTCACCGTCCCAAGACAGATCCGAGTGTTCGTCGACCTCGAACGCCTCGAACGTGGGGTCAGTGAGCACTGCGTCGATCAGCTCGCGGCTGCCCGCAACGATCGTCGAATCCCAGTCGATCTCGCTCGCGACGACCCAGGCCCGGTCGGCCGGCCAGAGCAGCTGCGGCGTCACCCCGTCGTCGCCGTTCGTTGCGCCGAGGCCGGCGCCGCGCATCCAGCTCGGGTCTCTGAGCTCGGCGAGGCTCGTCTCGAATAAGAGGAATTCGCGGCCGGGCCACTGCAGCCAGGGGCCACGGGTCACGGCCTTGCGCACCTCGGGTGCGACGGATGCGCGTGCCTCCGCCGCGAGCCGGGCCCGCTCGCGCTTCGCCTCGGCTTCGTCGGTGCCGAAGACGATGTAGGCGCTCGAGCCGCCGTCGTGGAGCTCGCCCCAGCCGGTCCAGACGCCGGCGGTGACATCGTCGGGCGCGGTCGTCGCGGCGCCGAGGTGTTGCGTCAGCGCTGCAAGCAATTCTGGGTCAAGCCGCCCCTCATCGCTCTGCGACACCTCCCAACCATCGGTGAAAGAAAGCGCCGTTCCGTCGTCGGTGAGTCTGCGCCATTGCACGAGCGGATGCATGACGCGACCGTTGCGCTCGGCGACGCGCGCCCATCCCCACCGTGCCTTCTCGGTGATGCAGGCTGAGCCCCAATCGTCGACGTCGTCGCCGAAACGCCACGCGTGCACGGGGTGAAGGATGCGCGCATACGTCTCGAAGCCAGTGCCGGCGACGCCGCCGACGCTGGACCAAGCGCCGACGCGGTCGAGCAGCCAGGCGCCGCGCTGCGTGTCGTGGGTGAACTTCATAGCGAAAGCCACGCTACTGGTCGGTGACGCCCGGGGCAGTCTGACTAGCGACCACCCCGGGCCCCACCTTTGGTGTCGTCGGCGGTGCCATGACACACGCGCCTAGAATATGCGGCGCTGCAGGCCCGGCACCGCGAACTTGCGTTCGCGCTCGAGCTGCAGGCTCTCGGCCTCCTGCTGCAGGCGGTGGCGCAGCAGCAGGGTCTCGCGCTCGTGCGCCTCTTTGACGCGCCGGCGTTCGGTGCGCAGCACGAGCCAGACGCCCATGCGGAGCGAAACGCGGTCGAAGAACGTAAGGCCTTCGAATTGTTCTTGAACGGGTAATTGAACGGACAGATGTTGGTGATTGCGGTCGGTGGATACGAGTTGAACGCTATTGTTCACGAGAAAGACTTTCGAGTCACAAAGAATAATTGCGCACGCCAAAGAATTGGCGGTGGGGAATTGCGGCGGTGCGTTAGTGCCCGGCTCGAGAATGATCGAGTGGATGCACGGCTGCAGTGCAGAGACGTCTCCCGCATCGGGCCAGCGATGCTGATTCGCGCAGATCAAGCGGGCGGAGGCCCAGCTTGGTGCCTAGTGGAGGGCTACTCCCGGGGCGCAGCGAAGGGAAATCGGCGTGCCGGCAAAGACATTGCCTGACGTGATGTACCGAGTTGAAATAATCATCTTCCTGCCCCCTTTCCTTGAGACCTGTTTAACGTACGCACCCAAATGTGTGTGAGTCAAGTCAATTCGCGAAACATCCTGAAAATTGTCTGATGTGCTCGCGCTCGTGCAAGTTTTGTGGGTGGTGTATCCGAATTCAACGAACGAGCCGCGGTTCGAATGGATGCACAACACGCAGCGACTCGTGAGCTCGAACATGGGCGAGAGCATCCAAATTCCGGTTCGGTGGTTGCGCCCCGACCTAGGCTCCTCGACATGTCTTCAGCCTCAACGTCGAGCAGTGAACGCCTCGCCATCTCGGTCGGCGGTGACACGATTGCCGGCTCTTCGGACATTCGGTGGGGTCATGGGGTGAGTCCGCCGGCGGCGAGGAGCATTCGTAGGCGGTAGTTCTCGCGGTTGCGGAAGCCGCGAGCGAGGCGACGATGCAGCTCGATGATCCCGTTGATTGCTTCGGTGCCGCCGTTGTTTGCTCGGCTGGTGGTGAAGTAGGCGAGGAACGCTGAGCGCCAGCGTCGCAGGGTGCGGCCGAGGCGTGCGATCTCGGGGATCGGACAGGTGTGGAACGACTCGACGACCTTCTCGGCGATCTGTCGCCCCTCAGCGAGGTCCTTCTGGTGATAGGCCGAGCGAAGTTGCTGCGCGCACTGCCATGCGACGAACACCTCGTCGTGGGCCGGGTTCGCCTCGATGGCTGCGGTCAGGCGCGCCCACTGCTTGTCGGTGAGGTTCTCAGCCCCGGCGCGGAGGATGGTCTGGATCCCGTAGAGCGGATCACCTTTCCGACCGCGATGGCCGAGAGTGTCTTGCTGGACCCGACGGCGAACCTCGTCGACCGCGACGGTGCCGAGCTTGACGACATGGAACGCGTCCAGCACGGCGGTGGCATCTTGCAGTTTGTCGTCGATCGCGGTCTTGTAACCGGCGAACGGATCCAGCGCCGCGACCTTCACCTGCTCGCGGAATGCGTCGCCACGTGCGCTGAGCCAGGTCGCGTAGGCCTTCCCCGACCTGCCCGGCACGAGGTCCAACAGCCGGGCCCGCGTCTTCCCGGTGCTGTCGCGGGTGAGGTCGACCATCCCGGTCAGCTCTTTCGGACCGCGCTTGCGCGGGTCGACGTGATGCCAGATGTGCTCGTCAACGCCCAGCGTTGTCACGTTCTCGAACCGGGACTCATCGGCCGCGAGCTTCACAAGCTCCGGCTCGACGGCCCGCCACACCGTCTTCCACGACGTGCCCAGCTGGCGACGCAATCCTTCGATCGTGGCGTGTTCGCGACGCAGCTGACCGACTGCCCAGACGACCGCGCGTCGGGTGAGTGCCCCACGCGGGGCGACAAGAGACGGCAGCTGTTCCACGAACGTCTGTCGTGCACAGCCCGACTCGTCGCACCGCCAGACTCGCTGCCGCCACACGATTCGCACCCGTGTCATGCCGGGCACGTCATGAAGCCGCCGGCGGCGACGTCCACGGCCGGTCGCCACGGTCCCGCACGACGGGCAACCGGCAGGCGCCGCAGGACTCGAGACCGTCACGATCAGTAGTCCGTTGCGGCGGTCCACGTGCTCGACATGGACGCCGTCGAGGCCGAGCAGGAGGTCGCAGCGGGAACACGGGTCAGTGGCAGAGCGCGCGTCAGCGCACCCCGAAGTAGGGTGAAGCACGTCGAGGTCCTCGTAATGGATCAGGTGGTTAGCGCTTCTGATCCTCGGGGACCTCGACCCCTACCCGTCGAACCTCACCCGGCGAGCCCTACCCCCACCGAATGTCCGAAGAGCCCGATTGCCGGGACGCTCTGGCGCCCCGCGGGCACCCCGACCGGCGTGGTCATCGTCAACCCGGCCACCGCGACACCGGAACGCTTCTATTCGACCTTCACCGAGTACCTCACGAGCCGCGGGCTCGCCGCCGTGACCTACGACTATCGCGGCACGGGCGCTTCCGGCGACCCGCGTCGCCACAAGCACCTGCGCATGCGCGACTGGATGCAGGAGGACGTGCCGGCGGTCGCCGAGTGGGCGTGGTCGCGCTTTCCGGCGGTGCCGGTCACCGCGGTTGGCCACAGCATCGGCGGGCACGCGATGGCGCTCGGCAACGGCGTCGACGACGTCGCGCGCTTCGCGATCGTGTCGTCGCACGTGGCGCACACGAAGAGGATCGAGCCCGCTGGGGAGCGGCACCGGGTCGGCGCGATCCTCGGCGTCGTCGGCCCGACGCTGAGCCGCACGCTCGGGTACATGCCCGGCAAGCGGCTCGGCCTCGGCGAGGACCTCCCTGCGGCCGCCATGATCGAACGGGGGCCGTTGGGCGGGCAAACCGGGCTACTTTTTCGACGACCCGAGCATGGATGCGGTGGCGCGCGCCGGTGCGGTGACGAGCGACGTGCTTGCGATCGGCGCCTCGGACGACCCGTGGGCCTCGCCCGGTCGGATGGATGCGCTCACCTCGCGCCTGACTTCGGCCAGTGTCGATCGCCGCACCTTCTCGCCTGAGCAACTCGGCGCGGAGCGTCTCGGTCACCACGGCCTCCTGCGCCGCAAGGTCGGCGAGCGGGCCTGGCCCGAGCTCGTCGACTGGCTCACCGCATCCGCCTGACGGTCAAACGGCGGCGGTGGTGTCGCTCGGTCATTCGACACGATACGATGATGCTTCAGGTTTCCGCGACGCACCCGCTGCAGCGTGGATGGTGCGTTTGCGGGCGTCGCTGGTGAAGACCGCGACCACCGCCTCCGCACAACTGAGCCGCGGTGGCACCTTCACCGCGGGCACCGGATCACCCAAGGTCCAAGACAAAGAAAGTTAAGACGTCATGGCCACAGGCACCGTCAAATGGTTCAACTCCGAAAAGGGCTACGGATTCATCGCCCCCGACGACGGGTCGGCTGACCTGTTCGCGCACTTCAGCGCCATCAACGGCAGCGGCTTCCGCGGCCTTGAAGAGGGTCAGAAGGTTGAATTCGACGCCGAGCAGGGCCCCAAGGGCATGCAGGCGGCGAACATCACCGTTATCTCGTAGTTCGAGCGCACTAGGCCGCTTCGGCTGGGCATGATTGCCCGGGCGGAGTGGCCTTCGCCGTTTCCGGTCGCGGCCACTGACCTCGCGTCAAGCCGTCATCGTCGAAGCTGGTAGCTGCGGCCGCTTACCCGGCGGCCAGCACGTTCCGGCCTGGAGGCGTCATGACCGAACACATTCACGAACCCGCATGGGTCGAACACGCGATCTGGTGGCGCGCCTACCCACTCGGCTTCACTGGCGCCTACCCCGCGCCCCACGACCAGGATGCGCACCGGCTGCTCCGCTTGATTCCCTGGCTCGACCACGTAATCGAGCTCGGCTGCTCGGGCATCGCCCTCGGGCCGATCTTCACCGCCGCCACGCACGGCTACGACACCCTCGACCACTCTGAGATTGACCCGCGCCTGGGCACGCTCGACGACTTCGAGCGATTGGTGAGCGAGGCGCACGACCGGGGCCTGCGCATCCAGCTCGATGGTGTGTTCAACCACGTCGGCCGCGCGCATCCGATCGCCGCGGCGGCGCTGCGCGAAGGGCCGCGCACCGACTCGCTGCTGCGCACGGATGCGCCTGGTGCAGCCCGCGAGTTCGTCGCGTTCGAGGGGCACGAACAACTCCTGACCCTGAATCACGACAGTGAGCGGGTGCGTGACCTCGTCGTCGACATCATGTCGACCTGGCTCGAGCGCGGCGCCGACGCCTGGCGCCTCGACGCCGCGTACGCGGTGCCGACCGAGTTTTGGGCGGCGGTGCTCCCGGACGTGCGCCGCCGATACCCCGACGTGTGGTTCGAAGCCGAGGTGATTCACGGCGACTACGCCGAATTCGCGGCGGCGAGCAGCGTCGACGCGGTCACGCAATATGAGCTGTGGAAGGCGATCTGGTCGAGCCTCAACGACCGCAACTTCTACGAGCTTGCATGGGCGCTCGGGCGGCACAACGAGATGCTCGAACGGTTTGTGCCGACGACCTTCGTGGGCAACCACGACGTCACGCGCATCGCGAGCCAGATCGCCGACCCGCGCGACCTTGACCACGCGCTCGTGCTCCTCGCGCTGCTCGGTGGCACCCCCGAGATCTACAGCGGTGACGAGTTCGCCTTCCGCGCAGTGAAGGAGGAGCGCGCAGGCGGAGATGACGCGATTCGCCCCGAGTTTCCCGCGTCGCCTGACGAACTCGTCGGCGCGGATTCGCGCACGTATCACCTGCACCAGCGGCTGCTCGGCCTGCGCCGCCGGCACCCTTGGCTCCACCGGGCCAGGTCGAAGGCGGTCGAGGTGGCGAACGAGCGGCTCGTGCTCGCGCTGACCTCGAGCGACCAGGCGTTGCGCCTCACGCTGAACCTCGGTGACGCCGCGGGGCCGCTCGGGCCGGGCGAGCTCGTCGACTGCGATGACGCGACGCGCGGCCTCACCGGCTCGGTGGCGCCGCACGGCTGGTGCGTGCAGGCGTAGCAGCTCGTCGGTCTCGGCGTCGGCAGTGTCCCAGGCGGGGACGGGGTCGGGGAATCTGGCCCAGGCCCCGGGGCCCGTGGCGAACTCGTCGTCGGTGAGCGCGGCCTCGTCGAGCGCGGCGGTGAGGGCCGCGACATCGAGGTCGAGGCCGAGGAGCGCGAGGTCCTGCCCGATCGCGAGCACCTCGTCGGCGTCGTGGCGGCGTGCGGCGAGGGAGAGCGGCTCGAAGGAGATCATCGAGCCGACGTGGTTCCACTCGCCGACGATGCCGGGCCGCGTCGCGAAGTGGCAGAAGCCCGTCGAGCGGAGCACCGTGCCGAACTCGCCCTGCTGGATGCAATCGTCGAGCAGCGTCTGCAGGCGCTCGGGGTGCAGCGGGCGGAGGTGCTCGTAGCGGAGCCCCGTGACGCGCCGGTCCGTAATGTGCGGGTCGGAGTCGCCGCCACGCAGGCCGACCCAGCCCGGACGCTCCCGCGTGGCGGCGTAGTTCTCGGCGGTCTCGGGTACGGCGACACCGTCGTGGTCGAGCCGCAGCCGCGCCTGCGGGCTGAGGCTGCTCACGAGCGCCATCGTGGTCGAGAGATCCGGCGTCGAGAGCGCCTACCAGTTCACAAGCACGACCATCGAGGCGTATTCGATCTCGGTGGCGGCGAGCATGGCGCGTGCAGCGTAGCGGACGCCCGCCTCACGTTGCCACGGCGCGGCCCGGTGGCGCGCGGAGTCGTCGCGCGCGAGATCGCGAAGCAGGTGGGCGGCGTCGACGACACGGACGATCGCCGCGACCTCGAGGTGCGCGGCCGGGTCAGCGAGCGCGCCGATGAGCTCGGTCATGATCGTCGTGGTCGGGAACTCAATGACTGCGCCAGCCGGGGTGTTTGCCCACTGAGCGAGGGCACACGCCTCGTCGAGCGGGTCTGGCGACATGCTGAGACGCCGCGCGCTCACGTGCACCCCGTCGGTCGCCCGCCTGAGCTGCTCGGCGTAGCGGGCGCGTTCGGGTGCGCAACTGCCCACGACGGCGGCCACCTTGGTCTCGTGCCTGCGGTCTCCTTTGGCCGACTGAACGGCAAGCATCTAGGATGATAACTATTAGCAATAAGGAGGTTGAAACGAAGGTTCGGGCATCGCTGAAGTCGCTGAAGAGTCAGCCGGGCGCGCAGGTCGTGCGCCGGCGCGGCAAAGTGTTCGTTATCAACAAGCGCAACCCGCGGTTCAAGGGGCGGCAGGGGTAGCGGCTAGCGGGGCAGGCGGTCCTCGCTCGCGAGCCACTCGTCGAACGTGATCGTGCCCTGCAGCGCATCCTGGGTGCCGCGCAGCAGGCCGGACGCGAGGCCCTTGCCGTACGCGCCCGGGAGCCGCACCTCGATGACCTTTCGTCGGCTGCCGTCGAACTTCAGCTGGCGGCGCGTGAGGTCGGCGGCCGTCTCGTCGTGCGGACCGACGAGATCCTGCACCCGCCCCGCCGGGCCTTGCTCGGCAAGGCGCACGAGCCGGTCGCCGATCTCGCGAGCCGACACGGGGCGCATGAGCACCTTTGGGATCGCGGCGAGCGGGCCCCGCTGCAGCCCGAGGAGCTGGCCCGGGAACTCGTGGAACTGCGCCGCGCGCGCGATCGTGTGCGGAATCGGCCCCGCCGCAACCGAGCGCTCCTGCGCGAGCTTCGCGCCGTAGTAGCTCGTGTTGATGCCGTCGATGCCGACGATGGAGAGCGCGACGTAGTGCTGCACGCCGACGCGAGCCCCTGCATCCATGAGCGTGCGCGTGCCCGACAGGAAGAAGCGGCGCGCCTTCGTGCCCGAGAGCGTGAAGAGGTTCGTCGCGTCGACCACGACGTCCGCGCCGGCGAGCGCGCCGCCGATGCCCTGCCCGGTGACGACATTGATCCCGAGCGAGCGGGCGAGCACGGCGGGCTCGTGCCCGGCCTCCGAGGCCGCCCGAACGACGTGGCGACCGACCGTGCCGGTGCCGCCTGCGACAGCGATGCGCATTGGTACCCCCCAAGATTGTGTGTTCTGGCGCAACGTCACAGCGCCCCGCACAGTCTTGTGGGGGGCGCTGTGATTCCGCCGGGGATGCTCGGGTTAGGCGTTGGTCAGCTCGGCGACGAGGGCCTCGATGCGCCCGCGGATCACGTCGCGGATCGGACGCACTGCGTCGATGCCCTGACCGGCGGGGTCGTCGAGCTCCCAGTCCTCGTAGCGCTTGCCGAGGAAGATCGGGCAAGTGTCGCCGCAGCCCATCGTGATGACGACGTCAGACTCCTTGACTGCCTCGGTCGTGAGCACCTTCGGCTGCTCGCTGGCGATGTCGATGCCCTCTTCGCGCATCGCCTCGACGGCGACGGGGTTGAGCTGGTCGGCGGGCATGGAACCGGCGGAGCGCACTTCGATGGCGTCGCCCGCGAGGTGGCGCAGGTAGCCGGCGGCCATCTGCGAGCGCCCCGCGTTGTGCACGCAAACAAACAGCACGCTTGGTCGTTGAGTGGTCACGTGTTGTCCTTAGTTCGTTGAGGTGAGGGATGCGATGAGGTCGCGGACGCGGCCCTCGATGTCGTCGCGGATGGCGCGAACGCCTTCTTCGGATGCGAGGGCTGGGTCGCCGAGCGGCCAATCCTCGTAGTTGACGCCGGGGATCACGGGGCAGACGTCGCCGCAGCCCATCGTGACGACGACATCCGCCGCGCGGACCGCGTCGTCAGTGAGCGGCTTCGGGAAGGCTTTACCGGCGAGCTCTTCGCCTTCGATCTCGACGAGGAGCGACCGGACGTGCGGATGCACCTCGGCGGCCGGCGATGAACCCGCGGAGCGGGCGACGACCTTGCCTTCACCCAGCTTGTTGACGAGGGCGGCGGCGAGCTGCGACCGCCCTGCGTTCGCGACGCAGACGAACAGCACCTGCGGCAGGTCGGCGTGATGGTCGCGCGTGTAGTCGGTGAACCGCTGTCGGGCGAATCGCTCGGTCAGTGGAATGAGGTGTTGGGTGAAGCGTGCCGACCGCACGAGGTCGGCGTAGGACTCGCGCACCATCGTGGTGACGAACTCGGGATTGAGCTGGTCGAACGACTCGACGAGCTCTTGCGCGAGCGACTCGACCCGCGCATCCATACGGCGGAGTGTTTCGACGCGCTCGGCGCGCTCCTCGGGGCCGTAGGAGATCATCGACGCCGCGAAGGTGTCGAGGAGTGAGGCGACCGCGACGCGCCGCTCGGGGGCAACGCGGTAGTACACCCAGGTGCCGCGGCGCTCGGACTGCAGCAGCCCAGCGTCCTTCAGCTTCTTCAGGTGGTGGGAGATCGTCGGCTGGGAGACATCGGCGAGGTCGGTGAGGTCGCAGACGCAGGCTTCGCCGCGCGGGTCGGTGGCGATCGCCGAGAGCATCCGAAGCCTGAGCGGATCGGACAGCGACTTCAACATTTCAGCGAGGTCGTTGGCGGTGTCTTCGCCAATTGCCGTCACTTCGACGGGTGAGCAGGCGGGGTCGGATGTGGTGGTCATGTTGTCGACTCCTGATACGGATCAGTCTTGAACCAGGCGCGGGCGGCCCAGAGGGAGACGTAGACGAGGCCCACGAGCACTGGTACCTCGATGAGTGGGCCGACGACGCCGGCGAGCGCCTGGCCCGAGGTGGCGCCGAAGGTGCCGATCGCGACCGCGATCGCGAGCTCGAAGTTGTTGCCGGCAGCGGTGAACGCGAGGGTGGTTGAGCGTGAATAGCCGAGGCCGAGGGCGCGACCGAGCAGCATGCCGGCGCACCACATCACGGCGAAGTAGATGAGCAGCGGGAGGGCGATGCGGGCCACATCGAGGGGCTTCGCGATGATCGCGTCGCCCTGGAGCGCGAAGAGGAGGACGATTGTGAAGAGGAGGCCGTAGAGCGCCCAGGGCCCGACCTTTGGAAGGAACTTCTCCTCGTACCAGGCCCGCCCTTTTCGCTTTTCGCCGAGCCAGCGGGAGGCGAAGCCAGCAATGAGCGGTACCCCGAGGAATACGAGGACGTTCAGGGCGATGTTCCAGACCGAGACGTCGAGCCCCTGGGTGTCGAGGCCGAGCCAGCCGGGCAGCACCGTGAGATAGAACCAGCCGAGCAGCGAGAACGCGACGAGCTGGAACACCGAGTTGATGGCGACGAGCACCGCCGTGGCCTCGCGGTCGCCGCAGGCGAGGTCGTTCCAGATCACGACCATGGCGATGCAGCGGGCGAGGCCGACGATGATGAGGCCGGTGCGGTATTCGGGCAGGTCGGGTAGGAAGATCCAGGCGAGCGCGAACATCACGGCCGGGCCGACGAGCCAGTTGAGCACGAGCGACGAGACGAGGAGCTTGCGGTCGCCGGTGACTGCGGCGATGCGGTCGTAGCGCACCTTCGCGAGCACCGGATACATCATCACGAGCAGACCGATGCCGATCGGCACCGAAATGCCGCCGACCTCGAGCCGGTGCAGCGCATCCGACAGCGCCGGGATGAACCGGCTAATGAGCAGGCCCGCGACCATCGCGAGGCCGATCCACAGGGGCAGGAAGCGGTCGAGATTCGAGAGGCGGGCGGGTGTCTGGGGCGCGGGGGTGACCTGGGTGGCCGTCATGCGAGCAGCTCCTCGACCTTCGCCGTGATGACGCCGCGTGGGTGTGCGCCGATGAGCACGTCGACGCGCTCACCGTCCTTGTAGAAGCTGAGGGTGGGGATCGAGGTGACGCCGGCGGCCGTCACGGTGTCAGGGTTTGCGTCGGCGTCGAGTTTGACGATCTTGACGCGGCCGTCGTACTCGGCGGACACGGCGTCGAGAATCGGCGCGATGGCCTTGCAGGGGGCGCACCAGGTGGCCCAGATGTCGACCACGACGGGGATGTCGGATTCGAGGACGTCGTGCTGGAAGGTCGCGTCAGTGACTTCGGTGACGGTCATGGCGGGGCTCCTCGGGAGGGCGGTGAGACAGCCGGACGCTGTTTCGACGTGTGTCTATATTGGCGTGCATCGAAACAGTTTGTCAACCGATAATGCGACAGTTTTCGAACCGGTGCAGGCAATGGCGGCGGCGTGGCCCCGGGGGTCGCCCGCAGTGGATCAGCCGCGCGTTGTGCTACCGCGGGTCGTCGAGGGAGCGGATGAGGTGGTGGACGCGGGTCTCGATCTCGTCGCGGATCGCCCGGACGCCCTCATCCGAGGCGAGCGCCGGGTCGCCGAGCGGCCAGTCTTCGTAGTGAACGCCGGGGATCACCGGGCAGACGTCGCCGCAGCCCATCGTGATCACCACGTCCGCCGCTCGCACCGCGTCGTCGGTGAGGGGCTTCGGGTACGCGGCGTCGGTGCCCGCCTGGCCCGCGATCTCGACGAGCAGCGGATGCAAGTTCGCGTGGATCTCCGCGGCCGGTCGCGAGCCTGCTGAGCGGGCGATGATCGCGCCGCCCGACTCGCGCTCGAGCAGGGCGGCGGCGGGCTGCGAGCGGCCAGCGTTGGCGACGGAGGCGAAGAGGACCTGCGGCACGGTGGAGTGGTGCTCGCGCGCGAAGTCGGTGATGCGCTGTCGGGAGAAGCGCTCGGTCAGTGCGACGAGCTGGTGTGCAGACGGTTGAGATTGGGCAAGCTGTGCGTACGAATCATGAACCATCGTGGCCGCGAATTCGGGGCTGAACTGGGGGAACTCGGCTGCAAGCTTGTTTGCGAGGTTGGTGGCGACCCCGGCACCGATCGCGTTGTCGATGTTCATGCTGCGGGTTCCCTCGGCGGGCTGAACTCAATCTGTTGGCGAGTGCCGAGTCGGTGATCGAGACGACCGGATCCGGGCCTGCGGGACTCGCGGGGGAAGGAAAGGGCGTATCGCCTGACATTGATCAGAATCGATATGAGCGTAGATCGTGGCGCGCACGGGGCAACGTGGCGCCGCGCCGCGGCGGGGCGCAGGGCCGGTGAGACAATGGGGGCTGTCGCACTGATCCGACTTCCGCGGATCCCGAAGAAGGAGCACCGGAGAACTTGGAGACGACCCCGACCAACGCGCAGCCCGTCGAGCAGCCCTCCCCGAACGCGCAGGAGGTGCTTCGCCGCGCATCCCACGCGCCGGCACCGCGCACCCTCATCGACATCCTCCGCGCGACGGCCGCGGAGCATCCGGAGGCCTCGGCGATCGACGACGGTTCGGCCGCGCTGAGCTACGGCCAGCTGCTCGACGAGGTCGAGGCGATGGCGGCGACCCTCCGCGAGGCGGGAGTCCGCCCCGGCGACCGCGTCGGCGTGCGCGTCGACTCGGGTTCGCAGCAGCTCTACATCGCGATCCTCGGCATCATGCGGGCCCGCGCGGCGTACGTGCCGGTCGACGCCGACGACACCGAGGAACGCGCGACGCTCGTGTTTGGTGAGGCCCACGTTGCCGGCATCATTGGCAACGAGGGCTACGTGCCGAGCGAACGTGAGCTCGGTGGCGTCGAACCGCCCGAGACGCCGATCGACTCGGCCGACCCGGCCCTCGAAGAGGACGCCTGGATCATCTTCACCTCTGGCTCGACGGGCGTTCCGAAGGGCGTCGCCGTGACGCACCGCTCGGCCGCCGCCTTCGTCGACGCTGAGGCGAATATGTTCCTCCAGCAGGATCCGCTCGGCCCCGGCGACCGCGTGCTCGCCGGTCTCTCGGTCGCGTTTGACGCGTCGTGTGAGGAGATGTGGCTTGCGTGGCGTCACGGCGCCTGCCTCGTGCCCGCCCCGCGCGCGCTCGTGCGCTCGGGCGAGGACCTCGCGCAGTGGCTCGTGCGCCAGAGCATCTCGGTGGTCTCGACCGTGCCGACGCTCGCCGCGATGTGGCCTGCCGAGTCGATCGAGAACGTGCGCCTGCTCATCTTCGGCGGCGAAGCCTGCCCGCCCGAGCTCGCCGCCCGCCTCGTCGCGGAGGAGCGCGAGGTCTGGAACACCTACGGCCCGACCGAAGCAACCGTCGTCTCGTGCGGCTGCCAGCTCGACGGCGTCTCGCCGATCAGCATCGGCCTGCCGCTTGACGGCTGGGACCTCGCCGTCGTCGACGCCGAGGGCAACCGTGTGGCCCCGGGCGAACAGGGCGAGCTCATCATCGGCGGTGTCGGCCTCGCCCACTACCTCGACCCCGCCAAAGACGCCGAAAAGTACGCACCCATGCCGTCGCTCGGCTGGGAGCGCGCGTACCGTTCGGGCGACCTCGTGCGCTTCGAAGACACCGGCCTGATGTTCCTCGGCCGCGCCGACGACCAGGTCAAGGTCGGCGGCCGCCGCATCGAGCTCGGCGAGGTCGAGAACGCGCTGCAGGACCTCCCCGGCGTAACCGCGGCCGCGGCCGCCGTGCGTAAGAGCGAGGCCGGCGTCGCCGTGCTCGTCGGCTATCTCGTCGTCGAGGGCAACGGCGGCGAGCTCGACCGCGCGCACGCCCGCGACTACCTCGCCTCGCGCCTCGCGGCCGGCGTCATGCCGCTGCTCGCGGTCGTCGACGAACTGCCCATCCGCACCTCGGGCAAGGTCGACCGCGCCGCGCTGCCATGGCCGATTCCCGGCGCCGGCGCGGGGGAGGGACTCGACGCGAACCCCGACCTCACCGACGCCGAACGTTGGCTCGGCGAGCAGTGGCAGGCCGTTCTCGGCGTGCCGGTGCCGTCGGTGACCGCCGACTTCTTCGACCTCGGCGGCGGTTCGCTCGCCGCGGCGCAGCTCGTGTCGCGCATCCGCACCCGCGTGCCCGAGTTCACCGTGGCCGACATCTACGACGTGCCGCGCCTCGCCGCGATGGCGAAGGCGGTCGCCGCGACCGACGCGAACGCCGACCCCGACAGCTACCACCAGCCCAGGCCGACGCCGAAGCGCACGCAGTGGGCGCAGACGCTCGCGGGCATTCCGCTGTTCATCGCGAGCGGCGTGCGCTGGCTGCTGTACCTGCTCACCGCGACCACGATTCTGAACGCGATCGACCCGGTCGCGTTTGCCGTGCTGCCTGAAGTCTCGTGGTGGGTGCTCATCATCGGCCTCGTGATCGTGTCGACCCCGTTCGGTCGCATGTCGATCGCCGTGCTTGTTGCCCGGCTGCTGCTCGCGGGCGTCAAGCCTGGCGACTATCCGCGTGGCGGCGGCGTGCACATGCGCCTCTGGCTCGCCGAACAGTTCGCGACGCAGATCGACGCGGTCGGCCTCGCCGGTGCCCCCTGGGTGTCGGTGTACGCCCGCCTGCTCGGCGCGAAGGTCGACAAGGAGGTCAGCCTCCACTCGCTGCCGCCGATCACCGGCATGCTCGAGGTCGGCCGCGGCAGCGCCATCGAACCCGAGGTCGACCTCACCGGCTACTGGATCGACGGCGATCTGCTGCGCCTCGGCGGCGTGCAGATCGGCAACAACGTCACGGTCGGCGCGCGCTCGACGCTCGCGCCCGGCACCCGCGTCGACGACGGCGCCGAGATCGCACCGGGCTCGGCCGTGTTCGGCCGCGTGAAGTCGGAGCAGCTTTGGGCGGGCTCGCCCGCAGTGCGCATCGGTGGCGCGAAAGACTCGAAGAAGCGCAAGGCGCTCGAAGGTTGGCCGAAGGGCGTCGCCCCGCAGCGGCCGATCTGGAAGGTCGCCTACGGCATCTCGTCGGTCGGCCTCGCGCTGCTGCCGTTCGTCGCCTTCACGGTCGGCGCGCTGGTACTCGTGCAGGGCATCCGCGGTGCCGAGACGCTGCTCGGCGCGTTCGGTGGTGCGATGGCGTGGCTCGTGCCCGCCGTGCTTGCCGCCGGCGTCGTCTACGCGGGCGCCGTCGTCGTGCTTGTGCGCCTGCTGTCGATCGGGATGCGCGAGGGCACCTACCCGGTGCACAGCCGCCAGGGCTGGGCGGCCTGGACCACCGAGCGCCTGCTCGACGCGGCTCGCAACTTCCTCTTCCCCCTCTACTCGAGCCTGTTCACACCGATTTGGCTGCGGATGCTCGGGGCCAAGGTGGGCAAGAACGTCGAGGCCTCGACGGTACTGCTGCTGCCGAAGATGGCGCGCATCGACGATGGCGCGTTCCTCGCCGACGACACGATGGTGGCCTCGTACGAGCTGCACCGCGGCTGGCTGCGTATCGGCCAGGTACGCATCGGCAAGAAGGCGTTCCTCGGTAACTCCGGCATGGCCGGCCCCGGCCACAAGGTGCCGAAGAACTCGCTCGTCGCGGTGCTCTCGGTCGCGCCGTCGAAGGCGAAGTCGGGCTCGTCGTGGCTCGGCTCGCCGGCGACCCGCCTGCGGCGTGTGACGCAGGATGGCGACGACGAGCGCACGTACAACCCCGGCGGCCGCCTGCGCATTGCGCGCACGCTCTGGGAACTCTGTCGCATCGTGCCGGTGTTCGTCACCTGCGGGCTTGGCGTCGCGGTGCTGTTCACGTTCGCCTGGCTGTGGGAGACGACGGGCCCGCTGTGGACCCTTCTCCTCTCAGGTGTCGTCATGCTCGTCGCCGGCGGCGTTGCGGCGCTCATCACCACCGTCGCAAAGTGGACGATCGTCGGCCCGATCCGCGTCGGCGAGCATCCGCTCTGGTCGAGCTTCGTGTGGCGCACCGAGGTGAGCGACACATTCACCGAGATGCTCGCCGCGCCCTGGTTCGCGCGTTCGGCCATCGGCACGCCCGCGATGGCGGTGTGGCTACGCTCGCTCGGAGTGAAGGTCGGTCACGGTGTCTGGTGCGACACCTACTGGCTGCCCGAGCCCGACCTCGTCACGCTCGGTGACGGCTCGACCGTGAACCGCGGCTGCGTCGTGCAGACGCACCTGTTCCACGACCGCATCATGAGCATCGACAGGGTCGAGCTCGGCGCGGGCGCAACGCTCGGCCCACACAGCGTGGTGCTTCCCGCTGCGCGCATCGGCGACCATGCCACGGTCGGCCCCGCGTCGCTCGTGATGCGTGGCGAGACGGTGCCCGTTGGCTCGCGCTGGAGCGGAAATCCCATCGGCCCGTGGCGTGCCGTGAAGGTGCGCGCCTACCAATCCACCAACTAACCGCGCTCGCGCGCTGAGATTCTCCGAATGAAGTCACTTTCGACGCTACCTACCGCTTTTCCGCACCCCTACATGCCCGACTCCGGCGACGGCCGGTACTCGGTCGAGCACTACGAACTCGAGCTCGATTACACCCCGCGCACGAACCGGCTCGAGGGTACCGCGACCCTGCGCATCCTCGTGCTCGAGGCGACGAAGTCGCTGCGGGTCGACCTGCACGCGCTCAAGGCGTCGAAGGTGAGGGTGCGCGGCAAGCTACACAAGCAGTTCACACAGGATCGCCGCAGCGTGCAGCTCAAGTTTGGTGACCGGCTCGCGGCGGGGGCCCGCTTCGAGGTTGAGATCGAGTACGGGGGCCGGCCTGGCCCAGTGCGCTCGAAGTGGGGGCAGATTGGCTGGGAAGAGCTCGAGAACGGCGCCCTCGTCGCCTCGCAGCCGACCGGTGCGCCGACCTGGCTCCCCTGCAACGACCGCGTGGACGACCGCGCCACCTACGACATCGCCTTCACCTGCGACAAGGATTTCTTCGTCGCGGCGACCGGCAAGCCGGGGCGTGTGTCGTCGCGCGGCGGCAAGCGCACGTGGCGCTTCGCGAGCTCGGTGCCGACGGCGACCTACCTCGTCGCCGTGCACGTCGGCGAGTACCGCGAATACAAGCTCGGCGCGGGCCGCATCGTCACGCCGCCCGCTCAGTGGCCGCGCGTGCGCCAGGCGTTCTCACCCATGCCGAAGATGGTCGAGGTGTTCGAGGACTGGTTCGGTCAGTACCCGCAGGTCGACCTCACGACGGTCGTGACTGAGGAAGAACTCGAGATTCCGCTCGAGGCGCAGGGCATGGCGACGTTCGGTGTGAACCACTGCGCGGCCGACGAGCAACGGCTCATTGCGCACGAGCTCGCGCACCAGTGGTTCGGCAACAGCGTCGACATTCGCCAGTGGGCCGACATCTGGCTCAACGAGGGCTTCGCCTGTTACGCCGAATGGGTGTGGTCGGAGGCAGCGGGCGGCCAGACCATCGCCGAGTGCGCGGAGCATCACTACGCGCAACTTGTGCGCGAGCGGCA
This sequence comes from Gulosibacter massiliensis, assembly GCF_900626105.1. NCBI lineage: Bacteria > Bacillati > Actinomycetota > Actinomycetes > Micrococcales > Microbacteriaceae > Gulosibacter > Gulosibacter massiliensis. The sequence continues at coordinate 441,021 of NZ_UYZX01000002.1, forward strand.
GGACTTGGTGCTTGCCGATCCGGGTGAGCGGCAGTTGTTCGACGACCGCGTCTACAAGCGCGGCGCCCTGCTGCTCGAGTCGCTGCGGCGCACGGTCGGCGACGACGTGTTCCGGGCCGTGCTGCGGCGTTGGGCTTCGAAGTATCGCCACCGACTCGTTGGCACGGAAGATTTCCTCGCGGTGGTCGAGGAAGTCGCGGGCATTCCGACGCAGGCCGACCTATGGAAGGCGTGGCTCCACGAGAAGCCGGTGCCGCCGCTGCCTCCCGTGTCGCCAGCGACGCCTCCGACCCCGGCAGCCCCTCTGCCGCCCACTACCTCCGCGTAGCGACGGTCCACCGCGCGCAGAGCGCCACGACGATCGGCCGGGAGTCGGTTTCGGCCGCGTCCGGCACGGTGGGCAGCGTGACGTGCTCGAGGTCGTAGCCCGCCGTATCCGCCCGCTGCCAGTCACCGCGTAGGCCCGTGCCCTTCGCCTTCGCGACGGACTCAAGGGCGGTCCAGGCCCGGATGCTCGAGTCCGGGCAGTCGGGCAGGGCCTCGGCAATCGCGGCCCTGGTTCGGGGAGAGTCGGCCTCGGCGTCGATGCCGAACTCGGCAACGCCGATGGGCGCCACCGCGGCGACCGCCACGCCGGCGGCATAGCTCACGCTGACGCGCGGGATGCGCTCGCGCGTGGAGGCGATGACTCGCAGCGGGCCATGCTCGCGGCTGCCGCAGACGGCGCACGCCTGCGTAAAGGCGATGTCGCCGAAGTCGGGCGCGAGCAGCCCGCGCAGCAGACCGCGGGCGATCTCACGCCGCGGCGCGCCCGCCGTCGTCGCCCAGGCGAGGCGGGCGCCGCCAGGCGTCTTGAGCTGCTGCGTCTCCACGCGAGCATCGTACGCGTCAGGCGGCGACGAGAACCCCGCCGAGCGCGATGCCAGCGACGAGCACGGTGGCTGCGGCGGCGAGGGCGAACGGTCGGGCGCCGACCTTGCGCAGCTGCGCGACGCGCACGCCGCAGCCGAGGCCGAACATCGCCGCCGCGAGGAGCACCGTCTGCAGTTGCCCGGCGAGGTCGAGGGCCATGGTCGGCAGTGGCAAGAACGAGCGCAGCAGCACCGCGGCGAGAAACCCGACGATGAACAGCGGCAGAATCGGCGGCAGTTTCGGCGCCGACTGCTCGGCGTGGGCTGCGGCCTCTCGCCGGGCGCGGATGCTCAGCACGGCCATGACCGGCGCGAGCAGCAGCACGCGCGCGAGCTTCACGAGCACGGCGACCGTGAGCGCGCTACCGCCAACGATGCCGCCGATCGCCACGACCTGCGCGATTTCGTGGGTCGAACCGCCGGCCCACATACCGGCCATGCGCGCATCCAGACCGAGCAGGGTCGCTAGGCCGGGTACCGCGAAGATCATGATCGTGCCGAAGATAACGACGAGGGCAACCGCGGTGACCGTGTCTTGTTCGTGCTCGTCGTCGGGGTCGGTGACGCCGGCGGTGCCCGCGACCGCAGCGGCGCCGCAGATTGAGAAGCCGCAGGCGATGAGGAGACGCAATTGCCGCGGCACGCCGAAGAGACGACCGAGCGCGAGCGTGCCGAAGATGCCGCCGCCGACGATGGCGAGCACCACGACCAGTATCGGGCCCCCGAGGGCGACGATGTCGCCAAGCACGAGCTGCAGGCCGAGCAGCACGATGCCCGCCCGCAACAGGTGCTTCGCGGCGAAGCTGATGCCCGGCTCGAGCGGCGCGCGAATGAGGCCCGTGTTCGCCGCGACGACGCCGAGGATGATCGCGAGCAGCATCGCGCTCAGCCCGGGTACGAGCATCCCCACCGCCATCGACACCATCGCGGCCGCGACCGCGATGACCGTGCCGGGCACTGCTGAGCGGATGCGAGGGGCGAGGGCGGACTGGGCTGGTGCGTCGACGGTGGTGGAGGCCATGTCGTCGATGTTTCCGCGCCGTGTGCCCGCACGGTAGAGGCACCTTTCGGCAGGGGTACCGGTGCGTCTTGTAACGGGCTTTCGCGGGCGCCCTGTGGATTGCCGAGCGGATTCGCTAGCGTCGAGACATGTCGAACGTCGCCAAGTCCACCGCCAAAGATGCCGCACATCAGGTGCAGCGGCAGCCTGCCTATCGCGCCCTCGTCAAGATCGGGGTGTTCGCCTACGGCCTCATGCACCTCGTTATCGCGTGGCTGGCGCTGCGGGTCGCGTTCGGCGACAACAGCGCGGATGCCTCCAACACCGGCGCGCTCAAAGAACTTGCGAAGACGCCCCTCGGTGGTGTGTTGCTCTGGGTCGTGGGCATCGGCTTCATCGCGCTCGTCGTGTGGCAGCTCGTCGCCGGGTTCGTGGGCTACCGCGAGTTCGATGGCGGCAAGCGCCTTCGCAAGCGACTCGGCGCGTTCGCCCGCGCCGTGCTCTACGCGGTGCTCGCGGCCTCGTCGATCGCGGCCGCGCTCGGCGGCGGCTCGGGTGGCGGTGGCGGCGAGGAGTCACTCACGTCGCGGCTCATGTCGATGCAGTTTGGTCCCTGGCTCGTCGCGGCGGTCGGCCTCGGCGTTGTCGCGGTTGGCGTCGCTCAGATCGTCAAGGGCATCTCGGGCAGGTTCAACGAAGAGCTCGAGACCGAGCTCACCGGCACCACCCGCTGGCTCGCTGGCGCGGGCTGGATCGCGAAGGGCATCGCCATTTCGCTCATCGGCGGCCTGTTCATCGCTGCCGCGATCGCCCACGACCCCGAGGAGGCTGGCGGCATGGACGAGGCGCTCACCGCGCTCACGCAGCAGCCGTTCGGCGTCGCCCTGCTCGTCGCGCTCGCGGTCGGTATCGGTTGCTTCGCGCTGTGGTGCTGGTACCTCTTGCGCCACGCGAAACACGCGTAAACCCCCGCGCCAAACTGAGTTGGGCGCGGGGGTCTGGGGCCGAGCGGGCGCTAGGCGGCGACCGGTGCGCGCGTCGTTGCCTCGGCCGTCGCTGCCTCGGCGGGCTCGACCTCGGCGGGTGCGATGCCGCGTCGGCCGCGAACGGTCGTGCCGATGAAAGCAAGTGCGAGTCCGAACGCGACCCAGCCCGCCAGGGTCCACCATTGCTGCGAGGTGTCTGCCGAGGGGAAGTAGCTCAGTGAACGCAGCAGCCAGTTCGAGGCGCCGGGCACGAGGAACTGACCGATGGCACCCCATGGCTCGACGAGGAACTGCCACGGCATCGCGGCGGCCGAGAGCGGGTTGCCAATGAGGAACGTCACGAGCGCGCCGGCGCCGATGCCTGGCGTGCCGAGGAGCGTCGCGGCACCAACGATGAACGTCGACGACGCGAGAATCGACAGGCCGATCGCAAGCGAGTTCACCCCGAAGTTGCCCTGAAGATACTCGAACCAGGTCTGCAGCACGAAGGTAATGATGAGCGCGGCGCTCGCGCTGAACAGGGAGACGGTGGCGAGGCGCCGCCACAGGCCCTTGATCGACAGCGCCGTGAGCACGCCGCCAAGCATGCCGCCCATCGTAAGGGGGAATGCCGACGCGGCGAGGCCGGAGCCTGCCGCATCTGATGCCGCGAGCGGCACAAGCTCGGTCACGACGACCTGCGGCGCCATGCTCGCATCGCCGCCGGCGGCGGTCACCTGCTCGGTGAGCTGGGCCTGCAGCTGGGTCGCGACGCCGTTGAGCAGCTGGGTGGCGACGGCGCTGCCGGCGGATGCAGTGAGCACCTCGGGCGCGCCGGATGCGCTGATCACAATCGCGCCGTAAGTGTCGCGGCCCTCGACCTGGGCCACGGCCTCGTCGCGGTCGCCGGCGCGGACGAAGTCGATGGCACCGTCGGCCTGGGTTGCGACTGCGTCTTCGATCGCGGAGACGGCCGAGTCGGGGCTCTCGGCCGGGTCGATCTACTCGCACTTCTCGAGCAAAACCGAACTGTTTCGGCACGTGGCAGCTGAGCTCCTCGAAGATCGAGCGACCTCGATCGGAGACGCGGCGAGAACCGCCGGGCGCATGGTGACCCCGCGCGAGATCTTCCTCAACTACGCACCGAAACTGCCGATCATGAACGTGCCGCAAGTGTTGCTCCAGGTGTGGGCGGAGGTGCTCAACGACCCCGAGCTGCGGCAACTGATGGCCGGTAACCTCGCGCTGCTCGAGCAGCACCTCACCGAATTGCTGCTGCCCTGGGGCGAGGAAAAGTATGGCGAAGAGGCTCCTCAACGCGTCGCGGTCGAGATCGAGGCGTTGCTGACGACTGCGCAGGGCATCATCGTGCGTTCGGCCTTGCTGCCGGGCGCCGATGTCGGCGCCCTCCACCAGCGGCTCGCGCCGAGATTCGACGCCGAGTAAGCGGGGCAGTCTCCGGCGAGGCGCGGGCGCCCGAAGTCGTGGGAATAGATGCGCGCCGTCGTGGATTGCATTCTCTCGGGCCGCGCTGTCGGCCCGCCCCTTCCGCCTGACTTTTAGGACCACATTCGTGACCACCATCGGTTACATCGTCGGCAGCCTCTCGAGCACGTCTATTAACCGCGCGCTCGTCGAGGCGATCGCGAAGCTCGCGCCGGAGGGCGTCGAGTTCCGCGAGATCGAGATCAAGAACCTGCCGTTCTACTCACAGGACCTCGAGGCCGAGTTCCCCCAGGTCGCGACCGACTTCAAGCAGGCGATTGGCGACGTCGACGGCGTGCTCATCGCGACGCCCGAGTACAGCCGCTCGATCCCCGGCGTGCTGAAGAACGCGTTCGACTGGTCGACCCGCCCCTACGGCAACATGTCGTTCAGCGGTCGCCCCGTCGCCGTCATCGGTGCCTCGGGCGGCCCGATCTCGACCGCCGCTGCGCAGCAGCACCTCCGGGCAATCATGGGTCATTTCAACGCGATCGTCATGGGCCAGCCCGAGGGCATGATCCAGATGACGCCGGGCCTCATCGACGAGCACGGCGAGATCACGAACGGCGGCACCAAGGAGTTCCTGACCGCCTACCTCGGCGCGTTCATCTCACTCATTGAGCGCGTGCAGAAGGCGAACGCCTAGGCGCCTCCTCGACGCGGCGACGGCCCGCGGTGACTCGCGGGCCGTCGCCGTTTTCGGTGCATTCTGGTTGGACTTGTGGGCGCACGACGGGAATACTGGTCGGAGTCGACAGGAGCCCCATGAGCCACGCGAATTCGTCTGCGACGACCGCCGCCATCCCGCGCTGGCTGAGGGTGATCCTTCCCGCCTCGATCATCCTGCTCTGGTTACTCGGGGCGAGCATCGGAGGCCCGTACTTCGGCAAAGTGAGCGAGGTCTCGTCGAACGATCAAACCGCCTACCTACCCGACTCAGCGGACGCAACGCGGGTGCAGGAACTTGCGAGCGGCTTCACCGACGACGACGTGCTGCCGGCGGTGGTCGTGTTCACGTCGTCCACCGAGTTGGATGCGCAGCAGCTCGACACTCTTCAGGCCGCGGTGGCCGACTTGTCGCAGCTCGACGCGGTGCCCGACGACATTTCGCCGCTGATGCCCTCCGACGACGGCCTCGCGGCGCAGGCATTCGTACCGATCTCGGCCGACGCCGAGGTCGGTGACGTCGTGGCCGAACTCTCCGAGCGGCTCGAGGCCGCCGCGCCCGCGGGAGTCACGGCCTACGTCACCGGCCCGGCCGGGTTCACAGCCGACCTCAGCGCGGCGTTCTCGGGCATCGACGGCGTGCTGCTGCTCGTGGCGCTCCTCGCTGTCTTCGTCATCCTCATCGTCGTCTACCGCTCGCTCCTGCTGCCGATCGCGGTGCTTGCGACGAGCGTGTTTGCGCTCACGGTCGCCCTGCTCACCGTCTGGTGGCTCGCGAAGGCAGGCGTGCTGATGTTGAGCGGCCAGACCCAGGGCATCCTGTTCATTCTCGTCATCGGCGCCGCGACCGACTACTCCCTGCTCTATGTCTCGCGTTTCCGCGAAGAACTGCGCCACACGAACGACAAATGGCGGGCCACCAAGAACTCGCTCCGCGGTGCCTTCGAGCCGATCCTGGCCTCGGGAGGCACCGTCATCGCGGGCCTGCTGTGCCTGTTGCTCAGCGACCTCAAGTCGAACAGCGCCCTCGGCCCCGTAGCGGCGATCGGCATCGCCTTCGCGATACTCGCCGCGCTTACGCTGTTGCCAGCCTTGCTCTATGCGTTCGGGCGAGCAGCGTTCTGGCCGCGCCGCCCGAAGTACGAGCCGGAGCACGCCACCGGTGCCGACGCCGCGGCGGTCGAGGCCGTGACTGGCGGCTGGGCTGGCCTCGGCCGCCGCATCCAGCGCCGCCCGCGGGCGGTTTGGGTTGTCTCCTCGCTCGTGCTGCTCGCCGGCGCGCTCGGCGTGACCCAGCTGCAGGCGCACGGCGTGCCCCAGTCCGACCTCGTGCTTGCGAGCTCGGATGCGCGCGACGGCCAAGCGGCGCTCGGCGAGCACTTCCCGGGCGGCTCGGGGAGCCCGGTGAACGTCATCGTCGAGGCCGACTCGCTGCAGCAGGCGGCCGACGTGCTGCTCGCTCACGACGGCATCGCGAGCGTCAGCGTCGCGAGCGGCGACAGCGTATCCGGCTCCGCGCTGGTCACGGCCGACGGTATCTCGGCGGCGGGTCCGCCCGGCACACCGACGCCCGAGCCGACCGTCGTCGACGGCCAAGTGTTGCTGCAGGGCACGCTCACGGACGCGGCCGACTCAGCCGCCGCCGAGGCAACCGTGACCGAAATTCGGGCCGCCTACGCCGACGCCGGCCTTGACGCGCTCGTCGGCGGCGTCACCGCGACGGCCATCGACACGAACGCGGCGTCGATTCACGACCGCAACCTCATCATTCCCGCAGTGCTCTTGGTGATCCTGCTCATCCTCATGCTGCTGCTGCGGTCAGTGCTCGCGCCAGTCCTGCTCGTGCTCACGACCGTGCTGTCGTTCTTCGCCGCGCTCGGTGTCGCGGCGCTCGTGTTCAACGAGGTGTTCCACTTCCCTGGCGCCGACGCGGCCGTGCCGCTCTATGGCTTCGTGTTCCTCGTCGCGCTCGGCATCGACTACAACATCTTCCTCATGACGAGAGTGCGCGAGGAGACGCTCCGGTTCGGTACCCGTGCGGGCATCCTGCGGGGGCTTGCCGCCACGGGCGGTGTCATCACCTCGGCGGGCCTCGTGCTCGCCGCAACGTTCGCGGCGCTCGCCGTCATCCCCATCCTCTTCCTCGCCCAAATCGCGTTCATCGTGGCGTTTGGCGTTCTGCTGGATACCTTCTTAGTACGCGCTGTGCTCGTGCCTGCGCTCTTCACTGACGTCGGACGTGCCGTCTGGTGGCCGTCGAAACTCGCTCGCAAGGATATTCAATGACGGATCGATACGTAATCGCGGGTGCATCCGGCCTGATCGGGCGGACGCTCACCGAGTCGCTGCAGCATGACGGCGCGACCGTCATTCGGCTCGTGCGCCGGCCCGCCGAGTCGCCCGACGAGGTGCAGTGGCTCGCGAACTTCGAGCCGCTCGACCCGAGCATCCTTGTCGGCAGCAAGGCCGTCATGAACTTCTGCGGCGCGAGCATTGGCCGCCTGCCGTGGACACCCGGGTACGCGACCGAACTGCGGCGCTCGCGGCTGCGCCCGACCCGCGTGCTTGCCGACGCGCTGCGCGCCCTCGGCAAGGAGGCTCCGGCGTTCATTTCTTCCTCGGCCGTCGGCTTCTACGGCGACCAGCCGGGTGCCACCCTCGACGAACGGGGCGCGCCCGGTGACACGTACCTCGCTCGGCTCTGCGCGCAGTGGGAGGCGGCGGCCCTGCTTGCGGGGCCGGATGCGCGGGTGGCGCTGCTCCGTACGGCGCCGCTCGTGCACGCTGACGGAGTGCTCAAGCCGCTGCTCACGCTGACGAAGCTCGGGGTGAGCGGACCGCTCGGCAGCGGAAACCAGGTCATGCCGTGGATTTCGCTCGAGGACGAGGTGCGGGCTATTCGCCACATCATCGACAAGGGGCTCACCGGCCCCGTGAATCTCACCGGCCCGACCCTGGCGACTTCGAACGACCTCGGGCGCGCCCTCGCGCAACGGCTGCGGCGCCCCTACGTGCTGCCGGTGCCGAAGTGGGGCCTGCGGACGGCACTCGGGCGCCGGGCCGCGGACTCGCTGCTGCTTGCCGACGCGGCCGTGCAGCCAACCCGGCTCGTCGAGAGCGGGTTCGAGTTCGAGCATCCGACGGTAGCGGAAGCGGTAGCCGCGGCAGTGCCCGCGCGCGGCTAGGCCGCTACTCGCGCTTGCGGCCGTCGAGCGCCCACGCCGTCGCCATGACGACGAGCCCCGCGAGCGGCACGACGAGCAGGGCGAGCCGAAGCGAGGCGTGATCGGCGACGAACCCGACGAGCGGCGGCGAGAGCAGGAAGCCGAGGCGTAGGAGCCACGACACGAGCGTGAGGCCGGTGCCGGGGCGAAAGCCGGGCAGCTCATCCGCCCGGTGCATCGCGGCCGGGATGAGCGTCGCCACGCCGAAGCCGGCGGCCGCGAAGCCCGCGATCGTGCCTGGCACGGTCGGGAACCAGAGCGCGAGGCCCATGCCGGCGAAGGTGAACGCCCCACCGGCGAAGGCGACGGCGCGCTGACCGAAGCGGTCGGTGAGCGGGTCGCCGAGGATGCGCCCGACGAACTGCGCGCCGACCAGCGCGATGAAGCCGAGCGCGGCGAGCGACTCGGGCGCGCCGAGCGAGTCGGAGAGATAGAGGGCGGCCCAGGATGAGCCCGCGTCCTCGACCGTCGCGCCGGCGATGGCGATGAGCACGAGCATGAACAGCGTGACGTAGATGCGTGGCGATGGGCGGGTCGCGAGTGAGCGCACCACCTCAATGCCCTGCGTATCCAACTCAACCTCCGTGTCGCGCCCCGGCAAGAGATAGCGGTAGGCGACGAGCGCGACGGTGGCGAACAACGCCACCGATATGCCGAGGTGCAGCACGAGCGGCAGGCGCAGCGCGATCGCGGCCGCAGACATCGCGCCGCCGATCACCGATCCGATCGACCAGATCGCGTGGAAGCCATTGATGATCGACTTGCCGTAGCGGCGCTGCACCCGCAGGCCGTGCGTGTTCTGCGCGACGTCGGTGACCGCATCCATCGCCCCGCCGAAGGCGAGTGCCGCGACGAACAGCGCGAGCGTCGGCGACGCGCCGGCGGCGAGGACGCCAACGCCGGTGGCGATGGTTCCGGCAACCGCGACCTTGCCCGAGCCGAAGCGGCGGATCAGCGCCCCGGCCGCGAGCCCCGCAAGAATTGCGCCGAGGGGATACGCGATGACCGCGAGCCCGTAGACGGCGTTGTCGAGGCCGAGCTGCGCCTTAATCTCGGGGAAGCGCGGCACGATGTTCGCGAAAATCGCGCCGTTCGTGAGGAACAGGGCGCCGACCGCGCGGCGAGCCCGCGCATCCTCGAGGAGCGGGGCGGCGGGGTTCGTCGTCATGCCCGCGATCGTATCCTCCGGGTGTTTCGTCACACGGGGTGGACCCAGGAACATTGAGGGAACGTCGACCGAGCGGGCGTAGCTTGGCACCCAAGTTCCCAACGAGAGCAAGGTGTGACCATGTCTATCGACCCCATCTCCGTGCCACTGCCGAACGTCGACGCGCCACCGCACGAGCCCGATGTCGTCAGCGACCCCGCCGAAAACACCGAGCCCGGTTCCGACTGGGCCGATGAGGGCGGCGCCGTCGAGAAGGGCCACGACGCCGACTGAGCCCGCTGCGAATGAGCGTTAGGTGAGCCGCGCCGCGAGCGCCTCATCGGTGGCAGCAATGGCCTCGCGGTCGAAGGTACTCGAACTCACGAGCAGCCCCTCGACGCCGGTGCGGGCGACGAGTTGCTCGAGCCGTTCGGCGACGTCGTCGGCCGTGCCCGCGATGCCGCGGCGTACCTGTCGCGCGAGTTCCTGCTGCAGCTTCGCATCGGCGGCGGCACGCAGGCGGTGCACCTCCTCGACCGGCTGCAGTGCGCGAAACTCGCCGACATTGCGCGAGTCGGCGAGGGCCCACGCCTCGGGGAGGAGCAGTTCACGGGCGCGCTCGCGCGTCGACGCGATCATGACATCGACGTTGGCAATGAGGCGAGGCTCGGGGGCGTCCTCGCTCGGCACGTAGTTGCTGCGGTAGGCCTCGAGCGCCTCGGCATTGTCGAGTAGCGAGCCGCCGACGATCACCGGCAACCCGAGTTCGGCCGCGAGCGTGAGGCCACCCCGAATCGCGAGCAGATAGATCAGCGGCGCCGCGACCCGTGGCATCGTGCGCACCGGTCCCTCGCCGCGGACGAGCGCGCGCACCTGGGCAATCTCGTTGCGGTACTCCTCGTCGGTCACGCGCATCCGGCCGAGTGCCTCGCGCACCGCGGGGATGAAGCCGAGCGAACCGCCGAGCCCAAGGTCCACGCGACCCGGATGCAGTGCCTCAAGCAGCGCCGCCTGCTCGGCAATGACGAGCGGGCGGTGATTCGGCACCATGATGCCGCCGGTGCCGAGGCGGATGCGCCGCGTGCGCGCGCCGATGGAGGCGAGCAGCAGGCCCGGTGTCGCGCTCGCGATGCCGGGCACGCTGTGGTGTTCGGCGACCCAGAAGCCGTGAAACCCGAGCTCGTCGGCGCGCACAGCGCGGTCGACCGTGGCCGCGACGGTCTGCGCATCCGTGTCGCCGACGCGCGTTCGAGTGCGATCGAGCAACGAGATCTGCATGAGGTTCCTTTCGCCGGGCTTCCCAGAGGGCAACGGAGTTTGCGCGGTGAAATTCCGCGAGGCGACGCGCCGAGGCCGACGCCGAGAGTCGGTGTCGGATGTTCGTCGTATGTTGGCACGGCAGCATCCAGTGGAGTCGAGAGGGCAGGTGCGCATGTCGAACGCCAAAACGGCAAGCTCTGCGGTCATCGTCGTCGGCAGCGTCAACGTCGACCTCACCGCAGCGGGCACGCCGGTGCCGAGTGCGGGGGAGACCCGCACCGGCGACCGCTTCGCCCTGGGCCTCGGCGGCAAGGGCGCAAATCAGGCCGTCGCCGCGGCTCGGGCGGGCGCCACCACGCGGCTCGTCGGCTGCGTCGGTGACGACATCTTCGGCATCGTCGCGATTCACGAGCTGTGCGAGGCCGGGGTCGACCTCGGCGAACTGCACGAGGTCGACGGCACGACCGGCGTCGCGCACATTCGCGTTGACGCGGCGAGCGGCGACAACTCGATCTTCGTGATTCCCGGCGCCAACGCGGCCCTCACCCCCGAGCGTGCGGTCGCGAGCCTGCGGGCGATCGCGCCCGGCGCCGGCGTCGTGCTGCTGCAGCTCGAGGTGCCGCTCGAGACGGTGGTTGCCGTCGCGGCCGAGGCCACCGAGCTTGGCCTGACCGTCGTGCTCGACCCGGCCCCCGCCCGCGAGCTGCCGGCGTCGCTGTGGCGCGACGTCGAGGTGGTCACCCCGAACGAGCATGAGGCCGGGCTGCTCTCGGGCATTGAGGTCACCGACGACGCCTCCGCCGAGCGAGCCGGGCGCTGGTTCCTCGAGCGCGGCGTGCGCGTGGTCCTCATCACCCGCGGCGCGGCCGGGGCGAGCCTCGTTACCAGCGCCGGAGCCGAGCACCTCGCCACGGTCGCCGTCGACGCCGTCGACACGACCGCGGCAGGCGACTCGTTCGCGGGCCACCTTGGCGCCGCGCTCGCGGCGGGCGGGGAACTGCGCGAAGCGGTCACGCGGGCACTTGCGGCCGGCTCGCTCGCGGCGACGCGAGTCGGCGCATCCGAGTCGATCCCGACGCGCGACGAGGTCGACCGCGCGCTCGCGGCGCGACGCTAGCGGCCATCCAGGCTGCGCGTACTCGCCACTCCTACACTGGCCCCGAGCGATGGGAGGCCGCATGGTCGAGCAGAATACCAATGAGCACAAAGGGCGCGGACGCCCGCGCCTGAGCCTCGGCATCAGCCGCATTCAGCGCACGTTCGCCGACCCGCGCCGGGCCGACGCATCGAATCCCTCGTACGTGGAGTGGCTCAAGCGGCACTCGATGCTTGGCGACGCGAATGTTATGGCGCGGGGGTTGTCGGGTCAGGCGAGCATGTGGCGCAACGCGTACGCCGTGCCCGACGCGCGCCGCGCGCTCGACCAGGCCTCCGTGTGGTTCACGACCTACCCGAGCGCGATGATCACGGAGCCGGGGGAGTCGTTCCTCGCGACCCTCGGCAACGAGGAACTCTGGCGCGCGTTCGCTCGCGTCGGCATCGGTGCGATTCACACGGGGCCGACGAAGATCGCCGGCGGCATCGTCGGCTGGCAGACGAGCCCGAGCGTCGACGGCCAGTTCGACCGCATTTCAACGCGCGTCGACGGCGCGTTCGGCACCGAAGAGGAATTCCAGCGGCTCACCGACCGGGCCGAGGAGTTCGGCGGCATCGTCATCGACGACATCGTGCCTGGCCACACCGGCAAGGGCGCCGACTTCCGCCTCGCCGAGATGGGGTACAAGGAGTATCCCGGCATTTTCCACATGGTGAACATCCCCGAGGAATTCTGGCACCTGTTGCCCGAGTTGCCCGAGGGCGAGGACTCGGCGAACCTCAGCCCCTCGGCCGAGGCGGCGCTCGCCCGCGAGGGGCTCATCATTGGCTCGCTGCAGCGCGTCATCTTCTACCAGCCCGGCGTGAAAGAGACGAACTGGAGCGCGACGGGTGAGGTGCTCGGCGTCGACGGCGTCACGCGCCGCTGGGTCTACCTGCACTACTTCAAGGCGGGGCAGCCCACCATCAACTGGCTTGACCCCACGTTCGCCGGCATGCGCCTCGTCATCGGCGACGCGCTGCACTCGCTCGGCGACCTCGGGGCGACGGCGCTGCGCCTCGACGCCAACGGTTTCCTTGCCGCCGAGCGCTCAGTCGACGGCCGGCCGGCGTGGTCGGAGGGGCACCCGCTGTCACACGCCGCCAACCAGTTCATCGGCAGCATGATTCGCAAGGTCGGCGGCTTCTCGTTCCAGGAACTCAACCTTGCGGTCGAAGACATCCGCGACTCGGGCGCAGCCGGCGCTGACCTCTCGTACGACTTCATCACTCGTCCGGCGTACCAGCACGCCCTGCTCACCGGCGATACCGAATTTCTGCGGCTGACGCTGCGCACCTCGCTCGAGTACGGCGTCGAGCCCGCGAGCCTCATTCACGGAATGCAGAACCACGACGAGCTCACCTACGAGCTCGTGCATTGGACCTCACGTCACGGTGCCGACACCTACATCTTCCGCGACCAGGAGGTTGCCGGTGCCTCGATCGCGGCGACCGTGCGACACGAACTCACCGAAAAGCTCACGGGTGGTGAGATCGATTACAACCTCGTGTTCACGACGAACGGCATCGCCTGCACGAGCGCGACTGTCGTCGCCGCGTCGCTCGGTGTGCAGCGGCTCAACGACATCGACGACGAACTTACGGCGCGCATCCGCAAGGGCCACCTGCTCCTGGCGAAATATAACGCCTGGCAGCCAGGCGCGTTCGCGCTCTCGGCGTGGGATGTGCTCGGTGCGCTGACCGTGCCGCAGCAGGCGGTCGACGAACTGATCGACGGCGGCGACACGCGTTGGATCGAGCGCGGCGCGGTGGACATCATGAATGCGAACCCCGAGGCCGAGGCATCCGAGGCGGGGCTACCACGCGCCCGCACGCTCTACGACTCGATTCCCGAGCAGCTTGACGACGATGAGTCATTCCTCAGCGAACTTTCGCGGGTCATCCAGGTGCGCGAGCAGCACCGCCTGCCCCAGGCGAGCCAGGTCGACGTGCCCGAGGTGTCGCATCCTGGTCTGCTCGTGCTCGTGCACCGACTCGACGAGGGCAATCCAAACCAGCTCGACGCGCAGATGCAGGTGACGGTGCTGAACTTCTCGCACGAGCCGGTGTTCGGCATCGTGCGCTCCGACGAGCTGCCGACCCGCAGGCTCGTGACCGATGCGGTGAGCCGCGAGGTCATCGGCCGCGTCGACGACCTGCAGAGCTTCCCGGTACAGATCGCACCGATGGAGGGTCTGTTCCTGCTCATCGGCGGCGACGAGACGCCGACGTCAGCAATCCCGGTCGTGACGTCGGCGATGCTCGCCGAGCGGGGTGGGCAGGCCGGCTAAGGCTAGGCCTGGTGCGGCACGACGACGGCGCGGCCCGAGAGCTTGCCGTCGTGGAGGTCGTGGTAGGCCTGCAGTGCGTCGGCCATCGCGTAGCGCTTCACCTCGGGCTTGATCTGGCCGTTGCGGTAGAGCTCGGCGACCTCGTAAAGCTCCTCGATCGTGCCCCAGTAGGTGTTCGTGAGCTCGGCCTCGTAGGGGTTCGAGTAGAACGACCAGCTCACCTCGCCGCCGGCGATGCCAACGATCGTGATGCGGCCGCGGCGGGCGACGACCTGCTGAGCCGTCTCGATGGTGGGTTTGACACCGACGAAGTCGAACACCGCATCCACGCCCTTGCCGCCGGTGAGCTCGCGGATTCGCTCGACCTGACCCCCGCCGCCGGGTACCGTGACGGCGCCGTTGCGCTCGGCTTCGGCCATCGCCTCGGGCTTCGTGTCGGTCGCGATCACGGTGGCGCCGGTGATGGCGCGGAGGATCTGCACGGCCACCTGGCCGAGGCCGCCGAGGCCGATGACGAGCGCGGTCTTGCCGCCACCTGCGAGCTTCGGCAGCGCGAGCTTGATGGCGTGGTACGGCGTGAGACCGGCGTCCGACAGTGGCGCGGCGTCAATGGGGTCGGCTTCGCCGAGCGGCACGAGGTTGCGGGCGGGCACGACGAGGTATTCGGCCATGCCACCGTCGCGGCCAAGGCCAGACGCGAGGTACGGCATCGTGGCGACGTTGTCGCAGTAGGTGTCCTGCCCACGGCTGCACGCGGCGCAATGGCCGCAGCCGATGGGGCCGTAGACGAGGTACGCGTCGCCCTTCGTGAACCCGGTGACGCCCTCGCCGACTTCCTCAACCCAGCCGGAGTTTTCGTGGCCGAGCGTGAACTCGGGTTGCATCATGCTCGCGACGGGGAAGTCGGCGTCGTAGTCGCTGAAGACCGCGACGTCGGAGTGGCAGGCGCCCGCGCCGGCGACCTTGAGCAGCACCTCGCCGGGGCCGGGCGTCGGCTTCTCGACGTCC
This sequence comes from Gulosibacter massiliensis, assembly GCF_900626105.1. Taxonomy (NCBI): domain Bacteria; kingdom Bacillati; phylum Actinomycetota; class Actinomycetes; order Micrococcales; family Microbacteriaceae; genus Gulosibacter; species Gulosibacter massiliensis. The sequence continues at coordinate 456,112 of NZ_UYZX01000002.1, forward strand.
TTGAGTTCGGGGAATGTCTTCCAGTTCGTGAAGCGAACTGCCTTCATGATTTCCTCCTGGGGGCCGCGCCGGGTTCCTGCCTGGAACCGCGTGGGCGTGGCGTTCACGGCAAGTGTAGGTCTGGGAATCTGAATGATTTCGCACGGTCAGGGTTGCAAGTTAGGCTTACCTAATATGACGACCGCGAATGCACAGCAACCCCGCAAGGCCAAGCCCCAGACGGTGCTCGAGGTGGTGCGCACCACCCGGCTCAACGACTGGATGCAGCGGGTCACGCTCGGCGGCCCGGGCTTCGCCGACTTCGTGCCGAACGACTCAACCGACGCCTACGTGAAGCTCGTGTTCGTGAAGCCCGAGCTCGGCCTCACGCCCCCGTACGACATGGCGGTGCTGCGCGAGGAACTTGCCCCCGATGACCGCCCGATCACGCGCACCTACACGATCCGCTCGATCGACGCCGAGGCGGGCACGCTCGACATCGACTTCGTCATTCACGGCGAGGACGGCTACGCCGGCCCGTGGGCCGCGACGGCGCAGCCCGGCGACCAGCTCGTGCTCCTCGGCCCGGGTGGCGGCTACGCACCCGATCCCGCGGCCGACTTCCACCTGCTCGTCGGCGACTCGTCGGCGCTGCCCGCGATTGCGGCCGCGCTCGAGAGCATGCCCGCCGACACCCGGGGCCTGGCGCTCGTCGCGCTCGACCACGATGAAGAGCGGCAGGAGGTCGCGCATCCCGCCGGCGTCGAGCTGCTCTGGCACGTCGAGGAAGGCACCGCGGCCGACACCGAGCGGCTGGCGGGGCTCGTGACGGCGCGCGACTGGCCCGAGGGCGACGTGCAGGTCTTCGCACACGGTGAGCGCGAGACGATCAAGGCGCTGCGTCGCGTATTCCGCGAGCGCGAGGTGCCGCGCGAGCGACTCTCGATCTCGGGCTACTGGGCACTCGGCCGCACCGAGGATCGCTTCCAGGCCGAGAAGCGCGAGCCGATCGGCAAGATCGATTAGCGACGAGTCGGTGGCCGCGCGGCCGGAGCCCGGAGCCGGGCATCCGGGCGCGGCTCAGCCTGCGGGCATAGCGTTTGGGCATGACCGACAACGAACTTGAGCAGCAAACCATTGGCTTCGGCACCTGGCCATTCCAGGACGATGAGGCGACCACCGCGGTCGCGAGCGCGATCGGCGTCGGATACCGCCTCATCGACACGGCGTCGCGGTACGAGAACGAGGCAGCGGTCGGGCGCGGCATCGCCAGGAGCGGCGTGCCCCGCTCGCAGTTGTTTGTGCAGACGAAGCTGCGCGGCAACGACCACGACCGCGTTGGTGACGCGCTGAAGTCGAGCCTCGAGCTCCTCGGGCTCGACTACCTCGACTCGTGGCTCATCCACTGGCCGCTGCCGATGCTCGGTAAGTACGTCGACGCGTTCGAGCAGATGCTGCAGGCGCGCGACGAGGGGCTCGTGCGGAACATCGGCGTCTCGAATTTCTTACCGGAGCACCTCGACGCGCTCGAGGAGCGCACGGGCGAGCGACCCTGGACGAACCAGATTCAGCTCGACCCGGGCCTGCGCCGCGACGACCTCGTCGCCGAACTGCGGGCCCGAGACATCAACATCCAGGCGTGGTCGCCGCTCGCGCGGGGCGACGTCGGGCAGGATGCGGTGGGCGAGATCGCGCGCGCCCGAGGCCTCTCGCCGGCGCAGGTCATGCTCGCGTGGCACTCCGCGATCGGCAGCGTGCCGATCGTGCGCTCGGTGAACACCGACCGCCAACTGCAGAATCTCGAGGCCGTCCGCATCCACCTCGGCGACGACGAACTCGCCGCGATCGCGAAGCAGCCGCAGCGCGAGCTCGGCGACTTCGACCCCCGCACCCACGACGAGCGCTAACCGCGTGGCGGCGCCTGTCCTCGCCGCTTGCCAGCCATTGGGTGCGGTTTTCTCCGGGAGCTGCGGTTGTGGCCGCATCGTTCGTAGAAAACCGCACCCAATACAACGGCGGCGGATGCGCGGCTGCCGTTAGAGCGCGAAGGAGTCGTAGGGTGCGAGGTCGAGATACTTCGCGCCGACCGACTCGGCGATCTCGCTGAAGCGCGCCGTCGCGAGCTGCTTTCCTGGCAGGGCGAGCAACATCTCGTGCACGCCGAAGGCCCGCTTGGGGCGCACCTGCGCGAGGTAGTCCATCGACTCGGCCATGCGCATCCAGGGCCCGTACTTCGGCACGGCCAGCGCCTCGACGGGCAGCGGCGGTAGATCGTAGGCGTCGCCGCCGTAAGCGAGCTTGCCGTTGATGACGACGCCGAGGTTGTCGATGATCGGAATCGATGAGTGGATCTCGGCGTGCTTGCCGCCGAAGCACGAGATCTTGAATTCGCCGATCTCATAGTTGGCGCCCGGCTTGCCGACGATGACGTTGCGCAGGCCTTCGATGCCGGCGTCTCGGATGCGCTCGGCCGTCGCCGCGGTGGTCACGACAGTCAGGCCGGGGGAGCGCTCGGCAAGCCTCGCGAGCTGCTCGGGCGTCCAGTGGTCATCGTGCTCGTGCGTGATGGCGACGAGGTCGACGAGCGCGGCCTCGGTGATCGGGGTCGTGAACTTGCCCGGATCGATGAAGCACTTGCGGCCGCTCTCCTCGATGAGGATGCAGGCGTGCTCAAGCTTGGTGACGCGCACGGAGTCTTCCTTTCGGATCGCTCGGATTGGCCCAACCTTGGGCCCGAAAAAGGGCAACCTCAGAATTCTCGCACGCCGATTTGACCATGCGCTGAATCATGTGCCAAGATAGACGAGTTGTCAGCGCGGCCCCATCGTTTAGCGGCCTAGGACACCGCCCTCTCACGGCGGCAGCGCGGGTTCAAATCCCGCTGGGGTCACCAACCTGACAAAGCCCGGATCGCAAGGTCCGGGCTTTGTTGGTTTCCACGGCGTGCCTCGAACCCGCTAAGGTTTTTTGGCAGGCAGAACGCATAGGGGTGGAAGTGGCCGAAGAGCTAATCACTACGCTCGCGACCCGCGGCGGCAACATTGAACTCCGCGCCGTCGCAGCGACGGACATCGGTGCTGTGCGCGCCGTCAACGAGGACTCCGTCTACACCCGTGCACCGATCTTCCTTGTCGCCGACGGCATGGGCGGCCACCACTACGGAGATCGCGCGAGCCAGGCCATCGGCGCGGCCTTTGACGAGTTGCTGCCCTCGAGCGAGCCGTCGACCCCCGCCGAAATCCTCGCTGTCATCGACGCGGCGAACGACCGCATCCAAAACCTCATCACCGAGGCCGACGGCCCAGGGGCGGTCGCCGGCACGACCCTCACCGGCGTCGCGCTCGTCGAGGTCGCGGCGGGCGACGGCGACGAGATCCTGCCGCACTGGATGATCTTCAACGTCGGCGACTCGCGTGTCTACAGCTGGAATGGCCGCGAGGTCGTGCAGATCACAGTGGACCACTCGGCGGTGCATGAGCTTGTGGCGCTCGGCGTCATCACGCCGGAGGAAGCCCTCGTGCACCCTGACCGCAACGTCATTACCCGCGCCGTTGGGTCGGATACCTTCGTCGACACTGACCTCTGGCTCATGCCCGTGCAGGGCCACCAAGTCTTCATCATCTGCTCCGACGGGCTCACGAAAGAGCTCGAGGACGAGCAGATCTCGGCGACGATTCGGAACCACATCGAGAACACCCACGACAAGGACACGCTCGCGCAGGCGCTCGTTGCGGATGCGCTGCGGCATGGCGGCCGCGACAACGTCAGTGTCGTGGTGGTTGAGTCGACCGTGGTCGCTCCTGAGGGGGTTGAAGCGCCGCCGAGCGCTTCCGCCGAGCCGGGCCAGTGAGACTACGTTCTCGGCGAACGTCGAAAACGACCTATCTGACGAATTTGGGCCGGTTGCTACGATGACGTGCATGCGTGTTCTGCGGCTCCTTCTGTGCCGCGACGGGATTTAGCCAAAGGCGACCCCGTCGCGGAGTCAGTCATCGCCTGAACCGCTGAACCAAGAGAAATTGGAACCATGAGCACAGAATCCGCACAGGCGCCCAAGACGCTGCCCGAGAAGGTGTGGGACGCCCACATTGTGAAGCGCGGCGAGGACGGTGCGCCCGACCTCATCTACATCGACCTGCACATCATGCACGAGGTCACGAGCCCGCAGGCCTTCGATGGCCTCCGTCAGGCCGGCCGCCCGGTGCGCCGCCCCGACCTCACGATCGCGACTGAGGACCACAACACCCCGACGGTGAACATCCTCGACCGCATCGCCGACGACACGTCGCGCACGCAGATCGACACCCTGCGCCACAACGCCGAGGAGTTCGGCATTCGTCTCCACTCGCTCGGCGACCGCGAGCAGGGCATCGTGCACGTCGTCGGCCCGCAGCTCGGCCTGACGATGCCCGGCGTCACGGTCGTATGCGGCGACTCGCACACCTCGACGCACGGCGCGTTCGGCGCGATGGCGTTCGGTATCGGCACGTCGGAGGTCGAGCACGTGCTCGCCACCCAGACCCTGCCACTGAAGCCGTTCAAGACCATGGCCATCAACGTCGAGGGCACGCTGCGCCCCGGCGTGACGGCGAAGGACATCATCCTCGCGGTCATCGCGAAGATCGGCACCGGCGGCGGCGCGGGCTACGTGCTCGAATACCGCGGTTCGGCGATCCGTGAGCTCTCGATGGAGGGCCGCATGACGATCTGCAACATGTCGATCGAGGCGGGCGCCCGCGCGGGCCTCGTCGCTCCCGACGACACGACGTTCGACTACCTCAAGGGCCGCCCGCACGCGCCAGCGGGCGCTGACTGGGATGCCGCGGTCGAGTACTGGCGCACCCTGCGCACCGACGAGGGAGCGACGTTCGACGCTGAGGTGTTCATCGACGCGAACGAGCTCGAGCCCTTCGTGACCTGGGGCACGAACCCCGGCCAAGGTTCGCCGCTGTCGGAGGTCGTGCCGAACCCGGCCGACATTGCCGACCCGAACGAGCGCACTGCCGCTGAGCGCGCGCTCGAATACATGGACCTCAAGGCCGGCACGCCGCTCAAGGACGTCAAGGTCGACACGGTGTTCATGGGCTCGTGCACGAACTCGCGCATCGAAGACCTCCGTGCCTTCGCGAGCATCATCGAGGGCCGCCAGAAGGCGGATGACGTTCGCGTCATGGTCGTGCCGGGTTCGGCCCGCGTGCGCCTGCAGGCCGAGGCCGAGGGCATCGACCGCATCGTGAAGGACTTCGGTGCCGAGTGGCGCTTCGCCGGCTGCTCGATGTGCCTCGGCATGAACCCCGACCAGCTCGAACCGGGCGAACGCTGCGCCTCGACCTCGAACCGCAACTTTGAGGGCCGCCAGGGCAAGGGTGGCCGCACCCACCTCGTCTCGCCGCTCGTCGCGGGCGCGACCGCGGTGCGCGGAACGCTCTCAAGCCCATCCGATCTGGAGCCCGTCGTGGCACCGGCACACGCGGGAGAGGCCGCCTAATGGACAAAATTTCAAGGATTGACGGCACCGGAGTTCCGCTGCGCCGTTCGAACGTCGACACCGACCAGATCATCCCGGCGGTGTTCCTCAAGCGCGTCACGAAAACCGGCTTTGACGATGCCCTGTTCGCGAACTGGCGGCAGGACCCGGAGTTCATCCTGAACCAGCCCGAGTACGCGAGCCCGCGCGTGCTCGTCGTCGGCCCCGACTTTGGCACCGGCTCGAGCCGCGAGCACGCCGTGTGGGCGCTCAAGGACTACGGCTTCCAGGCGGTCATCGGCTCGCGCTTCGGCGAAATTTTCCGCGGTAACTCGGGCAAGCAGGGCCTGCTTATCGCCATCATCGAGGAGCCCCAGGTCGAGCAGATCTGGGAGTACCTCGAGGGCGACCCCGGCGCCGCGGTGACGGTAGATCTTGAGGCGCAGCTTGTGCGCGCGGGTGAACTCGAGTTTGGTTTCGAGATCGACCCGTACATGCGCTGGCGCCTCCTCGAGGGGCTCGATGACATCGGGCTGACCCTCCGCGACGAATCGGCAATCGACGAGTTTGAGAAGACTCGCCCGAGCTGGATGCCGCGGACCCTGCCCGCACTGGGCGAAACTGAGCCGGGAATCCCGGCAATTACCGAAGCAACTGGAGGGAATCGCGCGTGAGCACACTGACAGAGGACGCTGCACGTTTCGCAAAGTTCTCGGGACTCGACGCCGACACCATCACTTTCCACGGGGGCCAGCCCCTCAACGGACGTGTCCACGTACGTGGTGCCAAGAATTTTGTAACCAAGGCCATGGTCGCGGCCCTGCTCGCCGATACGCCGAGCGTGCTGCGCAATGTGCCCGACATCTCTGATGTTCGCATCGTTTCGGGCTTGCTCGGCGTGCACGGCGTCGAGATTGACCGCGACGTCGAGGGCGGCGAGATCCGCCTCGACCCGTCGAACGTGAAGCGTGCGCACTCGGCAGAGATCAATGCGCACGCCGGGTCGAGCCGCATCCCGATTCTGTTCTGCGGCCCGCTGCTGCACCAGCTCGGCGAGGCCTTCATTCCCGACCTCGGTGGCTGCCGCATTGGTGACCGCCCGATCGACTTCCACCTCTCGGCACTGCGCTCGTTTGGTGCCGCGGTCGACAAGCTGCCCGAGGGCATCCGCCTCACCGCGCCGAACGGCCTCACGGGCGCGAAGATTCACCTCGACTACCCGTCGGTTGGCGCGACCGAGCAGGTGCTGCTCACCGCCGTTCGCGCGCAGGGCCTCACCGAGCTGTCGAACGCCGCCATCGAGCCCGAGATCATGGATCTCATCAACCTGCTCCAGAAGATGGGCGCCGTCATTTCGGTGGACGCCGACCGCGTGATCCGCATCGAAGGTGTGTCGTCGATGCACGGCTACGACCACAAGTCGCTGTTTGATCGCAACGAGGCCGCGAGTTGGGCTGCCGCCGCACTCGCGACCCGCGGTGACATCTTCGTCGAGGGAGCGACCCAGAGCGAGATGCTCACCTTCCTCAACGTCTTCCGCAAGGCGGGCGGGCGCTTCGAGGTGCAGGACGACGGCATTCGTTTCACGCACCCCGGCGACGCGCACGAGTTGCGTCCCGTCGTGATCGAGACGGATGTGCACCCGGGCTTCATGACTGACTGGCAGCAGCCGGTCGTGGTCGCGCTCACGCAGGCCCCCGGCGTCTCGATCGTGCACGAGACCGTGTACGAGCAGCGCTTTGGCTTCACCGAAGCGCTCTCGGCCATGGGTGCGACCATCGAACTGCACCGAGAGTGCCTCGGTGGCCAGAAGTGTCGCTTTGGCCAGCGCAACTTCGTGCACTCGGCCGTCATCTCGGGCCCGTCGCAGCTGCACGGCGCCGACATTCAGGTGCCCGACCTGCGCGGTGGCTTCAGCCATCTCATCGCCGCGCTCATGGCGGAGGGCGAATCGCGCGTCTCGAACGTTGGCATCATCGCGCGTGGCTACGAGAATTTCCTCTCGAAGCTGCGCGGCCTCGGCGCCGACTTCGAGATCGAGAACTAGACGATGGCGCGAGGTGGACGCTACCCGGAACGGCGCAAACCGTCGCTGTTCTGGGTGATGGCGGGCATCGCGGTGCCGCCATGGTCGCTGCTAACGAAGTACGAGATTCGCGGGAGCCTCCCGCCCACCGGGGCGGCGGTGCTCGCGCCGAATCACTACTCCGACATCGACCCCGTCTCGAACGGCGTCGCGGTATGGAAGCTCGGCCGAAAGCCGCGCTACATGGCGAAGGCCTCGTTGTTCAAGGTGCCCGTCCTCGGCTGGTTGCTGCGCAAGTCCGGGCAGATCCCGGTCGAGCGTGCCCGCGCCGCGAACCTCAGCGGCAGCATGTCGGCCGCCCGCGAGCTCGTGAGCCAGCAGGGCATCGTCATCGTGTATCCAGAGGGCACGCTCACCCGCGAGCCCGACTCGTGGCCGATGCGCGGTAAGTCGGGCGCGGTGCGCCTTGCCCTGGAATCGAATGTGCCGCTGATCCCCATGGCTTCGTGGGGTGCGCAGGCACTCATGCCGCGCTTCGAGAAGAAGTTCAAGTTTCGGTGGCGCACGCCGATCATCGTCAACGTTGGCGAGCCAATCGACCTGACCGAGTTTGCCGGCAAGCACACCTCGCGCAGCGCGGTCGAGGAGGCGACGCGTCGCCTCATGGCCGAGATCACGCGTCTGCTCGAAGAGATTCGCGAGGGCGAGGCGCCCGCCGAGGTCTATGACCCCGCGAACCATGGCGAGACCGAGTTCGGGCTGCCGACGAAGGTGCAGGAGGAACGCGCCTCAGCGAAGCTGCGTCGTCGGCGCGGCAAGAACGAGGGGTCGGCGAAATGAGCGAGTGGTACCCGCTCACCCAACCGCTGACGCTGCCCGCGTTCGCGGAAAACGAGCGGCAGCCCGCCGAGCAGGAGCGCGTGGTCGTGGTTGGCGGCGGTAACTGGGGCACGACCTTCGCAAAGGTTGTCGCCGACGGAGGCCGCGATGTCACGCTCGTCGTGCGGCGCCCCGAACTCGCCGCCGAGATCAACGAGGCGCACCGCAACACCCTCTACCTGCCGGGCGTGAACCTGCCCGCGCGCATCCGCGCCACCTGCGACACCCGCTCGGCCGTCGCTGACGGCTCGATTATCTTCCTTTCGGTGCCCGCGCAGTCGGCCCGAGAGAACCTCGAGGAGTTCTCGTCGGCGCTGTCGCCTAACGCGGCGATCGTGAGCCTCATGAAGGGCGTCGAACGCTCGACCGGCAAGCGCATGAGTGAGGTCATCTCCGAGGTGGCGCACCTCCACGGCGACCGAGTCGCGGCCGCGAGTGGCCCGAACATTGCGCTCGAGATTGCCCGCGAGCAGCCGACGGCGATCGTGGTCGCGAGCCAGTCGCGCGAACTCGCCGTGCGCGTCGCGCAGGTCGCACGCAACAGCTACCTCCGCAGCTACGTCAACGAGGACGTCATCGGCACCGAGTTCGGCGGCGTGCTCAAGAACCTCATCGCCATCGCGATCGGCATTTGTGACGGCGTCGGCTTCGGCGAGAACACCAAGGCGTCGATCATGACCCGCGGTCTCGCCGAGATCACCGATTTCGCGGTGGCCCTCGGCGCCTCGCGCGACACCATGATGGGCCTCGCGGGCATGGGCGACCTCATCGCGACGTGCATGTCGCCGCTCTCGCGCAACTTCACCGCCGGTCGCCTGCTCGGCCAGGGCTACAGCTACCAAGACGTCAACTCGCGCATGGAACAGACGGCGGAGGGCCTGCGCTCGGTATCGTCGATTCTCCAGATTGCGAATTCGCGCCGCGTGCCGATGCCAATCGTGCAGCAGATCGCCGATGTGCTGCAGGGCAAAATGCATCCCTCCGACCTCGCGCCGCACCTCGCCACCGAACACGACGAAGAACCGCAGGGAGAAACCGCATGACCGACACCACCGCACCGCTCACGACCGTGATGCTCGTCTTCGGTGGCCGTTCGAGCGAGCACCAGATCTCGTGCGCCACGGCGTCGGGCGTGCTCGGAGCGATCGATCGCGACCGCTACCGCGTGATTCCCGTCGGCATCACACGTCAGGGCGCGTGGGTGCTCGAGGACGACGACGCCGAGAAGTTCCGCCTCGACCCCGAGCACCTGCCCGAGATCGTCGACAACGGCACCCGTATCCTGCTGCCCGACTCGGCCGACACCCGCGAGCTGCGCGTGCTGCGCGACGGCGTCATCGAGTCGCTCGGCGACATCGACCTCGTGTTCCCGGTGCTGCACGGCCCGTTCGGCGAGGACGGCACTCTGCAGGGCGCGCTCGAGCTCGTCGGCCTGCCGTTCGTCGGCTCGTCGGTGCTCGCGAGCGCCGTTGGCATGGACAAGCACTACACGAAGCTCGTGCTCGAGGCCGCGGGCATTCGCACCGCGCCCGGCATCACGGTGCACGCGCAGGAGTGGGCACAGGCCGGCGACATCGTTACCTCGCGCGTCGCCGATGAGCTCGGCTACCCGGCCTTCGTGAAGCCCGCCCGCGCCGGGTCGTCGGTGGGCGTGTCGAAGGTGGATGCGCCTGAGGCACTTGCTGAGGCAATGCGCGTCGCGCTCGCCGAAGACGACCACGTGCTCATCGAGCGCGGCATCTCGGGCCGCGAGGTTGAAATCGCGGTGCTCGCGTCACGCCCGGGGGAGCGCGCCCGGGCCTCGGTTGCTGGTGAGATCGTCATCTCGAACGGCGGCTTCTACGACTTCGCGTCGAAGTACCTCGACGACTCCGCGGCGCAGCTCGTGTGCCCGGCCGAACTGACCGATGCGCAGCTCGCGGCCGCGCAGGACCTCGCGGTGCGCGCCTTCGAGGCGCTCGGCTGTGACGGGCTCGCCCGCGTCGACTTCTTCCTCGACGACGAGGGCTTCCTCATCAACGAGGTGAACACGCTGCCCGGCTTCACACCGATCTCGATGTTCCCGCGCTGCTGGCAGGAGACGGGCGTGAGCTACCCCGAGCTCATCACCGAGCTCATCGAGGTCGCGCTCTCGCGATACGCGAAGTAGTGATTTCGCGCTCGCCCGACGTGTGGGCGGGCCCGGCTACGGGGTGTTGAGCAGGTCGTCGGGGCCGACGCACGCGCCGGTCTGCGGCAGCATGCCGACGGCATCCTGCAGGTCGATGAGGGCGTTCGTGCCCGAGACGCCGGTGCTCGAGTCGATCGCGACCTCGACGGCCGGCGTGCGCCCGTAGCTCGTGTACCGGTAGGTCGGTGCCTCGGAGGCGTCCTCGATCCAGTCGATGCCGTTGAGCGAGATGCACCGGTCGCTCGTCGGCCCCGGCGAGGGCACCCCGCAGCGCAGCAGCACCGACGCGGGATTGCCCCATGCGCCCGTGGCCTGCGCGTTCGTTTCGCGCTTCTCGAGGCCGTCGACGGTGTCGGGCAGACGCACCGTGACGTCGGCGCACTCGGGCGCGGCGGCCGACTCGGCGGGTTGCATAGCGACCGATGGGCCGCTGCAGCCCGACAACAACACGGCGGATGCGGCGATGGTGAGCGCCGCCAGGGGGCGCAGCGAGAAGCGAGACATTGTGCACACAAGCTTATCGGCCCGCGGCCGCGGTGGCAGGGCGCGGTATGGTGGCGCGGTGACCGAACCCATGGCTGCCGCCGAGACCGTTGCCGAGCTCGGCGAGCGCGAGGTGCTCGCGCGCATCCTGCGCCGCCTGCCCGACGTCGAACTGCCGCTCGGACCGGGCGACGATTCGGCGATCCTCCCCGCCCCCGATGGCCAGGTGGTCGTGACGAGCGACACGATGATCGAGGGGCCCGACTTTCGGCTCGAGTGGTCGTCGCCCCAGCAGCTCGGCCACAAAGCCATGGTGTCGAACCTGTCGGACATCGCCGCGATGGGCGCCCGGCCGACCGGGCTCGTCGTGGCCCTCGCGGTGCCGGGTACGACGAGCGCCGCGTTCGTCGAGGGCCTCGCTGAGGGTATGGCGGGGGCGCTGCGCCGGCACGCGCCCGGCTGCGGCATCGCCGGTGGCGACCTCGCGACCGCGCCGCAGGTGCTCATCGCCGTCACCGCCTTCGGCTCGCTGGAGGGTCGGGCGCCGGTGCTCCGTTCGGGCGCGCGACCGGGGGATGCCCTGGCGGTCTCGGGTGCGCTCGGCCAGTCGGCTGCTGGCCTGAAGCTGCTCTTTGCCGGGCTCCGCAAGAGCCGCGACGCCGAGGCCCAGCGGCTCATGAACGCGCAGCTCGCGCCCGAGCCAGATCTCACGGCGGGCCTGCGCGCGGCCCGGGCCGGCGCATCCGCGATGATGGACCTCTCGGACGGTCCGCTGCTCGACGCCGACCGCTTGGCGACGGCCTCGCGCGTGCGCATCGATCTCGAACCTGGCCGCTTCGCGCACCTGAGTGACCGCCTCGCCTCGCACCTCGCGCGGCTGCTCGGCCTCAAACCGCTGGCGAGCGCGGAGCTCGCCCTCGAACTGCAGCTCACGGGCGGCGAGGAGCACACCATGCTCGCGACGTTCCCCGAGGGGGTCGCCCTGTCCGCCGGCTTTACCCGCATCGGCACGGTGCACGAGGGCACGCCGGGCGTGACGGTCGGCGGTCGGCTGGCGGCCGCGAAGGGGTGGGACCCCTACCGCGACGCGAGTTCGAAGTAGCGCACCACCGTCTCGCCGTAGTCCTTCTGTCGCCACAGGACGTACCCCTCGGGCGCCTCGATGGCGTCGCTGCGACTCGACCGCTCGACGACCACGAGGGCGTCGGGGGAGAGGAGGGGGAGCAGCAGCTCGAGCTCGCCGTACACGGTCGCGGTGGCAACGTCGTACGGCGGGTCGATGAACACGAGGTCGAATTCGCCAAGGCCGCGGGCGAGCCAGCGGGCGACGGGCGAGTTCTCGACCGAGGCCGAGGCCCGGGGGAGCTGGCGGGAGACGGCCCGCGCATTCGTGCGCAGCAGCCGCGCCGCCTGCTCGGACTTCTCGACGAGCACGACCGACTCGGCGCCTCGCGAGAGCGCCTCGAGCCCGAGCGCGCCGGTGCCGGCATAGAGGTCGAGTACCCGAGCACCGTCGAGTTCGAAGGCCGAGTCGAGCGTCGAGAACATCGCCTCGCGCACCTTGTCGCTCGTCGGCCGGGTGCCGCGTGGTGGCACCTCGAGGCGCACCGCTGCCGCCTGGCCACCAATAATCCGAGTCACGCACCGATCCTAGGCCCCGGATGGCCAGGTCGATGCGGGATTTGTCGCCGGGTCGTGGAAAGATAGCGCGCATGAGCCAGCACCAGGATTCGGCCGCGCATCTGTTCCAACTTACGAGCAATCTGCGCGACGCCGTGAGCAGCGTCATCGTCGGCAAGTCCGAGCAGGTGCGCCTCGCCGTCACCGTGCTGCTCGCCGGCGGCCACCTGCTGATGGAAGATGTGCCGGGCGTCGGCAAGACCGTGCTCGCGAAGACCATCGCGCGGGCGATGGACTCGAAGGCGAGCCGCATTCAGTTCACGCCCGACATGCTGCCGAGCGACGTGACCGGCGTTGCGGTGTACGACCAGCACACCTCGCAGTTCGAGTTTCAGCCGGGCCCGATCTTCGCGAACATTGTCATCGGCGACGAAATCAACCGCGCCTCGCCGAAGACGCAGTCGGCGCTGCTCGAGTGCATGGAGGAGCGCCAGGTGTCGGTCGACGGCGAGACGCACCGCCTGCCCGATCCCTTCACCGTCGTCGCCACGCAGAACCCCTCCGAGATGGAGGGCACCTACCCGCTGCCCGAGGCGCAGCGCGACCGCTTCATGGCCCGCATCTCGATGGGCTACCCCGACCGCGCGGCCGAACTCTCGATGCTCGAGTCGCGCGATCGCAGCGACCCGCTGACGCAGCTCGCGCCGCAGGTGACCGCCGCGCAGATGCGCGAGATGATCGCCCAGGTGCAGGAGATCTACGTCGCCCAGAGCATCAAGGCGTACGTTGTCGAGCTGTCGCGTGCGACCCGCGAGCACCAGGCGGTGCGCGTCGGCGTGAGCCCGCGTGCTTCGCTGCACCTGTTGCGCGCGGCAAAGGCCGCCGCCGCGGTGGCCGGCCGCGGCTACGTGATTCCCGATGACGTGCGCGGGCTCGTCGGCCCCGTTTTCGGCCACCGGCTCGTGCTCGGTGCCCGCGGCCGTCAGGCGTCGTCCTACGCCGAGGCCGAGCGCGTCCTCGCCGAGATCGTCGACCACATCCCCGCGCCGACCGGAGCGTAGCGACCGGTGTCGGTCCTCGAGAACTCCGGCATCCGCGCAACCCCGCTGCGCCCCACCGCACGGGCGTGGTGGTTGCTCGGTGCCGGCATCGTGCTCGCGGTGCTCGGCGAGCTACTCGACGTGCCGCCGATGCGCTGGTCGGGCATCGCGCTTGCGTTGCTGCCGGTGCTCATGCTGCTCGCGCGGCTCATCGTGCGCCCCCGTCTTGAGGTTGAGCGCACGGTCTACCCGACCACGGTTGCCGCGGGCGATCGCCTGCGCGTCGTGGCCGAGGTACAGAACCGCTCGGTCTTCGGGGTCGAGCCGGGCTCGTACCTCGACGTCGTCACGGGGGCCGACCGCGCCCACGTCGGCGGGGTGCTGCCCGCGATCGCGAGCCGACTGCATCCGCGCGAGGGCCGCCGGCGGCGTCGCATCGCCTATGGCCTCGACCGGATGCGCCGCGGCATTCGCCAAGTCGGGCCTCTGCTGCTCGAGAACACCGACGGTCTCGGCCTGACGCGTCGCGTCGAGCGCATCGGCGACGTGCAGGAGATCGAGGTGTGGCCGCACATCCACGACGTCTCGCAGTTGGACGTGCCCGTGCTGCGCAGCGGCGACGAGGTCGAGGTGAGCCTCGGCCGCGGCGGCGAGGCCGACGACGTGATCACTCGCGAGTACCGACGTGGCGACCCGCTGCGCCGAGTGCACTGGAAGGCGAGCGCCCGTGCGGGCGAATTGCGCGTGCGGCAGGAAGAGCACCACTCCGAGGCGGTCGGCATGGTCGTGCTCGGCACGGCGCCGTCGAAAGACGAGTGGTTCGACGACTCCTTCGACCTCGCGGTGTCGGTCGCAGCGTCGGTCGTCGTGCGCCTGCACGAACTTGGCTTTGACACCGAGACGTCGGCGACGCATCCCGCCCCCGACGTTGAGGGCGTCGAACTCGACCGGCTGCAGACCGCGGCGAGCGACGCCCTGCATCCCCTCATGCGCCGCCTCATGCTCATCCAGCCCGCGCCCGCAGGCACCCCGGCCGAGGTCGAGACGCTCGCCGATGTCATCGCCCGGGTCGGCAGTGGGCCGCTCATCTACGTTGGCAAGGTGAACGACACGGCTGCGGTGCCGCTGTGTGAGGTCGGCGACCCGGCCATCGCGATTCTCGTGAACGGCCCAGGCGAACGCCCCGACGGGGTCGCCGAGTTCTTACGCGCCGGCTGGCGCGTCGCGCTCATGCAGGCGGGCGCACGCGACCCGTGGCAGAGCGTTCGAGTGCTGGGAGACGCCGCATGAGCGTGCAATCGACCCTGAACCCCCGCCGCAACTCGGCGATGCGCGAACGCGCGGCTGAGGCGACGCAGCGCGGTTCGTGGTTTGTTACGACCGGGCTCGTGCTGCTCATGCTCGCGGCGTTGACGCTCGTCGCGCCGATCGTGAACGGCTTCGGCTGGTTCCTGCCGGTGTCGATCGCCGTGGTCGTCTCGCTCGTGGCAGTGCAGGCGGCTCGACAATTCACAGGGCAGATGTGGGTGAGCGCGGTCGTCGCGTTCTCGCTCGTGCTGCTCACCATCGTCGTGCTCTCGGCACCGGGCGACCCGGTGAGCATCCTCTCGGCTCCGTTCCAGCGCTTCCGCGAGTTCTCTGAGCAGGTCGCGAGCGACACCCCGCCGATCCGCGAGAGCCAGCCGGTCACGCTGATGATTGGCACCGTCGCCGTCGCGCTCTCAGCGCTCGCCGACATCATCGCACAGTCGCTGCGGGCTCCGGCGTTCGCGCCGATCACGCTGCTGCCGCTCATCATCGTGCCCGTCACGGTCGGCGTCGAGCCGGCGGCCTGGTACTTCTGGGCGCTCACGCTGCTCGCGCTCGTGCTGTTCTTCTACGTGGGCCACCGCTGGTTGCAGCAGGGCGACGACGAGGCCCGCGCCGCGGTCGGGTTTACCGCAGATGGTCGGGGCGGCGGCGGCATTGTCAGCGCGCTCATCGGTGGGGTCGCGGCCATCGCGGTTGCCGCACTCATCGCCGTGCTGCTGCCGCCGACGAGCGGCGCCTGGTGGGGCATCTTCAACGGCAACGCCTCGCTCGCGACGAACCGCGTCAACCCGATCATCGACCTCGGTGACGACCTGCGCCGAGACGACCCCGTCGACATTCTCCGCTACGCCACCTCGCAGTCGGAGGGGCAGCTGCCGTACCTCTCGCTGACGACGCTGACGCAGCTCAGCAGCGACACCGAATGGGTGCCCGGCGAGTTCGACCAGACGAGTGAGGTGACCAACGGCGAACAGCCCGCCGGCGACGCCCTCGCCTCCGGCGCGAACGTGCTGCAGGTGAACTCGAACATCGTGCTCGAGCAGGGCGTGAGCGCCTACCTGCCGCACATCGGCACCCTCAACGAGATCAGCGATCTCGAAGGCGATTACCTGCGCGACGAAGAAACGGGCGACCTGCGCGAGGCCGACGACGAACCACTCGCGCAGAGCTACCAGGGCAACAGCACCGTGCCGCGGCCGACCGAGGAGCAGATCTCGACGGCGCCCCTCAACGTGTCGTCGCAGCTCGAGTCGTACACCCAGCTGCCCGACGACAGCGCGGCGCTCGACGAGATCCGCGCGCAGCTCGAGCAGGTCGTCGACGCGAACGCGACGCCGTACGAGCAGGCACTGCAGCTGCAGGCCTGGTTCACGGGCGGTGCCTTCGACTACTCCGAGCAGGCGCCCGTCGAGAACGATTACGACGGCACGAGCCTCGACGTCATCACCGAGTTTTTGCAGGTGCGTAGCGGCTACTGCGTGCACTTCTCGAGTGCCATGGCGGTCATGGGCCGCCTCCTCGGCATCCCCACGCGCATCCAGGTCGGCTTCACGCCTGGCACCGAAGAGAGCGTCAACGCGATCGGCCAGTCGGTGTACGTCGTCACGACCGACGACCTCCACGCCTGGGCCGAGTTCTGGCTGCCGGGCTACGGATGGGTGCCGTTCGAGACGACGCCGTCCGACGGCCTCAACCAGCCGACGCTCGACGAGCAGGCGCCCGAGCAGACGGCGGCCCCGACCGAAGTGCCGACGCCAACGACCGAGGCGCCCACGCCCACCCCGACCCCGACCGACGCCGAGGCGACGCCCGACGCGACCGACGACAACGGTGGCGGCAGCAGCGCCGACAACGAGCGCGACACGGGCGGGCTCGACCTCGAGGCGGTGTTCCGCTGGGTCGGTATCGCACTCGCGGTGCTTGCGCCGCTCGCGCTCATCGCGCTCCTGCTCCTGCTGCCGAAGCTGCTGCGGCAGCAGCGCACCGCCACACGACGCCGCCAGGTGCGCGCTGAGGGTTCGACTCCGATCGCGGTGAGCGAGGCCGCGTGGCAAGAAGTGCTCGACACGGCACGCGACTACGGTGTCGAGATTTCTCGCTCCGCCACCACGGGCGCGCAGCGCTCGCGGCTCGCGCGCGAACTGCCCGGCCACGACGCGGCGCTCGCGGCGGCAGGCCGCCTCACCGACGCGCACAATGCCGCGCACTTCGCCGACCCCGAGCGCCCCGACTTCCGGGTTGCGGCGTGGGACGACGTCGCGACGATCCGCGCCGCGCTGCACGAGCGCGCCGGCAAGGATGCGCGCCGCGCGGCCCGCACCCTGCCCCTCTCAGCGCTGCCGACCAGGATGCGCGGCTGGCTGCTGCGCCGTCGCCGGGCGAGGGCAGCGCGGCAGCGCCGAAAGGAGTCGTAGTGACCGCGACCCCACCGTCACCGCTCATGGCGCCGCTGACGTCGATCGTCGAGGCGAAGGAAGCGAAGGCGCTGAAGAAGGCCTTCGAGATGGAGACGGTCGGCGACTTCGTCGGCCACCTGCCGCGGCGCCACGCCCGCCGGGGCGAACTCACGCGCATCGCCAACCTTGAGCGCGACGAGTACGTCACGCTCGTCGCGCAGGTGACGAAGGTGAACCTGCGGCGCATGCAGAACCGCAACGGCAGCATTCTCACCGTCACGATCACCGACGGCCACGGCAGCATCGACATGCTCTGGTTCAACCAGCACTACCGCGAGGGGCAACTGCACGTCGGTACGACCGGGCTCTTCTCGGGCAAGGTGACGTTCTACAACGGCACGCCACAGCTCTCGCACCCCGAGTATCAGCTGTTCGGCGACGCCCAGGACGCGGCGAGTGCGGCCGACGACTGGTCGAGTCGGCCCATCCCGATTTATCCCGCGACCGCGAGTTACCAGAGCTGGCGATTCGCCCGGCTCATGCAATCGACGCTGCCGAAGTTGCCCGAGTTGCCCGACCCGGTGCCCGGGGTGATTCGCGCCGAGCGTGGCGAGCTGAGCTTCGATGAGGCGATCCGTGCCTTTCACCTCGCGAAGATCGACACCGATCTCGATGCGGCGCGCGAGGCCCTGAAGTTCACCGAGGTGTTCGAACTTCAGGCCGCGCTCGCGCAGAAGCGGGCGCGCGCGACGCTGGTTGGGGCGCTCGCGCGACCCCTGCATCCCGGTGGCCTACGGGAGCGCTTCGACGCGACCCTGCCGTTCGAGCTTACGCCCGACCAAGCGGCGGTGGGCAAGCAGTTCGAGGCCGAGCTCGCGACGACGACGCCGATGTACCGGCTGCTGCAGGGCGAGGTCGGCTCGGGCAAGACGCTCGTCGCGGTGCGTGCGATGCTGCAGGTCGCCGAAACCGGCGGCCAATCGGTGCTCCTGGCACCCACCGAGGTGCTCGCGACGCAGCACCTGCGCTCGATCACACGCTCGCTCGGTACCGAGTTGGCTGGCGAACTCATGCCGACGCTGCTCACCGGCTCGCTGAGCAAGGGCGAGCGGCAGCGGGCGCTACTGCGGATGGTCACGGGCGACGCGAAGATCGTCGTCGGCACGCACGCCCTGCTCACCGAGGGCGTCGAGTTCGACGACCTCGGGCTGCTCGTCATTGATGAACAGCACCGCTTCGGCGTTGAGCAGCGCGAGCGCCTGCGGCGCCGGGGCCCGCACCCGCCCCACCAGCTCGTGCTCACGGCGACGCCGATTCCACGCACCGTCGCCATGACCGTGTTCGGCGACCTCGAGGTGTCGACGCTGCGCACGTTGCCGTCGGGCCGCGCCGGCATCGAATCGTTCATGGTCGGCCTGTCGGAGCATCCGCAGTGGATCGCGCGCGTCTGGCAGCGCACCGCCGAGGAGCTTGAGCGGGGGCGGCAGGCATTCATCGTCTGCGCCGCGATCGAGCCGGGCGAAGAAGAGGGCGCGCAGCCCGCCGAGGACGACGACGCGCGACCGATCGCGAACGTGCTCGAGGTGACGACGCAGCTGCGGCAACTGCCACAGTTCGCCGGGCGGCGCATCGAGTCGCTGCACGGGCGGATGCACGCCGACGAAAAAGACCGCGTCATGGTGCAGTTCGCGGCCGGTGAGATCGACATCGTCGTGTCGACGACCGTGATCGAGGTTGGCGTCGACGTGCCGAACGCCTCGGTGATGGTCGTGCTCGACGCCGACCGCTTCGGTATGTCGCAGCTGCACCAGCTGCGAGGCCGCGTCGGACGAGGGCAGTGGCCGGGTGTTTGTCTGCTCGTCACCTCGGCGCCGCCCGCCTCGCTCGCGCACACGCGCGTGGCGGCCGTCGCGGCGACGCTCGACGGCTTCGAACTGGCCGAGCAAGACCTCGAGCTGCGGCGCGAGGGCGACGTACTTGGCGCCGCGCAATCGGGCAGCCGCTCGTCGCTCAAGGTGCTGCGGGTGACGCAGGACATCGACATCATCGATGCGGCGCGCGAGGTGGCCACCCAACTGCTCGAGAGCGACCCGAACCTCACCGATTTCCCCGAGCTACGAGCCGCGATCGAGCGGCTCGGTGGGTCGACCGTCGCGCATCTGGAGATGGGCTAAGCGTTCGCCACGGCGTTCATGTTGAAATAGTGGGGTGACTGAACAGCGCCCCGACACCCGCCACCGCCCGATCGCTATCGCCAGACAGGCGAGCGCCAACGACGCCGCACGTCGTGTGCTCGTTGTGCTCGCTGCCCTCGTGCTCGCGGTTGCGGCTGCCGTGTGGGGCGCCGCGACGGCGGCCTCGGCCCATGATGAGCTCGTGAGCTCGACCCCGGCCGACGGTGACTCGCTCGAAAGCGCGCCCACCGAGGCCGTGCTCGAGTTCTCGGGCAATGTGCAGGAGGTCGGCACCGAGTTCGCGCTGCAGGACGCCTCAGGTGCCACGGTCGAACTGCCGGAGGCCTACACGATCTCGGGCACCTCGATCAGCCAGCCCCTGCCTGAGCTTGAGCACGGCGAGTACTCGCTCAACTGGCGCGTCGTCTCTGAGGACGGACACCCCATCTCGGGCACCATCGGCTTCGGTGTTGGCTCCACCCTCGGCGGCGGCGCCTCGACCGCCGACGCGGGCCAGTTCCAGAACCAGCCGGTCGACCCGAACGACGTCGACGTCAGCGCGAGCAGCGACTCGGGCACGAACCCCTGGCTCGTCGGCATCATGAGCTTCGTCGGCGTGCTCGTCATCGGTGGCGCCGCGGTGATCATCGTCATGCGGATGCGCCGCGGCAACACCCCGGGCGGCCAGACGCCCGCCGCGGGCGAGGCTTCGTCTGACGCGCACAAATCGCCCGACACCGACGCGTAATCTGTCGTACGCATCCCCGAGAAGCCAACAGTCAGCGTAACCGCAAGGTCTAGGATCCACTTATGTCCAAAATCGCCGTATTGCCGGGCTCGTTTGACCCCGTCACCCTCGGACACCTCGACGTCATCATCCGTACCGCCAACGTGTTCGAAGAAGTGCACGTGGTGGTTGTGCACAACCCCGACAAGCAGGCGATGATCCCCATCTCTCGCCGAGTCGACCTCATCGAGTCGGCGCTCGTCGACGCGGGCGCGCCCACGAACATCGTCGTGCGCTCGTGGAGCATGGGACTGCTCGTTGACTATTGCACCGATGTCGGGGCGAACGTCATCGTCAAGGGTGTGCGAGGTGCGAACGACGTCACCTACGAGCTCCCGATGGCCATTGTGAACCGTCACCTCGGCAAGCTCGAGACAATGTTCATGTCGCCGAGCCCCAAGCACGCGCACGTGTCGAGCTCGCTCGTGCGCCAGGTCGCCTCGCTCGGCGGCGACGTCACGCCCTATGTGCCCGCGGTTGTGCGCGAATTTCTCCAAGGGCATATGGACACCTCGATCACGAACTAGCGCGCGGCCGTAGACTTACGGGTATGGCAGCATCCCCGTACGAAGTCAATGTCGCGACGATCATGCACAAGCCCGGCAGCATGCGCGAGCTTGAGCTTGACGTCACGGTGCCCGAACGCATCGGCGAGGGCATGATCTATTTCGACAAGGGCGCTGAGCTCGAGGTCGACCTTCGGCTCGAAACGCTGGCCGACGGCATCCTGGCGACCGCGGACGTTCGCGGCACACTCACCGGCAATTGCAGCCGGTGCCTCAAGCCGCTCGAAGAAGCCTGGTCGGGCCACGTCGCCGAGATGTTCGGCTACCAGGCCGACGAGGCGCTCGAGTACGCGCTCGACGGTGACGTCGTCAACCTCGAGGGGCCGATTCGTGACGCCGTCGTGCTCGAGTTGCCGTTCCAGCCACTGTGCGAGCCGGATTGCCTCGGGCTCGACCCGCAGACCGGCGAGAAGCTCACCGAATCCCTGCCCGAGGTCGACGACGCGGTCGACCCGCGCTGGGCCCAGCTCGAGCAGCTGCTGCAGTCAGGCGATACCGACGCGACCGACGAAGCCGCCTCGAACGGCGCATCCGAGCCGAACAAGTAGCCCGTTCAACGTCGCGGGGGTCGCGTGAGCGACAGTTCTCGCGTAAAGTATCCAGTTGGGTTTAGATGCCGCATCGGATGCAGGCACTCAGCGCCGGCAAGATTGCCGCAGCGCACTCCCAACACCGCTTCACCCCGCAGTGCGTTGTGATTCGCTGCAGGTGGTGTGTAGACATCGCAACTTAGAAGGAAAGCACGCATGGCACTCCCCAAGCGCAAGATGAGCCGCAGCAACACCCGTTCGCGCCGCTCGCAGTGGAAGGCTACGGCCCCCGCACTCGTCAAGACCGTTGAAAACGGCAAGGTCACCTACAGCCTCCCGCACCGCGCGAAGCTCGTTGAGGACGCCGCGGGCACCCCGCTGCACTACGAGTACAAGGGCCGCAAGGTCGCTGACGCCTAAGCCTGAACGTCTCAGGCAGGCAATTGGCTCGCAAACGTAAGAAGCACGACCCCGAGGTCGCCGACCCAGCTCCGCTGGCAGAGGCCCTCGGGGTCGACTTCGTTCCCGAACTGCTTGATCTCGCCCTGACGCATTCGTCGTGGGGGTATGAGCACGATGGCGCGCCCGATAACGAGCGCCTCGAGTTCCTCGGCGACTCGGTGCTCGGGATGGCGGTCGCGCAATTGCTCTACCGCGAGTATCCCGACCTCAGCGAGGGCGAGCTCTCGCCGCGCCATCACGCGCTGGTGTCGACGGTGACACTCGCCGAGATCGGCCGGCGCGAGGGCATCGGTGAGTACCTGCGGCTCGGGCGGTCGGAGCAGCTGACGGGTGGGTGGGACAAAGACTCGATTCTTGCCGACGCAGTCGAGGCGCTCATCGGCGCCGCGTATCTCTCGCGCGGCTACCTCGAGGCCGAAGCGTTCGTCGTGCGTCTGCTCGACCCGTACCTCGATCAGGTCGACCGGCTCGGCGCCGCCATGGATCCGAAGACGGCGCTGCAAGAGGTCGTCACCGCGAACAAGGCCGAGAACCCCGAGTACGCCGTCGAGGGCACCGGCCCCGACCACGACCGCAGCTACGAAGCGACCGTCACGGTGCACCGCGGTCGGCAGCAGCTTGTCTCGGCCACCGGCGTGGGGCCAAGTAAAAAGCAGGCCGAAATGGCCGCGGCACTCGAGGCATGGTATGAGCTGAGCGGCACCGAGCGGCCGCAGGCATAGTCGGTCGGCCATGCCCGAGCTCCCTGAAGTCGAGGTCGTGCGTCGTGGGCTGCAGCCCGCGGTGTTCGGCGCTACGGTGCGCGCGGTGGAGGTGCGTGACGGGCGCGCGCTGAAGCGGCACGCCGGTGATGCGCTCGATTTTGTCGACCGTATTGAGGGCGCTGTGCTCGGCGAGCCGCAGCGGCGCGGCAAGTTTCTCTGGATTCCGTTCGATGCCGACTTCGCGCTTATGGCGCACCTGGGTATGAGCGGCCAGTTGCTTGTGCGGCCCGTCGGCTCGCTCGACGAGCGCCAGCTGCGCGTGCGGATGCGCATCGAGCGTGGCGGTGGAGCGCTCGAACTACGCTTCAGTGACCAACGGTTGTTCGGTTCGCTCGCTGTCGACCGGCTATTGCCCTCCGATGACGGCGAGCTGCTGCCCTCGCAGGTCGGCCACATTGCGCGCGATCCGCTCGACCCCGCGTTCGATGTCGATGCGGTCGTCCAGCGACTACGCGCATCCGGTCGAAACATCAAGGCGCTCATTCTCGATCAGCAACTCGTGTCGGGTGTCGGCAACATCTACGCCGATGAGGCGCTCTGGCGCGCGCGGCTCTACTGGGGCCGGCCCGGCCGTTCGATTTCGATGGCGAAGCTGCGCGAGTTGCTCGGCCACGTCGAGCAGGTGTTTCAGGATGCGCTGGCCGAGGGTGGCACGTCGTTCGACGCGCTGTACGTGAATGTCAACGGTGAATCGGGGTACTTCTCTCGGTCACTGCACGTGTACGGCAGGCAGGGCGAACCGTGCGACCGCTGCGGCACTGCGATCGTGCGCGAGAAATTCATGAATCGCTCGAGCTACTTCTGCCCGCGCTGCCAACGAGGGCGCTAGTTTGAGCGGCTGCGGCTGACGAAGGACTTTGACCCGCCGGCAGACCTCACGCCTGGTCTCCGAAGGATGATGGGCGGTGATGACTGGGTCGTGGCGTTGCCCGCGCGGCAGCGGGCGAAGGCGCTCTCGACGAAGTCTGCCCTTGCCGCTATCACGCCACCGAGATGACCAGACAGTGGGCGAGTGCCTTCGACTCCGGCCTGCACGGATTCAAGGGTCAGGTACCACCTGCCCCTGTGCGGGCCCCAAACGCCGAGCAATACTTCACGGCGCGACCGGAGGCTGTTGGGTTAGGTTCGTCGCCAGACCCACGCGGGCCTGGCCCGGTAGCCACTGACACTTTCAGTCCCTCCCTGCACGAACCAGGGACAGCCGGTAGCCGGCCGCACGGGCATATCGCCACCTCTCACAGAACGGAGCAGAACATGGCAGACGAATTGAATGGCAAGCGGATCGCGATCCTGGCCGCCGACGGCGTGGAGCGCGTGGAACTGGAACAGCCGAGACAGGCTCTTCAAGATGCCGGTGCCACGACCGAGTTGTTGTCACTGCATGAGGGAGAGATCCAGGCCCGCAACAACGACCTGGATGCGGCCGGAACGTTTTCCGTCGATGCACTGGTGAAGTCGGCGTCAGTCGACAACTACGACGGCCTGCTGCTTCCCGGCGGAACGGTCAACCCTGACCAGCTGCGGATGGACACCGACGCGGTCGCCTTCGTCCGCGATTTCATGGGTACCGGTAAGCCGGTCGCCTCGATCTGTCACGGACCGTGGACGTTGATCGAGGCGGGCGTCGCAAAGGGCCGAACGCTGACCTCCTACCCGAGCATCCGCACCGACCTGCGCAATGCCGGCGCCAACGTCGTCGATGAAGAGGTGGCGCGCGACGGGAATCTGATCACGAGCCGCTCACCCGACGACCTCCCCGCCTTCTCCTCCGCGTTCGTGGAACTGCTCGGTCAGGAGGGTGAGCGAGCATAATTAGGGTGCGCTGTCGGTAGTACTCATGGCCAAGCGCGGCAAGGAAGACGACGTCGCGGAATTTCTGCGCGGCGCGCGCTCCATCGTCGAACAGGAACAAGGCACGCGGGCCTGGTTTGCTCCATAGATCGATGAGTTGACCTTCGGAATCCTCGACGTGGTCGACAACGAAGCCCGCCAGGCACATCTGTCGGGCGGCGTGGGCCAGGCTCTCGCCGCACACGTGTAGTCAGCTCGCAGGGAGGCAACGCCAGGGTTCATACGTTCCCGCGTTCGGTGATCCCTGGCGCTCGTCCCGCGGCACCAACCTTGAAGTCGCGTGGTTTCACCGAGTGACCCTGCTGGATCACCCCACCGTCGGCCAGGCGCCAGACGCCAGACGCCAGAGAAACAGGTTGCGGCCTCACCTAACGCAGCGCTGGACGATCTCGCCCACCGTCAACGGCGACCTACATCGGTGGACAAAGGTTGACTAGGCTTCGTGCGTGCAAAACACGACGGCCGCTCGGCCAGTTCTCGGTCGACTCGCGAGCAGCCTACGAACAGAGTCCGGATCCGCGATGTTTCTGGCGCTCGTCACTGTACTGGCGCTGGTGTGGGCGAACTCGCCGTTATCTGAAAGCTATTTCGAGCTTTGGCACCAAGAAGTCGGTTTCGATGTCGGTCCCGTCAGCATGCATATGGATCTGCATCATTGGATCAACGACGGCCTCATGGTGATCTTCTTCTTCGTCGTCGGACTCGAGGTGCGACAGGAGTTCGCGCACGGGTCCTTGCGTGATCGCAGTCGTGCTCAACTCGCTGTGATCGCCGGCGTCGCAGGTGTCGCTCTTCCGGCGCTCGTGTACGTGCTTGTTGTCAGCTTGTCCGGCGGGAGCGGACTTGGTGGATGGGGCGCTGTCGTCGGAACCGATACAGCGTTCATGCTTGGCGCTCTCGCAGTAGTAGGCCCCCGACTCTCAGGGCAGTTGCGTGTCTTCCTCCTCACCCTGACAGTGGTCGATGACTTCTTGGCAGTAACGATCATTGGCGTTGTCTATAGCGATCAGATCGAGCTTGTTCCCTTCTTGATCGCTCTCGCCTGCCTCGTCGGCTTGTGGGTACTTGGCCGCTCACGACAATGGAATGCGGCACCGTATGTGCTCATTGTGATTGTTTTGTGGTTCGCCACTGTCGCTTCTGGGGTGCATGCGTCGCTCGCGGGCATGATAGCCGGCCTGCTGATTCCCGCCTACCCCACGCAGCGACACGAGGTAGTCGCTGCACGCCAGCTTATCCGTGACTTCTGGCAGTCGCCCAGCGCCGCGTCGGCGCGTGGTGTCTCCCGCGGCCTGGCCCGGGGGATCTCGGTAAACGAGAGAATGCACGAAGTTCTTCGCCGCCCCACCGCATTGCTTGTCGTGCCGATCTTCGCTCTCGCCAATGCCGGTGTCGACCTCAGAGGTGGGCTGCTCGCTGACTCCCTCGGCTCACCCGTGACCTGGGGAGTCATTCTTGGCCTCGTACTCGGCAAGCTTCTCGGAATTGGCGTTGCCACGCTGCTGGCGGTCAGGATGGGCCTGGGGCGACCACCAGAAGGGGTGGGAATGGGCAGCGTCTTCGGCGGTGCAGCGCTCTCCGGCATCGGGTTCACCGTCTCCCTGCTCGTCATCGGTCTTGCCTTCGGCTCGACAACTGATTTAGGGCGACAGGCGACTCTTGGAGTACTGGTGTCAATGGTGCTCGCCGTCGCCCTGGGCTGGTCGATTTTCAGGATCGCCGCTAAACGGTGGGGCGAGGAGACCGCAGATCTGCCCATGGTGCTCGACCCTCCGGTCGATCCCGAAGTTGATCACATGCGCGGACCGGAGGACGCCAATCTGACGCTGGTCGAATATGTCGACTTTGAGTGCGAATACTGTGCCCACGCCACTGGCTCCTGGGAAGACTTGAGCGCGCAGTTCGGTGACGATCTTCGCTACGTCGTGCGACATCTTCCCCACCACCCACACGGGCCCCTAGCGGCAAAAGCATCTGAAGCAGCTGCGATCCAAGGCGAGTTCTGGCGATGGCTCGACCTCGTATTCACACACCAGGACGCGCTCGAGCGCGAGGACCTCATCGGCTATGCGGGCGAGCTGGGGCTGGACGTCGATCGCTTCATACAAGACATCGACAGCGACGCTGTCGCAGCTCGCATCGAGCGTGATCTTGAAAGTGCCGAGGCCAGCGGAGCTCACGCCACCCCAACCTTTTTCATCGAAGGCCGCCGCCTATTGGGTGACTATGACGCCCGGACGTTAGCTGCGGCGCTCGAATCAAGCAGGCGCGGCACACGAACCCGGGAGACATCCAGCGGAAAGGGTTGAGAGCGTCGGCGTCGGAGCGCGGAAAATCTGTCGTGACCTGCCGATCGTTCGGCACTGCTGTTGATTGGCCAAGTTGCAGAACCTACTCGTTGATAGCGTTGGCTCATGAACAGGCCCTCCACACCGACTCGTGAAAACTCCGCCTCCATCCAACCGGACGTTCGAGTGCGAGGCGCCCGCGAACACAACCTCAAAGACATCGACTTGTCGGTACCGCGTGACGCCATGGTGGTCTTCACCGGTGTCTCTGGCTCAGGTAAGTCCTCGCTGGCGTTCGGCACCCTATATGCGGAGTCCCAGCGACGCTACTTAGAGTCGGTGGCACCGTATGCGAGGCGCCTCATCGACCAGGCGGGAGTCCCCGACGTCGATTCCATTACCGGAATGCCGCCCGCGGTGGCACTGCAACAACAACGCGGCGGGAGCAGCACTCGGTCAACGGTCGGAAGCATCACGACGCTCTCCAGCTTGGTCCGCATGCTGTATTCCCGCGCGGGTCAGTACCCAGATGGGCAGCCGATGCTCTATGCGGAGGACTTCTCGACCAACACGGTCCAGGGCGCATGCCCGGAATGCCACGGGATCGGACGCGTCTATGACGTGCCGGAGGAAAAGATGGTCCCCGATCCGACACTGACTATCCGAGAACGCGCAATCGCCGCATATCCCACGGCTTGGCACGGTCACCAGCTGAGGGACGTCCTCGTTGCGCTTGGCTACGACGTCGACATTCCGTGGAAAGACCTCGCCAAGAAGGACCGCGACTGGATCCTGTACACGGACGAAACGCCCTACGTCCCGGTTCACTCACGACTCACCCTCGCTGAAGCACGTGAAGCCATAGCCGCGGGCGTCGAGCCCACCTACTCGGGAACCTTCGTAGGGGTGCGACGCTATGTGCTTGACACATTCGCGAACACGAAGAGCAGCTCGATGAAACGCCGTGTCTCGGAGTTCCTCACAGTGGCCCCGTGCCCCGCATGCCATGGCAAACGGTTGAAGTCTGAGGCGCTTTCGGTGACATTCGAGGGGCTCGACATCGCCGACTTTTCACAGATGCCCTTGCGTGAGCTCATGTCGTTGATCGAAGCCGCAGTCGCTGAGGCAGCAGACGCAACTACTGATGCCCGTGATGAGGTTTCCTCATCGGGTGAGGCCCTCGACGAGGCCCTGCGTCGCGAAGCGGATGAACAGCGCGTGGCAGCCGGAGGGTCGGCCCATTCCACGGCCCCTGATGTCCGCCGAACTCCGAACCAATCGGTCGAAAAACTTGCGGCAACCGTCCGCTTAGGGTCTGGACTCATCGATCGCATTCGTCCGATCATTGATCTCGGTCTGGGCTACCTGTCCTTGGATCGCACGACGCCGACGCTCTCAGGTGGAGAACTTCAGCGTCTGCGTTTGGCAACCCAGCTCACTTCCGAACTTTTCGGCGTCGTGTACGTGCTGGACGAACCCTCTGCCGGGCTCCACCCGCAAGATGTCAGTGCACTGTTGGACATCCTCGACGGGCTCAAGGAAAGCGGCAACAGCCTCTTCATCGTCGAGCACTCCGTCGACGTGATGCGCCACGCGGATTGGCTTGTCGACATCGGGCCGGCCGCAGGTGAACGTGGAGGTCGTGTCATCTATAGCGGGCCCACCGAAGGTCTGGCCGAAGTCGAGGAATCCGTCACTCGAGGTTATCTCTTCGGCGGCAGCGGGCTCCCTCCTCATCAGCCAAGGAAGCCACAAGGATGGTTGCGTTTTGAGAATATCGGACGCAACAACCTGCGGAACATCTCAGTCGAGATCCCGTTACACGCATTCACCGCAGTCACAGGTGTGTCGGGGTCGGGCAAATCCAGCCTCGTCAGCCAAGTTGTCCCCACTTTGGTCAGCGAGCATCTCGGACGCCCCATCAAGACTGACGAGCCAGTGCTCGACGGCGATGAAATGCTGCTTTCTGATGAGCCTGAAGAGCTCAAGGGTTCTGTCTCGGGAGACCTCAGTGAAATCCGCCGCGTAGTAAGCATCGACCAGAAGCCGATCGGACGAACACCTCGGTCGAACGTCGCAACGTACACAGGTCTGTTCGACCACGTGCGACGTCGATTCGCCGAGACCCCGGAAGCTCGTGCACGCGGCTACAAGCCCGGAAGATTCTCATTCAACGTCGCTGGTGGCCGGTGCCCGACTTGTGAGGGAGAGGGATCGGTCATGGTCGAGCTGCTCTTCCTCCCCTCCGTTTACACAGAGTGCCCTGACTGTCACGGCACCCGCTACCAGTCGAGCACACTCGAGATCCTCTGGCACGGACGCAATATCGCGGAGATCCTCGCAATGAGCGTCGCGGAGGCGCACGAATTCTTCGAGGGAGAGTTTGACATCATGCGCTCACTCACCGCGCTGGTCGACGTTGGACTCGGTTACCTGCGTCTGGGGCAACCCGCAACTGAGCTGTCCGGTGGTGAGGCCCAGCGAGTCAAGCTTGCCAGCGAGCTGCAGCGCGCCCAAAGCGGCGACACACTCTACGTGCTCGATGAACCGACTTCCGGATTGCACTGCGCCGACGCAGACCAACTCCTCACGCACTTACAAACGCTCGTCGACGCGGGGAATACCGTGGTCATAGTCGAGCTCGACATGCGAGTCATCGCACAGGCCGATCACGTCATCGATCTCGGGCCCGGTGCTGGGGACAACGGTGGACACGTCGTCGCGACCGGCACTCCAGCAGAGGTCGCGACATCATCCAAGAGCGCGTCGGCACCGTATCTGGCAACTGCGCTCGAAGAGGCTGCTGCCGTGTAGGGGGTGGAAACAGTCGTTTCCTGAGGCAGCTGAGCGTGTGATCACAGCTAGCGACACTCAGGCGTCAACGCGGCGTCGTTCACCGCCCACAGATAGATGGGCGCATCGCGTCTGGCTCGCACCAATCAGTGCGTCAAGCGATCAGCGGCCCAGATAGAACAGCGCCGCGTTGCCCCAAAACACGGCGTCGAGCTGCTCGGGTGAGAGTGCATCCGCGACCGTGTTGAAGTCGCCGTTCTCGAACGGGCGGTGCGCGCGGGTCGAGGGCAGATCGGTGCCGACCATGAGGGCGGTCGGGTCGACCGACATGATTGCCTTGATCGTCGCGGCCGGGTCGAGCTCGACCCGGCCGAAGCCGGTCGCCTTCACTTTGACGCCCTGCTCGACGAGGCGCAGGAGGTTCGCGAGGCCGTCCCCGTGCATTCCGAGGTGGTCGATACTCGCCGCTGGCAGCGAGGCGATGCGGCGCGAGAGCTCGTCGTCGATCGTGCGGGCGTCGATGTAGAGCTCGGCGTGCCAGCCGGCAAGGTCGCACACGCGGCGGGCGAGCAGCTCGAGTTCATCGAGGTCGGCCGAGCCGCCGCGCGCGACGTTAAAGCGCACGGCGCGCACGCCGGCCGCGTTGAGCTCTCGGATGCGCTGGTCGCTCGTGTCGCTTGGGATCTTGGCGACGCCGACGTAGGTGGGGCCGAGGGCGGCCAGCGCGTCGATGAGATAACCCTGGTCGAACGCCTGAAACGACCCCGACACGACCGCGCCGCCAGCGATGCCGAGGCCCTCGATGCGCCGCTGGTAGTCGGCGACCATGAACGGCCCTGGCATGAAGCCGTTGTTCTCGACGAGGGGATGCGCCGGGTCGACGATGTGCAGGTGCGCGTCGAACACTGGCTGGGTCACGGTCGGGTTCCTTCCGCGCGAGGGGAAGGGGGTTGAGTGGTCACTTTTTGTAGTTCTGGCACCGCCAGAACTACAAAAGTGATCCTCAACAACAATGGGGTGGGGGGTTCCGTGAAACCGAAATCGTTGGGGTCGGTGTGGTCGGGGGTCGAAGTGGGACCTTCGTAGAAAATCTCCGAGAAGAAGGGCGTGAAGATGCAGCCCGACAATATCAGCACGCCGACGAGGGCGGCAGAGGCCGCAAACAGTCGACGGGAATTGCGCATACCCCCGAGCCTAAGCGCATCTGGCGGCCTGCTGCCACCTAAACTAAGGGCCACCACGCCCCGATCGAAAGCCGCCGCATGCACCTGAAGCGCCTCACCCTCAAGGGCTTCAAGTCGTTCGCGAAGCCCACCACCCTTGAATTTGAACCCGGCGTCACCTGTGTCGTCGGGCCGAACGGCTCGGGCAAATCGAACGTCGTTGACGCGCTCGCCTGGGTCATGGGTGAGCAGGGCGCGAAGTCGCTGCGTGGCGGCAAGATGGAGGACGTCATCTTCGCCGGCACCGCCACCCGCGGCCCCCTCGGCCGCGCCGAGGTGACGCTGACGATCGACAACGCCGACGGCGCGCTGCCGATCGAGTACAGCGAAGTGACGATTCAGCGCACCCTTTTCCGCACCGGCGGCAGCGAGTACGCGATCAACGGCGAAGGCGTGCGCCTGCTCGACGTGCAGGAGCTGCTCAGTGACTCGGGTCTCGGCCGAGAGATGCACGTCATCGTCGGCCAGGGTCGACTCGACACCGTGCTGCGCGCGACTCCCGAAGACCGCCGCGGCTTCATCGAGGAGGCGGCGGGCGTGCTCAAGCACCGCCGACGCAAGGAAAAGACGGTGCGCAAGCTCGAGGGCATGGAGCAGAACCTCCAGCGACTGCGCGATCTCGTCGCCGAGGTGCGCCGCCAGCTCAAACCGCTCGGCAAACAAGCCGAGGTTGCCCGCCGCGCCCAGAGCATCGCCGCGGTCGTACGCGACGCGAAGGCCCGCATCATGGCTGACGACGCCGTCACGCTGCGCGAGCAACTCCTCGACGCCGGCAGCACCGAGCAGGAGCGCACGACCGAGCGCATGGTGCTCAAAGAGCAGCTTGACCGGGCGGTGCTGCGCATCCAGAACCTCCAGGAGGCGCAGCGCGGCGACGCCGTCGACCGGGCCCGCCGCGTCGCCTTCGACCTCGAGAGCGTGCGCGAGCGCCTCCGTAACTTCCTCATGCTCGTCGGCCAGCGCGAATCGATGCTGCAGGCCCGTCTCGACGAGCCGGCGCTCACGGTCTCGGTCTCGCAGCAGGCAGTGGCGGATGCGCGCACCGAGGCCGAGTCGCTCGAGGAGCGCGCAGCCGAAGCCGAGTCGGCCTGGCACGCGGCGCAACAGACGACGGCGCGGGCCCGCGCCGACCTCGATGCGCTCGACCGCGAACTCGCGACCCAGTCGGCGCTGCTCTCGCAGCACGAGCTGCGCACGACCGCGCTGCAAGGCAAAGCGGATGCGGCGGCTGGCCGGCTTGCCGCCGTGCGCGGGGAGGTGCTCCGCGGCGAGAACTCGCGCCGCTCGGCGGCGGACCGACTTGCCGCCGCCGAACGCGAGCTCACCGAGGTTGAATCACAGGCCGAGACCGGCGAGGCCGACTCGAGCGGGCTCGACGCCGACTACGCGACCGCCCAGCAGCGGGTCACCGCGGCGCAGACCTCCGTCGACGAATTGCGCGACGAGGTGCACGGTCTTGAGCGCGAGCGGGATGCGCTCGACGCACGCCGCAAGGCCCTCGCGCTCGCGGCCGAGGTGAACGACGGCGCCCAGGCCCTGCTCGCGAGCAATCCCGACGGTGTGCGCGGCCGCGTCAGCGACCTGCTGCGCGTCGAGCCGGGCGACGAGCGCGCGATCACCGCCGCGCTCGGGGCCTTTGCGGATGCGATCGTCGCCGACAGCGGCGGCGCCGCGCTCGACCTCGCGGCGGCGGCGAAGGCGTTCGGCAGTGTCCACCTCGTCGCCGAACTCGCTGAGCCACAGGCCGAAGGCGATCTCGCGGAAGTCGCCGCGCGACTCGGCGCCGACGCGGGTCTCGTGCTGCGCCCGGCCACCGCATCTGTCTCGGGTGACGCGACCATCGCCCGGCTGCTCACCCGCACGCTCATCGTCGACGAGCTGCCCGACGCGGCCACCGCGGCCGGCCTCCTCGCCGAACTGCCCGCCGGCACGCGACTCGTGAGCCGCGCCGGTGCCGCGATCGATGCCTCCACGCTCATCGCTCCGGGCGGCGACGCCGACTCGGGCGCGAGCCGCCTCGAGCTCGTCGCCGAGCGCGACCGCGCGGCCGCGAGCCTCGAGCGCGTGCAGCAGGCGATCGACATCGCCTCCCTCCAGCTTGCCGAGCACCGCGCGACCTTGAAATCGGCGAAGGACATCGCCGCGTCGGCCCTCGCGAAGCTCCGCGGCTTCGACGCCGAGCTTGCGGCCCGCCGCGAGGCGCTGAACAGGGCGAAGG
This sequence comes from Gulosibacter massiliensis, assembly GCF_900626105.1. NCBI lineage: Bacteria > Bacillati > Actinomycetota > Actinomycetes > Micrococcales > Microbacteriaceae > Gulosibacter > Gulosibacter massiliensis. Next base: position 489,139 of record NZ_UYZX01000002.1, read on the forward strand.
CGCGCGTCGAATCGGCCACCGCCGAGCTCGCCCGCGCCGAGAAGTCGCACCAGCTCGCGAGCCAGCACGTCGACGAGGCGGTCGCGAAGGTCGAGGCGGCGAAGCGCGAGCTCGAAACCCACGAGTCGCAGCCGCGGCCCGTCTTCGACGCGTCGAAGCGACACGAGCTCGCGGATGCGGTCGAGTCGGCTCGCGAAGCCGAGGTCGAGGCGCGGCTCGGCCTCGAGACGCTCCGCGAGCGCCTGCGCAGCGAGCAGCTCCGCGCCGCCGAACTCGTCAAGCAGCGCGACGCCGAGCGCGAGGCCGCCGAGAAGGCGGCGCGCGAGACGGTGCTGCGACGAGCCGAACTCGAGCGCACCGCGGCGGTGCACGCGCGCATCCCCGCCCTCGAGCGGCAGGTCGACGCCTCGCTCGAGCAGGCCCGCGCAGAGCTCGTCGAGCGCGAGCGCGAGCGCGCCGAGCAGGATCGCGAGCTCGTCCAACTGCGCGAGCAGGAGGCGAAGCTGCGCGCGCGACTCAACCAAATCACCGAGGACGTGCACGCGCTCGAACTGCAGATCTATGAGCGCAAGCTGCAACTCTCGAACCTGCTTGAGCGCGCTGCGAGCGAGCTGTCGCTCGCCGAGTCGGTGCTCGTCGCCGAATACGGCCCCGATCAGCCGGTGCCGAACGGCGACGACGAGCAGGAGCCCTACGACCGCGACCGCCAGAAGCAGCGGCTCGCCCGCGCCGAGCGCGAAATGTCGCAGCTCGGGCGCATCAACCCGCTCGCCCTCGAGGAGTTCGCGGCGCTCGAGCAGCGCCACACCTACCTCGGCGAACAGCTCGAAGACCTCGTGCGCACGCGCGCCGACCTGCTCAAGATCGTCGACGACATCGACGTGCGCATGCGCGAGGTGTTCGCGGCCGCGTTCGAAGACACCCGCACGGCATTCCACGAGGTGTTCCCCGTGCTGTTCCCGGGCGGCAGCGGCGACATCTCGCTCACGAACCCCGACGACCTGCTCACGACCGGCATCGAGGTTGCGGTGAAGCCGGCGGGCAAGAAGATCGACAAGCTCTCGCTGCTCTCGGGTGGCGAGCGCTCGCTCGCGGCGGTCGCCCTGCTCGTCGCCATCTTCAAGGCGCGGCCGAGCCCGTTCTACATCATGGATGAGGTCGAGGCCGCCCTCGACGACGCGAACCTCGGCCGCCTGCTCGAGGTGTTCGAGAGCCTGCGCGAGTCGAGCCAGCTCATCGTCATCACGCACCAGAAGCGCACGATGGAGATCGCCGACGCGCTCTACGGCGTCTCGATGCACCGCGACGGCATCTCGACCGTGGTCGGTCAGAGGGTTCGCGAACTCGCCGAGACGTAGAATGAGTCGACATGTTCTCGACACAGGAGTCGCCATGTCTGACGCCCCCAAGCTGACCCCCGAATTCGTTCACCGCAAGCCGCAGCACGCGGCCGTGGTGCGCGGCGAGGGCGTGCCCGTCGAGCAAATGATCGCCTTTCTCGACGATGCCTTCACTGTGCTGCGCGCCGCCGTCGACGCTGCGGCGATCGCGCCCGATGGCTTCGCGTTCAGCCGCTACGACACCGAGCTCGTCGGCAACGTCACCGTCGAGGCGGGCATGCCACTGCTCGCGCAGGTCGAGTCGCCGCTCGAATTCAACGGCCTGACAATCGTGCCAGGAGAGCTGCCGGGCGGCGAGCTCGCGCAGGCGATGCACGTCGGCCCGTACTCCGAGCTCGCTGACGTCTGGCAGGGGTTCCTTGCCGAACTGCGGGCGGAGGGCCGCACACCCCGCAAGCCATACTGGGAGTCGTACCACGTCACCCCAGGCCCCGGCTCCGACCCGCAGGCACTTCGCACCGAACTCGTTGCCGTCATCGACTGACCTATCCCACAACACCCGCACGCGAAGGAGCACTCATGAGCACGCAGCAGCTACCACCTGACCTCGCCCGGGCGGGCCGAGCCCTCGCCCAGGTGTCGCGCGAAACCGTCGCGTCGGCGACCGGCTTCACCGTCGAGCAGCTTCGCCAGTTCGAACTCAGCGAGGTGACGATCTCGGCCGACGAGAACCTATCGCTGCGCCGCGCACTCGAGCACTACGGCGTCGAGTTCTTCCCCGACGACGAACACGGCGGCTACGGCGTGCGCCGCAAGTTCGGCGTGACGAGCTCGGCCCGGGTCGAGAACTGGGAGGACGAGGGCGGCGTGCCCGGCGAGGACGACATTTAGGCGCCTAGAGCGCGAAGAACATCTCGTCGTAGAGCGCGGCGACGTGCGCCCGGGCCTCGTCGGCCGCGAGCGCGCGGTCGCCCGCCGCGATGGCCTCGAGGATGCGCCGGTGCGCGTCGTTCGACGCGTGCAGGTGCTCGATCGGGTAGGGGATGAAGTAGGCGTAGAGCGACTCGAGCGCCGCGAAGTAGGTGTCGAGGCGCTCGACGCCGGATGCGTGGGCGACGGCGTGATGGAACGCCCGGTCGGCTGCGTGAAACTCGGCCCAGTCGGCGGCGGCCTCGCCGCGGGCGACGGCGTCGCGGATGCCCGCGATCGCCGCGTCGTCGGCCGCCTGCGCCGCGAAGCCGGCGAGCGCCGACTCCATGAGCACGCGGCTGTCGACGAGCTCGCGCGCCGTCGAACCGGCCGCGAAGAGGGCCTCGACCGCCGCATCCGCTGGGATCGTCGGGGAATCGGCGACGAAGGTGCCCCCGCCGGCGCCGCGGCGGCGCACGAGCGTACCGTTGGCGACAAGTGATTCGAGCGCGCGCCGGGTGGTGATCTCGCTCGCGTCGAGCCCCGCGGCGACGACATGTGCCGAGCGGATGCGGTCGCCCGGCCGCAGCGTGCCGAGCCGCAGAGCGACGAGGATGCGCGCGCGCACCGACTCGAGCGCGCTCACCGGGCGCAGGCTCGCGACGGCGGGCGCCGGCTCGGGCGCATCGGGGGTCGAACGGGGCATGGCCTCAGCGTAGCGATGCCGGCCAAGCGCGGCGGCGAACGCGTGGGCGAGGGCGCAATTGCGCTCGCCGCGGCCGGGGTGCATGCTGACTCGAGTAAGTGATCACTATGATCAATTAGTGCGCCGCGACACCACCGTCGCCGCGCGGCGCCTGAAGGAGGGACCGTGCCCCGTCACATCCGCATCGCCGCGGTGCAGGCAGCACCGCACCCGATCGGCACCCCGCTCGACGAATTTGAGCGGGTGCTCCGCGAGCTCGTCGCTGAGCATCGCCCCGACCTTGTCGTCTACCCCGAACTCCACCTCTTCGGCGCCGACAACGCCGACCTCGAAGCCCAGAACGCGCGCCTGCGCGAGGGCGCGGTCGACGTCGACGAGTTCGTCGCCCCGCTGCAAGATCTCGCGCGAGAGCTCGGCATCTGGCTGCTGCCCGGCTCGCTCGTCGAGCGCGCCGACGGCGACCCATTTAATACGGCCGTGTTGCTCGCCCCGAGCGGCGAGATCGCCGGTCGCTACCGCAAGGTGTTCCCCTGGCGCCCCTCCGAGCCGTACGCCTCGGGCGAGCGCTTCGAGGTCGTCGACCTTCCCGGCCTCGGCCGCGTCGGCATCTCGATTTGCTACGACGCCTGGTGGCCCGAAGTCACCCGGCACCTCGCCTGGATGGGCGCCGAGGTCGTGCTCAACATCGTCAAGACGACGACGCCCGACCGCAAGCAGGAGCTCGTGCTCGCGCAGGCGAACGCCATTGTGAACCAGAACTTCACCGTGAGCGTTAACACGGCCGGGCCGATTGGCCGTGGCCGCAGCATCGTCGTCGGCCCCGAGGGCACCCCAATCGCGAGCGCCGGCGAGGCGCCCGAACTGCTCGTCGTCGAGCTCGACCTCGACGCGGTCGCGCGCGTGCGCCGCGATGGCACCGAGGGCTCGGTCGTACCGTGGCGCCAGTTCGCCGACGACGACGCAGCGGTGCCGCTGCCGCTCTACCACGGCCGGCTCGACCCCACGACTTGGCGACCCGGCGCCGGCGCATAGCCGCGCATCCGGCCGCTCAACCACATCCGCCTCATCGCTCGAATGGACCAGCAATGACCGATACCACCCACCTCAACCGCACGCTCGGCCTGCGCTCGCTCGTGCTGTTCGGGCTCGCCTACCTCACCCCGATGATCGTGCTCGGCATTTTCGGCGTCATCGCCAGCGCGAGCGCCGGGGCGAGCGCGTCGGCCTACCTCATCGCGCTCATCGCGATGCTCTTTACCGCCGCGAGCTACGGCCGCCTCGCCGCCCGCTTCCCGGTTGCCGGATCGGCCTATACCTACGTCGGCCGCTCGATCGACGGCCGCGCCGGGTTCCTCGTTGGCTGGGCCGTGCTGCTCGACTACCTGTTCTTGCCGATGGTGATCTGGCTCATCGGCGCCTCGTACCTCTCGACCGCGGTGCCGGGCGTGCCGAGCTGGGTGTGGATCGTCGCGTTCATTCTCGTCACGACCGCGCTGAACATCATCGGCATCAAGGTGGCCGACCGCGTGAACTTCGTGCTCATGGCGTTCCAGTTCCTCGTCATCGCGATCTTCGTCGTGCTCAGCATCGCGAGCGTCGTCGGCACGGATGGTGCGGGCGCGCTCGTGAGCTCCTCGCCGTTCGTGGGTGAGGACGCCCAATTCTCGAACGTCATCGCGGCGGCGGCGGTCGCGGCCTACTCGTTCCTCGGCTTCGACGCGGTCACGACGCTGACCGAAGAGACGAAAAACCCGCAGAAGGTCATGCCGCGCGCGATTCTGCTCATCGCGCTCATCGGCGGCGGCATCTTCATCGTCGTCACCTACTTCACGCAGCTCGTGCACCCCGGCGGTAGCTTCACCGACGAGTCGTCGGCCGCGTTCGAGATCGCGCAGACGATCGGCGGCAACGTGTTCTCGGCAGTCTTCGTCGCGGGTCTCATCATCGCCCAGTTCACCTCGGGCCTCGCCGCGCAGGCCTCGGGTTCGCGCCTGCTTTACGCGATGGGCCGCGACGGCGTGCTGCCGAAGCGCATCTTCGGCGTGCTGCACCGCGGCTTCCAGACCCCGTGGGGCTCGATCGTCGTCGTCGGCGTCGTGGGCCTCATCGCGATGTTCCTCGACGTCGCCACGTCGACCTCGTTCGTGAACTTCGGCGCGTTCATCGCCTTCGCGATGGTGAACATCTCGGTCGTCGTGCTCGCCGTGAAGGCGCGGCGCGAGGGCAAGCGCGTCAACGTGCTGCTCGACTACGTCGCGCCCTCGATCGGCGCGATCGTCATCATCGGGCTGCTTACGCAGCTCGACTCGAACGCGCTCATCATTGGCGCCGTCTGGCTTGTGATCGGCATCGTCATTCTTGCGTCGCTCACGGGTGGCTTCCGCCGGCAGCCGCCGCACGTCGAGGGCGAGGCGTTCGCCGGATAGCGCGAGCGCCGCGCCGCGGCGCAAACGACAGTGGCGCTGTCAGCGCCTTGCGTGCGACGAGTGGGCCGATGGGCGGCGCATGACGGCCTCGGGGAGCGGAAATGCCTTCGCCGGCCCCAGACGTTCACGACGTGCCAGGCAACCACCTAGACACCGGCCTTGCGGAGCATCTTGCGGGCGCCGGGGTCGGCCTGCTTCACGGCCTTGAGGATGCGCCTGCGCCGGTGAGCGCCACTCGGCGGGCGACTCCGCCGGAATCCGGCACTGACCGGGGGCAGCGCCCAGAGGATCGCGGAGAAGCGTTGGATGCCCGCCTGCTGGACGGCATCATCCGGCTCGCTGGGCTCAGCCTCGCGGGTACTCGGCGAGTGCCGCGACGGTCGCGATCGCGGCCTGCGCCGCCTCGGCACCCTTGCGCTCGAGTGAACCAGGTAGCCCCGAGCGCTCAAGCGCCTGCTCGACGGTGTCGCAGGTGAGGACGCCGAAGCCGACGGGAATGCCGGTGTCGAGCGCGACGCGACCGAGCCCATCCGTCGCCGCCTGGCAGACGTAGTCGAAGTGCGGGGTACCGCCGCGCACGACCACACCGAGGGTGACGATCGCGTCAGGCGCCTGCGGGCTTCGGGCAATGCGCATCGCCGCGACGGCGAGCTCGAAGGTGCCGGGCACTCGGATCACCTCGGCGGTGCCGCCGGCCGCCTCGACGACGGCGAGCGCGTCCGCGAGCATCGCGTCGGCAATGTCGCGGTGCCAGCTCGCGACGACGATGGCGACGCGCAGCGCGCCCGCCTGCGAGCCGAAGCTCGAGAGGTCAATGGTGGGGGCGCCTTCGCGGCTCATGCAACGGTCCTTTCGTGGGAGCGGCGGTAGGCCCGCAACTCAGCAATGGTGATGAGGGGCAGGCCCTCGCGTTCGGCGAGCGCGGCGGCCTCGGGGTAGCGCATGACCTCGCCGCAGTCGTGCACGAGCTCGGCGATCGCGCCGACGTCTCCGGTGCCCGCGAGGCGCATGAGGTCGACGGCGGCCTCGGTGTGGCCGGCGCGGGCGAGCACGCCGCCGGGCACGGCGCGCAGCGGCAGCACGTGACCGGGGCGGATGAGGTCGCCCGGCTTCGAGTCAGGGTTCGCGAGCGCGCGAAGCGTCGTCGCGCGGTCGGCGGCCGAGATGCCCGTGGTGACGCCGACGGCGGCATCGACCGAGACGGCGTAGGCGGTGCGCAGCGAGTCCTGGGTCTGCTCGACCATGAGCGGCAGTTCGAGGGCGTCGGCGCGAGCGGCGGGCAGCGGCGCGCAGAGGTAGCCGGAAGAATGGCGCACGACCCAGGCGACCCACTTCGCGCTCGCGCGATCGGCGGCAAAGATCGCGTCCACTTCGTTCTCGCGGTCGGCCGCGTCGGCGACGAGCACGGGGAGGCCCGCGCGGAGCGCGTTGAGCGCCGGGCCGATGGCGGGGGAGTCGGGGGCGCTCATCGTGCCTCCTCCTCACGCCACTGCAGCATGCGCTCGACGTATTTCGCGAGCACGTCGACCTCGAGGTTCACGCTGGTGCCGACCTCGAGGGCGCCGAGCGTTGTCTCGCGCGAGGTCGTCGGAATGATCGACACACCGAAGCCGCGCGCCGTGACGTCGGTGACGGTGAGCGAGATGCCGTCGACCGCGACCGAGCCCTTCTCTGCGACGTAGCGCAGCAGCTCGCGGGGCGCCTCGAACACGAGGTCGTCCCAGCGCTCGCCCGCGGTGCGCGAGGCCAGGGTCGCCACGCCGTCGACGTGGCCCTGCACGATGTGGCCCCCGAGGCGGGCCGATGCGGCGAGCGCACGCTCGAGGTTCACGGGCGAACCCGGCGCGAGCTCGCCGAGCGAGGTGCGGCGCAGGGTCTCGGGCAGCACATCGGCGGTGAAGCCGTCGTCGGCGATTGTGACGACGGTGAGGCAGACGCCGTTCACGGCGATCGAGTCGCCGGGCGCAGCGTCGTCGGTGACGCGGGGTGCGCGGATCTCGAGGCGAGCATCCGCCTGCCCCGGCTCATGCTCGAGGCGCAGCACTTCGCCGCGCGCTTCGATGAGTCCGGTAAACACTTCAGGCTCCTTCTGGGGTGGGGTTGGTGGTGCGGCGGGCGCGCAGGAAGACATCGGGGGCGAGGGGCTCGGGTGCGTCGAAGCGCCAGCGGCGGGCCTCGGCGAGCGTGCCGACGCCGAAGGGTGCGACGGCGGCCGTGCCCTCGCCGAGGAGCAGCGGCGCGAGGTAGACGTGGAGCTCGTCGACGACGTCGGCGCGCAGCAGCGCGGCGGCGACGGTCGCGCCGCCCTCGACGAGCACGTGATGGATGTTCCGCGCGGCCAACTCGCTGAGGGCGGCGGTGACGTCGTGGGTGCGCAGCTGCAGCAGCGGCGCGCGGTCGTCGCGGAGCTGGGCGGAGGCGGGCAGCTCACGGTTGCCGAGCACGACTCGCAGCGGCTGCTCGGGCAGCAGCGCGCCATCGGGCGTGCGGGCGGTGAGCGCCGGGTCGTCGGCGAGGGCGGTGCCGGTGCCGACAGCGATCGCGTCGACCCGGGCGCGGACGCCGTGCGCGTGGGCCCGCGTGGTGGGGGAGGTGATCCACTGGCTCGTACCGTCGGCCGCGGCGATCTTGCCGTCGAGCGTGAGCGCGAGCTTGAGGGTGACGAAGGGGCGACCGAGGCGGGCGGGCGTGGCCCAGGCGCGGATGAGCTCGCCGGCCGCCGCCCCCTCGAGACCCGAGTGCACAGTGACGCCGGAGGCCTGCAGGCGCACGGCGCCACCGGCCGCGGCGGGGTTCGGATCGTCGACGGCATAGATGACCTCGGCGACGCCCGCGTCGAGCAGCGCGTCGACACACGGCCCGGTGCGGCCGGTGTGATTGCAGGGTTCGAGGGTGACCACGGCGGTCGCGCCGCGCACGTCGATGCCGCGAGCCCGCGCATCCGCGAGCGCCGCGACCTCGGCGTGGGCCGTGCCCGCGCCGCGATGCCAGCCCTCGCCGAGCACCTCGCGCGGCGCCGACGCCGGGCCGGCGGCGAGCAGCACGGAGCCGACGCGCGGGTTCGGGCCGAGCTCGGGACCGCGGGCGGCGAGCTCGATGGCGCGCCGCATCGCGTCGACGGGGGTGAGTTGCACTGCGTTTCCTTCCGGTGTGGAACACCACCGGGGAAACGAGACGCGTGCACGCAATCACGCCACTGCCGAGGAAACCTCGGCAGCCATGCACCTCCCATCCAGACTTTGACTGTCGGCTCTGGAATTCCACCAGATCAGCGCGGCTCGTACACGACGCCGAGGCGTCAGGCACAGGCTGCGGTCGCGGGCTATCACCGCCGGTTCGGACTTACACCGACCCCGGAGCATGTTGCTGGCGGTAACCATACGCACCCGCACCCTGTGCCACAAGATCACCGTCGTCACATTTCGCCACGCGCGCTACGCGTCGAACAGCGCCTGCCCAGGGAATTCCCCGGTCGCCGGCGGGATCGCGAACACCGCCGAGCCGATCGGCGTCGTCCACGTGTTGAGCAGGTCGGCGTCCGCGAGGCGCTGCTGAATCGGCACGTACTGCAGCGTCGGATTCGCCTGGAACGACGCGAACAGCAGCCCCGAGTTCGAGACCTGCGCACCCCGGCCGCCCACCGCGTCCTCGCCCGCCGCGGGTGAGACGGGGAGGTCGTAGTTGTAGGGCTGGCGGAAGATGCGCTGGCTCGGGTCGTCGGGGCGCGAGCGCCGCACGTGGCTCGCCGCGTTGATCACGGTGAAGCCCTGCGGGGTGACCGCCTCAAAGTCGGGCTCGTCGTGTTCGTGCGTGCCGGTGAGCGGCGCGCCCGTGTCGAGACGGCGCCCCACCGAGGCCTCGCGGCCGGGCCGGTCGACCTCGTCCCACGTCTCGAGGTTAATCTCGATGCGGCGTAGCACGAGGCTCGTGCCGCCCTGCAGCCACCCGGGTTCGGTGATGCGCACGACCGTCTCGAACTCGGCGGTGCCCGGGGTCGGGTTCGAGGTGCCGTCGAGCTGCCCGAACAAGTTGCGCTGCGTCGTGGCGGGTTTCGCGACGCCGTGGGCGTTGCGAAACCCGTGCTGCTGCCAGCGAATTGTCGTGTACACCCGCGCATCCTTGAGCAGCATGCGCTGCGCGTGCGCGACGGCGAGCGGGTCGTCGCCGGTCACGAGCAGCAGCAGGTCACCCTCGCTCCAGTGGTCCTCGAGCGCGTCGATCGAAAAGGCCGGCAGCTGGGCGAGCCACTCGGGCCGCGCGGCGGGATTCACCCGCTCGACGAGGCCCGGCCCGAAGCCGAACGTCACCGCGAGGTTCGCGGGCTGCTCGGCGAGCTCGGGCTCCTGGTCGCCGATCGGCGCGGCGCCCTGGGTGAGGCGCGCCGCGTCGTCGTGGAGGAGCCTCAACAGGCTCGCGATGCGGTCGCGCTCGAGCCCCGGCGCGAGGTCGAGGCCGATGAACACGGCGTGCGCCGACTCGACCCCGAGCGCCGGTGGCAGGGATGCGTCGTTTGCATCACGGCGCTGCTGGCCGAGCGGCGCGGCCTCGGTGAGGCGCTCGGTGAGGCGCACCCCGGCGACGCCCGCGGCCGCGCCGACGCCGACGGCCGCAGCGCCGACGAGCACGTCGCGGCGCCGTGGTCCCCGAACGGCGGCCACGGCTAGTGCCCCTCGTGCCCGGACTCGGGCGCGTAGCTTTCCTCGGCGCCGGTGTACTCCTTCGCCGTCGCGGTGAAGTCGACCTCGGTGCCGTCGTCGAGGGTCAGCGTCACCGAGACCTCATCGCCGGGCTCGATCGCCGACTCGAGACCCATCGGCATGATGTGGTTGCCGCCGGGCTGCAGCTCGAGCGTCTCGCCGTCGGCGATCGCGAAGCCGCCCTCGATTTCTTGCATGAGGCTCGAGCCATCCGACTGCACGATCGTCTCGTGCAGCTCGGTCATCGAGGCGCCCTCGACGGTGGCCGACTCGATGACGACATCGTGGCCCGACGTGTTTTTGATCGACGCGAACACGCCGGTCATGTCGGTGTCGGTCGCCTTCACCCACGGGTCGGTGACGGTGAGGGCCGCGTCGGTGGCGCCGGCCTCGGCCTGGCTGCAGCCGGCGAGGGTCAGGGCGATCAGGCCCGCCGCGGCGAGCGCGGTGAGGGGGCGGATGGTCGTGGTGGTGGTGGTGGTACGGAAAATAGACATAGGGATGCTCCTGAGTGCGTAAGCGATGCGGCAGCGCCGGGGTCGTCGCGCACAGCGAGCACCCCGTCTGCCGGGGGAGCTACGCCAAGGTGCAGTGCGCGAGGAAATCGCGCGACGGCGGCCCTCGTCGCGGTGCCGACGCCACAGCGCGAGCCGCGAGCCGCGGCACCCACGGCAGCGACAGGGTCGCCGGTGCCGCGCTCGGGCGCGGCGTGAGGGCCCGCACGAGCACGAGCGCGAAGGCAAAGAATTCACCGAGCGCGTCGCGCACGCGTGAGAGCCGGCGCAGGATCTCCTCACCGAAGAACAGTACGAGCGTCGTCGCAAGCGCGGCGACCCCGTGCATCGCCCACATGAACGGGGTGTCGTGGCCGAGGTGCACCGACGCCGAGGTCGAGCCCGTGTGCGCGGCGATCGCGCTCGCCATCTCGGAGTTCGACGCGTGGTGGTGCGCGTGCGCCCCGCCCCCGAGCGCCGAGGGAGCGCCGAGCGTGAAGATCGCGTGGAACGCGAACTGGCTCAGCGCGACCGAGAGCCCGAGCCGCAACCAGCTCGAGCGAATCGGGGTGAGCCAGAGCGAAAACACGTAGGCGAGGCCGAGCGGCACGAGGATGCCCGCAAGGGTTGGCAACTCGCCGCCCGCGGTGAGGTGCGAGGTGAGCGCCACGAAGGTCGAGAAGGACGCCGCGACGAGCGCGAGGCGAAGCCGGCGACGGAGGATGGCGGCGCGCGCACGCGAGTCGGCGCCCGGCGCGGGCACGTTCTTGAGGCGCAGCAAACTCACAGCTCTACGATACGTCGTAACCGCGTCGGGGGCGCGTGGGATGATCGAGGGGATGCCTACCCTGCCCGAGCTCATCCCCACCCTCGCTGACCCGGGGGCACCCTACGACCCCGACCATGTCTACGACGCGATTCTCGAGTGGACGAGCGGGCGTGGAATCGACCTCTATGACGCCCAGGACGAAGCGATCGTGCACCTCGTCTCGGGCGCGAACGTCGTGCTCGCGACCCCAACCGGCACCGGCAAGTCGCTCGTCGCCATCGCGGCGCACGCGATCGCACTCGCGGAGGGCAAGCGCAGCTACTACACGGCGCCGATCAAGGCGCTCGTGAGCGAAAAGTTCTTCGCCCTCGTCGAGATCTTCGGTGCCGAGCGCGTCGGCATGGTCACCGGCGACAGCTCGGTGAACCCCGACGCACCGATCATCTGCGCGACCGCCGAAATCCTCGCCAACAAGGCCCTCCGTGACGGCGAAGGCGCCGACGTCGACCAGGTCGTGATGGACGAATTCCACTACTACGGCGACCACCAGCGCGGCTGGGCGTGGCAGGTGCCGCTGCTGCTCCTGCCGCGGGTGCAGTTTCTGCTCATGTCGGCGACGCTCGGCGACACCGACGCCCTGCGCGAAGACCTCACCCGCCGCACGGGCCGCCCCACCGAGCTCGTCGCCGGCGCGACGCGACCCGTGCCGCTGAGCTACGAATACGTGCTCACGCCCGTGCACGAGACCGTCGAGCGCCTGCTCGAGGAGCACGAGGCGCCGATCTACGTCGTGCATTTCTCGCAGAAGGAGGCGGTCGACCGCGCCCAGGCGCTCTCGAGCATCCGCGTCGCCTCGCGCGAGCAACGCGACGAGATCATCGCCGCGATGGGCGGCTTCAAGTTCACGACCGCGTTTGGCCGCAAGCTCTCGGGCTGGCTGCGGCAGGGCATCGGCGTGCACCACGCCGGCATGCTGCCGCGCTACCGGCGCCTCGTCGAGGTGCTCGCGCAGCGCGGTCTGCTCCGCGTTATCTGCGGCACCGACACCCTCGGCGTCGGCATCAACGTGCCGATCCGCTCGGTGCTCATCACCTCGCTCACGAAGTTCGACGGCACGAAGCAGCGCCATCTCTCGGCGCGAGAATTCCACCAGATCGCCGGCCGCGCAGGCCGCGCCGGCTTCGACGACCACGGCACCGTTATCGTGCAGGCCCCCGACCACGTCGTCGAGTACGAGCACGCGATGTCGAAGGCCGCTGGCGACCCGAAGAAGCAGCGAAAAGTCACGCGCCGCCAGCCGCCGCAGGGCTTCGTCAACTACACCGACAAGACCTTCGAGAAGATCGTCGCCGCCGAGCCCGAGAAGCTCTCGAGCCACATGGAAATGACCTCCTCGATGCTCATCAACGTCGTCGCCCGCGGCGGTGACGTGTTCGCGAACGTGCGTCGGCTCTGCTTCGACAATCACGAGTCGCGCTCGCGGCAGTTCGAGCTCGCGCGGCGAGCCCTCGCGCTCGGCCGCACCCTGCTCGACGCGGGCATCATCGAGGTCGATTACCTCGAGCCGGTGCCCGGCACCTCGCGCCCGAGCCTTCACCTCACCGTCGATCTGCAGCCGAACTTTGCGCTGAACCAGCCGCTGTCGCCGTTCGCGATCGCGGTGCTTGACGTGCTCGACCCGGCGGTCGAGACCGACGGGAAGACCGACGAGGTCGGCAGCGGCCACTACGCGCTCGACGTCGTCAGCGTCGTCGAGTCGATCCTCGACGACCCACGCCCGATTCTCATGGCGCAGCAGCGCAAGGCCCGCGGCGAGGCGATCGCCGCGATGAAAGCCGATGGGCTCGACTACAACGAGCGGATGGAGCGGGTCGAGGAGATCAGCTGGCCGAAGCCGCTCGAAGAGCTGCTCGAGCAGAGCTACGAGCAGTTCGCCGAGGGGCAGCCGTGGGCCCGCGACTTCGACCTCGCCCCGAAGACCGTCGTGCGCGACATGTACGAGCGGGCGATGAGCTTCGCGGAGTTCACCGGCTACTACGACCTCGCCCGCGCCGAGGGCGTCGTGCTGCGCTACCTCAGCGACGCCTACCGCACGCTGCAGCACTCGGTGCCGTCGGATCGCCTTACCGACGAACTCGAATCGATCATTGAGTGGCTCGGCGAGCTGATTCGCCAGGTCGATTCGAGCCTCGTCGACGAGTGGGCCGAGCTCGTGGCGCCGACGGATGCGCAGGGCCAGCCGGTGCTGCCGCCGTCGCCACCGAGCGTGGTCGCGAACCGCCGCGCGTTCACCGTGCTCGTGCGCAACGAGCTCTGGCGGCGCGTGCAGCTCGCCGCCCTCGAACGCGACGACGAACTCGAGAAGCTCGACCCCGAGCTCGGCTGGCCCGAGATCCTCGACGACTATTACGACACGTACGACGACATCAATATTGATGGCGCCGCACGCTCGCCGCAGCTGTGCCGCATCGACACGAGCCGCGAGCGCGAGGGCATCTGGCTCGTCGAGCAGACGATCGATGACCCTGAGCACCACCACGACTGGCGCATCCGAGCCGAGGTCGACCTCACCGCATCCGCGGAGGAAGGCGAGGCCATCGTGCGCCTAACCGAGGTAGTCGAGCTGTGAGCCTGTTCGCGGAGCCGCGGCAGCGCATCCGAACCTGCTGCGAACGCCGAGCGGCCCGCGCAAACGCGGGGGCCGCTCGGCGTTCGGGCCGCTTGCCGAAGCAAGCCGGCTAGCTAGTGGTGCACGGGCGGCTCAGCGCCGTGGCCGGTGAGGGCGCGCACCTCCATCTCGGCCGCAAGGCGAGGGTCCTCCCGCTGCCGCGAGGTGACCGAGCCGAGCCAGCCGAGGAAGAAGCCGAGCGGAATTGAGATGATGCCCGGGTTCGACAGCGGGAACCACGCGAAGTCGACGCCCGCGCCGAGCAGCGAGGTCTCGGAGCCCGAGACGACGTGCGAGAACGTGATGAGCACGAGCGCCGAGATGAGGCCGCCGTACATGCTCCACACCGCGCCGCGGGTGGTGAAGCCCTTCCAGTAGAGCGAGTAGAGGATCGTCGGCAGGTTTGCCGACGCGGCGACCGCGAAGGCGAGGGCGACGAGGAACGCGATGTTCTGCCCCTGCACGCCGATGCCGCCGGCGATCGCGACGATGCCGAGCACCACCACGGTGACCTTGCCGACGCGCACCTCGTCTTCGGGTGCGGCCTTGCCGCGCTTGATGACGTTGCCGTAGATGTCGTGGGCGAAGGAAGCGGCGGCCGTGATGGCGAGGCCCGCGACGACCGCGAGAATGGTCGCGAACGCGATCGCCGAGACGACGCCAAGCAGGATCGGCCCGCCGAGCTCGAGCGCGAGCAGCGGGGCCGCCGAGTTCACCTTGCCGGGCGCGGCCGCGATGGTCTCAGGGCCGACGAGCGCCGCGGCACCGTAGCCGAGCACGAGCGTGAAGACGTAGAACGCGCCGATGAGCCAGATGGCCCAGACGACCGATTTGCGGGCCTCCTTCGCGGTGGGCACCGTGTAGAAGCGCATGAGCACGTGCGGCAGGCCTGCCGTGCCGAGCACGAGGGCCATGCCGAGCGAGAGGAAGTCGAGCGGGTTGGTGCCGTACTGGAGGCCCGGCGCGAGGATCGCGGCACCATTCGATGATGCCTCAATGGCGCGGTCTAACACGGCACTGAGGTTGAAGCCGTTGAGCACGAGCACCCAGATCGTCATCGCGAATGCGGCGCCGATGAGCAGCCATGCCTTGATGATCTGCACCCAGGTGGTGCCCTTCATGCCACCGATGAGCACATAGACGATCATGAGCACGCCGACAACGGCGACGACGATGCTCTGGCCGAGCCTGTCGTCGATGCCGAGCAGCAGCGAGACGAGACCGCCCGCGCCGGCCATCTGCGCGAGCAGGTAGAACAGTGTCACGGCGAGCGTCGTGATCGCCGCCGCCATGCGCACAGGACGCTGCTTGAGTCGGAACGAGAGCACGTCGGCCATCGTGAACTTGCCGGTGTTACGCATGAGCTCAGCGACGAGTAGCAGCGCGACGAGCCACGCGACGAGGAAGCCGATCGAGTAGAGGAAGCCGTCATAGCCGTTGATTGCGATGGCGCCGACAATGCCGAGGAACGACGCGGCCGAGAGGTAGTCGCCCGAGATTGCGAAGCCATTCTGGGTGCCCGAGAACGAGCGGCCGCCGGCGTAGAAGTCGGCCGCCGAGCGGGAGTTGCGGCTCGCGCGGATCACGATGAACAAAGTGATGCCCACGAACACGACGAAGATCGAGATGTTGAGCACCGGGTTGTTTTCGACTGCGGTCACGGTGTCGGCGAGCACAGTGCCGACGTTGCTGAAGAACTCATTCATCGGGCGTTCCCTTCGATGGTGCCGGCGCCAACCTCAATGTCTTCGAGCTCGCCTCGGAGGTCCTCTGCGACCGGGTCGAGCTTGCGGTTCGCGAAGCGGACGTAGAGCGTCGTGATCGTGAAGGTCGTGACGAACTGCAGTAGACCGAGGATCAAGCCGACGTTGATGTTGCCGAACACGGGCGTCGCCATGAAGTCGTGCGCGTAGGCGCCGAGCAGCACGTAGACGAAGTACCACACGAGAAAGAAGATCGTCATGGGGAAGACGAAGGAGCGCTGCCTCCGCCGGTGCCCCTGGAATTTTTCGGACGCTTGCACGGCGACGTAGTCGACCGGCGATGGTGTTGCCGATTCTGGATGGGACACTGATCCTCCTAGTTGTCGTCGTCCGCTCTCGTCTTCCGGGTTGAGCTTCGAGTAGATCAGCGACGCGATGACCGCGATGAGCAGCACCCCGAAGATATAGATGAGCGAGAACCAAGTTGGAATTTCGGGCACCCACATGACGGGCTCGCCGCCGTTGATGAACGGCACCTCGTTGACGTGCAGCGCGTGGAACACGAGCTTCACACCGATGAACGTGAGGATGAACGCGAGGCCCAGATCGAGGTACTTGAGGCGCGCGAGCAGGCCGTCGAGCAGGAAGTAGAGCTGGCGCAGGCCGAGCAGCGCGAGCGCGTTCGCCATGAAGACGAGGTACGGCTCCTGCGTGATGCCGAAGATCGCGGGAATGGAGTCGAGCGCGAACAGCAGGTCGGTGAATCCGAGCGACACGATGACGAGCACGAGCGGCGTGAAGACCTTCTTGCCGTTCTCGACGACGGTCCACTTGTCGCCGTTGTAGTGCTCCGAGGCGGGGATGACGCGCTTCACATGACGCACCCAGCCGGGCATCTCGGGGTCGGAGTCGTCGAACGAGTCGATGAACTGCTTGACGCCGATGTAGAGCAGCCATGCACCGAATAAGTAGAACACCCAGGCCCAGGCCTCGAGCACCCAGGCACCCGCGATGATGAAGATTGTGCGCAGCACGAGGGCGATCGCGATGCCGATTAGCAGCACCTTCTGCTGGGCGATCTTCGGCACCTGAAAGCTGATCATGATCAGCAGGAACACGAAGAGGTTGTCGACGCTGAGCGCCTTCTCGGTGAAGTAACCGGTGATGAAGTCGCCCGCGTGCGCCCAGTCCCATTGCCAGGCGACGAGGAACATGAAGCCGATCGAAAGCACGATGTAGAAGATCGACCAGAAGCCGGCTTCCTTCATCGAGGGCACGTGCGCGTGCCGCACGTGCGAGTAAAAATCAAAGAAGAAGAACCCGATAACGACCGCAATGCTGATCGACCAGATCAAAATATCGACGTGATTCATGAAGCCTCCAGAAGGTTCGTTGAACGTTCTGAAGGTCTCTTCCGCCGCGATTGCGACCAACGTTCCCGGATGAAACTCCGTGTTTCACCGTGATGACGAGAACGTTGAGGAGGAATACTCCCCTTCAACACCGCACTAGGTTACACGCTGTGGGTCAATTCCGCTGCCACGGGGTACCCGTTCGCGAGTCGCACGCGGAAGCCGTGTCGCGCATCCGGGTCGGTCTCGAGCACCGTGAGCGCGAGGTTATTGATCGCGGGCGAGGCGACCGTGAGCAGGTCATTGAGCAGCAACCGCACGACGGTGCCGTGGGTCACGATGAGGGCATCGGATGCGCAGGTCGTCGACACCTGCTCGAGGGCCCGGTAGGTGCGCTCGAGCACCGCCGCAACGGGCTCGACGGTGGGATGGTCGGCGAGGCGCCGCGTGCCGTCGGGCAGGAACACGCTTTCGCCCTCGAGTTCGCCGAAGCTGCGCTCGATGATGTCGGGGAGCGGGGTGGGTTCGCCGAGCCCGCTGATGCGCCCGAGCTCGGTCGCGGTCTGCGTCGTGCGCGTCAGCGGTGAGCAGAATAGCGCGCTCCACCGCTGTCCCTCGAGCAGCACTGCAGTGCGTCGGGCCTGGTCGTAGCCGGTGTCGTTGAGCGGGACGTCGCTCGTGCCCTGGAACAGGGCCTTTCGGTTCCACTCGGTTTCGCCGTGCCTGATCAGCCCAATTCGCATGCCTCAAGGGTACGGCCCGCCCGGCTAGGCTTGGTTCCATGGCGGAACGCACACCCTGGTCTCTCGGAAGCGCCCTGCGCGGCATGTTCGCACGACGCACGATCGATGAATCCACGTGGGAAGACCTCGAGGATGCGCTGCTCACCGCCGACTTCGGGCCCGACATCACCGACGAGATCGTCGACGAGCTGCGCGCGCAGGTCGCGCACCACCAGACGACGGATGCGCGCGACCTTCGCCGCATGCTCAGCGAGGTCATCGAGGAGCGCCTCTCGAAGTTCGACACGACGCTGAACCTCTCGGCGCGGCCCGCCGTCACGCTCATGGTCGGCGTCAACGGTGTCGGCAAGACGACGACGATCGGCAAGTTCGCGCGCTTCCTGCGCAACTTCGACCGCACGGTCGTGGTCGGTGCGGCCGATACCTTCCGCGCCGCGGCGGTCGAGCAGCTCGACACGTGGGCGATGCGCGCCGATGTGCGCATCGTGCGGCCGCAGCAGTTCGGCCAAGACCCGGCATCCGTCGCCTACCAGACCGTCGAGATCGCGATGCGCGACGGCATCGAGATGGCGATCATCGACACTGCCGGTCGCCTGCAGACGAAAGCCGGCCTCATGGACGAGCTCAAGAAGGTGCACCGCGTCGTCGAGAAGCTCACACCCGTGAGCGAGGTGCTGCTCGTGCTCGACGCCACGACCGGCCAAAACGGCGTGCAGCAGGCCGAGGCCTTCATTGAATACGCCGGTGTGACGGGCCTCGTCATCACGAAGCTCGACGGCTCGGCCAAGGGTGGATTCGTGCTCGCTGTGCAGGAGCGCACCGGGCTGCCGATCAAGCTCATCGGCACGGGCGAGGGCATCAACGACCTCACCGGTTTCACTCCGCACGTCTTCGCCGAACAGCTGCTCGCCGACGCGTAGCGTCACCGAGCGCAGAAACGAGCGGCGGCTCCCGACCGAAGCCGCGAGCCGCCGCTCGTTGATCGGGGCCGGGGAGCTATTCGCCCATCGGGGCCTCGACGGCCTCGGTGATCGGCTTACCGTATTGGCCCGACTTCTTGAGGTTGCGGCGCACCAACGGCCACACGGCCACGAGGGCGACGACCGAGATCAGGCTCGTCCACACCTGCACCTGCGTGTTCGGTCCGCTCACGAGCATGATCACGACGACGCCAGCGACGGCGGCGACGGTGAGGTACGCGAGCCACGGGTGCAGCCACATCTTCAGCTTGAGCTCCGCCTGCTCGTCCGGGGTCATCTTGTTGCGCAGGCGCACCTGCGTCAGCGCGATGAACACGTACACGAACAGTGCGACGAGGCCCGAGCTGTTCATGATGAAGTCGAAGATGCCGCTGTCGGGGAACAGGAAGCTCACGAGCACCGCGGCGAAGCCGCCGAGCGTCGAGGCGATGACGGCCGCGACCGGCACGCCGTTCTTTGCCTTGCGGGCGATGAACTTCGGGGCAAAGCCGCGTTCAGCAATCGACGCGAACATGCGCGACGCCGAGTAGATGCCCGAGTTGAGCACCGAGCAGACGGCGGTGAGGATCACGGCGGTCATGATGAGGTCGGCACCGGGAATGCCGTACTGCGAGAACAGGTAGGCGAATGGGCCCTGGTCGTCGGTGTCAGGCAGGCCGTTCCACGGCACGATCGCGACGATGAGGAACACCGAACCTAAGTAGAAGAGCAGGATGCGCCAGACGATCGTGTTGGTGGCCTGCCGCACGCCGCGGGCCGGGTCCTCCGACTCGGCCGCCGCCATAACGGCGATCTCGGTGCCGAAGTACGAGAAGATCACGATGGCGACACCCGAGAGGATTGGCCAGACGCCGTTGGGTGCGAAGCCACCGTGGCTCCAGAGGTTGCTGATGCCGGGCGTCGCGTTCGGCCAAAGACCGAAGATGAACAGCGCGCCGACAGCGAGGAAGACGATGATCGCGGCAACCTTGATGCTCGCAAGCCAGAACTCAACCTCGCCGAACGAGCGCAGCGAGACGAGATTCGTGACGATGAAGATCACGAGCAGTGCGACCGCGAAGACCCACGAGGGAATAACGGGGAACCAGCCGTTGAGGATCGCGCCACCGATGACCGCCTCGTAGGCGACGACGCCGACCCAGAAGTACCAGTAGAGCCACCCGACGAGGTAACCGGCCCACTCACCGAGGCCGCTGCGGGCGTACTCCATGAACGAGCCGATCGACGGCCGAGCGGTCGCCATCTCGCCGAGCATCCGCATCGCGAGCATGACGAGCAGACCGCCGATGGCGTAGGAGAAGAGGGCGGCGGGGCCGACCTGGGAGATGACGTTGGCCGAGCCCACGAACAGGCTCGAACCGATGATGCCACCGAGCGTGATCATCGTCACGTGGCGATTGCGAAGCTTCTTCGCTGGCTGTGCGTCGATGCCAGCCTGGGCGGTGTGTTGTGACATTTCGCGTTCCGGGTTGCGCGCGCGGGGCGCTAGGTTAGGGGTCCCGCTGGAGGTCGGCGTCCGGGCTCACTGCGCTGTCACTGTGTGCCGTACAAACGTGCATCCCGCCATCGGGGTGTCTCGGCGGCGGTGCATGAAGCGTCGTCGTTGGCGATCAGTGATTTTACTCACTGTGCAAACCCGATATCATATCGACGCATAACTGGTTCATAGCTGTCCCATGCCCGAATCATCGCGAAGAGGGGTGATATCAGGGCCATGAACGACTCAGCACCCACTTCTCGGAAACCTCGCGTTCGGCGCGGTCTGACAGCAGTCGCTGCCGGCTGTGGCCTCGTCGTCGCCGGCGCGTTCGGCGGCTTCGCCATCACGAGTGGCGCCACCACCCACAGCGCCTGGCAGGGCGCGGATGCGTCGGCCCAGACCACGCAGAACCTCAGCCCCGCCTCCCAAGCACTCAAGCAGCAACTGCTCGACCTCGTGCCGTGGGTCGACGAGGGCACGTCGAGCGGCGGGTTCGGCCAGGGCACGGATGGGCAGAGCGGCGGCTCGCTTGGCGGTTCGACGCAGGAGTCGACCGACAGCCTCGACATCTCAGCCGCGAGTGCGGATGAGTCGACCGGCGTCGTGCTCATCGACACGAAGCTCGAATATCAGAGCGCGGCGGCGGCGGGCACGGGCATCGTCCTGAGCTCCGACGGGCTCGTGCTGACGAACAACCACGTCGTCGAGGGGTCGACCTCGGTGCAGGTCACCACGACCGATGGCACCACGTACAACGCGACCGTCGTCGGCACCGACTCGACGCAGGATGTTGCCGTGCTGCAGCTTGAGGACGCGAGTGGGCTGACCACGGCGACGATCGATCAGGACGATGACCTCGCGGTGAGTGACGCCGTTACCGCGATCGGTAACGCCGAGGGAGGCGGCGAACTCATGGCCGCCGACGGCGTCGTGACGAATCTTGATGCGTCGGTGACACCGTCAAACGAGGCGGCAAGCGGTGGTACGACCGGCTCGAACACGCTCACCAACATGATTGAGATCGACGCCGATGTGGTGTCGGGCGACTCGGGTGGCGCGGTGCTCGACGACCAGGACGAGGTCGTCGGCATGACGACTGCGGCCTCGAGCGGTGGCACGAACATCTCGGGCTACGCGATCGAGATCGACACGGCGCTCAGCGTCGCGCAGAACATCATCGACGGCGTCGAGACCGACACGAACACGCTCGGTACGCCGGCGTTCCTCGGTATTGCGCTCGCCGACTCGACGTCGGGCACGAGCTCGAGCACCGTCGCGGGCGCCGCGGTGGCGGGCGTCTACGACGACACCCCCGCGGCCGAGGTCGGCCTCGCGACCGGCGACACGATCACCGCGGTCGATGGCATTGCCGTGGGAAGCGCATCCGAGCTGCAGGGACTTATCGCCGAGTACACGCCTGGCACCGTGGTGACCCTGACGTGGACGACGTCGTCGGGCGCCGAGCAGAGCGGCACGACGACCCTCGTCGAGGGCCCGGCCAACTAGGCGGAAAACGAGTGGGGGGCCGGTCACGATCGTGACCGGCCCCGCTGTCGTTGTTCGCGGCTTACTCGAACCAGCAGGTGTCGAGCGAGAGCGCCTCGGGCAGCGTCGGCTGGCCCTTCGACAGGTCGACGTAGCCGCCGGCATGGGGGATGAACCTAGCCGACTCCTCTTCGGTGAGCTCGCGGCGAATCTTCGCGGGCACACCGGCGGCGAGCACGCGGTCGCCGATCTCGAAGCCCTCGAGCACGACGGCGCCGGCCGCGATGAGCGAGCCGGTACCGATGACCGAGTGGCTCAGCAGCGAGGCGCGCATGCCGACGAGTGTGCCGTCGCCGACGGTCGTACCGTGGAGCATCGCGGCGTGGCCGACCGTGACGTCATCGCCGAGGGTGCAGGGCGCGTCGGCATCGACGTGCACGACGGTGCCGTCCTGCAGGTTCGTGCGCGCGCCGATGCGGATCGCGCCCGAGTCGCCGCGCAGCACGCAGCCGTAGAAGACACTTGAGTCGGGGCCGATCTCGACGTCGCCGATGATCGTGGCGTTCGGAGCGATCCACGCCGAACGGTGGATGCGGGGGCTGACGCCATTGAAGGGGAGCAACAGTGGTCCTTGCATGTTGCCCAGTGTATTGGGAGCCGCTGACACCGGGAGGCGCTACCTTGACTCTGTGACCCGTCTAGATTTGGATTCGCTCGAACTGTTCGTGTGTGTTGTCGAGCGTGGCAGCATCAACGCGGCCGCAGCGGCCGCCGACCGCTCGCAACAGGCGGTGTCAGAACGGATGCGCAAACTCGAGCACGAACTCGGCCTCGACCTGCTCGAGCGCGGTGCCCGCGGCTCGCAGCCCACCGAGACCGGCCAGGTCGTGGCTGACTGGATCGCCGAGCTGCTCGTCGCGACCGACCGCTTTCAGGAGCGGCTCACCTCGCTGCGGGCCGATCGCACGAGCACGCTGCGGGTCGCGGCCTCGCAGACGATCGCCGGCTACCTGCTGCCGCAGTGGCTGAGCCAGCTCGAGCAGGCTGGCACCGCGACGAGCCCGCACGTGCACGCGGTGAACTCGGTCGAGGTGATTCGCGAGGTGCACTCGGGCGCGGCCGTGATCGGCTTCATCGAATCGCTCGACGAGCCGAGCGGCTTGGAGCACCGCGTGGTCGGGCACGACGAGCTCGTCGTGGTCGTGGCGCCAAGCCACGATTGGGCCTCGCGCGATTTCATCACCGCGCAGGAGCTCGCGGCGATGCCGCTCGTCGTGCGCGAGTCGGGCTCGGGCACGCGTCAGGTACTTGAACAGTTGCTGGGGGAGCAGCATCCGCAACTCGTGGCCGCCGAGCCCCGGGCCGAGTTCTCGGCGATCCTCTCGGTGCGAGGCGCCGTCACGGCGGGCATAGCCCCGGCGGTCATGAGCGCGCTCACCGTCGCCGAAGACCTCGCGGCGGGTCGGCTCCGCCGCGTCGACGTCGCCGACCTCGAGTTGCACCGGCCACTTACCGCGATCTGGCGCGAAGAGCCCGAGCTACCCGCCAGCGCGAGCGAGCTCATCCGGATCGCGGTGCAGCACGCCGCCGACTGACTCGGCCCGCCCGGTAGTCCCGGCCGATTGCCGGTAGAATGGCCGACACTATGGCCTTGTTCGGGAACCTTTCAGACCGCCTTGTCGACGCGCTGAGCAATCTGCGCTCGAAGGGCAAGCTCACTCCAGCCGACGTCGACGGCACCGTCCGCGAGATTCGTCGCGCCCTGCTGGAGGCCGACGTCGCGCTTCCCGTCGTCAAGGACTTCGCCGCGCACGTGCGCGAGCGCGCCCTGAGCGACGAAGTGAACCGCGCGCTCAACCCGGCGCAGCAGGTCGTGCAGATCGTCAACGACGAGCTGGTGCGCATCCTCGGTGGGGAAGAAGCCCGCCAGCTGCAGTTCGCGAAGCGCCCGCCGACGGTGATCATGCTCGTCGGTCTGCAGGGTGCTGGTAAGACGACGCTCGCGGGCAAGCTCGCGAAGTGGCTCGTCGGGCAGAAGCACTCGCCGATGCTCGTCGCAGCCGACCTGCAGCGCCCGAACGCGGTGCAGCAGCTGCAGATCGTCGGCGACCAGGCCGGCGTGCCAGTCTTCGCGCCCGAGCGCGGCAACGGCGAGGGCGACCCGGTGCGCGTCGCGCGCGAGTCGATCCGACTCGCCAACGAGAAGCTCCACGACGTCGTCGTCATCGACACCGCCGGTCGGCTCGGCGTCGACGAGACGCTCATGCAGCAGGCCCGCGACATCAAGCAGGCGACGAACCCCGATGAGGTGCTGTTCGTCATCGACTCGATGATCGGTCAGGACGCGGTCGCGACAGCGAAGGCGTTCCAAGACGGCGTCGACTTCTCGGGCGTCGTGCTCACGAAGCTCGACGGTGACGCTCGCGGTGGTGCGGCGCTCTCGGTCGCGCAGACCACGGGGCGCCCGATCATGTTCGCGTCGACCGGTGAGCGCCTCGACGACTTCGAGCTGTTCCACCCCGACCGCATGGCAAGCCGCATCCTCAACATGGGTGACGTGCTCTCGCTCATCGAGCAGGCGCAGAAGGCCTTCGATGAGGAGGAGGCCCGAGAGGCCGCCGAGAAGCTCGCGGCGAACGAGTTCACGCTCGACGACTTCCTCAAGCAGATGCAGCAGCTGCGTCGCGCCGGCAACTTCAAGAAGATGATCGGCATGATGCCGGGCGTCACGAAAGAGATGCGCCAGCAGCTCGACGACTTCGACGAGTCGAGCATGGTGCGCATCGAGGCGATCATTCAGTCGATGACGCCGCTCGAGCGCAAGACGCCGAAGGTGCTCAACGGCTCGCGCCGCTCGCGCATCGCCCGCGGTTCGGGCACGAGCGTGAGCGAGGTCAACGACCTCATGAAGCGCTTCGAGCAGTCGTCGAAGATGATGCGCCAGGTCGCGCGCGGCGGCATGCCGTCGATGCCCGGCATGCCCTCGTCGGGCGGTGGCCGCGCGGTGGCAGCCAAGCAGGCGAAGAAGAACGCCAAGAAGGGCAAGAAGTTCTCGGGCAACCCGGCGAAGCGGGGCGTCGAGGCACCGGCGCAGAGCGCGCCGAGTGGCTCGTCGTTCGGTGGCGGCGCCTTCGGTGGCGGGGCCGGCGGCGCTCAGCCGAGCCCCGAAGAGCTCGAGAAGCTGCAGAAGTACCTGCGCAAGTAGGCGCGGCGCCCGAGGCGCTCATTTTTCGTCCACGTTTTGCGTCGCAACCCGTCTCGGTGACGAGGTGAAACGTAGAGCTACGCGTCGTCGCGTGCTTGGAAGGCCTCGTAGAGGTCGGGGCGCACGCGCTGGGTGCGCTCGAGTTGCTGCTCGTGGCGCCACTTCGCGACGTTGCCATGGTGACCGCTGAGCAGCACGTCGGGCACGTCGAGGCCGCGCCACTGCGCGGGCTTCGTGTAGCTCGGGTATTCGAGCAGGCCGTCGGAGTGCGACTCCTCGACGAGCGATGCCGGGTTACCGACGACGCCCGGAATCAGCCGGCCGAAGGCCTCGATCATCGCCATGACGGCGACCTCGCCGCCGTTGAGCACGTAGTCGCCGATCGACACGAGCGAGACGCGGGCGTGCTCGGCGGCCCAGTCGAACACGCGCTGGTCGATGCCCTCATAGCGGCCGCAGCCGAACACGATGTGTTCCTCACCCGCGAAGTCATGCGCGCGCGCCTGCGTGAACACGTCGCCGGCGGGGGAGGGGAAGACGATGAGCGGGCCGTTCTCGGCGGGCGAGGCCGCGAGAATGCCGTCGAGCGTTTCGCCCCAGGGCTCGGGCTTCATGACCATGCCGGCGCCGCCGCCGTACGGAGTGTCGTCGACGGTGCGGTGACGGTCATGCGCCGCGTCGCGCAGGTCGTGGATGTGCAGGTCGATGATGCCCTGCGTGCGCGCCTTTCCGAGCAGCGAGAGATCGAGGATGTCGAAGAACTGCGGGAAGATCGTGACGATGTCGATGCGCATCGCGGGCTACTCGCTCGCGTCGTCGAACAGGCCGCCGGGCGGGGTCAGCGTGACAACG
Organism: Gulosibacter massiliensis; assembly: GCF_900626105.1. NCBI lineage: Bacteria > Bacillati > Actinomycetota > Actinomycetes > Micrococcales > Microbacteriaceae > Gulosibacter > Gulosibacter massiliensis. The sequence goes on from NZ_UYZX01000002.1 coordinate 514,948, forward strand.
CCGGCCTCAAGATCGACTGCAGGCACGATGTCCTTCACGAACGGCACCATGACGTCGCCCTTCGGCGTCTTCACGACCAAGAGATCCTGGGCGGGGAAGTGGTCGACGCGCTCGACCGTGCCCACCGAGGTGCCGTCGATCTGCACATCGAGCTCGACGAGCTGGTGGTCGTACCAGGTGTCGGGTGCGAGCTCCTCGGCCTCGTCCTGGTCGACCCAGAGGATCGCCTTGATCAGGGTCTCGGCGGTGGTGCGGTCAGTGACATCCTCGAAGAACGCGACGGGCGACTCGTTGAACCAGCGCAACTCGCGCAGGGTCACGTTCTTGCCGCGCCACGGCGACGTCGTCGGCACCTGAAGCGAGAAGGATGCGCCGGGTACGAAGCGTCGCTCGGGCTCGTCGGTGTAAAGCTCGACTTTGAGGGCTCCCTTGAGCCCGTGTGCCTTGACGAGGCGTCCGACGCGCAGCTGGGTAATCCCGCTGCGGCTGCGTGCGGACAACTTAGTTATCAGCCACGTCAACGCGGACGCGGCGGCCGTCGGCAAGTGCGGTGATGAGGGTGCGCAGCGCCGTCGCTGTGCGTCCCTGTCGACCAATGACGCGGCCGAGGTCCTCGGAGTGCACGTGCACCTCGAGGACCTCGCCGCGGGCGGAGTCGATTGCGTCCACGCGGACGTCGTCCGGGCGATCAACGATGCCACGGACGAGGTGTTCAAGCGCGGAAGCAAGCATTGGGACTCCTTCTTGGGATTATTCGGCGGATGCCTCGGCCTCGGCGGCCGGCTCGGCAACCTCAGCGTCAGCCTCTGCCTCAGCCTGCGAAGCCTTCGGCTCCGACTTCGGCTTGAGGACGGGCTTCTTGTTCTCGTCGGCCTGGAAAGCTTCCTTGGCCTCGGGCGACTTGACCTGCGACTCGGTCGAGCCTTCGCCCTTGAACTTACCCCAGTCACCGGTCAGCTTGAGCAGTGCGAGGACGGCCTCGGTGGGCTGTGCGCCGACCGAAAGCCAGTACTGCGCGCGCTCCGACTCGATCTCGATGAGCGAGGGGTTCTCGGTGGGGTGGTACTTACCGATCTCCTCGATCACTCGACCATCGCGCTTCGAGCGCTCGTCGGCGACCACGACGCGGTAGAACGGTGCCCGGATCTTGCCCAGGCGCTTCAGACGAATCTTGACAGACACGTGTCTCCTGCTTGTTGAAACTAGTTAACGATCAAAGACTGAGCGGTGATATGCGTGGGGCGCACTCGCCGACGTCCGGATTCGCTGCACGCTGCGGATAGAGGGTCGCTGGCACAGACTCAGCTGACTATTCTTGCAGATTTCTCGGCCCCGCGGGAGTCCCGCTCGGAATCAGTTCACTCAAATAATCGACTCCGTGCCCCGCGTACGATGTCATCCATGGACTTCACCCTGTCCGAACGCGCCACCCTCGGGGTCGAGTGGGAACTCGCGCTAGTTGACCGTGCCTCCGGCGATCTCGCCGGTCGCGCCGGTGAAGTAATCGCCGCGGTGAACGAGCCCCGTTGCGTCGGCGAGTTCCTTACCAATACGGTCGAGCTCGTCACCGAGGTGCACCGCAATGTGCCCGGAGCAATCGCCGATCTGCGCACGCTGCGCGACAAGCTTGCCGCAGCCTGCGACCCGCTCGGCGTCGCCGCGATCGGCGCCGGCACGCATCCGTTCTCCGACTGGCACGTGCAGACCCTCGTGCCTGAGGATCGCTACCTGCGCGTCGTCGAGCGCTCGCGCGACTGGGGGCGACAGCTCTCGATCTGGGGGCTGCACGTGCACGTCGGCCTGCCCTCGTCGGATGTGGTGGTGCCGGTGATGAACGCGGTGCTCGCGAACTTCCCCTGGCTGCTTGCCCTGTCGAGCTCGAGCCCGTTTTGGGGCGGCGTCGACACGCAGTTCGCCTCGCACCGCTCGATGCTCTTCCAGCAACTGCCCACGGGTGGCATTCCGCCGCAGCTGCGCGACTGGGACGACATCAGTGACACCGTCGACGCGATGGTGCGTTCGGGCACGATCCTCGACGCGAAGGAGCTCCGCTGGGATGTTCGTCCCGCGCCGCGCTTCGGCACGATCGAGGTGCGCATCGCCGACTCCGCGCCGTCACTCTTCGACATCGGCGCCGGCGCCGCGCTGACCCAGTGCATCGTCGAAGAGGCCCTGCGCGCGCTCGACCGGGGCGAGGAACCGATGCACCTGCCCGACTGGGTCGTGCAGGAGAACAAGTTCCGCGCATCCCGCTGGGGTTTCGACACGAACTTCATCGTCTCGGCCGACGGCCGCGAGGAGGCCGCACGCGGCAGCTTCGCCCGCCGCATCGACGAGCTGCTCGAGATCGCCCGCGACCTCGGCTGCGAGGGCGAGCTCGTCTCGGGGCTCGTCATCGTCGACTCGACTCCGGCCGACCGCCAGCGCGCCACGATGCGCTCGGGTTCGGCCGTTGGCGTGGTCGATACGCTGCGCGCGGAATTCCTGCGGTGATCCGGCGTTTGCGGAGCAAGTTTCCGTAATTTATGGGTATGCCCAAGCGGATCCACCGAATACTCAGCACGCTCCTCGCACCCGCACCTTTCCTGGTCGGTGCCTGGACCGTCATCGCGTGGATTGTTTTCCAGCGTTCGGTGAGTGGCTTTCTCGGCCTCTTCATTCTGATTCCTGTCTCGTTCGCGCAGATGGCGATCCTCGGCCTCGCGCTCTGGCTGCGCCCGAGCTTCCGCATCTCGAAGAAGGCGACGGCGATCGACGCGGGCTGGTACCTCGGCTCGCTCGTGTTCTGGCTCGCGGCCGTGGCCATCCCCGGCACCTGGGGCGCGGTCGCGCAGGTTGCCGCGGCCGTCTTTGCCGGCGTAGCAATCGCCCAGCTCTGGCGCCGCAATCGCAAGGAAGCCGAGGAGCAGCTGCGGCAGCGTGCCGAGCGTGCCGCCGGCGCATCCTCGAATTCCGACTTCGGCCGGGCTCGCGGGCCGCAGGCGGGCCGGGTGATCATCGTCGACACGAACGAGACCTGGCAGGAACAAGAGGGCGGCACGGTACGCCGCGAGTCCGAGGCGATCGAGGCCGAAATCATCGAGGAGCCGAGCGGGCGTGACGATGACGAGCCCGATGAGTGGACCGCGCGGCCGCACACCAGCTAACTTCCGCGCAACTCGAGGCTTGTCGGCGGGGCTGATTGCCCGCTAAGCTTGTCGTTTGTGCCGCGGCGTGAATCTGCCACAGGGGACACTCTGCCCGCGGAATTAAGAAAACTTACTTCTATTGCGTTCGACCTGTGGCGGCGCAGAGAGTGATTGATCATCATGACCAACCTCATCGACCAGATCGACGCACAGTCGCTGAAGGACGTCCCCGACTTCCGCCCCGGCGACACCGTCAAGGTTCACGTCAACATCGTTGAAGGTAACCGCAGCCGTATCCAGGTGTTCCAGGGCGTCGTTATCGGCCGCCAGGGCGCTGGGGTCAAGGAGACCTTCACGGTCCGCAAGGTGAGCTTCCAGGTCGGCGTCGAGCGCCTCTTCCCGGTGCACTCGCCGATCATCGACCGCATCGAGCTCGTCAGCCGCGGTGTCGTTCGCCGCGCGAAGCTCTACTACCTGCGCGACCGTCGCGGCAAGGCCGCGAAGATCCGCGAGCGTCGCGAAAGCTAACTCGTTTATCACGATTTGATTGACCCCGGTGCGTTCACGCACCGGGGTCAATCTCGTTCGTGCTTAGATCAACAGACCACAACCGACGAGGAGCCCATGGGTGCGTGACGACGCCGAGTATCAGTTGCCGAAGTTGAGTGGCAACGCCGGCGCCGATGGCCAGGACGATGCTCTCGTCTACGAGGTATTTCGGCATGCCCACGCCCCGCGGCACCGGCTCAGAAACGACATCGCGGTCGACGACCGGGGCAACGTCGTGGCCCGCGGCGCGACGCTCGGGATGTTCATCCGCGACGTCGTCGTCATCGTTGCGATCGCGCTCGTGGTCTCGATCGTCGTCAAGACGTTCTTCCTCAAGCCGTTCTATATTCCGTCGGCCTCGATGCACGAGACGCTGATCGAGCAGGATCGCGTGCTCGTGAACCAGCTCGTGCCTGACCTCGTGCCGCTCAACCGCGGCGACGTCATCGTGTTCGAAGACCCGGGTGGGTGGCTGCCGCAGCAGCCCGCCGTCGACAAAGCGCCGCTGCAGGCGTTCACCGACGGCACGCTCGAACTCATTGGTCTCAAGGCCGAAGAGACGAACAGCCACCTCATCAAGCGAGTTATCGGCCTGCCGGGCGACCACGTCGAGTGCTGCAACGCCTATGGCCAGATCATGATCAACGACGTGCCGATCAGCGAGCCATACGTCGAACTGGGCGACAACACCGCAGCATCCGGCACCGAGTTCGATGTGACCGTGCCCGCCGATGCGGTGTGGGTCATGGGCGATAACCGCTACAACTCGGCCGACTCGCGGGCGCATCAGGACACTCCGACCGGCGGCTTCGTGCCGTACGAGAACATCGTCGGCCGCGCGTTCATGATCAACTGGCCCTTCGACCGGCTCCGCTTCCTCAGTAACTACTCCGAGGTGTTCGCGAGCATCCCGACTCGGCAGCCGTGACCGCCGTCTCTCCGACGCTCGAGGTTGAGCGGGTGCTGTTTGCCGACACCGAATTCGTGATCGGCATCGACGAGGTTGGCCGCGGTGCGATCGCCGGGCCGGTCGCCGTTGGGGCGTGCGCGATCCGCGACGTCGAGGCGCAGCAGGGGTTCCCTGAGGGGCTGCGCGACTCGAAGCTGCTCACAGCGAAGGCGCGCGAACGCCTTGCGCCCGCGTCGGCGGAGTGGGCGTTCGCCACCGCCGTCGGCTGGGCCTCCGCCGCCGAAATCGACGAGTTCGGCATTACGCGGTGCCTCGCCGCCGCCGCGGTGCGTGCGCTCGGTGAACTCTGGCAGCTCGGCGTGCCGGTCGACTTCGCGAGCGTGCTCCTCGACGGCAGCCACGACTGGCTCTCGCCCGCGCTCACGCAGCCGCTGCGCGTCACGGTGCAGCCGAAGGCTGACCGCGATTGCGCGAGCGTCGCGGCCGCGAGCGTCGTTGCGAAAGTGGCGCGGGACGCGCGGATGCGCGAGCTCGCGGCCGGCGACGAGGGCCTCGCCGCGTTCGGCTGGGAGAAGAACAAGGGGTACGGCTCGCAGGGGCACCGCGACGCGATTCGGGCGCTCGGGCCGAGCTCTGAGCATCGGCGAAGCTGGCTCGGAAAGATCCTTGACGCGTAAGTCAACCGTCGGGCCTAGACTGGTGCGTTATGAACGAGGACGCCTTTGACGACTACGAGCGCAGCGTAGAGCTGGCACTGTTCCGCGAGTACCGTGACGTCGCGAAGCAGTTCAAATACGTCGTCGAGACGGAGCGCCGCTTCTATCTCGCGAACGAGGTCACCCTCGACCGCAAGGATGCGTCGAACGACTTCTACTTTGAGTTGTCGATGCGCGACGTGTGGGTCTGGGACATCTATCGCTCCGACCGCTTTGTCAAGGAGGTGCGCGTGCTCACGTTCAAGGACGTGAACATCGAGGAGCTCAACGTGCACGACTTCGAACTGCCGAAGGAACTCTCGATCGACGAGTAGCCCGCCTGCATCCGCGGCGAGTCGACGGCGCGAGGGTCTTCCCTTCTTCGACGTACGCGACGCGTCGGGGGAACCACACCTAGCGCGCGGCGGCGGCCTGTCGCTTGAGGTTTTCCATGATCTCGAGCTGGTACGGCGCGATGACCTCGCCCGAGACGCGGCAGTCGAGCACCCAGGTGCCGTTCTCGCCAGAGGTGACCCACTCGGCCCACGCGTCGAGGTCATTGAGCGTGAGCACTTCGGTGCCGTGGGCACCGACGGCCTGCGCGAGGCCGGCGAAGCTCACCTGGTCGATGCGCATCGGGCGCTCGTCAAGGCCCTGCATGCCGTACTGCGTGATCTCGGCCGTGTACGCCGCGTCGTTGTAGACGATGACCGTGGCGCGTTTGGCGGTGCGCACGAGCGAATCGAGGTCGGCGAGCGCCATCAGACCGCCGCCGTCGCCGGTGGCGAGTACGAGCATCCGGCCATCAGCGTTCGCCGCGATGGCGGCGCCGGGTGCGCTCGAGAAACCGAGGCCGATGGATTGGAAAGCCGTGCCGACGAGCACGACCGAGTCGGGGCCCGGAACACTGAGGTACGTATTCGCCCAGCCGATGAAGTGGCCGCCGTCGGTCGCGATGAGTCGCTCGGCGGGCAGCTGCTCGTCGATCGCGGCGGTGACGGCACGGGGGTCGAGTTGGCCGTCCGCGGCGATCGGCGAGGGATCCTCAGCGTCCGTGCTCGTGCGGCCGAACGGGCGGTCGAACTGGGCCGCCGCGACGGCGTCGCGGTCGAGCGACGGCCAGGTCGCGTGCTCGGGAGCGGGCGTGTGCGCGAGAAGTACGGCAGCCGCGTCGGCCGCATCCGTGCGAATGAAGGTTTCGACGGCCGGGTGGGTGGCGGTGTCGGCGAGGTCGAGCTGCACGAGGCGGGCCTGCGCAAACATGCGGCCGAAGCCCATCGTGAACTGGTTGAGGCCTGCCCCGAACGCGACGATGAGGTCGGCCGCAGCGAGGTAGTCGGCGGTGGGCTCCGACGAGAAGCCACCGCAGATGCCGGCGTCGAGCGCGCGCCCCGTGAACAGGCCGCGTGCGGCCGCCGTGGTGACGGTGATGGCGCCGAGCCGGTCGGCGAGTTCGGCGAGGTCGCCGCGCGCGCCGAGCGCGCCGCGGCCGGCAAGGATGACCGGGGTGCGGGCCGCGGCGAGGTCGCGCGCGAGCGCCTTCAGCGCCACGGCGTCGGCCTGCGGGCGCTCGGAGGCAAGCACTTGGTCGAAGTCGATCGGCGCGACGTCGCCCTCGTCGCTCGTCACGACGGGGAGGTCATAAGGCAGCGAGAGTACGACCGGGCGGCGCTCGATGAGCGCGAACCGCACCGCGTCATTCACCGCGGCGGCGACGTAGTCGGCGCGCACCGTGACGTTCTTCACACCGACGGCGCGGGTGATGGCGTCTTGGTCGAGGTCCCAGGGCCGCAACCCAGTCGTCGGCGCGTCGCCGACGAGCACGAGCATCGGGATGCGCGCCATCGACGCCTCGGTGAGGGCCGTGATCGTGTTCGTGAACCCGGCACCGTACGTCGCGGTAGCGATCGCGAGCTTGCGGGTACCGCGGTAATACGCATCCGCTGAGGCGACAGTCGCGACTTCGTGGCGCACCGCGGTATAGCGAATCGGGGTGAGGCGCAGCATCGCGTCGACGACGAAAGCGTTGCCGTTGCCGAGCAGGCCGAACATCTCGTCGGCGTAGGGGGCGAGGGCGGTGGCGAGTCGCTCGGCGACGGTGGTCATAGTCACTCCTTGGCACGTGTGGGTGCGGGACGTCGGTGTCTCCGGATACCTGCAGACGGTACCCGACATGTGCTTTATGCAACATCGACAGCGAAAAGACATTACAAATTGTGTAAATGCTAGCGGGTGACGTGGCACTTCTGGGCGCTGCCAGTGCGCGAATGATAAGTCGCTTGGTTCGGGACTGCGGCATGGGAATCGTGGTGCTCGCGTCGCGAATCTGACTCGTTGCCAACCACGCGAAGATCATGAGGGTGCTGCTCATCGTGCGCTCGACCCAGAACATCGGCGCCGCACTCTCGCCCTTCTCACAGCCCTTGCGCGCGTGTCGCGGCGCCTCCCGCGACGCCTGTGGATGCGCGACTTTCCACCGTTGGCGCCCACGACCGGGCGTGCGCCAGCGCGCTTCTCCAAGATGACTGCATTCACCGCAGTTTGGGGAGGCGCACATGGCACGGCACATCACGCTCGGTCGCGAAGGCGAGGACCTCGCCGTGAAGTACCTCGCCGACGCGGGCTTCGAGATCATCGACCGCAATTGGCGCTGCAGCGCGGGTGAGGTCGACATCGTCGCGCGCGGCGAGGGGTACCTCGTCTTTATCGAGGTCAAGACGCGCAGCTCGATCGGTAGCGGGCACCCGCTCGACGCCATCACCCCAACGAAGATCGCGCGCATGACGCGGGTCGCGTATCGCTGGCTCGACGAGCACCCTGGCCCATTTGTACCGATTCGCCTCGACGTGGTGTCGATCGTCATGCCGCGCTTCGCGAGCTCGAGCCTGCTGCACGTCGAAGGGGTGGGCGAGTAGATGGCGCGCAACGCCCGAGCCTGGGGCATCGCACTCGCGGGGCTCCGCGGCGACGCGGTGCAGGTCGATGTGCAGGTCGCGGCCGGCGTGCCGAAGCTGCTCATCATCGGTCTGCCCGACGCGACCATCGGCGAGGCCGAGCACCGCATCCGTGCCGCCCTGCAGTCGTCGAAGCAGTCGCTGCCGCCGAAGCGCATCACCGTGAGCCTCGCGCCTGCCGAACTGCGCAAGCATGGCGCTGGCTTCGATCTGCCGATCGTCTGCGCGGTGCTCGCTGGCCTCGGCGTCATCGATGCCGAGGCACCCGCCCGTAATGCCCACATCGGTGAGCTCGCGCTCACCGGGGCAATCCGACCCGTCGCGGGCATTCTGCCGGCGGTGCACGCGGCGAAGCAGCACGGCTTTGAGGCGATCCTCGTGCCCGCGTCGGCGCGCGCCGAGGCCGAGCTCGTCGAGGGCATCCGTGTCGTACCGGTCGCCTCGCTCGCCGAACTCGCCGAGTACTACGGGGCCGACTCGGAGGCGCTCGCGGCGCCCACCAGCGCCGAGCGCGAGTTTCTGCTGCCGGGGGCCGCCGAGGGGGTGGGCGGTGTCGGAGACCTCGCCGACGTCGTCGGTAACGACAGCGCGGTGCGGGCGGTCATAATCGCGGCGGCAGGCGGGCACCACCTCGCCATGATCGGGCCGCCGGGCTCAGGGAAAACGATGCTCGCGGAGCGGCTTCCAGGCATACTGCCCGACCTCGACGATGATGCCGCGATCGAGGTGGCCGCGCTGCGCTCGTTGCGTGGCCTGCCGCTCGGCGAGCGGCTCGACCGTCGCCCGCCGCTGCAGGCGCCGCACCACACCGCCTCGGCCGTCGCGCTCATTGGAGGCGGCTCCGGCGTCATCCAGCCCGGCGCGCTCTCGCTGGCGGCGCACGGGGTGCTGTTTCTCGACGAGGCCCCCGAGTTTCCCCGCCGGGTGCTCGACTCGCTGCGACAGCCGCTCGAGTCGGGGTCGATCACGATTCACCGCGTGCGCAGCACTGTGACCTACCCGGCGAACCCGCAACTCGTGCTCGCGGCGAACCCGTGCCCCTGCGGCAACGCGGGAGTGCGCGGGCTCGAGTGCCACTGCACCCCGACGATGCAGCGCAACTACTTGCAGCGGCTCAGCGGCCCGCTGCTCGACCGCATCGACCTGCAATTGCGCGTCGAACGCGTCTCGACCGCGACGGCGCGACTGGCTGCCGCTGGCGAGCGCGGCAGCGTCACTACCGAATCGGCGGCGGCCGATGTTCGCGCCGCCCGCGATAGGGCTCGGCATCGTCTCGCCGCGTTCGGCGTGCGCGCGAACGCGCAACTCGACGGCGCGCTGCTGCGGCAGGCGAGCCTGCGCTGCGAGCCGGGTGCCTCCGAGCCGCTCGACCAGGCGCTGAGCCGCGGTCAGATCACGATGCGCGGTTACGCCCGCGCGCAGCGCGTCGCGTGGACCCTCGCCGACCTCGCGGGCGTGGCCCGCCCCGACCGCGGCCATATCGCCGAGGCCCTCTTCTACCGCACCCGCGTCGCGTCGTCGGTCGACGCGTAATCGCACGTCAAGGAGCCCCTATGTCCAATGCCTATCGCCGACTTGCACCGCTCGTGCGCGAACTCCGCTCCGCGCAGAACGATGACCTCGCCGACATCACGGCACGCATCTGCTGGAGCTGCATCGTCGAGCCGGGTGACGGCGACGCCGGCGTGCTGCGCGACACCCTCGGGGTCGAGTGCATCTTCGACCTCATCGCGGGGTGGAGCGACATGGTGCTGCAGCGGATGCACGCGGCCGACCCGCTCGAGGCCCGCTCGCGCAACTGGTCGGGCGCCATCGCCCGCTGGCGACCCCGGCTTACCTACGAGCACGTCGTGCCGCTCGTGCGCGCGGCGACCAAGGTCGGCGCCCGGTTCTTGGTGCCGAGCGACCCGAGTTGGCCAACGCAGGTCGACGATCTGGGCGTGCACACGGCTGTTGGGCTCTGGACGCGCGGCCGGCTCGACGCCCTGCACCGGGATGCGCGCAACCTCGCCGTCGTCGGCTCGCGGGCGAGCACCGAGTACGGCAACAACGTCACCGGCGAACTTGTCGTCGCGGCCGCCGGCGCCGGGCTGTCGATCGTCTCGGGCGGTGCCTACGGCATCGACGCCCAGGCGCATCGCGTCGCGCTCGCGAGCGAGGCCGACACCGTCGCCGTGCTCGCGGGCGGGGTCGACCGCTTGTATCCGGCGGGCAACAGCGAACTATTTCAACGGTTGCTCGCCCAGGGCGGGCTCGTCGTCTCGGAGGCACCCTGCGGCCAGGCGCCGACCAAGTGGCGATTTTTGCAGCGTAACCGACTCATCGCGGCGCTCGCACCTGCGACCATCGTCGTCGAGGCCGGGGCGCGCTCCGGTGCACTGAACACCGCGAACCACGCGAGCGCGCTCGGCCGCGAGCTTGGTGCGGTGCCCGGCGCCATCACCTCGGCGACGTCGGTCGGCTGCCACCGCCTGATCCGCGAGGGCGCCGCCACCATGATCTGCTCGGGCGACGATGCGGTCGAGCTATGGCGCCTCGGCTGCTCCGATGGTGGGCTGTTTCCCGGCGGCGAGAACCAAGTCGGTGCGTCGGATTCCCACGTGCCGCTTCTCGAGGTAGTCGAACTCTCACCGCGGCTCAGCGACGAGGCGGTACGGGTGCTCGACGCGCTTCGGCCCCGACGCGGCAACGGCGAAGCCGAGCTCGCGGCGCTCGCTGGCCTTAGCCTCACCGACACCCGGGCCGGTCTCGCGGAACTCGAGCTGCTCGGTCGCGCCGACCTCAGTGACACCGGCTGGCGGCGCGTGTCCTAGCCCCGGGCTGCCATGCCGCCACAACTACGATGGCGGCATGGCAGAACTCCGGGAGGCGATCGAGGACTACGTCCTCGCACTTGACCGCGAGTTTGGCCGGTCGCCAAACACCTGCCGGGCCGCGCACGGCGACCTCACTCGCTTCGCTGACTCCGTCGAGGCCGCGGGGCCGGTTGACACGAGCGAACTCACGCTCGAGGACTTTCGCGACTGGCTCTGGCGCGAGAATGAGCAGGGGCACGCCGCCGCGACGATCGCGCGCCGCGCATCCGTCGCTCGTCGGTTCACCGCTTGGTGTCACTCGACTGGCCGCGGCGACGACGTGGCCCGCCGGCTGAAGTCGCCGAAGGTGGGCCGCTCGCTGCCGCGTCTCGTCAGCGAGGGACAGATGGACGACATCTTCGCGTCGCTGCGTGACCGGGCCGACTCAGACGAGCCGAGCGCGCTTCGCGACCTCGCGATCGTCGAACTGCTCTACGCGACAGGCATGCGTGTCTCTGAACTCTGCGCCCTCAATCTCGACTCGCTCACCCCGTCGGCGAGCCTCGTGCGGGTCATCGGCAAGGGCAACGTCGAACGAGTCATTCCCTACGGACAACCAGCGGCCCGGGCCATCGACGCCTGGCTCGACCGAGGACGCGCTGCGCTCGCGGTCGAGTCATCGGGTGATGCGCTCTTTCTCGGTGCCCGCGGGGGCCGCCTCAACTCGCGCAGCGTGTACGAGCTGAGCCGCCAACTCTTACAGCTCGCCCCGGGCCAGGGGCCGTCGGGGCCCCACACGTTCCGGCATACGGCGGCGACCCATCTGCTCGACGGCGGCGCTGACTTGCGCGGGGTGCAGGAGTACCTCGGCCACGCCGATCTCGGCACGACGCAGATCTACACGCACGTCTCAGCCGAGCGACTCCGCGAGACCTATAAGCGGGCGCACCCTCGCGCCTAAGCGCAGGGGATGCACCCGCCTGGGTCAGTCGAACGCTGCTACCAGCTCGTCGCCTCGCGCCGCTGCCGGTCGCGGGCGATGAACCAACCACCGAGCCCGATCAGCGCGAGCCCGGCACCGGCCACACCGAACCAGATTCCCGGCTTCGTGCCGGTCTCGGCGAGCCGCGGTGTGTCGTCTTCGGGTGCGGGCGCTGGCGTTGTCGCGTCATCGTGAACCTCGGTCGGTGACGGCATGGGCGAGCCTGTCGGTGCGTCGCTTGGCGTTGGCGTCGGGGTGGCTGTCGGTGTTGGTGTTGCCGTAGGCGTCGCCGTGGGAGTTTCAGTCGGCGGCGTTGCTGGCGTCTCGACCGGCGCGGGTGGCGCCGGGGGAGCCACCGGCGTCTTCGTGGGTGTTGGAGCTGGAGTCAGAGTGGGGGTTGGGGTCGCCGTGGGCGGCTGTGTGCCCGGCGCTGCGGGGGTCGGCGCAGGCGTGGGTGTGGCGGTGGGGGTTGGGGCTACCGTGCTCGGTTTGCCAACAAGCGAGGGCTTCGTCGTCGAACCGCCTGGGGCGGGCGAGGTCGTCTCGGGCACCCTGGTCTTGTTCGTAATCACGCCGATGCCGAGGCGGTCGCTCGCTTGCGGCCACGCGGCCTGGCTCGCCTGAATCAGCAACTGCCGGCCCTCGGTGACGAGCACACGCAACTCGGAGGTCGCGTAGCCCGCGGCGGGCGCGGTGCTCACGTCGGCGATTACCTCGGGTTTGCGGGTGTCGTGCTTGACGAGGAGGTCGTGCGATCGCCCGCCATCGAGTGCGACGACCGAGGCGCCGTCGACACTTGCGGCTTCGAGCGACAGCGTCACGTGCACGCCCGTGCCCACTTTCGGCACTTGCACGTGAACACCATCATCGAGGCGCACGACCGTAACCTGCACCGCTGTGGGGCGCTCGATCACCTGCACCTTCGCGAGCTCGGCGCGAAGTTGCTCGAGCTGTTCGGCGACCGCGGCAGCGGTGGCCTGTGGCATCTTCGCGTGGTAGTGCTGGTCGCCGGGATAGTGCCTGTCGTCGGCGACCGACCACACGAGCATCGCCACTGCGGTTGTCACGGTCGGGTCGCTCGAGGTGCCGGGGTTGCTGACCGCCCAGTGCAGTTGGGCACGCTCGGTGGCAGAGAGTGACGAAACCGCAGCTGGCACAGGCTCGTCGCGTCCGAGCGGGCGCGTGGGCTTGCCGACTGGCCGGGGCTTGCTGAGTTCGATGCAGTAGGCATTTTCGTCGTCGTAGCGCATCGCGCCGATGAAGGTGCCGTTCGAATTGGAATACCCGGCGCCAAGTTCGGCGGCGGAGGCGGCACGCACGCCAAGGGGAATCAGCAGTGCGACGATCGCCGCGAGCAGCACGAGCGCGAGCCCCAAGCGGAGGCGGGGCGACGGGAATTCGGGCGGGGGCACGCGGCGCGCGAGGCTGCCGGGCGGCGGGGACGGAAGAGTGGGCATGAGCGGCCTTTCGTGTCAGGTGAAGATCGGCTGGAGTTACGGCGAGATGGGCAGGAGGATCGCGCGCGGCACCTCGCCGAGCAGCGCGAGCGGGTCGAGGTAGTCGTCGCCAAGCCGGGCGCCAAGATGCAGCCCGCCCGACGGTTCGTGCGCGGGGGAGTCGGCGACGTGGCCGATGAGTTGCCCCCGCGTGACCGCGTCGCCCTCGGCGACGGCCGCATCGACCGGCTCGAACGTTGAGCGAATCCCGTTCGCGTGCTGAATCGAGAGCAGGGGGCGGTCAACGACCCAGCCGACGAAGTGCACCGTGCCGTCGTCGGGCGAGTAGACGGCGGTGCCCGCGGGCACCGCGAGGTCGATGCCGCGGTGACCCGCGCTGTACCGGTGCTCGAGGTCGAACAGCCGACTGATCTCGGGCCGAGGCTGCACCGGCCACGACCAGATCGCGTCGCCCGGCGCATCCGACTCGACCGGCGCATCCGTCTCGGCGGAACGCGCCGGCGAAACGAGCGACGAGACCGCGCTGGCGCTTGCCGGGGCTGCCGACAGCGCAGAGAACAGCAGGCAGGTCAGCGCAAGAGCGGCCAGGATGCGCGGCCCGCGGCGTCGTGAAATCATGGCCCCAGCGTCGCCGGGTTGCGCGCGCGCCGCCCGGCGAAGGGCACGACCGGTGGACAGCCGCTCATCCACAGCCGGCGCGGTAGGCGCCTCGGGGTGCCGCGCAAGGGCAAAACGCGCTAGAGTTATCGATTGCAGTCCGTCACCGGGCTGACTTCGCGTGTCCACTATGCGATCAACTTCGACGGTCTCACCTGATCGGTGAGCGGAGTTGTGACCGGACACCAGGATTGCCGCCACGCGGCAGTAGTAACCAAAACCGCACGCCTCAGGTGTGCCCTACCCAAGGAGATACGACCATGGCAGTCGTCTCGATGCGTCAGCTGCTTGACGCAGGTGTCCACTTCGGTCACCAGACCCGCCGCTGGAACCCGAAGATGAAGCGCTTCATCTTCACCGAGCGTTCGGGCATCTACATCCTCGACCTCCAGCAGTCGCTCGCCTTCATCGACAAGGCCTACGACTTCGTCAAGGAGACCGTGTCGCACGGCGGTTCGGTGCTCTTCGTCGGCACCAAGAAGCAGGCGCAGGAAGTTATCGCAGAGCAGGCGCTCCGCGTGAACCAGCCCTACGTCAACCAGCGCTGGCTCGGTGGCCTTCTCACCAACTTCCAGACCGTGCAGAAGCGCCTCAACCGCCTCAAGGAGCTCGACCTCGTCGACTTCGAGGACACCTCAACCGGGTACACCAAGAAGGAGCTCCTCATTCAGCGTCGCGAGCGCGACAAGCTGGAGAAGACCCTCGGTGGTATCCGCAACATGTCGCGGACGCCTTCGGCGCTCTGGGTGGTTGACACCAACAAGGAGCACCTCGCCATCGACGAGGCCAAGAAGCTCGGCATCCCGGTTGTCGCGATCCTCGACACCAACTGCGACCCCGACGACGTTGACTACCCGATTCCGGGCAACGACGACGCGATCCGTTCGGTCGGCCTCCTCACCCGCATCGTTGCTGACGCTGCCGCTGAGGGCCTCATGACCCGCCACCAGAAGCCCGCCGAGGGCGCTGGCGAGACCGCTGAGCCGCTGGCTGAGTGGGAGCTCGAGCTGCTTAAGCAGGGCGAGGCCAAGACTGAAGAGGCCGCCGCCCCCGCCGCTGAGGCTGTTCAGGAGCCGGCAACCGACGCCGCGCAGACTGAAGAAGCTGCGGCTACCACCGCCGACGAGACCAAGTAACCAAGAGGAGACTCAGTCAATGGCAAACTTCACCATCGCTGACGTGAAGGCGCTGCGCGAGCAGCTCGGCACCGGACTCATCGACACCAAGAAGGCCCTCGAGGAAGCCAACGGCGACCTCGAGAAGGCCGTCGAGTTGCTCCGCCTCAAGGGCGCGAAGGGCAACGCGAAGCGCGCTGACCGTTCGGCTGCCGAGGGCCTCATCGCCGCCAAGGCGAACGGCAACGGCACCGCAACCATCGTCGAGCTCAACTGCGAGACCGACTTCGTCGCCAAGGGTGAGAAGTTCATCGCGCTCGCCGACGTCGTGCTCAACGCGGCCGCTGCCGCTGGTGCGACCAACGCCGAGGAAGCGCTCAAGGCTGACGCCGACGGCGAGACCGTGGCAGAGCGCATCGACGCTGTTGCCGCGGTAATCGGTGAGAAGTTCGAGCTGCGCAACGTTCGCCTCGTCAAGGGCGAGCAGTTCGACATCTACATGCACCTCACGTCGAAGGACCTCCCGCCGCAGGTTGGCGTTGTCGTCGGTTACGCCGGTGGCGACGAGGAGACCGCGCACGGTATCGCGCAGCACATTGCGTTCGCGAACCCGTCGTACCTCAACCGCGAGGACGTCCCCCAGGAGGACATCGACAAGGAGCGCAAGGTCGTCGAGGACATCACTCGCGCCGAGGGCAAGCCCGAGGCCGCGCTGCCGAAGATCGTTGAAGGCCGCCTCGGTGCGTTCTTCAAGCAGATCGTGCTCAACGAGCAGGAGTACGCGCGCGACCCGAAGCACTCGGTCAAGCAGATCGCCGAGCAGGCCGGTCTGACGATCGTCGACTTCGCGCGCCTCAAGGTGGGCGCCGGCGTCGAAGCAAGCGACGACGCCGAGTAGTCTCGCCGCGCATACGCGCAACTCACGCCGAGGGCGGCCCATGCACAGCATGGGCCGCCCTCGGCGCACTAGTGTGGATCCTCGACCCGTATCGACCTCGCCTCCCAAAGGAGCCAGATGACCTCGTCTGTCAGCAAGCCTCGCCGCGTTCTACTCAAACTCTCCGGAGAGGCCTTCGGAGGCGGCAAGCTCGGGGTTGACTCCGAGGTACTCACGAGCATCTCGAACGAGATCGCCCGCGCTGCCGAGAAGGTCCAGATCGCCGTCGTTGTTGGTGGCGGCAACTTCTTCCGCGGTGCTCAGCTCGCCAACGCGGGCATGGACCGCTCGCGCGCCGACTACATGGGCATGCTCGGCACCGTGATGAACGCCCTCGCGCTGCAGGACTTCCTCGAGCAGGCCGGCGCGAGCGCCCGCGTGCAGTCAGCCATCGAGATGCGCCAGGTCGCCGAGCCCTATATTCCGTTGCGCGCCGAGCGCCACATGGAGAAGGGCCGTGTCGTCGTGTTCGGCGCGGGAGCCGGCCTGCCATATTTCTCGACCGACACCGTTGCTGCCCAGCGCGCCCTCGAGGTGCACGCCGACGTACTCCTCGTGGCAAAGAACGGCGTCGACGGCGTCTACACGGCCGACCCGAACCGCGACGAAACCGCAGAGATGATTCACGGCATCTCCTACCAGGATGCGCTCCGCCGCGGCCTGCGCGTGGTCGACTCGACCGCGTTCAGCCTCTGCATGGACAACGGCATGGACATGCGCGTGTTCGGCATGAGCCCCGACGGCAACATCGAGCGTGCCATCCTCGGCGACGACATCGGCACGCTCGTCTCCAATAGCTTCCGCAGCTAGCGGCATCCGCCCGCATCTCAGCCCTGCGTAGGATGGGGCTGATACGCACCGAAAGGAACCCCTGTGATCTCCGACGTCCTCGACGACACCAAAGAGAAGATGGAAAAGGCGCTCGAGCACGCCCATGAGGAGTTCGGGAACATCCGAACCGGGCGCGCAAACCCGGCGCTGTTCACCAAGCTCCTGGTCGACTACTACGGCACCCCCACCCCGCTCGGCCAGCTCGCTTCGCTCCAGCAGCCCGAAGCCCGCATGCTCCTCATTACGCCCTACGACAAGGGCGCGCTGAAGGACATCGAGAAGGCAATCGTTGCTGCCCAGCACCTCGGTGTGACCCCCTCGAACGAGGGTCAGATCATCCGTGTCACCATGCCGGAGCTCACGAAGGAGCGCCGCCAAGAATACGTGAAGATTGCTCGCGACAAGGCCGAGGAAGCGCGCGTCGCCGTGCGCAACATCCGCCGCAAGGGCATGACCGACCTTTCCGCGCTCGAGAGCGAGTTCGGTGAGGATGAGGTTGGCCGCGCCGAGAAGGAACTCGACAAGATCACGAAGGCGTACGTCGACCGCGTCGACGAGGCATTCAAGAACAAGGAAGCCGACCTGCTCGAGGTCTAGTGCCTACTACCTCCAGCGAGCACGAGGACGGGCGGGACGCGCAACAAGGCGCTACCCCGCCCGCGTCGCGCTCCCTGGAAATCGAGGCGGCACGCATCCGTCGCCAGGTGCGGCGCATCAACGATCAGGTCAACGAACGATCGGGTCGAAACCTGCTCAGCGCGATCGGCATCGCCGTTGTACTCATCGGGGCCGTGCTGCTCTCGCTGCTCATCGACAAGCGGCTGTTCATCCCGCTCGGCATGGCCATCGCCGTGCTCGTCGTCATGGAAGTCACGATCGCCATGCGGCGCGTGGGTCGTCGCGTGCCGCGCGTGCCCTCGACCATCGTCGCGCTCGCGACCGTGCCGATTGCCTACTTCTTCCCGCCCTCGGTGTTCTGGGTCGCGTGCCTCGCCGGCGTCATGTTCGTCGTCGGCTGGCGGCTCGTCGAAGCGGGCATCCACCGCCTACAGCGCGGTCACATCGTGACCTCGAAGCGGCAACTCGCCATCGATGCGTCATCGACCGCCTTCGTGCACTTCTACGTGACGTTCCTCTCGTCGTTCACCGTGATGCTGCTCTCGCAGCCGCTCGGCGAGTTCTGGGTGCTCTCGTTCATCGCGGTCGTGGTCGCGGTCGACACGGGCGGCTATGCAGCCGGCCTGCAGTGGGGCCGCACGAAGCTCGCGCCGCGCATCAGCCCGGGCAAGACCTGGGAGGGCATCGCGGGCGGTGTTGTGCTCGGCACGCTCGTCGCCATCGCGGCCTGCGTGCTGCTGCTCGGTCTGCCGTGGTGGTTTGGCATCATCATGGGCGTCGCGCTTACCGTGACCGGTGTCTGTGGCGACCTCACCGAATCGATGATCAAGCGCGACCTCGGCGTGAAGGACATGTCGAACTGGCTCCCCGGACATGGCGGGTTTTTCGACCGGGTCGACTCGATGATCCCCTCTGGAGCCATGGCGTTTGCACTCTATTTCTGGTCAACGCCGCTAATGGAGTTTGCGCAGCGGCTCGGCTGAGGCAAAATAGCAATGATGAAGACTGAGGCGCCTTTCCCCCGAGCCCCGCGAGGGGAGTACGGTTATGACCCTGAAGAGGTCGACCGGGCTCTGCGCGTCGCCCGTGAGCGGTACGAGAACTTTGACAATGGCTCTGAGGGCAAGCGCCTGACGGCCAAGAGCATCCGCCACACCGCATTCACCATGCGCAAGCGCGGGTACTCCGCACCCCACGTCGATGCCGCGCTCGAGCGGCTCGAAGACGCCGTGGCCGTGCGCGAGCATGAGGAGCGCATCGCGCACCGCGGCCGTGACGAGTACATGGCCGAGATCAAGGACGCCGCACGCGCGGTGCTGAAGCGACTCGAGCGCCCCTCGGGTGACCGCTTCCGCCGCGTCTCGCTGCTGCAGCGGGGCTACTCGGTGGATGAAGTGGAGTCGTTCTGCAATCGCGTTGACGACTTTCTTCGCGGCAAGGCGTCGATGACGCTGCGCGAGGCCCGGGGCGTCGCGTTCACGTCGAAGCGTCGCGGCTACGAAGAGGGTCAGGTCGACCTGCTCATCGACGCCGTGGTCGATGTCATGCTCGCGATTCGCTAACGATTCCTGACCGCAAGCTGAACGCGCTATACCATTCCGTTGTCTCTTCGTAACCAATCCGTTATCGTAGACGGGTGCCAGTTACGAATGGAGAGCAGCAGATGACGGAAATCACGCGATCGGGGTCAACCCGAGCCGCCGTGCCGTGGGCAGTTCGCTCGTCGCGTCGCAACCGCAAGGTCACCTCGGTGGTCGCAGGATGCGCGCTGGCCGCAGTCGCCGCAGTGGGTATCGCGCAGCCGTTCCTCGCGGCGCCCGCTGCCACGCAGGCCGCTGAGTCGTACCAGCCTTCGCTGGCCGACATCACGAAGGCGAACCCCCAGAGCTATGTTTCGGAGCAGCCGACTTCCGGCGACTCCACCGACAAGGGCGACGACGCCGGTACCTCGACGTCGATCACCTCGGGCCGAAGCGACGTCACCGTCGAACTCGAGCCCGAGCCAGAGCCAGAGCCAGAGCCCGAGGTCGTCGAAGAAGACACGACGACCACCGACACCACGACCGAAGACACCACGACGAACGACTCGACGTCGACCGACACCTCGGGCGCAAGCGCCGACTACGTCGCGCCGTCCGCCGGCTCCATTAAAGAGACCGCGGCATCGATGGCCTCGTCGCAGTACGGCTGGGGCTCCGACCAGTTCGCATGCCTCGACAGCTTGTGGACCAAGGAATCCAACTGGAACCCGACTGCAGCAAACGCATCGGGTGCCTACGGCATCCCGCAGGCACTGCCGGGGAGCAAGATGTCGACCGCCGGTTCCGACTGGGCCACTAACCCGAGCACGCAGATCGCCTGGGGCCTGAGCTACATCTCGGATGTCTACGGCACGCCGTGCGCCGCGTGGGGCCACTCGCAGTCCGTCAACTGGTACTAAGCCGACATGGGGCGCCGCAACTCCCGGCGTGACCGGGAGTTCGTCCCGCTCGACCTCGACCGCATCCGGGGCGGCCTTCGCCGCACCGAGGCGCGGCGAGGTCGTGAGTACACCGTGCAACAGGTGAGTGCCGAGCGAGCGCTCAAGGTGTACACCTGCCCCGGCTGCAACCTCGAGATCCCCATTGGCCAGGCACACGTTGTCGTGTTCAGCGCCGACAACATCATGGGTGACGATGCTGCCATCGCCGACCGCCGTCACTGGCACAGCCACTGCTGGCGCATCGCCTAGCACTAGCCCCGTCGCGGCACTGCCGCGGGCGGGGCTAGCGCTCGTTCTGGCGGGGGATGAGCACCTCTTTGATGATGATCATCAAGCTGGCCGCGACGGGGATCGCGACGAGTGCCCCGAGCAGGCCGAGGAGCGTGCCACCGGTAAGGGCGGCGATGACGACGATGGCGCCGGGGACCTGCACTGCGCGCGACATGACGCGCGGGGTAAGGATGTACGCCTCGACCTGCATGTAGACGACGTAGTAGATCGCGGCAATCCACCAGACGGGGGAGCCGGGTTCGAGCAACAGGAGCTGCGCGAGCACGATGATTGCCGAGGCCGAGATCGTACCGATCATCGGAATCATCGACCCGATGAACGCGATGACCGCGAACACCATTGGCATGGCCGCGCCGACGATCGACAAGAAGATGAACGTCAGCACGCCATTGACGAGCGCGAGTGTGACCATGCCGAGCACATACGCACCCACCGAGCCCGTGATGCGCTCTGAGAGCTCCGCGACGCGCGGCCGCGACGATGCCGGGCTGAGCTGGTAGAAGGCCCGCTTGATGCTCGGAAGGCTCGCTACGAAGTAAATCGTGAGGATCGTCACGATCATGGTGGCAAACAGACCGTTCACGATGCCGACACCGACCTGAAAGACGCCACCGGTGATGGCGCCGAGGTTGCCCTGCAGCCACGACGCGGCCTGCGCCACCATCGCCTGCACGTCGAGCGCCGGGAAAGTGACGGTGAGCCACTCGACGGCGTTCGAGTTGACGATGTCGCCGATGATCGCGCCGTACCGGGTCGAAATCTCGTTGACCTGCGCCGTGATCGAGGGCACGATCGCCCAGACCACGAGCGCGGCGACGACGATGACTCCGACGATCAGCACAAGCACCGCGGCCCAGCGGGGCCAGCGGCGACGCTCGAGCCACGAGATCGCCGGGTCAAAGCCGAGGGCGAGGAAGAGCGCCGTCGCGATGTACGTGAGCACCGTCGACAGCGACTCGACCATGCCGCCGAGCGTGAGCGCAATGAGCGCACCGAGGGTGGCGAGGAAACCGATCTTGAACGGATTCTCGATGCGCATCGTCGTTAGCCGTTCTGCGAGCGCGGGGCGCCGGTCTTCGGCGCAGAGTTCTGCTTAGTGCCAGTGCCCTGCTTCTGGGTGTTGCCCTGCGCGGGTGCCTGCGGCTCCTGGTTCTTCGACGACATGAGCGGCATGCGGCCGACGAGCTCGCGCATCTGCTCAAGGTAGGCCTCGATCTGGTCGCGCTCATCGCGCACGGCTGTGAGGCGCTGCTCAGCGGCCTGCTGCTCGGCGAGCGTGCGGGTCTCGAGCTCGCGAGCGCGCTCGCGGGCCTGCTTGTTCGAGTTCTCGAGCAGGTTGGCGGCCTGGCGCTCGGCGGCCTGCACGGTCTCTTGGGCGCGCTTGCGTGCATCCGCCGTGATCTTGCCGGCCTCGCGCCGCACCTGCTCGCTGCGCTGGTTGAGGTCGGCGAGCTGCTCAGTGGCCTCGTCGATCATGCGCTTCGCCGCGGCTTCGGCGTTGCGGCCGGCGACGACGAGCTGCTGCTCGAACTCGTTGCGCTTGGTCGTGAGCTCGACCTCCTGCGTGCTGCGGGCCTCGGCCAGCTCGCGCATGGTGGTTTCGCGCAGTTCGGCAAGTTCGGTAGTGATGCGCAGGCGCTCGGCCTCGAGTTCGCGTCGCTGGATGCCGGCGAGCTCGGCCGCGGCCACCTCGGCCTCGGCGCGGGTCTGCTCGAGCTCGCGGATGTGGTTCTCGCGCGCCGTCGCCAGCTCACGCTGGTGGGCCGACTTCGTCGCCTCAATCGAGTCGGCGAGTTCGGCGCGCTGACGCGCAACCTCAGCCGAGAGCGACTCGCGCTCGGCCGTCGTTTCGCGTGCGAACTTCGCCCGGGCCTCACCGAGCTCGTTCTCCTGCTCGGCGCGCTGCTTCGAAAGTTCGTTCTCGAGCGCGCCGCGGCGCTCAACCATCTCGCGCTCGAAAGCCTCGCGGCGCTCCTCGAGGTCCTGCTCGGTCGCCGAGCGGTGCGCTTCGAACTCGCGCTGCTGCTCGGTGAACTTGGCGAGCGCATCCGCCAGCTCGGTCTCTTGACGCTGGCGCTTCGTCGCGAGCTCCTGCGCGACGTCGGCGCGGTTCGCCTCGATCTCGCGGTCGACCGCGTGTCGACGCTCACGCAGCTCGCTCGTGACCTGGTCCTTCACGGAGTCGATCTCGCGCTCCTGGTTGATTCGCGTGAGCTCGGCCTCCTGCTTGGCATTCTCGACGAGCTGGTCGGCCGACGACTGCGCCTCTTGTGCGACCCGCTGCGCCGACTGGTCGGCCTCGCGGGTGACGCGCTCGGCGTAGTCGTTCGCGTCTTCGTGGATGCGCGCGGCGTTCTTGCGGGCGTCCGACACGAGCTTCTCCGACTCGCGCTGCGCATCCGAAACGATGCGCATTGCCTGCTCTTCGGCGGTCGATAGCGTCCCCGCGAGCTTGGTGCCGAGCCCGGCGTAACTCGGTGCCTCGGCTTCAGCGAGGTCGGCTTCGGTCTTCTTCAGGCGCTGCTCGAGCTCGGTGGTGCGCTGCTGGGCACGCTCGTACGCGGCCTGCGCCTGCGAAAGCTGCTGCTGGAGGTCGTTCAGCGCCTGGTCCACCTCTTCGCGCTGGTAGCCGCGCATTGCAGTGGTGAAGTTGAACGATTCCACGTGCGTGATCCTCCAAGGAGTAGTGGGTGCTGGCCCGAACCAGCAAGCATGACGTGATGAAAGTCTAGAGCGGCGCGGTTGAGAGCTCTGCAGATTCGTGCGAGTTCATGCGCGTCGCGAGCGTTCGCCCTGAACGAAGCCTGGTAACAATAGGGTCACAAATTGGTGAATGCGCTAGGCTGGACGCTTGTCCGTTTGCTGATTGCTGGTAGTTCGCGCGTGGCGTGCCCTCTCCATGCCGCCCGCGCACCTACGCTGCCGATAAGCAGTGGGCAACGAACGTTATCCGTGTATCCGAGACCCGAGGAGCCTCTCCGTGCGCTTCATCCTTGCGGCCGTAGCCTTCGTGGCGAGCGTGGTCGCGCTTGTCGTCGGAGGAATTCAATTCGTTGGCGCCGCGCAGGCGACGACCGTGACTGCCGACGGCACCACCGACAGCGGTGCTCCCGTCATCGTCATCAACGACGACGTCTTTTCGTCACGAGCCGGCCTGCAGGACATCCGGATCGAGGGCGATGGCGCGATCAACGTGATCATCGGTCGCACGAGCGACATCGAGGCCTGGGTTGGTGACGCGCGGCACGACGAGGTGACGCTCGACGAAGATTCGACTCACTCGCGCGAACACATCGGCTTGAAGTTCACCGAGTCGGGCACCGAGGAAACGGTGCCGAATCCCATCGGCAACGACCTTTGGTACGAGGAGCACGAGGGCGAGGGCTCGGTGCAGCTCAGCACGGTCGTCGCGCCCGGCTACTCGATGCTGATTACCTCTGACGGCGACAATACTGCGCCCTCGACAGTTTCGGTGACCTGGCCCCTCGGTGGCTACGCCCCGATGTCGGGTCCGCTGCTTGTGATTGGCGCCGTACTGTTTGTGCTCGCACTCGCACTGCTGTGGTGGGCACTCGCGCACCGCCGCCGCGTCAAGCGTCAGCTCGCGTCGGCGACGCGCAAGCGTGGTCGTTCGGCAGCGGTCGCGGCCGCCGGCGCGGATGCGAATGGTGAATGGTCGGTCGTGCCCTGGGACGACGAGGTTGCCGAGGCTGCGCAGCTTCGCGCCGACAACGTCGCGGCCGGCGGTGAGCTCGTCGTCGACGAGGATGCGCCGATCGAGTTCCCTGTCGAGCCCGCGACCGCGCCGGTGCCGGTATCGCCTGAGCCCGTCGTGACGGAGCCGGTTGCGTCGGAGCCGGTCGTGGAGGCTGTTGAAGAGCCCCCCGTCGAAGCGACAGCCTTCGACGAGCCGTCCGATGTAGCAGCGTCGACCGAAGAAGTCCCCGTTGTCGAGGACACTGCGGAACCCGTCGAGCCGGTTGAGCCCGAGCTGGCCGACGCGCCGAACTCGGCGTTCGCGCCGCCGAGCGAGGCATCTTCGGATACTTGGACCGCCGCCGAACTCGGCGATGCGTCGGAGCCGGTGGTTGAGCCCGAGCCCGAGCCCGAGCCCGAATCGGCGCCCGCGCCGGAAGTGCCAGCGGCGCCCGCATCCGACGACGATTCGAAGTGGCGCCGCCCGCGCGGTCGCAACCGTTCGAGCGCGCCGCGGCGGTCATTCCTCATTGCGCCCGTCGCGATGGTGGTCGGCTTGACCCTCGCCGGTTGCGCGCCGCAGTACTGGCCCGCTGAGTGGACGAACGCCGAGCTGCAGCCCACTGGCACCGCGACGTCGACGGTCGACGCGGCCCTGCTCGACGAGGGGGCACACCCGCCCGCACTCAACATGGAGCAGATTCAGAACGTTGTGACGGAGGCGGCAGACCTCGCGAACCAGGCCGACGGCGAGCTCGACGCATCGGTGCTCGAGCCTCGGTTCGAGGGCGACGCCCTCGCCGAGCGCATTGCCCTCTACAAGGCGAAGAAGGCTGACAGCGAGCTGCCCAGTCCGGCAGCGTTCCCGACCGGAGATGTCGTGTACGCCGTGCCGGAGTCGACCGACGAGTTCCCGCGCACGATCTTCGTGGTCGTCAACGCGAACGCTGACGCCTCGGAGGCGCCGTTCGGTGTCATGCTCGTCCAGGACACCGCTCGTGACAACTTCAAGGTCGCGTCACTGACGCAGCTCGCGGCCAACGTGAGCCTGCCCGAGTCTGCCCCGACGAGCATCGGCTCGGCGAGCATCCGCGATCTGCCGGGCGACCTCGTCGTTGCCCCAAGCGACCTGGCGGGCGCGTACGCCGATGTGATCGCCAACGGCAGCGACTCGCAGTACGCGTCGCTGTTCTCGGCCGAGAACGACACCCTGCGCTCGCAGGTGAACCAGGAGTACCGCGACGCGCAGACCGAGGCACTCGACCCCGAGGCGACCGACGTTGAGTTCAAGTACGAGGGCACCGACACCGCGCCTCTCGGCATGGTGAGCCTCGACGACGGCGCGATCATCGCCGTGTCGATCAACGAGATCGAGACGGTCAGCGCGGCGAACGACCGCGCACGCATCACCGTGTCGGGTGCGACTGCCGCGTTGTCGGGTATCGAGACAACCGAGTACGGTTTTACTCGCACCTACACCGATCAGCTGCTGTTCTACGTGCCTTCAGCCGAGACCGGTGGCGAGGTGCAGTTCCTTGGAGTCTCGCAGGCGATGACCAGCGCCAGCGAGCTCAGTGAGTAGGAGGATGTAAATGACCCAGCCGAACGCCGCCTCGTCGCAACCCCAGCCCGAGATTTCGCTGCAGGGTGCCGTTGATCTGTCTGGCCTCGGCCAGGCACCGGGCGCCGCGCAACCGCAGCAGCAGGCCGGCCCGCCCGCGGGCGAGGCGCTGCTCTCGCTGCCGGACGCGGTCGTGAACGGTGGCGAGGCCGACCTCGAGCAGTTTGCGGCGCTATCGCAGCGCATGCCGGTGCTCGTCGAGATGCACTCGGCATCGTCACCCGACTCGCAGGCGCTCTCGCCGGTGCTCGCGGAAATCGTGCGGTCGGCGGAAGGCCGCCTGGTCTTGCTGCGGCTCGACCTCGACGCGCATCCGACGCTCGGCAACCAGGCGCAGGTGCTTGCGCTGCTCGGTGGCCGCCCCGCGCCGTTGTTCGCGGGAAACCCGCCGAAGGACCAGCTCGTGCAGGTGATCAGCGAGGTCCTCGCGGTCGCCGCGCAGCAGGGACTCACGGGCTACGTCGAGCTCACCGGTGAGGGGGAGGACGCCGCCGAAGAGGCTGCGCCAGCCGAGCCGCCGCTGCACCCGCTGCACCAGGAGGCGAAGGATGCGCTCGAGCGCGGAGACATCGCCACCGCGAAGGCGGCGTACGAGCGCGCGCTCGCGGACTCGCCCGCCGACGACGACGCCAAGGTAGGCCTCGCGCAGGTGAGCCTGCTCGAGCGATTGCAGGGCAAGACACTCGAACAGATCCGATCGGCCGCGGCCGAGAACCCGAGCGACATCGACGCGCAGTTCGACGTCGCCGACCTCGACCTCTCGGGCGGGCACGTCGACGACGCGTTCAACCGGCTGCTCGGCCTGTTCACCAAGGTCGACGCCGATGACAAGACGCGCGTGCGGGAACGGCTCATCGAGCTCTTCGACGTCGTCGGGGCTGACGAGCCTCGCGTCGTGCGCGCTCGCCAGCGGCTCACGAGCCTGCTCTTCGCGTAGTCGAACCGACACTAAGGCAGGAGGGTGTGGCCAGGAGGTCACACCCTCCTGCTCCGTTGATCGGGCATTTTCTGCAATTTCTGGCTGTGGGTAGCGGAAAGCGGATCAGTAATATATTATTCAAAGCGTTAGGTAATATATTACTGAGCGATGGTCGCCACGCGCCTTGACAGCTCGGAAAGGAACCCACATGTCTGAGAACAAGAAGCCATGGCACGGAGTGCTCGTCGCTTCGGCGCTGCCCCTCAACGAGGACCTTTCGGTGAACTACGACAAGTTTGCCGAGCACGTCCAGTTCCTCGCCGAAAACGGTTGCGATGGCATCGCGCCGAACGGCTCGCTCGGTGAATACCAGAACCTCACCGCGGAAGAGCGCGCAAAGGTCGTCGAGGTTGCCATCGACGCCGCTCCCGAGGGATTCGTCGTCATGGCCGGCACCGGTGCCTACGGCTCCATGGAGAGCCGCCGCTGGGCCGAGCAGGCCGCTGAGGCCGGCGCCCAGGCCGTGATGCAGCTGCCCCCGAACACGTACCGCGCCAACGACGAGCAGGTCTTCGCGCACTACGAAGAGGTCGCCAAGGCTGGCCTGCCGGTCGTCGCCTACAACAACCCGCAGGACACGAAGGTCGACCTCAAGCCGGCCCTCGTGGCTCGCCTCCACGAAGCTGGCTTCATCGTCGGCATCAAGGAGTTCACTGGTGACGCGCGCCGCTCGTACGAGATCAAGGAGCTCGCGCCCGAGATGGACATCCTCATCGGCACCGACGACTCGGTGCTCGAGGTTGGCATTGCCGGCGCCGTCGGCTGGGTTGCCGGTTACCCGAACGCGATCCCGCAGAGCACCGTTGAGCTCTACCGCCTCGCGACCTCGGGTAAGCCCGAGAATTGGGCGAAGGCCCGCGAGATGTACGTCGACCTCCACCCGCTGCTGCGCTGGGACACGAAGACCGAGTTCGTCGAGTCGATCAAGCTGTCGATGGATGTTGTGGGCCGCTACGGCGGACCCAGCCGTCCGCCGCGCCTGCCGCTCGCCGACGAGGTGCGCGCGAAGATCATCGCCGACACCGAGGCCGTGCTTGCCAAGGGGTACAAGTAAGCCCTGCCGCTTGACCTTTCGGAGCCCGTCAACCGCCTCGGTTGGCGGGTTCCGTTTTGTCGTTCGGCGAGGTGTGTGATGCAGTCAGTCAGAACAACCGAAGGAGAGATTTCACGATGAGCAGCATTCCCTATGTCTCGGGGCCGGATGTGCGCGAAGCGCTTCCCTGGGACGTCGCGATCGAGGGTGTCGAAGCCGCCCTTCGCGGCGGCGTTGACCCGGAGGCGGATGGGCCCCGCATCTTTGCTCCCACGCCCAACGGCGAGTTTTTGATCATGCCCGCGATCGCCCCCGAGGTGATGGGGGTGAAGGTGCTGACGGTGTCGCCCGACAACCCGGCACGCGGGCTCGAGAAGATTCAGGGCCTTTATCTGCTCTACGACGCCGACACCTCCGCGCCCCTGTGCGTCATGGACGGCATCGAGGTGACGGCCGTACGCACGCCAGCGGTCACGCTCACCGGGCTGCGCGCACTTGCGGCCGCCGCGCCCGCGGGTGACGAATTGCCCGCGGCGCCCACGGTGCTCGTGTTCGGGGTCGGCATCCAGGGCATCAACCACATCCGTGCCGCGAAATGGGCGTGGCCCGACGCCCGATTCCAGGTCGTCGGCCGTCGACCCGAGCGTATCCAGACCGCGATCGACACTCTCGCCACCGAAGGCATCGACGTAGCCGATGCGAGCGGTGACGTCGACCCCGCGGTGCGCGCTGCCGACGTCATTATCACGGTGACGTCGTCGAGCACTCCGGTGTTCGACGGCAGCCTCGTGCGCGGGGGAGCGCTCGTCGCCTCGGTGGGGCAGCATGGGCTCGATGCCCGCGAGGTCGACGCCGAGCTCGTG
Organism: Gulosibacter massiliensis; assembly: GCF_900626105.1. Lineage (NCBI taxonomy): Bacteria > Bacillati > Actinomycetota > Actinomycetes > Micrococcales > Microbacteriaceae > Gulosibacter > Gulosibacter massiliensis. Next base: position 543,541 of record NZ_UYZX01000002.1, read on the forward strand.
CGGCGGTCTGACGTCATGCTCGAGAGCCGCGCCGGCATGTTCCGCGAGGGCGGCAACATCATTCCGGCGCGCAGCCTCGACGAGTGGGAGCAGCTGCAGCCGAGCAACATCCGGGATGCGGTGCGGGGGGAGTTCACGCGCACGACCGGCAAGCCCGCGCTCTACACCGGAGTTGGAATGTCGTGGGAGGACCTCGTGCTCGCGGGCATCGTCTACCGCGGCCAGCAGTCCGAGTTGGCTGAGTAGCCAAGTCGGATGAACAAACGTAAGGGGCTCGGATGCGTTGGCCAACGCATCCGAGCCCCCTAATGTTGTTGTCGCTAGCTGTCGCCTGGCTTGCGGTCAGACAAGCCGGCCTTGCCCTGCTCGAGCTCGTCTTGCAGCTCCTTGGTGAGGTGCCGACGCTCTTCGGTCGGGATGGGGGTCGTGGCGCTCGGGGCCAGCCAGAAGTCGGCGCCGGTGATGCCGTGGTCCTCGGGGTGGAAGACCGGATCCTTGCCCGCCCTGCGCTGTCGTTCATAGTCGCGGTAGACCTTCCGCACGACGGGCAGCAGCAGGACGATGCTCGCCATGTTGATGAAGCCGAGCACGACGTAGCCGATGTCGCCCGCGGCCCACATCATGTCGGCGGAGATCACGCCGCCGACGAACGAGATGACGAGCGAACCGATCTTGAGTACCCACAGGGCAGCGTTGTTCACCTTCTCCTTCGTGAGGAAGATGAGGTTCGACGAGGCGATGTAGTAGAACGCGACCTGGCTCGTGAAGGCGAACAGGAAGATTGCGACGGCGACGAATGCCGAACCGAAGCCGGGGAAGACGGTGTCAATCGCGGCCTGCGCATTCGCGCCGCCGGTCACGAGGTCGGCCGGGATGCTGCCCTGGTGGATCAGCTCGCCGGCGGGGGTGATGACGTTGAACGAGTCGGTCGCGACGATGAGCAGGCCAGTGGCCATGCAAACGAACAACACGTCGACGTAGATCGAGAAGGCCTGCACGAGGCCCTGCTTGCCGGGGTGGCTGACCTTGGCGGCGGCCGCGCCATATGTGCCCTCACCGACGCCCGCGACCGAGGTGAAGATCGCGCGGCGGATGCCCCAAGTGATTGCGAAGCCGAGGATGCCGCCGAACACTTCGTGCGCGCCGAATGCGCTCGAGAGGATCACGCCGACGGTCTCGGGGATCGCCTGGAAGTTCCAGAAGATGACGACGAGCGCGACGATGATGTAGCCGGCTGCCATGAACGGCACGATGAGCTGTGCGACGTTGACGATCCGCTTCGTGCCGCCGATGATCACGAGGCCGAGCAGCACGGTCACGATTGTCGCGGTGATCCAGGGTTCGACGCCGAAGGCGTACTCAACGCTCGACGAGATGTTGTTTGACTGGATGCCCGGCACGAGGAAGCCATAGGCGAGGAACGCGACGAGGGCCGCGACGACCGCGAGCCAGCGCAGCTTGAGGCCGTGGTAGATGTAATACGGAATGCCGCCTCGGTGCTCGCCGTCAATGCGACGCTTGTACACCTGGGCGAGGGCCGACTCAGCGTAGGAGCTGGCCGCGCCGAGCAGGCCGGTCACAGCCATCCAGAAGATGGCGCCGGGGCCGCCGGCCGCGATGGCGGTCGCGACGCCCGCGATCGCGCCGACGCCGACGCGGCTCGAGAGAGTGAGCGAGAGTGCCTGGAAAGAGGAGACGCCGCCGTCCTCGTCCTTGTTTCCGCCGCTCGTGATGAGGCGGATCATGTCGGGGAAGCGGCGGACCTGTGTGAACTTGAAAACGATGGTGAATAGCAGGCCGAGCGCGAGCGCAAGATATGCGAGCCACTCCCAGCCGATATTGCCGATGGTCTGGAGTACGCCCGTGAGCGACTCCATGAATCCTGATAGCCCGTCCATTTGGTTCCTTCACGTCGTCGTGGTGTGCCTGGAGTCGGAGCCGTCATGCCACTGGGTGAGCAGGCGGCTTGCTGATTAATATGTGACATATTACAAGTGGCTGTCAAGTTGTCGAGGGTTTTTCCGTGAATTTCTTTACGTTCGAAATTGCTCGAAGTGGGCGGTGCCGTGTCACGCGGTACCATTGGGCAGCCGCGTGGACAACCTGAAGGAGCGTGATCGCATGGCCTTTTCTATTGCTGCCGATGTTGCGAGCCGCCCGAGTCTGCGCGCGCAGGTCGAGCGAGCGCTGTCGGCCGCGATCGTCTCTGGCCAACTGGCGCCGGGGGAGTTGCTCACGGTGCCCACTCTGGCGGTAAAATTCGAGGTCTCGGCGACGCCCGTGCGCGAGGCGCTACTCGATCTTGCGCATCGTGGGCTCGTCGACCCGGTGCGCAACAAAGGTTTCCGCGTTACTGAAGTGTCGGATGCGGAGCTCGAGTCGCTCGCGAAGATTCGCCTATTGCTCGAGCCGCCGAGCATGCGCGACCTCGCGCCGAAGTTTGACCTCGCGCGCGAGGCTGAGATGCGCGAGCTCGCCGACCGCATTACCCAGGGTGCGAAGGATGTCGACCTCAAGCTCTACCTCGAGGCCGACGTCGAGTTTCATTCGCGCCTGACGTCGATGCTTGGCAATGCGATGCTGACACAGCTCGTCGACGACCTGCGCACGCGCGCGCGACTGTCAAACCTGCAGCGCATGGCTGAATCGGGACACCTCGATGCCTCGGCCGCTGAGCATCACGAGCTCGTGGATGCCCTGGTCGCGCACGACATGGACCTCGCTGAAGAGATCATGCGCCGTCACGTCGGCCACACGGTCGGTATCTGGGCTGGGCGCGACGAAACCGAGTAGCCCTCTGCTCGGTGGGGCTGCTTGCGAAGCGTGCATCCCACGCTTTAATGTGTGACATATTACTCACGCAGAAGTGACATCAGGGAGCGAATATGGCTTTTGACGTCGTCGTCATTGGCGCGGGCATTGTCGGCGCTGCCTGCGCCCACGCACTCGCGACCCGCGGCGCATCCGTCGCCGTGCTCGATCGCTCGCTCCCCGCATCCGGCACGAGCAGCCACTGCGAGGGCAACCTACTCGTCTCAGACAAGGGGCCGGGTCCGGAGCTCGACCTCGCCCGGCACTCGCTCGCGATGTGGCCGACGCTTGCGCGCGAGATCGAGGATGAACTCGGTCCGGGCATGCCATCGCTCGAGTTCGAGCCGAAGGGCGGCATCGTCGTGACGACGACCGAGTCGGGCGCGCAGCCGCTGCTCGAGTTCGCGGGGGAGCAGCGTGCGGCGGGCATCGACGCGCGCGTGCTGACGATCGACGAGGCGCTCGAGCGCGAGCCGTGGCTCAACCCGGAGTGCACCGCCGCGGTGTACTACCCCGAAGATGCGCAGATCCAGCCGACCATCGCGACCGAGGGCTTGCTCGCGGTCGCGAAGAAGCACGGCGCGCAGGTATTCGCGCGCACCGAGGTGACGGGGCTCGTTCGCGACGCCGCGGGCGCGGTCGCGGGCGTCGAGACGAGCTCCGGCCAGATCGCCGCAAAGTCGGTCGTCGTGGCCGCGGGACCGTGGACCGGGCAACTCTCGCAGCGGCTCGGCGCGCCCGTGCCGATCGCGCCGCGTCGCGGCAACGTGCTCGTCACCTCGCGCATGCCGCACCGTGTGTTTCACAAGGTCTACGACGGCGACTACTTCGGCGCGACGCAGTCAGCCGACGCGGCGCTGCAGACGGCCGCGGTGATCGAATCATCGCAGGCCGGCACCGTGCTCATTGGCTCAAGCCGCGAGCAAGTCGGCTTCGACGAGTCGATGCGGGCCCGCGTGCTGAGCGAGATGGCGCAGAAGGCGCTGCGGGTGTTTCCATTCCTCGGGGAGGCGAGCATCATGCGCAGCTACGGCGGCTTCCGCCCCTACATGCCAGACCACCTGCCCGTCGCGAGCGACGACCCGCGCGTGCCGGGACTCTTCGTCGCCTCGGGTCACGAGGGCGCCGGCATCGGCCTCTCGGTCGTCACCGCCGAGATCCTCGCCGCGCGCATCCTCGGTGGCACCCCGCGCAGCTCGTTCGGTCCGATCGAGACTGCGCCCTTCGATCTGCGCCGCCCCTCGCTCGCCAGCTACCTCAAGGAGGCCGCATGACCGCTCGGCTCATCCGCGCCGAAGACGATCCGATCGAGCGCCGTGCGTCCGCGCGCCTCACGGCGACGTTTGACGGCAAGCCACTCGAGGGTGAGGCGGGCCAGACCGTGGCCGGGCTGCTGCTCGCCAACGGCATCGATTCGTGGCGCACGACGAGCGTCAACGGCCGACCCCGTGGCCTCTTCTGCGGTATCGGCGTCTGCTTCGACTGCATCGTCACGGTGAACGACGAGCGCGACGTGCGCGCGTGCCAGCGCCGGGTGCGGGATGGCGACGTCGTCTGCCCGCAGCACGACGAACTTCCGGAGGTGAAGCACTGATGGCGGGGGAACACTCACGCAATCGGCACGTGGTGGTTGTCGGTGGCGGGCCGGCGGGTCTTGCCGCGGCCGCGGCCGCGATCTCGGCGGATGCTCGGGTCACCCTGCTCGAGGCGGGCGACGAACTCGGCGGGCAGTTCTGGCGGCACCTGCCCCAGGAGCGCGCCGGCGCGCAGGAGGCGCGGCTGCACCACAATTGGGCGACCTACACGCGGCTGCGCGAGACCGTGCTCGGCTCGGCGAGCTGCAAGGTGCTGACGAACGCACAGGTCTGGTCGCTCGAGCACGACCCGACCGGCCACATTGTGCTGAACATCGCCCGCGGCACGGTTGACTCCGGCAACCGAGAGACCTTCCAGTTGGAGCCGGATGCGCTCGTGCTCGCGACCGGCGCGCACGACCGCACGCTGCCGTTCCCCGGCTGGACGCTCCCCGGGGTTTTCACTGCGGGCGCGGCGCAGGCGTTCGCGAAGAGTGAGCGCATCGCCCTCGGGCAGAAGGTCGTCATCGCCGGTGCTGGGCCGTTCCTGTTGCCAGTGATGACCTCGCTCGTGTCGGCGAACGCGAACGTTGTCGGCGTCTTCGAGGCGAACCCGGTCCGCAACCTGGGCGGCTGGGTTGTCGACCGCCCCTGGAAGCTCGCTGGCGCATCCCACAAGGCGGGCGAACTGCTCGAGTACGTCGGCGCGCACGTGCGCCACCGTGTGCCGTACAAGACCGGCCGCGCCGTCATCGAGGCGCATGGCACCGACCGCGTTGAGGCCGTCACCGTTGCGAAGGTCGACCGTAGTTGGCGCCCGATCAAGGGTACCGAGCGGTGCTACGAGGCCGACGCGGTCTGCGTGAGCCACGGCTTCACGCCGCGCATCGAGCTCGCGATCGCCGCCAGCTGCGACATCTCGCCGCAGAAGTTCGTGCGCGTCGATGACACTCAGCGCTCGAGCGTCGACGGCGTCTACGCCGCGGGTGAGATCACCTCGATCGGCGGCAGCGACGCGGCCCTCTACGAGGGGCAGATTGCGGGCCACTGCGCCGCCGGCGGCGACGTCGTCGACCCCGAACTGCGTCGCGCGGTGCGACAGCGCGCCACCTTCACCCATTTCGCCGGCCGCCTCGAGGCCGCCCACGGTATCCGCCCCGGATGGACTTCATGGCTCAGTGACGACACGACGCTCTGCCGCTGCGAAGAGACGAGCGTGAAGAGCTTCCGCGACGCCGTCGCGGTGACGGGTTCGGCGGGCATCCGATCGACGAAGCTCACGACGCGGGCCGGCCTCGGCATCTGTCAGGGGCGCATTTGCGGTCGCAACGTCGAGGCGCTGCTCGTGGAGGCGACCGGCGATGCCGTCGGCGACGGCGCACGCACCGACCGGCGCCCGATCGTCGCGCCCATCCGCCTCGCCGACCTCGCCACCGCTGGCGCCGCGGCACCCACCAACAGCACCGAAGAAAGCGATAGCTGATGCGTTCGAAACTCCTGTTCTCTGCCGTTGACTCACACACCGAGGGCATGCCGACGCGCGTCGTCACGGGCGGATTTGCGCCGATCCCCGGCGAGACGATGAACGACAAGCGCCTCTACTTCCAAGAACACCTCGACCACCTGCGCCGGCTGCTCATGACCGAGCCGCGCGGCCACGGCGCCATGAGTGGGTCGATCGTCATGCCGCCGACCCGTGAGGACTGCGACTTTGGCGTGCTCTACATCGAGGTGTCGGGCCTGCTGCCGATGTGCGGTCACGGCACGATCGGCACCGCGACGGTGCTCGTCGAGACCGGCATGGTCGAGGTCGTCGAGCCCGTCACCACCATCCGCCTCGACACCCCCGCCGGCCTCGTCATCGCGCGCGTCGCGGTGTCCGACGGCCACGCCGACTCGGTCACGATCGAAAACGTGCCGAGCTACACCGAGCGGCTGGATGCGCAGGTCGAGGTGCCGGGGCTCGGCACGGTGCCGTACTCGCTCGCGTTCGGCGGGAACTTCTACGCGATGGTCGACCTCAACGACGTCGGCATCGAGTTTGATCGAAAGAACCAGCAGCAGATTCTGCAGGCCGGCCTGAAGATCATGGACGCGATCAACGCGACGCAGCCGCCGAAGCACCCGACGATCGAGGGTCTCGACCACGTGCACCACGTCGAGTTCATCGCACCCGGCTCGACAGCCGAGTACTCGCGCCACGCCATGGCGATCTACCCCGGCTGGTTCGACCGCTCGCCCTGCGGCACCGGCACCTCGGCCCGCATGGCCGAGCTCTACAGCCGCGGCGAGCTGCCGCTCGAAACCGACTTCATCAACGAGTCGTTCATCGGCAGCCAGTTCACCGGCCGCCTCATCGCCGAGACCAAGGTCGGCGAATACGACGCGGTCATCCCGACCATCACCGGCCGCGCGTGGGTGACCGGCATCGGCCAGTACCTGCTCGACCCGAGCGACCCGTTCCCCGAAGGGTTCGAGTTCTAGTTGTTCGTGTGCTGCGCGGCTATTCGTCGCGCAGCAGGAACGTCGCGCCCAACGGCGGGATGCGCAGTGCGGCCGAGTGCGAGAAGCCGTTGCAGCCGTCGGCCTCGAGGCGTACCTCGCCGTTCGTGACGCCGCCACCGCCGAACGCGATGTCGTCGGAGTTGAGCACCTCGCGCCAGTTACCCTCGGGCAGCCCGAGGCGGTAGTTCTCGAGCGGCTGGTTCGAGAAGTTGTGGATGCACGCGATGACGCCGCCCGAGCGGTCGCGGCGCAGGTAGGCGAGCAGCGAGTTGTCGCTGTCGCCGCCGCTGATCCACTGCAGGCCCGAGGGCTCGTTGTCGAGTTCCCAGAGTGCCGGCACGTCGCGGTAGAGCTGGTTGAGCTCGGCGACGTAGCGCTGGATGCCCGAGAACGTCGGGTTGTCGAGCAGCCACCATTCGAGGCCGCGGGCCTCGCTCCACTCCTGCGTCTGGCCGAACTCCTGGCCCATGAACAGCAGCATCTTGCCCGGGTGGCTCCACTGGTACGAGTAGAACGCACGCAGGTTCGCGGCCTTCTGCCAGTCGTCGCCCGGCATCTTCGTGAACATCGAGCCCTTGCCGTGCACGACCTCGTCGTGCGAGATCGGCAACACGTACTGCTCGCTCCACGCGTAGACGAACGAGAACGTGAGCTCGCCGTGGTGCCACTTGCGGTGAATCGGGTCTTTCTCGAAGTAGCGCAGGTTGTCGTTCATCCAACCCATGTTCCACTTCAGCCCGAAGCCGAGCCCGCCCATGCTTGTCGGCTTTGTAACGCCGGGGAAGCTCGTCGACTCCTCTGCGACCATGACGATGCCGGGGTTGCGCTTGTAGGCGGTCGCGTTGACCTCCTTGAGGAAGTCGATCGCCTCGTAGTATTCGCGGCCGCCGTCCTTGTTGGGTAGCCAGTCGTCGCGCGAGTAGTCGCGGTAGAGCATCGAGGCGACCGCGTCGACGCGCAGGCCGTCGATGTGGAACTCCTCGAGCCAGTAGAGCGCGTTCGCGACCAGGAAGTTGCGCACCTGCGAGTTGCCGAAGTCGAAGACGTGCGTGCCCCAGTCCTGCTGGTCTCCGAGGCGCGGGTCGGGGTGCTCGTAGACCGGCTGGCCGTCGAAGCGGGCGAGAGCAAACGCATCCTTCGGGAAGTGCCCGGGCACCCAGTCCATCAGCACGCCGTAGCCCGCCTGGTGCAGGCGGTCGATGAGGTAGCGCAGCTCGTCGGGCGTGCCGAGGCGCGACGTCGGCGCGTAGTAGCCCGAGACCTGGTAGCCCCATGAGCCGCCGAAGGGGTGCTCGGCGAGCGGCATGAACTCGACGTGGGTGAAGCCCATCTCGTCGAGGTAGTCGATGAGCTCGTCAGCGAGCGAGCGATAGCTCAGGCCCTGGCGCCACGACATGGCGTGCAGCTCGTAGACGCTCATGGGGGAGTTGTGGGGGTCGCGGGTCGCCCGCGAGGCGAGCCAGTTGTCATCGCCCCACTCATACTGCGAGGCGGCGGTGATGACGGATGCGGTGTTCGGCGGCACCTCGGCCGAGCGGGCGAGCGGGTCGGCCTTGTCGATCCACGTGCCCTCAGCGGTGCGGATCTGGAACTTGTACGAGTGCCCCGCGGTGACGTCGGGAATGAACAGCTCCCACACGCCCTGCTCGTTGAGCTTGCGCATCGCGTGTCGCGCGCCATCCCAGTCGTTGAATGAGCCGACGACGCGAATCGCCGCGGCGTGCGGGGCCCAGACACTGAACGCCGTGCCGCGCACCGCATCCATCACCCGCTCGTGCGCTCCAAACGAGCGCCAGAGCTCCTCGTGCCGGCCCTCGCCAAACAGGTAGAGGTCGGTGTCGCCGAGGGTGGGTAGGAATCGGTATGGGTCTTCGGCCACGTCGGTCGTGCCGCCGCCGTAGCGGGCCTCGATGCGGTAGGGCTGCAGCCCCTGCTCGTGCACGCCCGCCCAGATGCCGTGCGCGACGTGGGTGAGCGGCACGCGCCCACCGTCGGCGAGCAGCACCGTGACCGAGTCGGCGAGCGGGCGGCGCACGCGAACGCACACGCCGCCGCCGTCGAGCTCATGCTGACCGAGCACGCCGTGCGGGCCCGAGTGGCGCCCCTCCGAGAGTGCGAGCAGCTCCCCGTCGGGGATGATCGGCCCGAGATTCGGCTGGGTGGATGCGGTTGGCGTGCTCATGACTGCGGCGTCTCCTGTACGGGGTGGATCGGGCGAGATTCGGGTTAGCGCTGCACGTGCAGCACGTGCGCCTGGCCGGGGTCGAGTCGCACGTAGTTCGACGAGCGCCACGTCCAACGCTGGCCGCTGAGCAGGTCGACAACGCCGAAGGCGCTCGCGGCGGGCAGTCCGAGCTTCTCGAGGTCGAGGTGCACGTTCGCGATGTTCGTATTCGCGGTGTCGAGGTTCACGACGACGATGATCGTGTCGTCGATGCCCGTGGGCGTGTAGGTGCCGGAGAGGTGCTTGGAGAACGTGAGGATCTGGTCGTAGTCGGCGTCGTGCACCTCGAAGTTGCGCAGCTGCGCGAGAGCCGGATGCGCGTGGCGAATCTCGTTGAGCTTCGTTATGAGCGGGGCGAGTGACGAGCCGTCGGCCTCGCGGGCGGCCCAGTCGCGCTCCTTGTACTCGTACTTCTCGTTGTCGATGTTCTCTTCCGAACCGGGGCGCGCGACGTTCTCGACGAGCTCGAAGCCCGCGTACATGCCCCAGTTCGGGGCCGCGGTCGCCGCGATCACGGCGCGCGCCTCGTATGCGGGCCTGCCGCCGTGCTGGAGGTACTCGGTGAGGATGTCGGGGGTGTTCACGAAGAGGTTCGGCCGCATGAAGTGGCTCGTCTCGTGCGACACCGAGGTGAGGAACTCCTCGAGCTCCTCGCGGGTGTTGCGCCACGTGAAGTATGAGTAGGACTGCTGGAAGCCGGCCTTCGCGAGCGAATGCATCACCGCGGGGCGCGTAAACGCCTCGGCGAGGAAGATCACCTCGGGGTGGCGTGCGTTGATCTCATGGATCAGCCACTCCCAGAACTGCAGCGGCTTCGTATGCGGGTTGTCGACGCGGAAGATGTGCACGCCGAGGCCGATCCAATACTCAACCGTCTCGAGCACCTCGCGGTAGATACCCGCACGGTCGTTGTCGAAGTTGATCGGGTAGATGTCCTGGTACTTCTTCGGCGGGTTCTCGGCGTAGGCGATCGTGCCGTCGGCGAGCGTCGTGAACCACTCGGGGTGCTCGGCGACCCACGGGTGGTCGGGCGTCGCCTGCAGCGCGAGGTCGAGCGCGACCTCGAGGCCGAGCTCCTCGGCGCGCTCGACGAACGCAGTGAAGTCATCGATCGTGCCGAGGTCGGGGTGCACCTCGCGATGACCGCCCTCGGCGGCGCCGATCGCCCAGGGCGAGCCCGGGTCGTTGGGGCCTGGGGTAAGCGTGTTGTTCGGGCCCTTGCGGTTGGTGCGGCCGATCGGGTGGATCGGCGGCAGGTAGACCACGTCGAAGCCCATCGCCGCGACGCCGTCGAGGCGGGCGGCGGCAGTGCGGAAGTTGCCCGAGGCCCAGCTGCCGTCGTCCTTTCGGCTCGCGCCCTCGGAGCGGGGGAACAGCTCATACCAGGCGCCGAAGCCGCTGCGCTCGCGCTCGACGCGAATCTCACGGGTGTCGGACGGCGTGACCAGGCTGCGAACCGGGTGCTGCGCGATGAGCTCGAGCACCGCATCCGAAGTCGCGGCGTCGAGGCGCGCCTGCGACGGGCGCGAGGTCTCGCGGGCGACGATCGCGGCCTGCAGGAGCGTGTCGCGCTCAGCCGCGGTGAGGGCGGTGTCGGCGGCCGCGCGCTCGAGCACGCGGGCGCCCTCCTCGAGCATGAGCTCGACGTCGATGCCCGCGGGCACCTTGATCTCGGCGTTGTGCTGCCAGGTGGCGAAGTCGTCGCCCCAGGCCTCGACATGCCAGCTCCAGGTGCCGGCGCTCGTGACCTGCGCCGCGGCGACCCACTCGTCGAGGCCGGGGCGGCCGGGACGCATCCGGATGCGCTTGGTCGCGCCCTCGGGCGACGTCAGGACGAGCTCGGTGCCGATGAGGTCGTGGCCCTCGCGAAACGCGACGGCCTGGAACGGGACGACCTCGCCGACCGAGGCACGGGAGGGGAAGCGGTTGTCGTCGAGCTGCGGTTGCAGCTGCATGACGGGGATGCGCCCGTAGCGCGGGGTGTAGTCGCTCGGGAACTCGTGGGGGTCATTCGCGTTGATGCCAGCTGTCGTTGCCACGCATCCGACGCTAGCAACCGCGCCCAAAGCTTGTCTGTACCCGCGCGGCGGCTGAGCGAGTTCGGTTACAGGGCAGCGTAGATGCGCATCGAGGGGCCGACCATGCGCAGGCGGTCCCCGGGCACCAGCACGCTCATCGCATCCGAGTCGATTTCGGCCACGTGCTCGGCGCTCGAATCCCAGAGCAGGCGGTAGCCGTCGATCTTCGGGCCGCGGGGGATGCGGAACGGCGCCGGGTCCTCGACGCCATGGATGAGCACGAGTACGCGGTCGCGGCCGTCGCCGGGCAGTTCGGTCGAGGCGAGGAACTGCAGCGAGCGCAGCGTCGGCGTGTGCCACTGCCAGTCGTGCATCGGCTCGCCGAGCGGGTCGAACCAGCTCAGGCGGGCGGCCTCGGAGCGCGTCGTGTCGGTGTGGTTGAAGCGGCGCGGCCGCAGCACCGGATGCTCCTGCCGCAGTTGAATCAGCCGGCGCACGTGCGGAATCAGCGCCTCCTGCGGGCCGGTGAGGTTCCAATCGACCCAGCCGAACTCGGCGTTGTCCTGGTTGTACGGATTGTTGTTGCCGCGCTGCGTGCGCCCGAACTCGTCGCCGGCGACGAGCATCGGCACGCCGGCCGAGATGAGCAGCGTGCCGAGCAGATTGCGGATCGCGAGCTGGCGGCTGCGGTCAATCAGCGGGTCGGCGCTGTCGCCCTCGCGGCCGAAGTTGAACGAGCGGTTGTCGTTCGTGCCGTCGCGGCCGAGCTCGCCGTTGAGGAGGTTGTGCTTCACGTTGTAGCTCACGAGGTCGCGCAGCGTGAAGCCATCGTGGGCGGTGATGAAGTTCACCGAGGCGAGCGGGCCGCGGGCGTCATTGAAACGGTCGGACGAACCGGCGAGCGCCGTCGACAGCTCGCCGAGGCCCTGCCGGTGCTGGCCCGTGATGCGCGCCTGCGAGAAGCTGTGCACCCAGAAGCTGCGCACGCGGTCGCGGAACTCGTCGTTCCACTCGGCCCAGCTGAACTCCTCGTCGCCGGGGAAGTTGCCGGTTTGCCAGCCGCCCGTTCCGACGTCCCACGGCTCGGCGATGAGCTTCGTTTCGCGCAGCACCGGGTCGTTAGTGAGCGCCTGGAGCAGCGGGTGGTCGCGGTGGTAGGCGTGGTCGGTACCGCGGCCGAGAGTGACGGCGAGGTCGAAGCGGAAGCCGTCGACGCCGAACTCCTGCGTCCAGTACCGCAGCGAGTCGAGCACGAGGCGCTGCGCGGCGGGGAGGTTCGTGTCGAGCGAGTTGCCACAGCCCGTGACGTCGAGCAACTGCTCGCCGTCGAGGTGCCGGTAGTAACTCGCACGGTCGATGCCCGCGAACAGCACCGGCTCGCCGGTGTCGCCCTCGTCGGCGGTGTGGTTGTAGACGACGTCGAGGAGCACCTCGATGCCGGCGTCGTGGAGCCCCTGCACCATCTCCTTGAACTCGCGCGCGACCGCATCCGGCCCCGCGGCCCGGGCCGCGGCCGTCGCGTAGTCGGCGTGCGGCGCGAAGAAGCCGAGGGTGTTGTAGCCCCAGTAGTTCGTCGTGTCGGCGCGGCGCAGGTGCGTCTCGCTCGTAAAGGCCTGCACCGGCAGCAGCTCGACGGCAGTGATGCCGAGGCGCTGCAGGTGGGCGATGATGTTCGGATGCGTGAGGCCCGCGTACGTGCCGCGCAGCTCCTCGGGCACGAACTCGGCGAGCTTCGTGAAGCCCTTGACGTGGAGCTCGTAGATCACCGAGTCCTGCAGCTTGGTCGCCGGCTTCGGCGACCAGTCAAACGGCTCGGGCTCGGTGACGACGCCGACCCAGCGCGGCTCGCGCGCATCCCCGAGGTTCTCGACGTGGCGAGCGTACGGGTCGAGCACGAAGCGCTCGGGGTTGAAGCGGTGCACGCCGCCGCTCGGCCCGTCGACCGAGAGCGCGTAGCGGCGGCCCGGCGTGAGCCGCTCGGTCGCCACCGACCAGATGTCGCCGTCGGGGCGCATCGGGAGCCGCGCATCCTCGACCCCGGCATCGTCGAAGAGCACGAGCTTCATTTCGCTCGCGTGGTGCGACCAGACCCTGAGGGTGCCGGTGTGAAGGCCGAGTTGCGGAAGGTCGTGCGCCTGCATAGACCACCGATTTTACAATTGGGAGCATGCCGATATATCTCGATCACGCGGCGACCACGCCGATGCGCCCCGCGGCCCGGGCGGCGTGGCTCGCGGCGCACGAGCGCGTCGGCAACCCGGCCTCGATTCACGCGCACGGGCAGAGCGCCCGCGCGAGCCTGGAGGTCGCCCGCGAGCGGCTCGCGCGGCACCTCGGCGCGCAGGCGATCGAGGTCGTGCTCACCTCCGGCGGCACCGAGGCGATCAACCTCGCGCTCAAGGGATTTTGGTGGGCGCAGAACGCCAACCCGGGCGCGCCGACGCGGCCGCGCATCCTCACCACCCGCGCCGAGCACCACGCGACGCTCGACGCGGTCGAGTGGCTCGTGGCGCGGCAGGGCGCCGAGGTCGAGTTCGTGCCGGTGGATGCAGTGGGTCGCGTAGACCTCGCGGCGCTCGAGCGGTTGCTGGAGTCGGATGCTGCGCGCACGGCCGTGATTTCGGTGCTGCACGCGAACAACGAGGTCGGCACGGTGCAGCCGGTGCGCGAGATCGGCGAGCTCGGCCGGCGCTTCGGTGTGCCGGTGCACATCGACGCGGTGGCGTCGCTCGGGCACGAAGACGTCGACCTGCGCGGGTGGGGCGTGCAGGCGGTGAGCGTGTCGGCGCACAAGGTCGGCGGGCCGGTTGGCGTCGGGGCGCTCGTCGTGTCGCGGGATGCGACGGTCGAGGCGCTCGTGCACGGCGGCGGCCAGCAGCGCGGGCTGCGCAGCGGCACGCAGGATGTGGCGGGCGCGGCGGCGTTCGCGGCGGCGCTCGACGAGGCGGTCGCGCCGGGGGAACGCGAGCGGCTGCGCGGGCTGCGCGACGAGCTGATCCGGGGCATTCGCGCGGCGGCGCCCGAGGCGCGACTGCGCGGCGCCGACCCCGAGACGGATGCGGCCGGTCGCCTCGTGAACAACGTGCACTTCACATTCCCGGGCGCGCAGGGCGACTCGCTGCTGTTCCTGCTCGACATGGCGCAGCTGTCGGCGTCGACCGGCTCGGCGTGCCAGGCGGGCATCCCGGAGCCGAGCCACGTGCTGCTCGCGATGGGCGATGACGAGGCGACGGCCCGCGGCGCCCTGCGCTTCACGCTCGGCTGGGACTCGACGCCGGCCGACGTCGAGGCGCTCTTGGCGGCGCTCCCGGGTGCCTACGAAACGGCCCGCCGCGCGGGCCTCTCCAACCGCCCCCGCTAGCAGCGCCGATCGGCGAGTGTGCCGGTTGGGAGAGCCGATGGGGGAGAATTGACAGCTAGCGAGCGTCGAAGGAGTAGGGGAGCGCATGTTTAGGTGGAAGCTGCACGGCAACGGTCGAACCGTCAAACCCGGCGAGGTGGTCGCCCCCGACGAGCGGCTCTCGTGGCCCACCACGATCGGCATCGGCGCCCAGCACGTCATCGCGATGTTCGGCGCGACCTTCCTCGTGCCGCTGCTCACCGGCTTCCCGCCGTCGACGACGCTGCTGTTCTCGGGCGTCGGCACGCTCCTGTTCCTCCTGATCACGCAGAACAAGGTGCCGAGCTACCTCGGCTCGAGCTTCGCGTTCATCTCGCCGATCATGGCGGCCACCGCATCCCATAACATGGCGGTCGCGCTCGGCGGCGTGCTCGTCACCGGCGTCGCGCTCGCGCTTATCGGCCTGCTCGTGCAGGCCGTCGGCACCCGCTGGATCTCCGTGCTCATGCCGCCGGTCGTCATGGGCTCGATCGTCGCGCTCATCGGCTTCAACCTCGCGCCGACGGCGTACGACAACTTCCAGCAGTCGGCGCCGACCGCGGTCGTCACCCTCTTCGCGGTCGTGCTCTGCACCGCCCTGTTCCGCGGCATCCTCGGCCGGGTGTCGGTGCTCCTCGGCGTCATCGTCGGCTACGTCTTCGCGGTGATCCGCGGCGAGGTCGACTTCTCGCGCGTCGCCGACGCGGCCTGGATCGGCCTGCCCGAGTTCCACACCCCCGAGTTCAACCTCTCGGTGCTGCCGATGTTCCTCCCGGTCATCCTCGTACTCATCGCCGAGAACGTCGGCCACGTCACCTCGGTCGGCCAGATGACCGGCCGCAAGCTCGACCACATGGTCGGCCGCACCCTCGCCTCCGACGGCATCGCGACCGCCGTCTCCGCGACGTTCGGCGGCTCGCCGACGACGACGTACGGCGAGAACATCGGCGTCATGAGCGCGACGCGCGTCTACTCAACCGCCGCGTACTGGGTGGCGGGCATCGCCGCGATCCTGCTCGCCATGAGTCCGAAGGTCGGCGAGCTCATCTTCTCGATCCCCGCGGGCGTGCTCGGCGGCGTCACGTTCGTGCTCTATGGCCTCATCGGCATCGTCGGTATCCGCATGTGGGTCGACGCGAAGGTCGACTTCGCGAAGCCGAAGAACCAGATGACCGCGGGCGTCGCGCTCGTCGTCGGCATCGCTAACGTCACCTGGGACTTCGGCGGCATCATCTTCAACGGCATCGCCCTCGGCACCCTCGCGGCGCTCGTCATCTACCACCTCATGGACCAGCTTGGCCGCGTCACCGGCACCGACCCTCGCGAGAGTGCGACGTCGGCGGTGCCCGTCGTCGACGGCCCCGAGGCGGATGCGCTCGGCGGCTCCCACACGCGGGGCCAGGATGCGCCGGGTCACGGCTCACCGGACGCGCCGGGCGGCGACGCAAACTAACTCGCGAGCACCTGGGCGAGTTCCTCGAACGACTCCGACCACCCGCCGTAGACGCCATCCTCGTCGTCGCGATCGTCGGAGAGGCCGAGCAGATGGAACGTCATCTCGCAGCGGCCGCCCTCGAACTCACGGAGATCGATCGTGATGATCGCCGGCTCGTCATCGGGGTCGGCCGGGTCGGTCCACGTGAACTTCAGCCGCTCGGGCTCGCGCACCTCGAAGTAGATGCCGCCGGTCGGCCACTCCCGGCCGATCGCCTCGTCGACCATCGTGTACTCGTAGCCGCGGCCCTGGCGCGCGTCGATCTCGACGGACTCGGCCGGAGTGACGAGGCCGTGCGGGTGCCACCACTGGGCGGCGACCTCGGGGTCGGTCCACGCGCGCCAGACGACCTCGCGCGGGACATCGAATTCGCGGACGATGGTGAATTGCTCGGTGCTCATGCTTCCTCCTGTGCGGATGCGCGCGGGCTCGGCGCTCGCTGCCGCAACCTAGGCGAGCCGCCTGGGAGTCGCTAGAGCCGCGGCGTCCCGGCGGGCTCGGTGCGCCGCGGCCGCAGCGCCTCGAACGCCGCGCCGTAGCTGAGCAGGGCCGAGTCGTCGTAGGCGCGACCGGCGAATGTCAGCCCCACGGGCATCCCAATGTCAGCCATCGTGCCCATCGGCACCGTGACGGTCGGGATGCCGAGGTGCCGCGGCACGAGGTTGCCGTTCGCGACCCAGACGCCGTTACGCCAGCCGAGCGCGGCCGAGGCGGGGTTGACGTCCATGTCGGCCGGCCCGATGTCGGCGACGGTAGGGAAGAGCACGCCGTCGAGCTCAAGCGCGTCGAGCCAGTTCTCGAGGTCGATGCGGCGGGTCGCCTCGAGCCCGGCGAGGCCCTCGGCGATCGTCGGGATCTCCTCGAGCGCCGGGATGCCGTGCTCGCGCGCGAACCAGACGTACTGGCGGATGTCGAAGTCGAGCGAGCCGTACTGGTCGGGGAGTGCGCCCTCGGGGTGCGGGAAGATGAGCTCCTCGTCGACGTCGGCGAGGCGGTGCAGCCGCGGGTCGCCGTTCGCGTCGAGGAAGTCGTGCCACGACCAGAGCGAGAGCTCGAGAATCTCGCGGTCGAGGTACCCCTCGGGCAGCAGGCCGCGGGTACCGATTGTCGGGGCGCCGGGGCGGTCGCCCTCGTAGTTGCTCACGACGGGGAAGTCGACCTCGACGACCTCCGCGCCCGCGGCCTCAAGGTCGGCCCGCGCCGCGCGCCAGAGATCCATGATCGACGCGCGCGTCTCGATCGCCATGCCCGTAGGCCCGCCAAACCGGGGCTGGTCGCCGGTGCCCGCATCCGGGTCGGCGTTGATGTACATGCGCGGCACGCCGAAGCGCTTGCCGCGCAGCGACGCCGTCTCGGCGAGCGCCGGGTACGACGCCGGCCGCACCGCCGACGCCGCCGGAATCTGCACCCACGGCTGCACGCGCCAGAAATCCCCGCGCGCTTCGGCGTCGTCGGCGACCACCTCATCCAGCACCTCGAGCAGGTCGGCCATGCTCCGCGCGTGCGGCACCGCGACGTCCATCGTCGGCACGAGCGGCCAGTTGCCGCGCATCGAGATGACGCCGCGCGAGGGGGTGTAGGCGCAGAGCGCGTTGTTCGAGGCGGGCGCGCGGCCCGACGACCAGGACTCCTCCGCGAGCCCGAACGCCGCGAACGACGCGGCCGTCGCGGTGCCCGAGCCGTTCGACGATCCCGAGCCGAACGCCGAGGTGAGCCACGCGCGGTTGTACGGGCTCTCGGCGCGGCCGTAGACGCCGCGCTGCATGCCGCCGTTCGCCATCGGGGGCATGTTCGTGAGCCCGAGGAGGATCGCGCCGCCGGCGCGGAGGCGCTCGATCGTGAACGCGTCGCGCTGGGCGACGAGATCCTTGAACGCGGGCGAGCCGGATGCGACGGTCAAGCCGCGCGCCATGTAGCTGTCCTTCGCGGTATAGGCGATGCCGTCGAGCGGGCCGAGGGTCTCGCCGCGGGCGCGGCGGGCGTCGGAGGCGCGGGCCTCGGCGAGCGCATCCGGGTTGCGGACGACGACCGAGTTGAGCTCGCCGTCGTACGCGTCGATGCGGGCGAGGTAGGCCTCGACGAGGTCGACCGCGGTGGCGCGGCCGGCCTCGAGGGCAGCGCGGAGTTCGGCGATGCTCGCCTCAACGACATCGATGGGGCTCTGGGGCACGGTGACCTCCTTGTATCCGGCGGGAACGACGGTAGCTTAATCGATTTAGTCCCCGATTTGTAGGGTGGCCCCGCCTACGCTGGTGCCATGACGATGATGCACCCTCGGGGGATGGGGCGGGGCATGACCGACGAGTCGGTGCTGCGCGAACAGAACGATTCTTCCCCCGAGGTGCCGCACCTGTGGCGGCGCATTGGCGGCCTGTTCATGCCGTACCGCGTGCCGCTGATCACCGCGATGGTGCTCGTGCTCATCACCGCCGCGCTCGGCGTCGCCCCCGCCCTGCTCACGCAGCAGGCGTTCGACCGCGGCCTGTTCCCGACCGGGGGCGGCGGCCCGGATCTCGTCGCGCTCTGGTGGGTCGCCGGTGCGATGGTCGCGGTGCTGCTCGTGAGTGCCGCGATCTCGGTGTGGCAGACCTGGCTCACCGCGAAGGTCGGCAACTCGGTGACCGCGGACCTGCGCGTGCGCCTGTTCGAGCGGTTGCAGGAGATGGAGCTCGCGTTCTTTGCCCGCACGAAGACCGGTGAGGTGCAGTCGCGCCTGCAGAACGACGTCGGCGGCGTCGCGAATACGCTGCAGAACACCTTCACCTCGATCGTCGGCAACATCGTCACGACGATCGCGTCGGTCGTCGCGATGTTCGTGTTGAGCTGGCAACTCGCGGTGCTGTCGCTGATCATCCTGCCGCCCCTGCTCATCCTGCAGCGCCGCGTCGGCCAGCGCCGGGCGCGCATCGCGACGAAGACGCAGCAGTCGCTCGCGAACATGACGGCGATGACGCAGGAGCAGCTCTCGGTGTCGGGCGTGCTGCTCACGAAGACCCTCGGTCGAGAGGTCGCCGCGAGTGCCGACCATCGCGACGCGAACCAGAACCAGGTGCGCCTGCAGATCGAGCAGGCGATGGCCGGCCAGCGGTTCTTCGCGTTCGTCGGGGTCGTGATGGCGCTGATACCCGTCATCATCTATGTCGTCACTGGTTATTTGATTACCGGCGGGGCGACGCTCACCGCCGGCACGATTGTGGCGTTCACGAGCGTGAACACGCAGCTGCGCCGGCCGCTGCTCGGCCTCATGCGCACGGGCCTCGACGTGCAGACGTCGAAGGCGCTGTTCGCGCGCATCTTCGAGTACCTCAACCTGCAGCCCGCGATCGTCGACCCCGCCGAGCCAAAGCCGCTGCAGGCCGACCGAGTCGGCGAGATCGAGTTTGAGGACGTCGTCTTCCGCTACCCCGACCAGCGCCCCGACGAGCCCGCGACCCTGCGCGGGGTGTCGTTCACCGCGAAGGCGGGCAACTTCGTGGCGTTCGTTGGTGCATCCGGTGCGGGCAAGTCGACCATCGCCTACCTCACCGCGCGGCTCTACGACGCGACCGACGGTGTGGTGAAGTTCGCCGGCACCGACGTGAAGCAGCTGCGCCGCGCCGACATCGTCGCGAACGTCGGCATGGTGAGCCAGGAGTCGTACCTCGTGCACGCGACGATCGCCGAGAACCTGCGGCTCGCGAAGCCCGGCGCGACGCTGGAGGAGCTCGAGGAGGCGTGCCGGAAGGCGAGCATCCACGAGCAGATCATGTCGTTCCCCGACGCGTACGAGACCGTAGTGGGAGAGCGCGGCTACCGGCTCTCGGGCGGCGAGAAGCAGCGCATCGCGATCGCGCGGGTGCTGCTCAAGGACCCGGCGGTGCTCGTGCTCGACGAGGCGACGAGCGCCCTGGATGCGGTGAGCGAGCGGCACGTGCAGGCGGCGATCGACGAGGCGAGCCGTGGCCGCACCGTCGTCGCGATCGCCCACCGGCTTTCGACGATCCGCGACGCTGACGTGATCCACGTGCTGAACCACGGCGAGATCGTCGAGCGCGGCACCCACGAGGAGCTCCTCGCCGCCGGCGGCGCCTACGCGACCCTCTACGCCGAGTCCGCTGACTAGGCTCGATATTGATTCTCGAAACGTGAACATATATTCTCGTTTTGTGAATAACAGTCGGTCTGCCTTGACGCCGTTCGTGCGGTCGGATGCGCTCGGCGCGCTCCTCGCCGAGACGCTCGGGCACCCCGACGAGCGGTTTTCCTTCGCCGAGCTCGCGCGCCGAACCGGGCTCGTCCCGAGCCACGCCCACAAGGAGCTCGCGCGCCTTGTCGAAGAGGGTGTGCTTGTGGACGAGCGCGAGGGGCGCAACCGGCTCGTGCGCGCGAACCGCGAGCATCCGCTCTTCGCCGCGATGAGTGAGCTCATCGCGGCGACCTACGGCCCCGAACCGGTGCTGCGCGAGCTGCTGAGCGGCGTCGAGGGCATCGAGGACGCGTATCTCTACGGGTCGTGGGCGGCGCGGCGACTCGGAGAGACCGGCGCGTTTCCGGGCGACATCGACGTGCTCGTTGTGGGAACCCCGACCCGTCGCGCGCTCGCGGCGGTGGCGGCCGAGGCCTCCGACCGGGTCGGGCTCGAGGTGAACGTGACCCGCGTCGCGCCCGAGGACTGGGCGTCCGCCGACCCGACCCCCTTTATCGCCACGGTGAAGTCGCGGCCGCTCGTGCCGCTCCGCCTCACCGAGTCGGGGGCGTGACATGGACACGATCGGCTCGCTGGTGAAGTCCGGCAAGCTCGAGCGGGTGCCGGTCAACCTCCCGCACGCCGAACGGTTGATCGCCACGGCTCAGACACATCTCGGCACCGCCCGGCTCCTCGCCGGCACTGACGATGCGGCGATGGCGTTCACGGCGGCCTATGACGGGGTGCGCAAGGCGCTCGTAGCCGTGCTGGCCTGCGAGGGGCTCCGAGTGCGCGCCATGGGCGGTGCGCACCGCATCACCGGGAGGGCGGTGCAGCTGCTGATGCCGCAGCACGCCGAAACCCTCGCGGCTTTCGACTGGATGCGGCAGGTCCGTAACAGCACCGAGTACCCCGACGACAAGCGCCCCGTGGCCACGCGCCAGGACGTCGCCGAGGCCATCAGCGACGGCGAGGCGATCGTCTCCGTCTGCGCGGAGTACGTCGCCGAGCGCCGCGAGTAGGACGTTACGAAGGGTCGCTGCCACAGCTTTCCCACATAGCGGGTCATAAGGGGTATATCCCTCATGACCTCGTATACGGGACAGTTGTGGCAGCGAACCCAGGTGACCCGCCGTGCGCGGCCCAGTCGGGCAGCCCTGAGCACCGCCCTCGTGGTTCTGCGGCGAGGCTCGTAAACTAGTCGGGTTATGAAGGTTCTTGCAGCAATGAGCGGCGGCGTCGACTCGTCGGTCGCGGCGGCCCGCGCGGTCGAGGCCGGCCACGAGGTGGTCGGCGTGCACCTCGCGCTATCTCGCGCGGGCGGCACGCTGCGGCAGGGGTCGCGCGGCTGCTGCACGATCGAGGACGCCATGGACGCGCGCCGCGTCGCCGACGCGCTCGGCATCCCGTTCTACGTCTGGGACTTCTCCGAGCGATTCAAGCTCGACGTCGTCGACGACTTCATCGCCGAGTACGCGCAGGGCCGCACACCCAACCCGTGCCTGCGCTGCAACGAGAAGATCAAGTTCGCGGCGCTCCTCGATAAGGCGCTCGACCTCGGCTTCGACGCGGTCGTCACCGGCCACTACGCCGAGGTCATCGACCGCGAGGACGGCCAGCGCGAGCTCCACCGCTCGTCGGAGGAAGCGAAGGACCAGTCGTACGTCCTCGGCGTCCTCACTGCCGAGCAGCTCGAGCACTGCTGGTTCCCGCTCGGCGCGACGCCGTCGAAGGAGCTGATCCGTGAGGAGGCGCGCGAGCGCGGCTTCGTCACGGCGAACAAGCCCGACAGCTATGACATCTGCTTCATCCCCGACGGTGACACGCGCGCCTGGCTCGGCGAGCACATCCCGATGCGCCCCGGCGCGATCGTCGACCGCTCGGGCGAGGTGCTCGGCGAGCACCAGGGCGCGAGCGCGTACACGGTCGGTCAGCGCAAGGGGCTGAACCTCACGCGCCCCGCCGCCGATGGCCGTCCGCGCTTCGTACTCGGCACCGACCCGGCGACGAACACCGTCACTGTCGGGCCGAAGGAGGCGCTCGCGGTCGGCGAGATCGCGGGCCAGCGCTTCAGCTGGGCCGGCGCCGCGCCCGACATCACCGAGTTCCGCTGCGACGTGCAGATCCGCGCCCACGCCGACCCGCAGCCCGGCACCTGCAGCATCCGTCGCGCCGCGCGCTCGACGCGACCCGACGCGACCGAGCCGGGCATCGAGATCGCCGTGCGCGTCGACGAGCCGCTAGTCGGCGTCGCGACCGGCCAGTCGGCCGTCATCTACGTCGGCAGCCGCGTGCTCGGCCAGTTCACCATCGACACCGCGACCTCGCAGCTCGACCTCGAGCCCGCGGGCGTTATCAAGGAGGCCAGTTGACCGGCGCAGCCGCACCCCAGCTCAAGGATGGGCAGGCGCTCGACCGCCTCAGCGATCAGGCCGAGCGGTGGGGCCGAGGCTACAAGCACATCGACGACGAGACGAAGCTCCGGGCCGACTTCGACGCGAAGTTCCGCCGCGAGGCCGAGCAGCTCGCGCGGCAATGCACGCAGCCGGCGCGGCCGTTCGGCGTGAAGGACTGGATCCTCGCCGTGCTGCTCTGGCTCATCATTGCGGGTGGCGTGCTCGCTGCGTCGATCTTCCTCATGCAGCCCGACCAGCTCTGGTTCTGGGTGTTCGTCGCGGTCGCCGTCGTCATCTTCGTACTCGGCGTCGCGCTCGTCTACCGCGACACCGTGAGCGAGCCGCGCGCCGAGAAGCGGCTCAAAGACAAGACCGAATGGCTCCTCGGGGCCTCCCTGCGCGCGGCCGAATCGGTCGTGCGCGAACGCCGCGCCAAGAGGAGCTAGCCATGGCCGACCGCGATCCCGCCCTGGAATTCGATGAGGCTCGCGCGGAGGCCGATCGGCTCGCCGATCAGCTCACCGAGTGGTCGGCGGCCTACTACGAGGGCGACACGCAGCTCGTCGCCGACGCCGAGTATGACGCGGCGATGGCGCGCCTGCGCGAGCTCGAGGCGCAGTTCCCCGAGCTGCAGTCGCAGGACTCACCGACACAGGTGGTCGGCGGCGGCGCATCCTCGCTCTTCGCCGAGGTGACGCACCGCGAGCGGATGCTCTCGCTCGACAACGTCTTCTCGGTCGAAGAGCTGCGCGCCTGGCTCGAGCGCACGGATGCGGCGGCCGGCGGCAAGGTGCGCTGGCTCACCGAGATCAAGATCGACGGCCTCGCGATCTCGCTCACGTACGAGCGGGGCAAGCTCGCGATCGCCGCGACGCGCGGCGATGGCCGCACGGGCGAGGACGTCACCGAGAACATCGCCGACATCGCGGCGATCCCGCAGCAGCTCGCGGGCGAGGGCATCCCCGATCTGGTCGAGGTGCGCGGCGAGGTGTTCTTCCGCGTCGACGACTTCCGCGCCCTCAACGAAGAGCAGGTCGCGGCGGGGGAGCCACCGTTCGCGAACCCGCGGAATGCCGCATCCGGCTCGCTGCGCCAGAAGCGCGAGGGTAAGACCGGCACGAAGCTCGAGTTGATGCGCAAGCGCCTCGGCCGCCTCAGCATGTACGTGCATGGCATCGGCGCGTGGGAGCAGGGTGCGGTCGCCGCGCCGCGCCTCGAGAACCAGTCCGACTACTACGAGCTCTTCGCGAGCTGGGGCCTGCCGACGAGCCCGCACACGCGCGTGCTCGAGTCGGCGGACGCCGTGGCCGAGTACGTCGCGGAGTACGGCGAGCGCCGCGCCTCGATCGAGCACGAGCTCGACGGCGTCGTCGTGAAGGTCGACAACCTCGCGATGCACGACGAGCTCGGCGCGACCGCCCGGGCGCCCCGCTGGGCGATCGCCTACAAGTACCCGCCCGAAGAGGTGCACACGAAGCTGCTCGACGTGCGCGTCGGCGTTGGCCGGACGGGCCGCGTCACGCCGTACGCCGTGATGGAGCCGGTGCACGTCGCGGGCTCGACCGTCACCTTCGCGACGCTGCACAACCAGGATGTGGTGCGCGCTAAAGGTGTGCTGATCGGCGACACGGTGGTGCTGCGCAAGGCGGGCGACGTGATTCCCGAGGTGCTCGGGCCGGTGCTCGCCGAGCGGCCGGAGGATGCGCATCCCTTCGAGATGCCCGCGACGTGCCCCGAGTGCGGCACCGAACTGCGGCCGATGAAGGAGGGCGACGTCGACCTGCGCTGCCCGAACGCCCGCAGCTGCCCGGCGCAGGTGCGCGGCCGCGTCGAGCACATCGGTTCGCGCTCAGGCCTCGACATCGAGGTGCTCGGCGAGGTGACGGCCGCGGCGCTCACGCAGCCCGATGAGCCTGAGACACCGCCGCTCGTGACCGAGGCTGCGCTGTTTGACCTCACGCTCGACGAGCTCGTGCCGATCGTCGTGACGGTGCGCGACGCCGATACCGGCGAGCCGAAGGTGGATGCGGACGGCGCCTCGCGCCAGCGCACACCTTTCCGCGTCGTCAAGGCGAAGACCTACGCGCCCGAGGCCGAGGGCATGACCGCCGCCGAGCGCCGCAAGGCCGGGTTCAAGAAGGATGTGCCGGTGTACGGTGCGTCGACGCAGGCCCAGAAGCTGCTCGACGAGCTCGAGAAGGCGAAGACGAAGGAACTGTGGCGCCTGCTCGTGTCGCTGAACATCCGCCACGTGGGGCCGGTTGCAGCGCGCGCGCTCGCGGACTGGTTCGGCTCGCTCGACGCGATTCGCGCGGCCTCGGTCGAAGAGCTCTCGGCCGTCGAGGGCGTGGGCCCGATCATTGCCGAGTCCATCGCCGAGTGGCTCCAGGTCGACTGGCACCTCGAGATCGTCGACCGCTGGACCGCCGCCGGCGTGCAGTGGGCGACGCCCGGTCACCCGGGCCCGGGCGCTCGGGAGGAAGTCGAGGGGCCGCTCACCGGCCTGACGATCGTCGCAACCGGCACGCTCGAGGGCTTCACGCGCGAGGGCGCGAAGGAGGCGATCATCGCAGCTGGAGGCAAGGCGGCGGGATCGGTCTCGAAGAAGACCGACTTCGTTGCGGCGGGCCCCGGCGCGGGTTCGAAGCTGACGAAGGCGGAAGAGCTCGGCATCCCGGTGCTTGACGCCGACGGCTTCCGCCTGCTGCTCGACGGCGGCCCGGATGCGGTGGCAGGGCTTGCTGCCGACACCGACACCGACACCGACGCCGACGCCGACGCCGACGCCTGACGCCGCCGCCTGCGCCGCAAGTGGCGCTGTGAGCGACGACCGGCGCCGTCAGGATCGCGCCACTCGTCGCTCCTGTCGGCACTTCGTCGCGCCAGGGTCGCTTGGTCACTCTATCGTTGGTATGGTCCGATCGGCCCATCTGTGAGTGGCCGCAGACGGGGTCCGAAACTCGCGCGAGACGGCCCGATGCGGTCGCACGCAAGCGTTCGATGAGCTTCAAGCTTCTAGAGAAAGTGGCTAATGGGGCCCATTTAGGGGTGCCTTCTGTCGAAGCTTCCAGTCAACGATACGTTGGACAACTTGTCGTGCCCGCTCGTGACATGGGCAGCCGTCGTCCTAGCTCAACTGCGTCAGGTTCTCTCACGGCTTGTCGGAAACCTGCTTAGCATGCACACATGCGCCGAATGATCGTTCTTGCCGTCCTTTCCGTCATCCTTCTCGCGGGTTGTGCGACTGGGAGTGCCGGGATCTCCGCAGGCACGAAGACTCCGGCCCCACCCTCCACCACCTCCGCGGATCTGGAGGCTGTTGTTGACGACTGCCGCCAGGCCGCCATCGATGACGTCCTATTTGGCTTCGAGGGGTCAGGTGGGAGTGGTGCTACTACTGGCATGACCCCCTAATTTCGGTCCACGAGTTATGAGAGTCGCACTAGCGCCCGGCGCTCCGGGCAGGAAAACTGGTGTGACCATGACAAGCAAGAGAAGACGCCATACCCCGGAACAGATCATCCGGAAGCTCCAAGACGCTGAGAAGCTCCAGGCAGAAGGCCACGACGTCGCCGCCACCGCCCGCGAACTGGGAGTCACCGAGGCCACCTACTACCGGTGGAAGAACCAATACGGCGGGCTCAAAGCCGAAGACGCCAAACGGCTGAAGGAACTTCAGAAGCAAAACGACCGGCTCAAGAAGCTCCTGGCCGAGGCCGAGCTGGAGAAGGCCGCGCTGAAGGAGCTGGCGGAGGGAAACTTCTAAGCCCGGACCGGCGCCGAGCAGCTGCGCGACACCTGATGGCCACCATGGGCATCAGTGAACGCAGAGCCACCGCGCTGGCCGGGCTTGCCCGATCCGCCTTCCGCCGGGCACTGAAGTCTGAGAACGCTGGTGATCCTGATGCTGGGCTGCGGGCCTGGCTACGGGCTTATGCAAAGGACCACCCGCGCTGGGGCTACCGACGGGCCTACTATGACGCCCGAGCCGAGGGCTGGGCGGTCAACCATAAGAAGGTCCAGCGGCTCTGGCGTGAAGAGGGCCTGCGGGTGCCCGTGAAACGTCGACTCAAACGCGTGGGGTCCTCCACCACGGAAGCCCCACAGGCCGGCGCGCCGAATGTGGTGTGGGCGGTGGACTTCCAATTCGACGCCGATGAGACGGGCCGGGCGATCAAGATCGCCTCGATCGTCGATGAGCACACTCGCGAATGCCTGGGCGGGATCGTGGCCCGCAGCATCACCGGTGATGACCTCACCGCCCACCTCGACGCTATCGCCGCGCAGCGGGGACTGCCACAGGTTCTGCGGTGCGACAACGGCCCGGAGCTGATCAGTAAGGCGATGGCCGACTGGGCTGGAGAGGCCACGGGGATCTACTACATCCCACCCGGTGCCCCGTGGCGCGATGGCTACGTGGAGTCCTTCAACAGCCGAATCCGAGACGAGTGCCTGAACATCACCAGCTTCTGGTCCCTAACCCATGCTCAGGTGATCATCGGCGATTGGAAGAAGGAGTACAACACCATCAGACGCCACTCAGCGCTCGGCTACCGCAGCCCGGCTGAGTATGCTGAAATCTGTACCCATTGAAGGAACCGCGGCTCGCATACTGCCCGGACCTACTCCCGGGGGCATTCCATCCTTGACCGCTTTGGTCCGTGTGGCGTTCTTCTCGTCGCCGTAGTGCTGAAGCCATCGATACCAGGTCGCTTCGGTGATCTGCAGCTCCTTGATGACCTGAATCATCGGGCGACCGTCGTTGAGCATCTTCTGGCCTTGGCGCACCTTCGCGATGACCTGACCCGGGGTATGTCTACGTGCCATGGTTGTGACTTTCCTCCTGCATCCATTATCGGATGCGAAACTCACATAGTCACTGGACTCCTACTTGGGGACCCAGCCACTTGGAATCTACACAAGTCTCCTTCACTGAACCCGGAGATGACAGGGTCTGCGCTCATCCGGGCTCCTTCGAAAGGCGCCTTCATCGCGGAACGGACGGACGCGCCCAGGCGCCGCGAGACGAGGTCCAGGGTCGATCGCACTGTGCTCAGCGGAACTCGGAAGCGTCGCTCGCGACTGGTCGAACGCGAGGCCGCGTCACGTTCATGAAGTTCCCAGCTACTGTCAACAGAACAGCCACCTGGCGGTATTAGCTTGGGACAGGTCCTGATCTTAGGACGTGGCTCCCCGAAGGTCGGGGGCACAGGAAGGTGAGTGATTGAACGTGGTCAACAACAACTTCGACATCGACTCCATCGAGAACGCAGACGTCTATGACAGCGAAGGTGGCAAGGTCGGCTCCGTCGGACAGGTCTACGTCGACGATCAGACCCAGGAACCAAAATTCGTCACCGTGAACATGGGTCTCTTCGGCACCAAGGAGACCTTCATCCCCTTCAGCGCCACCAACTATTCGCCTGAGGGCCTGAAGGTGCCGTTCACCAAGGCCTACATCAAGGACGCCCCCAACATCGACGTTGACGGTCACCTCAGCGTCGAGGAGGAGCATCGCCTGTGGGATTACTACAGCACTGACACCGGCACCGGCACCGGTCGCCACGGCACCGACACCGGCCGTACCGGCACTGATGCTGGCGGCCGGGGTGCTGATGCCGGAGATGCCGCCAAGATGGTCGCTCACGAGGAGCGGCTGAAGGTCGGTACCCAGGAGCGCGAGGCCGGTCAGGTGCGGCTGCGCAAGCGGGTGCGCACTGAGCATCAGACCGTTGAGGTCCCGGTCCAGCGTGAGGAGCTGGTGGTGGATCGTGAGAAGGTCGATCCGAACTCGGCTGAGGCTCGTTCTGCTGGCACCATCGATGGTGCGGGTCAGCAGGAGGAGACGGTGACGCTGCGGGAGGAGCGTCCGGTGGTGGATAAGGAGACTGTGGTCACCGAGAAGGTCAATGTCGGCAAGCGCACGGTGCAGGACACCGAGACGGTCTCTGATGAGGTTCGCAAGGAAGAGATCGATGTCGAGGGTGAGGACAAGCCCGGTAAGAAGCGGTGAGTGAGATCGCTGCAGGTTGAGCGTTTCGTCTCTGCCGAGGGGCCGGTTCCGGGCACGCGGGATCCGGCCCCTCGACAGGTGCTCTGTGACATCAATCCCAGGCACGTGGAGGGGCACCCCGAGAAGACACGAAGGGCTTCCTCAGACCCACAAAGCAGTCGCTGCACGTTTCTCGTCCGATTCGTTTACCAGGGTGGCCTCAAATGGTAGCTTCATCTTCCAGCGTCAGTGGCAACCAGGTTCTACGTCGTTTCACAGTCAAGGGCACACGTCATGAGTCACCCAGCAAAACCCTCAGAGCCCACAGTTCCTGAATTGATGACTCGCCTCTCGGAGCAGACCTCACGACTGGTCCGCGACGAGATGAGACTGGCCCAGGCGGAATTATCAGCCAAGGCCAAACAGGGCGGAATCGGCGCCGGATTCTTGGGGGCCGGAGGCATCCTGGCATGGTTTGGTTTCGGCGCTCTGATCGCCACAGCCATTCTTGCCTTGACGCTGGTCCTGCCGGCATGGGCCGCAGCGCTCATCGTCACGGCCATTCTCTTCATCGCTGCCGCCATCGTGGCTCTGCTCGGCAAGAAGAAGGTGGAGCAGCTTTCGCTGGCACCCGAACGGACAATCACCAACGTCAACCGAGACGTTGCCGAGGTTAAGGAACACAGCCGCCATGACGCCCCCTAGACATGAGGATTCGAAGGTCTCCCGCTCGACCGCTGGTGTTGCCAGCGTTTCCGCTGCGCCGCCGGAGCCGGAAAAGGGTGCCTCGCAAGAGGAGATAGAGGCTGACATTGAACGCACTCGGCGCGAGCTTGGAGAGACCGTCGAGGCACTGGCGGAGAAGTTCGATGTGAAATCACAGGCCCGAAGGCAGATCGCCGCGACGAAGCACCGCGTCGCTGAACAGACGAACGACGCACGCCAGCACGCCCTCGGATACCTCCAGCGTGCCGAGGCGCTTGTCATCGACGAGCACGGCAAACCCACCACGTACGCATGGATAGGTGTGGCGACGATCGCCGCGACCATGGCCGTCGTCGTCGGCCGGTCTCGTAAGAGCTGACCCCGCGTTCTTGCAGCACCGCTAGGAAAGGAAATGACGATGGCCAATAAAGAATCCAGCAACACTTCAGCGAAGCTCCTCTATCGTCCGATCGGGCTGGTCAACGGCCTGATCAGCGGTGCTCTGGCGGGTGTGTTGTTCAAGCAGATCTGGAAACGGATCCCGTCAGAACACCGCGACGATGCACCCAAAGCCTTGGAGTCCGACTTCAACCTCGGTGAAGTTCTTCTGGCGGCTGCGGTTCAGGGGGCACTCTTCGCCTTCGTCAAGGCGCTGGTGGACCGCGGGGGCGCTCGGGCGTTCCAGCGTCTCACAGGAGAGTGGCCGGGCGACTGAGTCCAGCCCAACTTTGTTCCTCAGGAGCGCGTGCTCCCAGTACACCCGGAGAAAGGCACGTCCATGTCTCACAGCTCCCGTGAAAACACTCAAAGCGATCCTGCGGACGCTCCTCATCCCGAAGATGAGTGCAAGCCTGACTCTCCTGGTGAGATCACCAAACCCGCATGGAAGTACATCCTCAGGACCACGGTCCACGAATTCTCCGCTGACGGCTGCACCGATCTGGCGGCCAGCCTCACCTACCGCACTGTCCTAGCGATCTTTCCGGCGCTGATCGCGGTGGTCTCGGTGCTGAGTCTGTTGGGTCCGCTGAAGGTTTGGTTGACCTCCGGGTTTATGCCGCCAGTGTAGCGGCTGGGTTCATGATGAGTTCGAACTCGATGGGGGTGAGTTTCCCGAGTCGGCGTTGACGGCGTTTGCGGTGGTACTTGCCCTCGATCCAGGACACGATGGCCAGGCGCAGTTCCTCTCGTGTGCCCCAGGATCGACGGTCGAGGACGTTCTTCTGCAGGAGCGCGAAGAACGACTCCATCGCGGCGTTATCGCCACATGCCCCGACCCTGCCCATCGAGCCACGTAGCCTGTGGCGCTTCAGCGCTTTGCGGAAGCGGCGCGACCGGAATTGGGACCCTCTATCGGAATGGACGATCACCCCAGCGGGCCGGCCTCGGTGGGCCACTGCCATCTCGAGCGCGTTGACGGCGATCCGGGCCTTCATCCGTGAATCGATCGAGTAGCCGACGATCCGGTTGGAGAACACGTCCTTGATCGCACACAGGTAGACCTTGCCCTCGCGGGTGCGGTGCTCGGTGATGTCGGTCAGCCATAGCTCGTTGGGGCCGTCGGCGCTGAACTGCCTGTTGACCAGGTCATCGTGAACCGGCGCGCCGGCCTTCTTGTAGCGAGTCTTCCGCGTGGTGAACACCGATTGGATGCCGGCGACCCGGCACAACCGCCACACTCTGCGCTCGGACAACTCGTAGCCCAACTCAGCGAGGTCGTCTGCCAGCACCCGGTAGCCGCCCTCCGGGTCGTCGTTGTGAAGCTGATGCAACACCGAGATGAGCTCTTGCTCCTCGGCCTCACGGGCTGACACCGGTTGCTTGAGCCACTTGTAGTAGCCCTGTTTGGAGAATCCCAGTATCCGGCACGCGACCGCCACCGGCACCCTCACCCGGGCACCGACCGCGGCCATCTCCTTCACGAGCGGATAGATCATTTTGGGGGCGTGATGTGAGCCTGCGACAGATACGCCGCCGCGCGCCGTAGCACCTCGTTTTCCATCTCCAACTCCCGGATCCGACGCAGTGCCTGCGACATGTCCTTGCGCGCCTCTGGATCGGTGGTCGGGGTCATCCCATGGGACTTGAACCTCGCGTCACGGAGCCATGCCTGCAGCGTGGTTTTCGCCACTCCGAGGTCCTTGACGACCTGCTTTTGAGGGATACCCGACTCGACCAACGCGACCGCGTCGCGCTTGAACTCGTCGGTGTAGGTGATCTTCGGCATGGTTGCCATCCTTTCAGCACGACGCCCTCTCAGGAATCATGCGGTCTTGGAGTCAACCAAACCTTCGGCAGTCCCGGGTCATGACGAGATCGGTGTGTTTGCTGGTCTGCGCGTGCCAGGCCACGATCCGTTGCGAGAACACGTCGAGGATGAATGCGACGTACACCCAGCCGGCCCACGTGCGGACGTAGGTGAAATCGGTCACCCAGGTGTGGTCCGGCCGTGGTGCGGTGAAGTCGCGGTTCAGGAGGTCACCGGCACGCGCGGCGTTCTTGGCGGGGATCGTGGTTCGGATGGCTTTCGCCCGCGTGATCCCGACGAGTCCGAGGGCACGCATAGCGCGGTCCACGGCACCGCGGGACGCGTCCGCGATGGCAGTACGGCGGATCAGCGCGGTCATCTTCCGCCGCCCATACAGGCCCTCAGGAGTCAGCCGTCGACGGCGGGTCCCGTCGGGACGTTCCTCAACGTTCCAGGCCGTGTCACGCACGGCATCGAGTACGAGCGCGTCGGTCACGGTGCGGGTGCTGACGCGGCCTTGTTTCCAGGCACGGTAGGTGCGCGCGGCGATCTGCACGCCCTGCTCCCGCAGGACGCGAATGATCGACTCGACCGCGTGACCTTCAGCGCGCAGGTGGTCAATGAACCCCAGCATTACCGGTTGCGGGGGTCGAGTTCCCCCGCGAAGAAAGTTGTCGCTGCTTTCAAGATCGCGACGTCCTCCCGGAGCCTGCGATTCTCTGCTTTGAGCTGTTTGATCTCTGCGGCTTCCGCACTGGTTTGCCCGTCGCGGACTCCTGCGTCGATATCGGCTTGCGCGACCCAGCGCCGGAGTGATTCCGCACCGATACCTTCTTGCCGTGCGACCGCGGCGATTGCCTGTGAGGTCGAGGGATACTCGGCACGGTGTTCGAGCACGAGCCTGACTGCTCGTTCGCGGAGCGCGGGATCAATCTTCTTTGGCATGACGCCATCCTTCCAACTCAAAAGGGAGCGGCATCAAACCCGGGACGGTTCACTTTTTGTAGTCTTACCGCCTTGGAAACTACAAAAAACGACCACTCAACGGAAGGGGTCGGGGTGCGGGGTGGGCGAACTAGACTGGATTGGTCGTAATCGCACTCGAAGACGGAACGGTATGTCAGACATCACTCGTGCAGACGTCGAGCACCTGGCGGAGCTCTCGCGCATCGATCTCACGGAAGAAGAGATCGGGCGCATGACCGAGCAGCTCGGCGCCATCAACCAGCTCATCAGCAAGGTTCAGGAGGTCGCGACGCCCGACGTTGCGCCCGCAAGCCACCCGTTCGTGAACGCGAATGTCACGCGCCCCGACGAGGCGGCGCCGACCCTCGACCGCGATGAGGTGCTCGAACAGGCCCCCGACCGCGACGAGACCCGGTTCAAGGTCACCGCGATCTTGGGGGAGGAAGCCTAATGACCGACCTCACCAAGCTCACCGCCGCCGAACTCGCGCAGCGCCTGACGGCCGGCGAAACGACCTCGGTCGAAGCGACGCAGGCGCACCTCGACCGCATCACTGCCGTTGACGGCGCCGTGCACGCGTACCTCACCGTCGACGCCGAGGGCGCGCTGCAGCAGGCAGAGGCCGCCGACGCCGCCCGCGCCGCAGGCGAAACCACCTCACTGCTTGCCGGCGTGCCGATCGCGGTGAAGGACAACCTCGTCACCCGCGGCCTTGAGACCACGGCGGGCAGCCGCATCCTCGAGGGCTGGCAGCCGCCGTACGACGCGCACGTCATCGAGCGCCTGCGTGCCGCCGGCATGCCGATTCTCGGCAAGACGAACATGGATGAGTTCGCCATGGGCTCGTCGACTGAGACCTCGGGCTTCGGCGCGACGAACAACCCGTGGGGTCTCGACCGGATTCCCGGTGGCTCGGGCGGTGGCTCGGCCGCGGCCGTCGCCGCCTTCGAGGCACCGATCGCGCTCGGCACCGACACGGGGGGCTCGGTGCGCCAGCCCGCCTCGGTCACCGGCACCGTCGGCGTGAAACCGACCTACGGCGGCGTGAGCCGCTACGGCGCCATCGCGATGGCCTCGTCGCTCGACCAGATCGGCCCCGCGGCACGCACCGTGCTCGACGCGGCGCTGCTTCACGATGTCATCGGCGGCCACGACGTGCGCGACCAGACCTCGATGACCCACGACTGGCCGTCGTTCGCTGCCGCCGCAAAGGCGGGCCTCAAGGCGGATGCGGTGGCCGGCCTGCGAGTCGGCGTGCCGCGCCAGCTTGCCGAGGGCGAGGGCTTCGAGGCGGGCGTGCGCGAGCGCTTCCAGGAGGCGCTCGACGTGCTCACCGCCCGCGGCGCAACGATCACCTGGATCGACCTCGACACCCTCGACTACGCCGTCGCGGCGTACTACCTGCTCATGCCCGCCGAAGTCTCGAGCAACCTCGCCCGCTACGACTCGGTGCGCTACGGTCTCCGCGTCACCCCCGAGGGCGCGAACGTCGAGCAGGTCATGAGCGCGACCCGCGCCGCCGGCTTCGGCGACGAGGCGAAGCGCCGCATCCTGCTCGGCACCTACGCGCTGTCGAGCGGCTACTACGACGCGTACTACGGCTCCGCGCAGAAGGTCCGCACGCTCGTGCAGGGCGACTTCGACCGCGCATTCGGCGAGGTCGACGTGCTCGTCGCACCGACGTCGCCGACGGTCGCGTGGAAGCTCGGCGAGCGACTCGACGACCCGACCGCGATGTACGTCGCCGACATCACGACGATCCCCGCGAACCTCGCGGGCATCCCGGCCCTCTCGCTGCCCATGGGCCTCAGCGAGGGCCTGCCCGTCGGCTTCCAATTCATGGCACCCGCGCGCGAGGACGCCCGCCTCTACAAGGTCGGCGCCGCGCTCGAGGCAGCACTCAACGAACAATGGGGGAGCCCGCTCTACGCGCAGGCCCCCGAGCTGAAGGAGGCGTAGCGAGATGGCGAAGCCGGAACTCATGGACTTCGATGCCGCGCTCGAGAAGTACGAGCCCGTCATCGGCCTCGAGGTGCACGTCGAGCTTTCGACGAAGACGAAGATGTTCTCGCCCACACCGAACCCCTCGGGCGACGAACACGACGCCGAGCCGAACACGCAGATCGGCCCCGTCGACCTCGGTCTGCCGGGCACGCTGCCCGTCGTGAACGAGGAGGCGGTGCGCTACTCGATTCAGCTCGGGCTCGCGCTCGGCTGCTCGATCGCCGAGGAGTCGTCGTTCGCGCGCAAGAACTACTACTACCCCGACAGCCCCCGCAACTACCAGATCTCGCAGTACGACGACCCGATCGCGTTCGAGGGCGAGGTCGAGGTTGAGCTCGAGGACGGCACGGTGTTCCAGGTGCCGATCGAGCGCGCGCACATGGAGGATGACGCGGGCAAGCTCACGCACATGGGCTCGACCGGGCGCATCCAGGGCGCGAGCTCGTCGCTCGTCGACTACAACCGCGCGGGTGTGCCGCTCGTCGAGATCGTCACGAAGCCGATCTTCGGCGGTGAGGCACGCACCCCCGAGCTTGCGGCGGCGTATGTGTCGACGATTCGCGACATCGCCCGTTCGCTCGGCGTCTCGTACGCTCGCATGGAGCGCGGCAACCTGCGCTGCGACGCGAACGTGTCGCTGCGCCCCCGCGGCGCGGAAAAGCTCGGCACGCGCACCGAGACGAAGAACATCAACTCGTTCCGCTCGATCGAGCGCGCCGTGCGCTACGAGATCCAGCGCCAGGCCGCGCTGCTCGAGAAGGGCACCGCGATTACGCAGGAGACGCGGCACTGGCACGAAGACACCGGCCGCACCTCGTCGGGGCGCCCGAAGTCCGACGCCGATGACTACCGCTACTTCCCCGAGCCCGACCTCATGCCGCTTCGCCCGAGCCGCGAGCTCGTCGAGCAACTGCGCGCGGCTCTGCCCGAGCAGCCGGTGCTGCGCCGCCGGCGCCTGCGCGGCGAGTGGGAGTTTAGCGGTCAGGTGTTCCAGGACATCGTCAACGGTGGCCTGCTCGACGCGGTCGACGAGACGGTCAAGGCCGGTGCGGCCCCGCAGGGCGCCCGCAAGTGGTGGCTCGGCGAGCTGAGCCGCCTCGCGAACGAGCAGGGCGTGCACCCGACCGCCCTCGCGACGCCGCAGCAGGTTGCCGAGCTCGAGGCACTCATCGCCGACGGCACCGTCAACGACAAGCTCGCGCGCCAGGTGCTCGAGGGCGTGCTCGCGGGCGAGGGTTCGCCGCGCGAGGTCGTGGATGCGCGCGGGCTCGCCGTGGTCTCGGACGACGGCGCGCTCATCGCGGCCATCGACAAGGCGCTCGCGGCACAGCCCGACGTGCTCGCGAAGATCCAGGACGGCAAGGTGCAGGCCGCCGGCGCCGTCATCGGCGCGGTCATGAAGGCCATGGGTGGCCAGGCCGACGCGAAGCGCGTGCGCGAGCTCATTCTCGAGCGCGCTCAGGCGTAGCGACACGGACGAAGTGGGCGGTGGGCAGTGTGCCCGCCGCCCACTTCGTCATTTCCCTCATCCGAGTCGACGTGCGATGTGGCGCTTGTGCCATCGTCGGAGCAGCCACACGAGCAGAACGCCGCAAATCAGGATGATGCCCATCGCAATGGTGAGTTCGTAGCCTGGCGGCACGACCGTAGGGCCGTCCGGGTCGTCGAGCCTGTAGACGCAGCTCTGCCCCAACGGCCACCAGCTGTGTTCATAGGTCCATATCGAGACGCCGATAGGGATCGACAAGTCGCAGTCATTCGCATCAAATCGTGCGCCGATCAACCACGCCGCGAGCAGCAGAAAGCAGGTCAGTGCGACAGCAAAAGCGATGCTGGTTCGGTAGAGAAATGTGTGCAGGCGCATTCACTCAGTCTGCGCGCGCACGGCCGTCGTACCAATAGCCCGATCGGGCCATGGCCGACACTTATCCGGGTCGCTGGCCCGTTGCCTTTCATTTATTAGCACTGTCGAACCCCAAATGCCGTGTCTCGGACGGACCCGCGCCAGCAGTCGTCGACTGTGGACTGAGAGAATTGCTGGCGTGACCAATTCTGACCCCACGCTCGTGCCTGAGCTGCTCGTGACCCACACCCCTACGAGCCTCGAGTTGTGGTGCGGCCTGTGTGGCTTCACCATCGACTATCAACGCCAGGACGAAGGATTCGCCTACATCTCCCGCGGCAGTGCGCATGTGGTGCTCGAACAGCAAGGAGTAAGCCGGAACTGGATCACCGCACCGCTGGAGCGTTCCTTGGGGCAAGCGACTCATCGTCCAGTCAGAGGCCACGCAGTGATTCGCGGAACATACTGACAGCGCGACTGCGTGCAGTAAGTGGCGTCGGAGCGGTCAGCGCCGTGAGTTTGACGGCGTCATCTGCCGGCATTGAACGAGCCGTCGTAGAATGCCTTCATGAAATCGACTCTGACCGAAGTGCTCGATGCAGCGCGTGCGCTGCCGCGCGCCGAGCGAGCCGAGATCGCGCAGGAGCTGATCGCTTCGCTCGCAACCACGAACGAGCACGACGAGGCGCGTTACGCCGAACTCAAGGCGGCCGTGCAAGTCGGAGTCGACCAGATCGACCGGGGCGAAAGCATCCGCATCCCCGCAAGTGAGCTTCAGGAGTATCTGCAAGGGCTAAGCCGCGAGGCGACCGAGCGCGGTGCGCGAAAGCCGGCGTGACGTACGCAGTTGACCTCACGCCTGCGGCTCGCGCTGACATCGTTGATGCGCTGGGATGGTCATTGGAGAACTTCGGTGCGGCCGTTCGCGACGGATACGAAGCTCTGGTCTTCGCAACGTTGGGCGTCATTAGTGTGGATCCGAGGTTTCCTGGCTCGCATGATCGTTCCGACCTCGCTGACGGGTTCCGCACGCTGCATCTGAGAGCTTGCCGTGACCAGGTGAGCCCTGCTGTGCGACGTATCTCGCACCCTCGGCACTTCGTGGTCTATCGACAAGTTGCCGACGCCATCGAAGTCGCTCGTCTGCTGCACGACGCGATGGATATTCAGGCTTGGCGCATCACAAAATAGGCTCAGGGAAAAGTCACCCCAAATCACCTCGGCAGCAAGCAACAAGTGGCAGGTCAACCCGAAAGCGCGGGCTACGGTTTTCGCTCTAAGCCCCCGCGAGGTAGTCGAGCTGGGCCGCGACCGACAACCGGGCGGCACCAGCCGCCGCAACGCCCGGGTAGATGAGCTCGACGAGGCGGTCGATGAGCCCCTCGTCGACGCGGGGTGCCTCGCCGAGCTGCGCGAGCGCATCCTGAATCTGCTTGAGTCGGCCCAGGCGGTGCTCGCGCAGCTCGCGCACGGCCTCGTCGCCCGCCTTGATCTCGTCGCCGTGGCCGGGCAGGATGCGGCTGGCGCCGAGCTTCTCGAGCTGGTCGAGCGAAGCGAGGTAGTCGCGCAGCGTGCCGTCGGGGTATTCGAGCACGGTGGTCGATCCGCCGAGCACGGTGTCGCCCGTGAGCACGGCGTGGGCCTCGGGCACGAGCACGCTCATCGAGTCGCTCGTGTGGCCCGGGGTGGCGAGGATGCGCAGGCTCGTGTCGCCGAGCGCGATCGCTTCGCCGTTGTGGAGCGGCTCGGCGCCCCGGCACCACTCGGGCGAGATGGCGCGGGCGGATGCGCCGGTGCGCGCCACGAGCTCGTCAACCGCGGCCGTGTGGTCGCTGTGGCGGTGGGTGGAGAGCACGAGCACGATCTGCTCGGCGGTCGCGACGATCGCATCGAGGTGCTCGGCCTCGAGCGGTCCCGGATCGACGACGCAGCTCACCTCGCCGCTCGTGATGACGTACGTGTTCGTTCCGGTCAGGGTCATCGGTGACGGGTTGTTCGCCCGCACCTGCGCGATGTCGACAGCCATACCGCCAGCGTATCGCTCGCGATATGGTGCACAGGTGACCACACCCGAAACGCCGGAAACCACCGAACGCCTCGCCGCCACCGTGCTCCTGCTGCGCGACGGCGACGAGGGCATCGAGGTGCTCATGCTGCAGCGCCCGTCGCGTGGCTCGTTTGCGAGCGCCTGGGTGTACCCGGGCGGCAAGGTCGACCCCGAAGACGGCGACCCGGCCGACGAGGAGGCCGCGGCGCGCGTCGCGGCCGCCCGCGAGGTGCGGGAGGAGACCGAGCTCGTGGTCAACCCGGCGAGCCTGACGCCGCTCGCGATCTTCAGCCCGCCGCACAACGTCATGCCGCGATTTCGCACCTGGTTCTTCGTCGCACCGGCGTTCTCGGGCACGCCGGTGCCCGCCGAGGCCGAGGCGGTGGCGCTCGAGTGGGTGCGCCCGCAGCAGATGCTCGACACGCACGCGAACGACGCGCTCACGTTGATCGTGCCGACGTGGGTCATGCTCGACAAGCTCACGAAGTATGCCGACGTCGCCGAGGCCCTCGCCGACCTGCGCTCGGGCGGCTTCGAGGAACTCCCGACGCGGGCGCGCGACGGCGGCATCATCTGCTGGCCCGGCGACGCGGTCTACGACGACCCCGACGCCCCCGGCGAGGCCCGCCACCGCGTCGAGACGGCCCGGAAACCCTGGCGTTACCTCCGGGGCTAATCGCCGCCCAGACCGCACTACGCTGAGCACATGAGCCAAGCAACGTCGCCTCGGCCCGGCATCGCCGAACGCCTCTCGCGCATGATTCAAGTGCGAACCGTGTCGGCCGAACTCGACGCGCGCGGGCGCGAGCCGTTCGAGGCGTTCGTGAGCTTGCTCGCCGAGCTGTACCCGCGCATCCACGCCTCGCTCGAGCTCGAGCGCATCACCGACTTCGGCTTGCTCTTTCGCTGGGCGGGCGAGACCCCGTCGGCCGACCCGGTCGTGCTCATGGCGCACTACGACGTCGTGCCGGTCGACGAGTTCGACCCCTGGACCCACCCGCCCTTCGAGGGGCGCATCGAGGGCGGCAGCGTCTATGGCCGCGGCGCGCTCGACGACAAGGGCCCGCTCGTCGTGCTGCTCGACGCCGTCGAGAACCTGCTCGCCGCCGAGTTCGTGCCCGCGCGCGATGTCTACCTCTCGTTCGGCGGCAATGAGGAGACCTTCGGCGCCGCGGCGCAGGCGATCGTCGTGGTGTTTCGCGAGCGCGGGCTGACTCCGTGGCTCGTGCTCGACGAGGGCGGCGCGGTCACCGACGCGCCGCTGCCGTTCGTGCGGGGCCTCGCCGCGATGGTCGGCGTCGGCGAAAAGGGCGTCGCGACGGTGCGGCTCACGGCCCGCAGCGACGGCGGCCACGCCTCGACGCCGCCACCGCTCACCGCCGTCGGCCGCGTTTCGCGCGCGGTGTCGCGGCTCACGCCCACGACGTTCACTGCGCGGGCGCCGGCGGCGATTACCCGGATGCTCGGGCTGTTCGCCGCGCGCAGCACCGGCGCCGGTCGGCTGCTTTATCGGCTGCTCGCGGCGTGGCCCTGGCTCAACGCGCTCGTGTTCGCACGGCTCGGCGGCGAGGCGGCCGCGCTCGTGCGCACGACCGTCGCGCCCACGAAGATCACCGGGGGCACGGCCCACAACGTGTTGCCCTCGCAGGCCGAGGCCGTCATCAACCTGCGCCTCGCGCTCGGCGAGACCGTCGCCGGCACGGTGCGGCGACTGCAGCGCCGCATCGCCGACCGCAGCGTCGCGGTCGACGTGCTCGAGGGCAGCGACGCGTCGCCCGAGTCGCCGAGCGACGGCCCGCAGTTCGCGCTCATCGCCGACGCGGTGCGCGTCTCGCATCCAGCCGCGATCACGGTGCCCTATGTGACGATGGCCGCGACCGACTCGCGGTACTTCCACCAGATCTGCCCCGCGACGTATCGCTTCGCGCCGCTGCTCATGAACGCCGAGCAGCGCGCCTCGATTCACGGCATCGACGAGCGCGTCGACATCGCCGAGCTCGAGCGCGGCGAGCGGTTCCACCGCACCCTCATCGAAGGAATCCGCGCGTGAGCGCCCGGCGCCGGCGCGCATCCCTCGGCCCGCTCGCGGGCATCGT
This sequence comes from Gulosibacter massiliensis, assembly GCF_900626105.1. Taxonomy (NCBI): domain Bacteria; kingdom Bacillati; phylum Actinomycetota; class Actinomycetes; order Micrococcales; family Microbacteriaceae; genus Gulosibacter; species Gulosibacter massiliensis. The sequence continues at coordinate 584,009 of NZ_UYZX01000002.1, forward strand.
CGGCCTGCTCGCCTTCGTCGAGTTCACGAGCGGGGTGCTGCAGGGGTACTACACCCCAATGCTCACCGACATCGCGCGGCACCTCGACGTGCACGACGCCGACGTCAACTGGCTCGAGGGCACGCAGCTCATGCTCAGCGCGCTCGTCGTGCCGGCATTCGCGAAGCTCGGCGACATGTTCGGGCACAAGCGCATGTTGCTCTGGTCGACCGCGATCACGGCGATCGCGTCGCTCGCGCTGCCGTTCTCGAACTCGTTCGGGCTCTTCCTCGCTGCCTGGGCGCTGCAGGGCGTCTACGTCGTGTGGCTGCCGCTCGAGGTCGCGATCATCTGGTCGCGCACCCGCGGCCGCGACGACGCCTCGCCGCTCACGGCCCGCGCCGCCGGCATCCTCGTCGCCACCCTCGAGGCGGGCGCGATCACGGGCGCGCTGCTCGGCGGCCAGCTCGTCGACACGCTGCCGCTCTGGGTCGTGCTGCTCGTGCCGGCGCTGCTCGTCGTCGCGTGCTTCTTCGTGATCCGCTTCGGCGTGCGCGAGTCCGACCTGCTCACCGGCGGCAAGCTCGACCTCGTGGGGCTCGTGCTCGTGTCGCTCGCGCTCATCGCGTTCACGGGCGGCCTGAGCCTCCTCCGCCTCGGCGGCGTCGGCAGCCCCATCGCCTGGGTCGCGATCGCGGCGGGCCTGCTGCTCCTCGTGCCGTTCGTGCGGTACGAACTGCGCCACCCCGACCCGCTCATCGACGTGCGGATGTTCCGCTCGCCCGCGCTGGCGCCCGTGTTTCTCACGGCGGGCCTCTTCGGTGTGAGCGTGCTCGGGGCCCAGGCGCCGCTGTCAACGTTCGCGCGCACCGACCCCGCGCTCTACGGCTACGGCCTCGGCACGACGGGCTTCCGCACCTCGCTCATCATCGGCCTCTACCTCATCGCGATGATCGTCGGCGCGCTGCTCTTCTCGCGGGTTTCGAAGTGGATCACGCCGCGCCTCACGATCGTCGCCGCGGCCGTGTTCGTCGGCGTCGGCTACCTGCTGTTCCTGCCGTTCCACGACACGTACGCGCAGGTCATCCTGAACATGGTCGTCGCGGGCGTTGGCTCGGGTGCGCTCGTTGCGGCGCTGCCGGCCGCGGCCGCTGCCGCCGCGCCACCCACGCAGACGGGCGTCGCGACGGGCCTCACGAACTCGGTGAAGACCGTCGGCGGTGCGATCGCGTCGGCGACCTTCGGCATCGCGCTCATGCAGGGCGCCGCCGGCGCCACGGCGACCGTCGATGCGACCGCCGGCTCGCTCGCCGGCTACTTCACGGTGTGGCTCGTCTGCGGCGTCACGGCCCTCATCGCGGCCGTGCTGCTGCTGTTCGTGCCGAAGGCGGCGTTCACCGACGCGGCGGCGCCGGCGCCTACGCCTCGGGCTTGAGGCGAATCATCGCCTCCTGCGTCACGCTCGCGACGAGCAGGCCCTCGCGGGTATAGAACTCGCCGTGCGTGAGCGCGCGGCCACCGTGCGCGTTCGTCGAGTGCAGCACGAGCAGCAGCCACTCGTCGGCGCGCGCGTAGCGGTGCCACCACACGCTGTGGTCGAGGCTCGCGACGCGCAGGCGCGGCTCGGTCCACGCGAGGCCGTGGCGGCGCAGGACGGGGTCGAGCATGAGGTAGTCGCTCGCGTAGGCGAGGGATGCGCGGTGCACGACCTCGTCGTCGGGCAGCTGGTCGACGGCGCGAATCCACACGGCCTGCTCGGCGACGCGGCCGGTGGCGGGCTGGAGGAAGATCGGCTCGTCGGCGTAGCGCAGCTCGAACGGGCGCCGGTTGATCCAGTAGTTCGCGAGCGCCTCGCCGGCCACCGCGACCTGGGCGGCCGCGCTCGGCAGTTGCTCGGGGCCGGGAATGCCGTGCGGCATCTCGGCGTAGTGGTCGAGCCCTTCGGAGTCGACCTGGAAGCTCGCGATCATCGACCAGATCGGCTCGCCGTACTGGAACGCTTGCACGAGGCGCGTCGAGAACGAGTTGCCGTCGTGGCTGCGCTCGACCGAGAAGGTGATCGGCTCGTTCACGTTGCCCGGGCGCAGAAAGTTACCGCGCATCGAGTGGATGTGCCGGTCGTCGGCGACGGTGCGGGTCGCAGCGACGAGTGACTGCGCCGCGACCTGCCCGCCGAAGATGCGCCCGTGGGGCATCCACTGGCTCTGCCCCGTGAAGATGTCGCGCGAGGTGCGCGCGCCGGTCTCTGAGAGCGCGAGGGTGTTGAGGAACGATTCGAGCGGCGGCACCTTCTCGAGCTCGGTGAGGTCGACGGTGTCGCCCGGCGCCAGGATCGCGCCGCTCGGGCGATTGCTACTTGCCGCGAGCGGCGAGACCGGGTGCTGTGGTGATTCGTTCACACGGTCAGCTTAGCGAGCGGGCTGCTGCTGGGTGATGCAGTGCACGCCGCCGCCGCGCGCGAAGATGGGGCGCGCATCCACCGGTACGATCTCGCGGCCGGGGTAGGCCTCGGCGAGCACCTCGAACGCCTCGGTGTCGTTCGCGTCGTTGAAGGCGCAGGCGATGACCGCGTCGTTCGCGACGAGGTGATTGATGTAGCTGTAGTCAACCCAGCCCTCGGCGTCGCGGAGCTCCTTCGGCGCGGGTACGCGCAGGATTTCGCGGGGCGTGTCGGTCGCGTCGAAGGCGTCGGTGAGGGCCTCGATCACCTGCTGCGTCACGGCGAAGTCGGGATGCGTTTCGTCGCGCTGGTCGTGCACGAGCACGCGGCCGTCGGGCGTGTAGCTCGCGACGATGTCGACGTGGCCGCGCGTGCCGAACTCTTCGGAGTCGCGGGTGAGGCCGCGGGGGAGCCAGACGGTCGAGGTGGTGCCGAGCTTGTCGGCGAGTTCCTGCTCAACCTTTGCGGTGTTCCAGTTCGGGTTGCGGCCCGGGTCGAGCTGCACGGTGCGGGTCACCATGACCTGGCCCGCGCCGTCAACATGGATGCCGCCGCCCTCGTTGACGAGGGGCGAGTCAACGACGCGCACGCCGGCGAGCTCGGCGACACGGCGGCCGATGTGCTGGTCCTTGTCCCAGTTTGCCCACGACTGGGCGCCCCAGCCGTTAAACACCCAGTTGACCGCGACGAGCTCGTCACCGTCGAAGGCAAAGGTCGGCCCGATGTCGCGCATCCACGCGTCGTTGAGCTCGGCCTCCTCAATGTGCACGCGGCTCGAGAGGGCGCGCTTCGCGGCCCCGAGTTCGGAGCGGGGTACGAGAATCGTCACCGGCTCGAAGTCCACGGTGGCGTTCGCGACCGACGCCCAGGTGGCGCGCGCCTCGTCGGCGTCGGCTTCGGAGCTACCGAAGAGGTAGCCGGGGCCGGGCCAGGCCATCCAGGTGCGCTCGTGGCGCTCCCATTCCGCGGGCATCTTCATTGTTGCTAGTCCTTTCGGGCGGGTACGCTCGTCAGCTTAATCGATTTAGTTGGTTGCCGCGCGAGGTCGAAATTCGACATCGAGTTGCTGCTCGCGCGGCACGGCAGCGCCCTCGAGCAGATCGAGCAGCAGCTGGGCGCACCGCGCGCCGAACTCGCTCGGCCGCAGGTCGATCGCGGTGACGGGCGGGTCGAGCAAGCGGTCGGATTGCGAGTCGGTGTACGACGCGAGCCGAACATCCTCGGGGATGCGCTGCCCGCGCGAGCGCAGCACGCCGGCGACGCTCGTGGCCGTGCCGTCGGGCACCGCGACGATCGCGTCGACGCCGGCCGGCAGCGTCGCGCAGGCGGCCTGGATCTCTTCGGTCTCGGGTGAGAACGACACCGGTGCCTCGTGCACCTCGACAGTCGACTCGGCGGCGAAGCGGCGCGCGGCGCGGGCCACCTCGATGCCCCACGCGGTGTCCTCGGGCGGCAGCAGCACGCCGATCGAGGTCGATCCGCGCTGCTCGAGGTGGCGCAGCAGACCGGTCATCTCGCGCTCGTGGTCGACGAAGACGATGCCGTGGGGCTGCGGCTGGCCCTCGGGCACGCGCTCGCCCGTGACGATCTCGCGACCGGCGCCGAGCACGGCGCGAGCGAGCGGGTCGGTCGTGCGCACATCCACCGTGACGATGCCGTCGACGTGCGCGAGAAATGGGCGCGGGTCGCCGTGCTGCGGCAAAATCAGGGCGGCCACGCCCCGCTCGCCGGCCGCGTTGCTCACGCCCACCGCGAAGTCGGCGTAGTACCACTGCAGCGTCGTGCCCTGGGGGAGGTAGATGCCGATCGTGTCGGTGCGGCGGCGGCGCAGGTTGCGGGCGCTCACGTTGACGACGTAGCCGAGCGTGCCGGCGGCGTCGAGCACGGTGTCTCGGGTCGATGGGCTGACGCCCGGCAGGCCGCGCAGGGCAAGCGACGCAGCAGCGGTCGACACTCCGGCGCGCGCCGCGACGTCGCGCAGAGTGGGTCGGCTCACTTGGCAGCCTTGGGGGCGCTGAGCTGCTCGCGCACCTTCTTCCGCAATACCTTGCCGAGCAGCGACTTCGGCAGTTCATCGACGACGGTGTAGCTGCGAGGCACCTTGAACTCGGCGAGGTGGTCGTGCGCGTACGCGCGGGTGGCCGCCTCGTCGAAGGTCGCCCCCTCGTCGAGCACGATCGCCGCGGTCACCGACTCGGCGCCCGACGAACCCCGCTGGATGCCGACGACGGCGGCCTCAGCGATGCCCGGCACCTGCACCAGCACCTGCTCGACTTCGCTCGGGGCAACGTTGTAGCCGCCCGTGATGATGAGCTCCTTCGCGCGGTCGACGACGGTGATGAATCCGTCGGCGTCCTGGGTCACGAGGTCGCCGGTGCGCAGCCAGCGGCCGGGCAGCAGCACCTTGTCGGTCTCCTCCTGGTTGTTCCAGTAGCCCTGGAAAACCTGGGGGCCGTGCACGATGAGTTCGCCGACCTCGCCGAGGGGAACATCCTCATCGGGGTTGTCGGGGTTCACGACGCGAATCGTCGTGGAGGCGTGAGGCAGGCCGATCGTGCCGATCTTGCGCGTTGGTCCGAACGGGTTCGAGAACACGATGGGGGAGGCCTCAGTGAGGCCGTAGCCCTCGTTGAGCCCGCCGCCCGCGACGGCCTCCCAGCACTCGACCACGGCATTGGTCAGCGTCATGGCGCCGCTCATGGCGTAGCGCACGTTCGAGAGATCGAGGCGACCCTCTCGGGCGATGCGCGCGAGGCGGTCGAACATCGGCGGCACGCCCGGGTAGAAGGTGGCGGGGTGCACCTTCGACGCGTCGACGATGAGGTCGGGGTCGAAGGAGGGGAACAGGGTGACGCGCGAGGCGGTCACGACGCCGTAGATCGTGCCGAGGAGGTTGCCGAACGAGTGGAACATCGGCAGGAACGCGTAGATCGTCTCCTCGCCCATCGTGAACTCGGGCATCCACGCCTGACCCTGGCGGCCGTTCGCGAGCAGGTTCGCGTGCGAGAGCATGGCGCCCTTCGGGGTGCCGGTCGTGCCCGAGGTGTACGCGAGCATGGCGATGTCGTCGGGGCCGGGCTTTGGCACCTCGTCGCCGATCGGCACCTGGTGCAGGATCTTCTCGAACGGCACGGTGCCGGGCGCCTTGCCGGTGAGCTTGTCGCGCGACTCGCGGGCCTTCTTCACTGGCAGCTTGAGCAGCAGCTGCATCTTCGTCGGCATCATCTTCGTCATGTTCACCGAGATCACCCGGCGCACGTCGACCTCGCCGGCGAGCGACTGCACGACCGGCGCGAGCTTGTCCCACGCGATCGTGAACACCGCGCCGTGGTCTTGGTACTGGGTGCGTAGCTCGCTGCGGGTGTAGAGCGGATTGTGCTCGACGACGACCGCGCCGAGGCGGAGCGTCGCGTAGTAGGCGATGACGTGCTGCGGGCAGTTCGGCAACACGATTGCGACGCGGTCGCCGCGCTTCACGCCGATGCGACGCAGGCCGTTCGCGAAGCGCACGACGTGGTCGTGCAACTGCGCGAAGGTCAGCTCGGCACCGAAGAATTCGATCGCGGGTCGGTCGGCGAACTTGCGGGCCCGGTCGGCCAGCTCGTCGTAGAGGGAGGTCGTAACCGGCTCAATATCGCGGGGAACCCCCGGGGCGTAGTTCTTGGTCCACACGCGATTCGCGTTGAACTCGGCAACGTTGACTGCGGCATCGCTCATGTGGACAGTTTATTGACCAGAATGGAAGCATGTCTCGGAAACAGCTCGGCATGCGCGAAGTGGGTGATGCGTACGACGACGGCAGCGCCACAATTCTGCACGTCGACATGGACGCGTTTTTCGTTGCCGTCGAGGTGCGTGACCGCCCCGAGCTGCGCGGCGAGCTCGTCATCGTGGGCGGCGCAGGCGGCCGCGGCGTCGTCTCGTCGGCGAGCTACGAGGCTCGAGCGCTCGGCGTGCACGCCGCAATGCCGATGGCGCGGGCGCTCCAGCTGGCGCCCGGGGCCACCGTGATCTCGGGGCACATGCACAAGTACCGCGAGGCGTCTCACGCGGTCATGGCGATTTTCCGCGAGTTCACACCGCTCGTCGAGCCGCTCTCGATCGATGAGGCGTTTCTCGACGTGTCGGGCTCGGTGCGGCTGTTCGGCTCGCCCTCGGAAATCGCCCGGCGCATCCGCCGCGAGGTGCACGCGCGCACCGGCCTGACCTGCTCGGTCGGCGTCGCGTCGACGAAGTTCGTGGCGAAGCTCGCGAGCGGCAAGTGCAAGCCTGACGGGCTGCTCGTGATTCCCGAATCCGAGACGATCCCGTTTCTGCACGCCCTGCCCGTGGGCGCCCTCTGGGGCGTCGGCGAGACGACCGAGACGAAGCTGCGCGGCCGGGGCATCCACACCGTGTTTGAGCTCGCGCACACGCCACCCGCGGCGCTCGAGCGCATCGTCGGTAAATCGATGGGCTCGCACCTCGCAAACCTTGCGTGGGGGCGCGACTCGCGTCCTGTCGAGGTGACGCGACGCGAGAAGTCGGTGTCGCACGAGCAGACGTTTCAAGACGACGTGACCTCGCACGCGGATCTGCAGCGTGAGGTGCGGGCGCAGGCGGATGCGGTCGCCGCGCGCCTGCGCCGGGCCGGCCTCGCGGCGGCGACCGTCGCGGTGAAGCTACGCTGGTCAAACTTTGAGACGGTGTCGCGGCAGGCGCGCCTCGAGCGGCCCTCCGACACGGGCCTCACGCTGTATCGCGCGGCCGCGCAGCTCGTGGACGAGCTGCATGCCGAGGGCCGCCCGGTGCGGCTCATTGGTGTGCGCGCGGCCGACCTCGTCGAGGCCGGGCAGGCAACGTCGCTGCTGCTCTGGGACGAGCAGCACGACGACGAGTGGTCGGCGGCCGAGCGGGTGGCGGATGCGGCGGTTGCGAAGTTCGGTAAGGCCGCGATCCGCCCCGCTTCGTTGCTCGGCCGGGGTGAGCGTCGCGACGGCGGCACGGGCCTCAGTGAGCGCCCGAACCGGCCGTCGACCTAGGCGGGCCTACTTGTAGTTGTAGAAGCCTTCGCCGGTGGCGATGCCGAGCTTGCCCTTGTCGATGAATTCCTCCTTGAGGATCTTCGCGAACTTCTGCGACTCCTCGTCGCCCATGACCGACACGTTGTAGGCGGTCGTGAGGCCGACGATGTCGAGCATCTCCATCGGGCCGCGCGGTGCGCCGGTGCCGATGCGCCAGGTCTTGTCGATCGTCTCGGCGTCGGCGATGCCGTTCGCGTAGAGGTAGCCGGCGGCGTTGATCAGCGGCACGAACAGCGTGTTGAGCACGTAGCCCGGCTGCTCCTTCTTCACCTCGATCGGCACCATGCCCTGTTCCTTCGCGAACTCGACCACGGTCTTATACACCTCGGGGTCGGTGTCGGCGGTGCCCATGACCTCGGCGGTGTTCTGTGCCCAGATCTGGTTCGCGTAGTGGAGCGCGAGGAACTTGTTCGGACGGCCGGTCGCGTCCTTGAAGCTCGAGGGCAGTAGGGTCGACGAGTTCGTGGCGAAGATCGTTTTCTCGGGGGCGAGGGCGCCGACCTTCTCCCACGTCGAAGTCTTGATCTCGGGGCTCTCGGGCACGGCCTCGATGATGAGGTCGGCGTCGGCAACCGCGGCGGAGAGGTCGCTCGTCGCGGTGAGGCGCTCGAGCGCGGCCGCAGACTTGCCGTCCTTTGCGCCCTCAACCTCGGCGTCGTAGCGCTGGGCGAGGCCCGCGAAGCGCTCCTTCGCCGCGGCGACGGCGTCGTCGTTGATGTCCCATGCGGTGACGGTGAAGCCGGCGTAGGCGGTCTGGTACGCGATCTGCGAACCGAGCACGCCCGAGCCGAGCACGGTGACGTTCTTGATGTCAGTCATTGCTTTCCTTCTTTCTTTCCTGTGACCGTGGCGAGATAGCCCCGAACGATCAGCTGGGTTTGGCCACGGAAGTGTGCGGTGAGGTCGTCGGGGGAGCGCCCGTCGCGGTCGGCGAGCACGACCTGCAGGTGCAGCGACGCGTAGATCGCCTCGGCCGCCAGATGCGCCGCCTCGGTCGAATCGGGTCGTCCGGCGACCTCCAGCAGGAGGTCGCCGATCGCGTCGATGAGTCGCTCGACGATGGCGACCGCCTCGGCGCAGTGCTCCTCGTGAGGGTCGCCGTCGAGTGCGGCGCGCTGATACGCGACGAGGTTCTCGAGCTGCGTGCGGTCGTCGATGAACGGCGCCACGAGCGCGATGATGCGGTCGGTCGGGGTGCCGTGCCCCGCATCCGCGTATTTGGCAAGCCGTGCGCTCAGCGTGGCGTTGCCGACCATGAGCATGAGCGCGGGCTTCGAAGACGCGTAGCGAAACAGCGTGCCGTGCGAAAGGTCGGCGGCCTCGGCAATGGCGCTCGTGGTCGTCGCGGCGTAGCCGTGCTTGGCGAACAGACGGCCGGCCTCGGCGAGAATGCGGGTGCGCTTCTCGCGTTTGTTGCGCTCGCGGGGCCCCTGCGGTGCTTCCGTCATCCGGCTCACCTTCTCCACTCAGTCCAAAACCCCGACCTGACTTTTTAATGAGCATACTCATTGTTGAAGACAGGTCAAGGCAGCGTCGTCATGACAACGTCCAGGGTATCGGTCGGGGCACACCCGACTTCGGTACTCTGTGCGCATGAAGTTGCTGCTGCTGTCCATGCAGGCCGGCGCCCTGTGGGGCTTCCTGCGCAACCACCTCGAGCACCCCGGCAAGGCACGAATCGGCTTCGTCCACGACGCGATTGGGCGCGTGCCCGAACACGACACGATGCAGGCGTGGCTCTATGAAGAGCGGCAGCGCGTCGTCGACCTCGTCGAGACCGTTGACGACCTCTTCCTCGCCGAGATGACGCCCGACGAGGTGGCCGAGGCCCTCGACCGCATCGACGCGCTCTACGTGCGCGGCGGCAACACCTTCCTGCTCCGCGAGGCGATGCGCATCTCGGGCGCCGACAGGCTCATCGTCGAGCGGGTCAAGGCGGGCCTGCCTTACATCGGCCTGAGTGCCGGCTCGATCGTCGCGGGCCCGAGCCTCGAGCCCGCCGTGCCGATGGACGACCCCGACGAGGCGCCCAACCTGCCGAGCTACCGGGGCCTGGGCCTCATCGATTCGGTCATCGTGCCGCACGCCGACGGCCAGTTGCCGCCGTACCCGCCCGAGCTGATCTCGAGCATCCTCACCACCTACGGCGATCGCTATCAGCTACAGCCGGTCGAAGACGACCAGGCCTACGTCGTCGACGACCGCGGCGAACGCCTCATCTCCTCCGCCGACTAGCGCCGCGCTACTCGAGCTGCGGGGCGAACACCGCGGCCGTGTGCGGTGGCAAGAACGCGTGCGTACCGTCGACCGTGACGCGTTCGTCGGTCGCGAACACGATCTCGGGCAGCTCTTCATACGAGGTCCACGCGATGTCGACGTCGAGTTCGAGCCCGCGCGCCGCATCCGAGAAGTTGCAGACCACCTCAAGGTCGCCGCGCCAGAACGTGAAGACGCCGAGCTCGGCGTCGGCCTTCGCCGACACGTCCCGTAGCCACGGCCGCGTGAGCTGTGGACGGCTGCGGCGCAACGCGATGAGCCGGCGGTAGACATCGAGCAGCCACTGCCGCTCGGGGCTGTCGAGCTCCATCCACTCGAGGCGGGATGCGCGGAACGTGTCGGGGTCCTGCGGGTCGGGCACCTGCGACTCGTCCCAGCCCATGCGCGAGAACTCGCTGATGCGGCCGCGGCTGACCGCCTCGGCGAGCTCGGGTTCGGGGTGCGACGAGAAGTACTGGAACGGCGTCGTCGCGCCCCACTCCTCGCCCATGAACAGCATCGGTGTGAACGGCGAGCACATCATCAGCGTCGCGCCCACCGCGAGCTGCCCGACGCTCACGGTTTCGCTGAGCCGGTCGCCGCGGGCCCGGTTGCCGATCTGGTCGTGGTTCTGCGTCGACACGACGAGGCGCCACGCGTTCGTCGCGGGCGCGAGCGGCCGCCCGTGGTGTCGGCGGCGGAAGGTCGACATCGCGCCGTTGTGGAAGAAGCCCTGCGTAAACACCTTCTCGAGCGCGCCGAGGCCGTGGCCGGGCGTGCTCGCGAAGTCCTCGTAGTAGCCGTCCGACTCGCTCGAGAGCGAGACGTGCGCGGCGTGGTGGAAGTCATCCGACCACTGGCCGGTGAGCGCGTAGCCACCGGCCGCGCGCGGCGAGATGAGCCGCGGCGCGTTCATGTCGGACTCGGCGATGAGTGTCAGCGGGCGGCCGAGGAATGCCGAGCACGCCTCGACCTCGTTCGCGAGCTCCTCGAGGATGTGCGTTGCGCGGGTGTCGATGAGCGCGTGCACCGCGTCGAGTCGCAGACCATCGACGTGAAAGTCGGTGAGCCACATCAGCGCGTTGTCGATGATGTACTGGCGCACCTCGTCGGAGTCGAAGTCATCGAGGTTGATCGCGTCGCCCCAGTCGGTCTGGTGACGCGACGAGACGTACGGACCGAACTTGCCGAGGTAGTTGCCGGATGGGCCGAGATGGTTGTAGACGACGTCCTGAATCACGCCGAGGCCGCGCTCGTGGCAGGCGTCGACGAAGCGCTGGTAGGCGCCGGGCCCACCGTAGGCCTCGTGTACCGCGTACCAGTAGACGCCGTCGTAGCCCCAGCCGGCGTCGCCGTTGAAGGCGTTGACCGGCATGGGCTCGACGAAATCGACGCCGAGGTTGACGAGGTGGTCGAGTCGCTCGATCGCGGCGTCGAGCGTGCCGTCGGGAGTGAACGTGCCGACGTGGAGCTCGTAGATCACGCTGCCCGCGAGCTGGCGGCCACGCCACTGCTCGTCCTGCCATTCGTAGGCGTCAGGGTCGAAGGTGCGCGAGGGACCGTGCACACCAGCCGGCTGCCGGCCCGAGCGCGGGTCGGGCGTCACCGCATCCTCATCGTCGATGAGGTAGCCGTAGTCGACCTCGCTCGGCAGCTCGGGCAGGCCCTCGGGCCGCCACCAGCCGCCGCGCTCCTGGCGCATCTCGTAGGTGTCGGCCTCGATGCGCACGCGCATGCGCTGCGCCCTCGGTGCCCACACATCGAATCGGCTGTCGCGCACTAGTCCTCCTCGTAATCGCTGCGGGCGAGCATCGCCACGGGCAGGTGCTCGAGCAAGTGCGCGACGGCGACCTCGCCCGAGTAGGCGGTACCGTTCACCTGGTCGACCCAGCGGCCCTCGGGCAGTTCGAGATGGGTGTCGTGCCAGCCGCCGCCAAGTTCGAGGTCGATCGGCAGCCGCGTGGCGAGCACCACGACGCCGCCGCGGTCGACGGCGATGAGGTGGTCGGCCGAGGCACCGCTGGCGTGCAGTGGCCGATACTCGGCGAACCGCTCGCGCAAGCCCTTGCGCAGGCGCAGGCCGATCACCGTGAGCAGCAGCTTCACGCTGCCGGTCGGGTCAGTCTCATCGAATGCCGGGCGAGCGCCGCGCAGAATCGCGCCCAACGCCGTTGTCTGCTCGACCCACGGCACCGGCCGCCGGTTGTCGGGGTCGACGAGCGAGTGCTGCCAGAGCTCGGTGCCCTGGTAGACATCGGGCACACCGGGGCCGAGCAGTTGCAGCGCCTTCATCGAGAGCGAGTTTGACCAGCCAGGTCGCCGCAGCTCCTCCGTGAGGTTCGCGACGATCGCGCGGGCGGCCGGATGGTCAAAGGCCGCGTCGACGGCTGCGCGCAGCTCATCCTCGTACTCGGCATTGACCTCGGTCCAGGTCGTGAAATCGCCGGCCTCGCGCGCCGCCTTCTCGGCGTAGGCGTAGAGGCGCTCGCGGCTGGCGGGCCAGACGCCGATGATCGCCTGCCAGAGCAGGTTGCCGAAGGCCGGGTTCGAGAGCGGTGCGATTTCGAGCAGCTGCTCGAGCGAGTCGCGCCAGAGCTCCGGGCGCTCGCTCAGCGCATCGAGCCTGGCCCGCACATCCTCACTGCGCTTCGTGTCGTGCGTCGTCAGCGCGGTCTGCGCGTGCGGCCAGCGCTCCTGGCGCTCGGCCTGCAGCTCGTGGAACCGCTCGGGCGGGTACGCGAAGATCGACGGGTCACCGCCAACCTCGTTCAGCGAGGTGAGGCGCGAGTAGCGATAGAACGAGCGGTCCTCGACCGCCTTCGCCATGACCATGCCGCTCGTCTGCTGAAAGCGCAGGGCGCCGGGGTTCGCCGGGTCGCGCAGCTTGCCGAGCACGCGCTCGATTTCCTCGCCGAGGTCGCTACGCCAGTCGGCCGCATCCCGTGCCGCCTGCTCGAGATACTCGAGCCCCTCGGGCAGATACGTGCGGTACACCGGGAAGCAGGCGGCGATCTCGCTGATCGCGTCGACGGTGACGTTGTCGGGCTCGGCGACGCCGTCGAGGTCGCGCGCGACGCGGCGCATCTCGGCGTGCAGCTGGCCGTCCGTGACGAAGCGCTTCGAGCTGTGCACGAGCGTTGGCCAGTCATCGACGTCCTCGTGCGAGAGCGCGGCGGCCTGCTCGTCGAGATCGTCGCGGCCCTTGTCGTCAATGAGCACACGCTCGAACTCGCCGAGCGCGTCGTAGCCGGTCGTGCCGTCGATCGGCCACGGCTGCAGCTGCTCGCCGGGCTCGAGGATCTTTTCGACCGAGAGGTAGACGTTCGCGTGCTCGCGCAGCCGCTGCAGGTAGCCGCGCGGGTCGCGCAGGCCATCGACGTGGTCGATGCGCAGGCCATCGACGAGGCCCTCGCGCACCCACGAGAGGATCTCGGCGTGGGCCGCGTCCCACACCTCCGGCTCCTCGACCCGCACCCCCGCGAGCTCGGTGACGGTGAAGAAGCGGCGGTAGTTGAGCGACCAGTCGCCGCGGCGCCAGTGCACGAGCGCGTAGTGCTGGGCGTCGTGCACGGCGCGCACACCGAGCGAGTCGTCGTCGGCGCTGCCCGGGGCGAGCGGATACTCGTGGTCGTAGTAGCGCAGCACCCCTGCCTCGCGGTCGATGGTCATGCCATTGATCGGCGCGCCGGGCTCGGTCGGCATGTCGGCGTCGCCGATCACGGGCAGCAGCAGCTTGCCGTCGCCCGCCGGCCAATCGATGTCGAAGAAGTGCGCGAACCGCGAGGCCTCACCGTGTTGCAGCACATCCCACCACCACGGGTTTTGCCGCGGCACTGCGACGCCCACGTGGTTTGGCACGATGTCGACGAGGATGCCGAGGCCGGCCTCGTGCGCGGCCGAGGCAAGGCGCACGAGGGCCTCGCGGCCGCCACGGGCCTCGTCGACTCGACTCGGGTCAACCACGTCATACCCGTGCGTCGACCCCTGGGTCGACTGCAGGATGGGGGAGAGATAGAGCCAATCCACGCCGAGATCGACAAAGTAGGGCACAAGACGGGCGGCATCGTCGAGGGTGAACTCCGAAGAGAGCTGGAGTCGGTAGGTGCTCGCCGGGGTGCGCATGCGATTCCTTTCGCTAGCTCATGGACGTTTGATCGGTCGGCGATGGGCTGATGACGGAGATCGACGACGTGATAGTCGGCACGGCATCTGCCTCGCTCCATTCGCGCAACACTGCCATAGACCGCTGGGGCATCACGAAGGTGTCGCCGGGCTGGGCGTGCGTGCGCTCGCCGCTGGCCGTGTCGACCACGACTTCCCACGTCATCGAGATCTCGTGCGAGGGCACGGTCACCTCGACGTCGGTTTCTGATGCGTTGAAGTAGATGAGGAATGATTTGTCGGTGATGCGCTGTCCCCACGCGTCGCGACCGGTGATCGCGTCGCCGTTGAGGAAATACCCCATGGCGCGCACGAATGCCTCGTTCCAATCCTCGCCCTCCATACGGCTGCCATCGGTCGACAACCACACGACGTCGGGCAGGCCCTCGCCTTCGCCACGCTTCGCGATGCGGCCCGAGAAGAAGTGTCGGCGGCGGAATGTCGGGTGGTTGTGACGCAACTCGGCGAGGCGCCGGGTGAATTCGACGAGCTCGACGTCGGCCGTGTCCCAGTGCACCCAGCTCAGCTCCGAGTCCTGGGCGTAGGTATTGTTGTTGCCGTTCTGCGTGCGGCCGAGCTCGTCGCCGTGCAGCAGCATCGGCACGCCCTGCGAGAGCAAGAGTGTTGCGATGAAGTTGCGCTGCTGACGCCCGCGGAGTTCGTTAATCGCCGGGTCGTCGGTTGGGCCCTCGACGCCCGAGTTCCACGAGCGGTTGTGGCTCTCGCCGTCGCGGTTCTCTTCGCCGTTCGCGTCGTTGTGCTTGTCGTTGTATGACACGAGGTCGCGCAATGTGAAGCCGTCGTGCGCCGTGACGAAGTTGATGGATGCCACGGGCCGGCGGCCGTCGCGCTGATAGAGATCGCTTGAGCCCGTGATGCGGGTGGCGAACTCGCCGAGGGTGGCGGGCTCGCCGCGCCAGAAGTCGCGCACGGTGTCGCGGTACTTGCCGTTCCACTCGGTCCACAGGGGTGGGAAGTTGCCCACCTGGTAGCCGCCTGGGCCCACATCCCACGGCTCGGCGATGAGCTTCACCTGCGAGACGATCGGGTCTTGCTGCACCAGGTCGAAGAAGCTCGAGAGCTTGTCGACGTCGTGCAGCTCGCGCGCGAGCGTCGAGGCGAGGTCGAAGCGGAATCCGTCGACGTGCATCTCGAGCACCCAATACCGCAGCGAGTCCATGATCAGCTGCAGCGAGTGCGGGCTGCGCATGTTGAGCGAGTTACCCGTGCCCGTGTAGTCGGTGTAGTAGCGCTTGTCATCAGCCTCGAGCTTGTAATAGGCCTCGTTGTCGATGCCGCGGAAGCTCAGGGTTGGGCCGAGGTGGTTGCCCTCGGCCGTGTGGTTGTAGACAACGTCGAGGATCACCTCGATGTTGTTCGCGTGCAGGGTCTTCACCATCGCCTTGAACTCCTGCACCTGCTGACCGTCGTCGCCGGCCGACGAGTAGTCGCCGTGCGGCGCGAAGTAGTTCAGGGTGTTGTAGCCCCAGTAGTTGCGCAGGCCCTTCTCGACCAGAGTGGAGTCGTGCACGAACTCGTGCACCGGCATGAGCTCGATCGCGGTCACGCCGAGGTTCTTGAGGTGGTTGACAACTGAGGGATGCGCGATGCCCGCGTAGGTGCCGCGCATGTCCTCCGGCACATCCGGGTGGAGCTGGGTAAGGCCCTTCACGTGCGCCTCGTAGATGAACGAGTCGGCGTAGGGCGTGCGCGGGTGGCGGTCGCCGACCCAGCCGAAGAAGGGGTTGATGACGACACCCTTAGGCATCGACGCGGCCGAGTCCTCGTCGTTTCGAGAGTCGGGGTCGCCGAAGTTGTACGAGAACACCGATTGGTTCCACTCGATATTGCCGTCGATCGCCTTCGCGTACGGGTCGAGCAGTAGCTTGTTTGGGTTGAAGCGTCGACCGCTCGCCGGGTCGTAGGGGCCGTGCACGCGGTAGCCGTACCGCTGCCCGGGAAGCACCTTGGGCAAGTAGCAGTGCCAGACGAAGCCGTCGCGTTCGAAGAGGCGCACGCGTGTTTCGACACCTTCGTCGTCGAACAGACAGAGCTCGACCAACTCGGCGCCCTCCGAGAAAATCGCGAAGTTGGTGCCCGAGCCGTCATAGGTTGCTCCGAGCGGGTACGGCGTTCCTGGCCAGCTCTGGATCGTGTCTTGAGTCACGCTGCCAGCGTAGTGCGCAGCATCGGCGGCTTCCTGACTTTGCCCAGATGGGCCGCCTATCGTGACCTGCATGACTGACGCAACCACCGCATCCGAGTCGATCGAGCAGGTCGAATTCACGGCAGGCAACGTCTGCCTGCCGCTGGGCTACGTGCTGACCGACGCCTATGGCACCCGCTTCCGCCCGAACATCGTGGCGCTGCTCGCCGCGCTCACGCCCCTCATGGTCGTGTCGGGCTGGGCCGTGCCGCGCATCCTCAAGGCACTGAAGAAGAAGCGCCGCTAGGTGACGACGCAGCGTACGAGCTGCATCCTCGCCATCGACGGCCGCTCCGGCGCCGGGAAGACGACCCTCGCGAGCGATGTCGCGCTCGTGACAGGCGCGCAGCTCGTGCACGTCGAAGACTTCTACCCGGGCTGGGGCGGGCTTGCCGACGGCGCCGACTACCTCGTGCGCGAGGTGCTCGAGCCCGTGCTCGCGGGCGACGTCGTCGTGCCGCGGCGCTGGAACTGGCATGCTGACGCGTTCGAGCTCGGCGTACCCGTGCATCCGGGGCTCATCGTGGTCGAGGGATGCGGTGCCCTGTCGCGCGCGAGCCGGCGACTCGTGACCCTGGGCGCGTGGTTCGACGTCGAGGCCGAGCTGCGGCACCGGCGCGCGTCGCTGCGGGACGGCGACGATGCCTGGTGGGAGGCGTGGCGCGCACAGGAGGACGCGTTCTATGCGGCCGAGGGCTCGGCCGACCTCGCCGACGTCACGCTGCCGGTAGATATCGGCGTCGCCGAGACGATCGCCGTGCTCGCGGACCACGGCTGGCCCGCGCCGGAAACCGCGCGCTAGCCCCAGCCGAGCTCGTGCAACTGCGCGTCGTCGATGCCGTAGAAGTGGCCGATTTCGTGCACGAGCGTCACGTGAATCTCGTGGCGCAGCTCGTCGAGTGAGCTGCAGTAGTCGAGCAGCGGCTCGCGAAACAGAATGATGCGGTCGGGCAGCGGGCCCCAGTCGTAGGTGCCGCGCTCGGTGAGGTCGACGCCGTCGTAGACCCCGAGTATCCAGCCGTCTTCGGGCCGGTCTTCGACGAGGAAGACGACGTTGTCGAGCCCATCGACGGCGGCATCGGGCAGCGCGTCGAGCTCGGCGACGACGAGTCGCTCGAAGGCATCGAGGTCGATGTTGGGAAACTCGAGGTGCTCGTCGGGCATAGCGCCAGCCTAGTGATCGTGTTTGTCGGGCGTCGCCCGTGCGATCGGGGCGCTGAGCTTGAAGTGAATGGCGAGCGTGCGGATGAGGAAGCACGCGATCGCGCCGACGAGCTGCGTCGAAACGCCGAGCACGCCGTCGAGATGCCAGATGGCGAATGGCACGACGACGAGGGTCGCGCCGACGAGGGCGGGGATCGCGTAGAGCTCGCTCGTCAGGATGGTCGGCACCCGGCCGAGCATCATGTCGCGGATCGTGCCGCCGCCGACCGCGGTGATGACGCCGAGGAGCACGGCGGGAATCGGCTCGACTCCGAACGCGAGGGCCTTTTGCGCGCCGACGACGCAAAAGAGGCTGAGGCCGATCGCGTCGAGCACCTGCACGGTCGAATTGAGGATGTGGTGCGGCCGTGCGACGAAGAACGCGATGAGCGCGCCGAGGAGCGCGACCGCGAGGTAGATCCAGTCGCCAAACATTGCCGGGGGAGTGTCGCCGAGCAACACGTCGCGCACCACGCCGCCGCCCGTCGCGGTAATGATGCCGAGGGTGACGACGCCGACGATGTCGAGCCGCACGACACGCGTCGCCGCCATCGCGCCATTCAGAGCGAACGCGAAGGTGCCGAGGTAGTCGAAGACCCTCACGATGAATTCGGCGGTGATCACAGAGCCATGCTCGCACCACCGAGAATGAAGACCATACATTTAGTGTGATCTGCGCTCTGTGTAAACTTTCGAACTGTCGGCCGAATCGATGACGTTTTGGCCTGCCATCAAACCCAACCCGCAATGAGGTGAGACATGTCGCAGCAGCGCATTTCGGCGCTCAACACGCCCGAACGACAGGGCCTATACGATCCCGTGTTTGAACGGGACTCATGCGGCCTCGCCATGGTGGCAACTCTGCGCCGCGCGCCCGGCCACGACGTGGTCGAGGGAGCCCTCGATGCGCTCCGTCACCTTGAGCACCGCGGCGCCGTCGGCTCCGACGAGGGCACCGGTGACGGCGCAGGCATCCTGTCGCAGATTCCCGACGAGTTCTTCCGCGCCGTCGTCGACTTTTCTCTCCCGAGCCCGGGGGAGTACGCCGCCGGTCTCGTGTTCCTCCCCGTTGACGAGCCCGACGCCGCGGCCAAGGCGATCGAGCGCATCGCGTCGCAGGAGCGCCTCAAGGTGCTCGGCTGGCGCGAGGTTCCGACCCGACCCGAGGTGCTCGGTTCGCTCGCGCGCGACGCGATGCCGGTCATCCGCCAGATCTTCGTGACCTCGGCGACAACCAGGGCGAGCGGTATCGAGCTCGACCGCCTCACGTTCCGCATGCGCAAGCGCATCGAGCGCGAGCTCGGCGACTACCTGCCCTCGCTGTCGGCGCGCACCGTTACCTACAAGGGCATGGTCACGACGCTGCAGCTCGAGGACTTCTACCCCGACCTCAGCGACCAGCGCTTCACCTCTCGCCTCGCGATCGTGCACTCGCGCTACTCGACGAACACGTTCCCCTCGTGGCCGCTTGCGCAGCCGCTGCGCATGATCGCGCACAACGGTGAGATCAACACCGTCGAGGGCAACCGCCACTGGATGCTCGCTCGACAGTCGCAGCTCGAGAGCGAGCTGCTGGGCGACCTGCGCCCACTCTACCCGATCATCACCGAGGGCCTGAGCGACTCGGGCTCGTTCGACGAGGTGCTCGAGCTGCTCACGCTCTCGGGCCGCAGCCTGCCGCACGCCATGATGATGATGGTGCCGGAGTCGTGGGAGAACTCCGACGACATGCCCCAGCAGTTGCGCGACTTTTACGAGTTCCACTCGCTGCTCATGGAGCCGTGGGACGGCCCCGCGTCGATCTCGTTCACCGACGGCCGCTTCGTCGGCGCGACGCTCGACCGCAACGGGCTGCGCCCCGGCCGTTGGATGGTCACCGAAGACGGCCTCGTCGTCGTCGCGAGCGAGACCGGCGTCATGCCGCACCTCGAGCCCGAGCGCATCCGTGCCCGCGGCCGCCTGCAGCCCGGCGTGATGTTCCTCATTGACACCGAGGCCGGCCGCATCATCCCCTCCGACGAGGTGAAGATGGAGCTCGCCCGCTCGGAGCCGTGGGGCAAGTGGCTCGAGTCGACCCGCATCAAGCTCGACGACCTGCCCGAGCGCGAACACGTGAGCCACACGCCCGCGTCGGTTGTGCGTCGCCAGCGCGCCTTCGGCTACACCGAAGAAGAGCTGAAGATGCTCATCGAGCCGATGGCTCGCACTGGCGCCGAACCGCTCGGCGCGATGGGCTCGGACACCCCGATCGCCGTGCTGTCGGAGCGCCCGCGCCTGCTGTTCGACTACTTCACGCAGGCGTTCGCGCAGGTGACGAACCCGCCGCTCGACTCGATCCGCGAGTCGGTCGTGACCTCGATGTCGAGCGGGCTCGGCCCGGTGCGCAATCTGCTCACCGCAACCGAGGAGCACGCGAGCCAGGTCATTCTCGACTTCCCGGTGATCGACAACGACGAGCTCTCGAAGATTCGCCACATTGACCGCACCCCGGGCTCACGCCGCACGCGCGTCATCTCGGCGCTCTACGCCGTGGCCGAGGGCGAGCACGCCATGGAGCATCGCCTCGAGGCGATGTGCGAAGAGGTGGATGCGGCGGTCGCGCGTGGCTCGCAGTTCATCATCATCTCCGACCGCGACTCCGACGAACAGCTCGCGCCGATTCCAACGCTGCTCGCCGTGAGTGCCGTGCACCAGCACCTCATTCGCGAGGGGCACCGCATGGAGGTCGGCCTGCTCGTCGAAACCGGCGACGCCCGAGAGGTACACCACATTGCGACGCTGCTCGGGTATGGCGCGAGCGCGGTGAACCCGTACCTCGCGATGGAGTCGGCCGAGGAACTCGTGCGTAGCGGCTCGCTCAAGGGCATCACCGTTGACGACGCCGTGCACAACCTCATCAAGGCGCTCGGCAAGGGCGTCATGAAGATCATGTCGAAGATGGGCATCTCGGCCGTGTCGTCGTATATCGGCGCCCAGGCGTTCGAGGCGGTCGGCCTCTCGCAGGAGCTCATCGACACGTACTTCACCGGCACCGTGAGCCGCCTCGGCGGCATTGGCATCGACACGATTGCCGAGGAGACCCGGCAACGCCACGTCCTCGCGTACCAGTCGGAGCGCGCGGCGCTCGACCACCGTCGCCTCGAGTCGGGTGGCGAGTACAAGTGGCGTCGCGACGGCGCACCGCACCTGTTCAGCCCCGAGGCCGTGTTCAAGCTGCAGCACTCGACACGCAACCAGCGCTACGACGTGTTCCGCGAGTACACCTCGCTCGTCGACAACCAGGCGCGCGAGCTGAAGACCCTGCGTGGCCTATTCAAGCTGCGCACCGAGGCGCGCTCGCCGATTCCGATCGACGAGGTCGAGTCCGTGAGCGAGATCGTCAAGAAGTTCCAGACCGGCGCGATGTCGTATGGTTCGATCTCGCAGGAGGCGCACGAGACGCTCGCGATCGCGATGAACCGCCTCGGCGGGAAGTCGAACACCGGCGAGGGCGGTGAAGACACCGACCGCCTGCTCGACCCCGAGCGCCGCAGCGCGATCAAGCAGGTTGCCTCGGGTCGCTTCGGCGTGACGAGCATGTACCTCACCCACGCCGACGACATTCAGATCAAGATGGCGCAGGGAGCGAAACCCGGCGAGGGTGGCCAGCTGCCCGGCGAGAAGGTCTACCCATGGGTCGCGCGCACGCGGCACGCGACGCCCGGCGTCGGCCTCATTTCGCCGCCGCCGCACCACGACATTTACTCGATTGAAGACCTCAAGCAGCTCATCTTCGACCTCAAGCGCGCGAACCGCGACGCCCGCATCCACGTGAAGCTCGTATCCCACTCGGGCATCGGCGCGGTGGCGGCCGGCGTGGCGAAGGCGAAGGCGGATGTGGTGCTCGTTTCGGGCCACGACGGCGGCACCGGCGCGAGCCCGCTCAACTCGCTCAAGCACGCGGGCACGCCGTGGGAGATCGGCCTCGCGGAGGCACAGCAGACGCTGATGCTCAACGGCCTGCGCGGCCGCGTGACGGTGCAGGTAGATGGGCAGCTGAAGACGGGCCGCGACGTCGTCATCGGTGCGCTGCTTGGCGCCGAGGAGTTCGGTTTTGCGACCGCGCCTCTCGTCGTGTCGGGCTGCATCATGATGCGCGTGTGCCACCTCGACACCTGCCCGGTCGGCGTCGCGACGCAGAACCCCCAGCTGCGCGAGCGCTTCACCGGCAAGCCGGAGTTCGTCGAGACCTTCTTCGAGTACATCGCCGAGGAGGTGCGCGAGATTCTCGCGTCGCTCGGCTTCCGCAGTCTCGAGGAGGCGACCGGCCACGCCGAGCTGCTCAACCTCGACGACGCCGTCGAACACTGGAAGGCCGACGGACTCGACCTCGAGGGCGTGTTTGCTGTGGCCGGTCGCGGCGATCGCCGCCACACGACGCAGCAGGACCACGAGCTTGAGGCGCAACTCGACTGGGCCTACATTCCGCAGGTGCGCGAGGCGCTGAAGTCGGGGGAGCGCATCCGCCTTGATCTCGCGATCGCGAACACCGACCGCTCGGTGGGCACGATGCTCGGCAACGAGCTGACGAAACTGCTCGGCGAGGTCGGTGCGGAGCCCGGCACGATCGAGCTCAACTTCACGGGTTCGGCGGGGCAGTCGCTCGGCGCGTTCGTGCCGCGCGGCATCAACATCACGCTGTTCGGCGACGCGAACGACTACGTCGGCAAGGGCCTCTCGGGCGGGCAAGTCGTGGTGCGCCCCGACCGCCGCGCGAGCTTCGTCGCCGAGCGCAACGTCATCGCCGGCAATGTCATCGGGTACGGCGCGACGAGCGGCGCCCTGGCGCTGCGCGGCGTCGTGGGCGAGCGATTCCTCGTGCGCAACTCGGGCGCGATCGGCATCTGCGAGGGTGTCGGCGACCACGCGCTCGAGTACATGACCGGCGGAACCGCGGTGATTCTCGGCCCGACCGGCCGCAACATCGGTGCGGGCATGTCGGGCGGCACGGCCTACGTGCTCGACCTCGACACCCGCAAGGTAAACCCCGAGGCCCTCGCGAGCGGTGAGCTGCAGCTGCAGTCGCTGAGCGACGAGGACGTCATGGAGCTGCGCGTGCTGCTTGAACGGCACGCCGAGCTGACCGAGTCGGCCGTCGCGCGACGGCTGCTGGATGCTGCGGATTGGTCGCGCTTCACGCGGCTCGTGCCGCGCGACTGGGCGGCGGTGCACGCGATTCGTGACCGCGCCGAGCAGCAGGGCGATGACCCCGACAGCGAACTCGTATGGGAAAAGATCAAGGAGGTGACCCGTGGCTGACCCGCGCGGATTTCTCAAGGTAACTGAGCGTGAACTGCCGCCGAAGCGACCGGTGGCGGTGCGCATCCTCGACTTCAAAGAGGTGCAGCAGATTCAGCGTGACGGTGCGGTACTGCAGCGTCAGGCGGGTCGCTGCATGGACTGCGGCGTGGCGTTCTGCCACCAGGGTTGCCCCCTCGGCAACCTGATTCCCGAGTTCAACGACCTCACGTGGCGGGGTGAGTCGAAGCTCGCCGCCGACCGGCTGCACTCGACGAACAACTTCCCCGAGTTCACGGGCCGCCTCTGCCCGGCGCCCTGCGAGTCGTCGTGCGTGCTCAGCATCAACCAGCCCGCCGTGGCGATCAAGTCGGTCGAGCAGGCCATCGCCGACGACATCGCCGAGAACGGCTGGATGGAGCCGCACGCTCCCGCCCGCCTCACGGGTCAGACGGTCGCGGTCGTCGGCTCGGGTCCTGCGGGCCTCGCGGCGGCGCAGCAGCTCACGCGCGCCGGTCACACCGTCGCCGTGTATGAACGCGACGATCGCATCGGCGGCCTGCTGCGCTACGGCATCCCCGACTTCAAGCTCGAGAAGCAGCGCATCGACGCCCGCATCGAGCAGATGACCGCCGAGGGCACGCGCTTCCGCACCGGCATCGAGATCGGCCGCGACATGACGTGGCGCCAGCTGCGCGAGCGCTTCGACGCGGTCCTCATCGCAACGGGCGCGCTGAAGTCGCGCGAGCTCGCTGTGCCCGGGCGTGACATCGACGGTGTGCACACTGCGATGGAGTTCCTCGTGCAGCAGAACCACGCGAGCGCAGGCGACCAGGTCGTCGAGCAGATCTCGGCCAAGGGCAAGCACGTAGTCGTGCTCGGCGGTGGTGACACTGGCTCGGACTGCATCGGCACCGCCCACCGCCAGGGTGCCAAGAGCGTGACGAACCTCGCCATTGGTGTGCAGCCGCCGAGCGAACGCCCGGCGCACCAGCCGTGGCCGACGCATCCGAACCTGTTCGAGGTGCAGACGAGCCATGAGGAGGGCGGCGAGCGCAAGTACCTCGCGTCGACCGTCGAATTCCTCGCGGACGATGACGGCAAGCTGCGCGCGCTGCTCGTGGCCGAGACCGAGATCGTCGACGGCGTGCGGCGACCGAAGGCGGGCACCGAGCGTGAGATTCCCGCCGAGCTGTGCCTGCTCGCGCTGGGCTTCACCGGCACCGACGCGGAGTCGCTGCCGGAGCAGCTCAGTGTGACGCTCGAACGCGGCGCAGTGTCGCGCGCTGACGACTACGCGACCGAGGAGCCTGGCGTATATGTGGCGGGCGACGCCGGTCGAGGCGCGAGCCTCATCGTGTGGGCCATTGCGGAGGGCCGATCAGCCGCGGCCGCAGTTGACCGCTACCTCACGGGCTCGACGGTGCTGCCCGCGCCGGTGCGTGCGAGTGAGCGGCCGCTGAAGCTCTCGTAGTTGGGCGCTCGTTCACCCAGCATCCTGCCCACTATGGAACAGTGGTGGCCATGGTTGGGGAGCAGCGAGTGATGCGGGGCGGGGTCGCGCTCACCGCGGCCGGCGTCACCGGAGCACCCTTGGCGGGGTGCACAGGTGATGGTGCGGGCAGTGTGGGGAGCGTGACCCCGAGTTACGCCGATGAGATTCACCCGGCGTTGACGACGGAATTGTGGACCGAGTACTCGGTGGGTGAGGACGAACGCGATGCGTTCGTCGACCGCTACACGTTTCGCGACTCGAGCGAGTTCATTGCCACCGAGGACGACGTCGCGAACCAGTGGGGCCCGTTGCCCGAACTCGATTTCGGCAGCACGGTCGCGGTGCTCGTGGTGCACGGCACGTGCCACCCGATGAAGGCGGAGTTCGCGACGTCGGGTGGTGGCGACCTCTTTCTCGAGTTTCGTCCGATCAACCTCGACAACAATTACGACTGCGGGGAAGACCCCCGCGAGGTCGTGTTGTATGAGTTTGCGCTCGACGATCTCGGTGTCGATGCAAGCACTGAGGTGAAGTTTGTGGCGGAAGAAGAAGAGGAGTAGCCGATGTCGCGTTCTCGCTGGTGGCAGACCGTCGCGGCGGCCCTTGCGGTGGGAATGCTCGCGGGCTGCGGCGCGGGCGGAGTGCCCGGGCCGAACCCGGCGCCGGGCCCCAGCGACGGTGCGACGACGCAGCTCACCGAACTCGACCCCGCATCCAAGAGCTACCTCTGGCAGCAGGATGTGGTGGCGGCGCGCAGCGAGTTCGATGCGCTCCTCGCCAACAATGACTTGCCACTGCTCTTCACCGACGAAGACGGGTGGGAGGCCTGGTGGTCGGATCTGCCGGAAGACCTCCGCGACGAGAGCCTGCAGACGCCAAACCCGGAGTTTGCGAGCGAAGTGCTCGTCATCGCAAACTTCGGTTCATGCCCGCCGCAGTCGCTGACGTTCGCGACCGACGGCGCGGGGCAAATCGCCTATGACCTCGTCACGAGCGAGTCGAGCGGCGACGGCCAGATGAACTGTGCATGGAGCCCGCAGGCCGTTTACGCCTATGAGTTCTCGCTCGACGACCTCGGTGCCGATTCGGTCGACGACGTCACTGTTTCGCCGCAGTAGCCGCGCACACGGGGTGGGTGGCCGAGCAGTTTTCGCACACTACGAGCCGCTGTTGGCAGGTGTCATCGGCGCAGTTCTGCAGGCGCGGGGTGGGGGAGTCACAGACGACGCAGCGGCCGATGACCTTGGCGTCGGGCGCGAAGTCGATGTATTGGCGGCCGTCGAACACGGTGAGTGAGCCCTCCCAGAGCCCGTCGTTGCCGAAGCACTCGCCGTAGCGAACGATGCCGCCGTCGAGCTGGTAGACCTCGTTGAAGCCGCGCTTGATCATCAGCGCCGAGAGCACCTCGCAGCGCACACCTCCGGTGCAGTAGGTAACGACGGGTTTGTCTTTCAGGTCGTCGTACTTGCCCGAGTCGAGCTCACGGATGAAGTCGTGCGTGGTCACCGTGTCGGGCACGATCGCATCTTTGAACCGGCCCACCGACGCTTCTGCCGCATTGCGGCCGTCGAAGAACACCGCATCCGGCTTCTGCTCGAGCAGCTCGTGAAGTTCGTCGGGCTTCAGGTGGGTGCCACCGCCGACCACACCGTCTTCGTTCACATCGAGTTCGCCGGGGGTACCGAACGACACGATCTCGGGCCGCACTCGCACGGTGAGGCGGGGGAAGTCGAGGCTGAAGCCCTCGTCGTCGAGGCCGGTGCCCTCCGACCACTTCATGTCGACATCCTTGAACGGCGCGTACTGCTTGAGCGCGCGCACGTACTTCTTGCACTCCACCACGTCGCCGCCGACGGTGCCGTTGATGCCATGCGGCGACACGGCTCTTCGCAGTTGAGGGTGTAGTCGAGGGGCGCCGGCTGGTTCGCGGATAGACGTCGAGGTCTTCCAGGATGGAAGTTCTCACACTCACCGTCCGCCGGAAGACCTCGACTTGCACCACCCTACGTTCGCGACCCCTGACCTCACCACGTTCTGCCGCCTCGACGAGCTCGGCCTCGAAGCCGTCGGACAGCTGCTCGAGCCCGACCGGGCAGTACTTGAGTGCCGCGTCGTCGACGACGATCCGTGGTGTCGGAAGTGCGGCGCTGAGGGTGTGCCGCGTGACACGGTGACCCGGCCGCTCGCGCACGAGCCGTTCGGGCATCGGCCGACGACGCTGCTGGTCCGCGTGCGCCGCTACCGGTGCGGACACTGCCGCCGAACGTGGCGGCAGGACACGACGAAGGCTGCGGCGCCGCGGGCGAAGATCTCCCG
Organism: Gulosibacter massiliensis; assembly: GCF_900626105.1. Classification (NCBI taxonomy): domain Bacteria; kingdom Bacillati; phylum Actinomycetota; class Actinomycetes; order Micrococcales; family Microbacteriaceae; genus Gulosibacter; species Gulosibacter massiliensis. The sequence goes on from NZ_UYZX01000002.1 coordinate 610,405, forward strand.
CGGCGGGATCGCGTGGGCACTCACCGCGATCGTGGTCGACCACCTCACCGTCACCCGAGCCGCAGCAGGCCTCGGGGTGTCCTGGCACACCGCGAACACCGCGATCCTCGCCGAGGGCAAGCGGCGGCTCATCGACGACCCGACCAGGTTCGACGGGGTGACCACGATCGGTGTCGACGAGCACGTCTGGCGACACACCCGCCTCGGCGACAAGTACGTGACGGTGATCATCGACCTCACCCCCGCGAGGAACAAGACGGGCCCGGCACGGCTGCTGGACATGGTCGAGGGCCGCTCGAAGCAGGTGTTCAAGCAGTGGCTCGCCGCCCGACCCAAGGACTGGTCGAAGGCGATCGAGGTGGTCGCGATGGACGGGTTCAGCGGCTTCAAGACCGCCGCGGCCGAGGAACTCCCCGACGCCGTCCCCGTCATGGACCCGTTCCACGTCGTCCGCCTCGCCGGCGACGCCCTGGACCGGACCCGGCAGCGCGTCCAGCAGGACACCCTCGGGCACCGCGGCCACGCCGGCGACCCGCTCTACGGTGTCCGCCGCATCCTTCACACCGGCGCGAGCTTCCTCACCGAGAAGCAGACCGCCCGCCTCGACGCGGTATTCGCCGTCGAGGAGCACATCGAGGTCGAAGCGACCTGGGGCATCTACCAGCGCATCGTCGCGGCCTACCGCGAACCCGACAAGAACAAGGCCAAGGAGATGATGCGCGCAGTGATCGACGCCGTCAGCAGCGGCGTCCCCGCCGCTCTCACCGAGATCCGCCGACTCGGGCGGACGTTGAAGCAGCGCGCCGCCGACGTGCTCGCGTTCTTCGAACGCCCCGGCACCTCGAACGGACCCACCGAAGCGATCAACGGGCGCCTCGAACACCTCCGCGGCTCGGCCCTGGGCTTCCGCAACCTGACTCACTACATCACACGGTCACTGCTCGAAGCCGGCGGCTTCAGACCACTCCTACACCCTCGATTGCGATGAGCCACATATCTTTACTCAAGTACTGGGGCTCTTGCGTTGCGCCGTAGAAGGAGGACAACAGGACCGTCTTCCCGCTTCCGCTCTCGCCAAAGACAGCGATCTGTTGTTCAAGCTCGTTGTTTACCTTCACTCTCACAGAGTATCGAAAGGACGCCCCAAGCGTTAGGAGTGGCAGGCACACCTGCTCTGCAACCTACCCTGCAGAAGAGGACATCATGCCTACGTTTTACGATCCCGGTGCCGATGCGGGTGAAGCCTACGAAGCACTGCGCGGGCTGGCCCATGCGAGCCGTCGGTTTGAGCATCCGAAGGACATGTATGGCGTTGTGGGTGATCTGCTTGGCGGGGTGCGAGCGCTGAGACAGGTGCTCGACCAGCTCGCCACTGCTCACGCTTCCAACAGACCTATGGCCTTCGACGACAGCGGCGTCCACTCTGCAGGATCCAAAGACGCACTGGCAGCAGCAGACGAGCTTCACCAGGCCGCAACGTTCATTGACCAGGCTGAAGAGCGACTGAACGCGGCGATGTCAGCAGCTGGCCGAATCTCGTGGCATTCCGAACCTTCCATTAGTCCGATACCAGTTCAACTGGGCCGCCCCCTTCATTCGGTCCGGTCGCTGTGCGAGTCGTCGGTTTCCAATTGAAAGGCAAGCCATGCTTATCGAAGATGTCGAGCGGCTCATCGAGAAGTGCTACGAGATGATCGAAGTGTCACCCGGCATGCGGCAAGACCTCGCCGGAAAGATCCACGCAGACTTCGACCTGCTCATGGCGAACGAGACAAAAGAACTCTCGTGACTCACAAGCGAACGGGAGCGGCTCAATGACGAACGGAAGAAGCTGTTGCAAGCTCACTATGCGGGTGCGGTACCGATCGACCTGTTGAAGCAGGAGCAGGATCGCATCGCGGATCAGATCGGAGACATTCAGCACCGAATCGAAGCGCACCACGATGAATATGCTTCAGCAAGGGCAAACCTCGATGACTCGCTCGGGCTGCTTGCCAACATCGTCAGCGTGTACGAGCGTGCTGATGACGCAAACCGGCGACTGTGCAACCAGGCGTTCTTCCACCGGATCTTCATCGAGGAAGACGGGGATGTCCGCGTCGAGTACGAGCGCCCTTTCGGTTCACTCTGCGATACCGAGGAGCAGATGAACGCTCTGAACTGGTCCGCTGAAGCGAAGAAGAAGGGAGAGGCGCAAACCGGACAAAGAGTGGAGACTCTCGTCGAGGGTTTGAACCTCTCCCATTTGGGGTGAGTAACGGGGCTTGAACCCGCGACCTCCTGGACCACAACCAAGCGCTCTACCAGCTGAGCTATACCCACCATGTCGCCGCACCGTTCGCGCGGCAACCACACGATCTTACATCACGATTCGAGCAGGGGCGAAAACTCGTCGACGATGTTCTTCGAGACCTGCTTGAGTGACTCGGTGTCGGGGCCCGGGGCTGACACGATCATGGCCTGGCGGTAGTACCGCAGCTCACGGATCGACTCGAGGATGTCGGCCGCCGCGCGGTGGCCGCCGTGCTTTTCGGGTGACTGGAAGTAGATGCGCGGGTACCAGCGGCGGGCGAGCTCCTTGAGCGTCGACACGTCGATGTTGCGGTAGTGCAGGTAGTTGTCGAGCTCGGGCATCTGCTTCGCGAGGAACATCCGGTCGGTGCCGATGGTGTTGCCCGCGAGGGGAGCCGTGCGCTCGCCCGGCACGAATTGCTTCACGTAGGCGAGCACCTGCCGCTGCGCCTCCTCGACGGTGACTCCGTTCGGGATCTCGTCGGCGAGGCCCGACGTCTTGTGCATGTTCGTGACGAACTCGCCCATGTTGTCCATCGCCGCTTGCGAGGGCTTGATCACGACGTCGAGGCCCTTGGCGTCGAGCACATTGAGCTCGGAGTCGGTGACGAACACCGCGATTTCGCAGAGCTCGTCGACACCGATGTCGAGCCCCGTCATTTCGCAGTCGATCCACACCATGTGGCCATTCTTGTCACTCGAGGCACTCATGCTGTTCATCGTAGTTCCGTGCGTGCCATCTCCGAGCCGGATGTGCATAACTCGCTAGACTGAACTGGTTGCCTCCGTAGCTCAGCGGATAGAGCAGGAGCCTTCTAATCTGAAAGCGGACGGTTCGCCGGGAATATTCCGGTTTCGAGCCACTGGAGCGGCACGCCGGTGCGTGCTGCCCATTCGCGCATGACGAGCTTTCCGGGCCGGGTGCGGCCGCTCGTGTAGTTGCCGACGGTGCGCAGCGAGCAGTCGACAGCTTCGGCGATTTCCGCAGTGGTGATGCCGCTGACATGGAGTGATTTGGCGAGGCGGTCGGCCAGCCCGAATTCAAGCGCGGCCTGGAGGTCGTCGTATGGCGTTGCTGTCGTTGTCATACCTACAGAATATGCGCAACGTGGCGCATTTGTAAAGTTTTTTATTTCCGTCTGATCTGCGAAAACGCGTAAAAGTACTTACACGGTTGTAGTTACCGGCTTGCGCCATGTTGCTTAATCGGCAAGACTTGCAGACATGGCAACGAAAACACCCCCGATCGGCAGCACCGAGGCAGCTGCCGAACTCGGAGTCTCCCGCTCCACCGTCAACAGGTGGGCAGACCTCGGCAAACTCGTCCCCGTCTTCAAGGGCGAGGGCACACGCGGCGCACGGTTCTTCAACCGCAGCGACATCGACCGCCTCAAGCGCGAACTCGAATCCAAGCGCGCCGCGTAGTCGCGGCCACATTCTTCCTCGCCCCGTCCGGCGGTGAGGTAACCCGGCGCCTCTAGCGCGCCCCGATCTATATAGCTCGCACCAGACGAAGACGCGACGCCCTCTCAGAGCATGGCGCCGTGGACGTAAGCACACCCACTGGGTGGCAGGTAGCGGAGAGCCCCGATGACGGCGCGAGCACACATATCCCCACCCCGGTAGGTCCCGGTGACTCGTGGGTAGAAACAACGTCCTTAACGAAGTGGCCCCGGCGCAGTGCAATGCGCCGGGGCCTTGAGAGATAGGAAGTCTCATGACGAATAGTAATGACCTCATTTGGGAAGAGCCAGGCGTCACCCCACCGTCAGCCCGGCGGGAGTGGCGAATCACACTCGACCAGTTGCGGGAACGCCCCGGTGTATGGGCGCTCGTCGCAACCGACGTCGCGACTTCCGCGGCGAACCAGATCAAGCGGGGGCGTCTCGGCGGCGCAGCACCGGGCGAGTTCGAGGCAACTCTTCGCGGAATTCGAAACGGCCGAGCAGACAAGCTTTACGCCCGCTACGTAGGAGGCGAGCAGTGAACGCCGTCATACCCTTCAACTTCCAAACCCACGAGGTTCGCGTCGTCACGATTGACGGTGAACCTCACTTCGTAGCGAAGGACGTCGCAATCGCCCTCGGCTACGCGAACCACTCAGAAGCGATCAGCCGCCACTGCCGTGGGGTCGCGAAACGCTACCCCATCCAAGACTCACTCGGACGGGGCCAGGATGCTCGCGTGATTGGTGAGGCCGACGTAATGCGCCTCATCGTGTCGAGCAAGCTCCCCGCCGCAGTCGAGTTCGAGCGCCGCGTGTTCGAAGACATCCTGCCGACGATCCGTAAGACCGGCAGCTACGGGCAGCAGCTCGCACTCACGGATGAAGAGATCGTCGCGCAGGCGCTCGCTATCACCTCGGCGAAGGTGAAGCAGCTCGAAGCGAAGGTCGAGGAGGATGCGCCGAAGGTCGAGTACGTCGACCAGTACGTCGCCCCGGACGACGACGTCGTGCAGTTCCGTATCGCCGCGCAGCAGCTCGGCATCGGCGAAGTCGCACTCCGCAAGCTCCTCTCGGATGCGAAGTGGGCGTACCGCGCGAACCTCGGCCGCCGCTGGTCGGAGAAGGAACAGCGGATGATCGACGTGTTCGAGTGGCGGGCGTACGCGCGTCACGCCGACAAGTTCCAGCTGCGGCCGCAGCACAATGCGCCCCGGCACCACAACGGGCAGGTTCGGCAGACGCTCTACATCAAGTCGGTCGCGTTGCCGAAGATCGCCGACCTCATTGAGTACGGCGACGACGATGAGCAGCTGATTGACGAGGTGGCGTAATGGCTGCTGCAAGGTTTTTCGCACGGCGAAGCAAGTTCGAGACGACACCGGTACTGGTGATTGTCGACCTGGGGGAGTCCGGGCGGCTCCGCTTCGACCTCACCACCACAACCGCGTTGAAGAAGATCACGCAACTCGAAGCGGCCCTCGATGACGGGTCGATGTGCTCCATCCAGTTCGAGAAACCAGACATGACGTTGAGGTTCTCGATGGTGCGCAGCAAGGCCCGGAAGTTGGCGGAGGACATTGCTGACCTCCTCGATGAGGTGGAGGCCACCAATGCGAGTGCTTGACGTGATCAGTCTCGACGGCGAATGGCCGAACCTCGGCCCTATCAGCGGCGACGGTCTTGCCCGCCTCTACCACCACGAATCCGACCTGTACAGGTCGATGACCACTGATTTTTGGGCGGCTATCGCCCGGAACGGAAACACTCATGAATGACAACGTGACGGCGCAGCTCGCGCAGTTTCAGCCGCGTGAGGATCGCGTGACCCTGTGGCGCATCCTGCAACTCGTGTTCGCCCCGCGGAGAGGACGGCACGCACGATGAAAACGCTCGACTTGCTCTGGGCACTCGGTGTCCCGATCGGTGTTTTCAGCATCGGCCTGATCGTCCTCTCCCAGAACCCGACTCACCCGGTCGGGTGGCTCGCCCTGATCGGCGCCGTCTGCATGCTCAGGGGAGACCGATGATCTGTCCACCAGACCACAAGCACGCGCAGACGCGCACCCGCCGGCAAGCGGTGGAGCGGGGCTATGCGCCGCCCGCGGCGTGGGACGACATCGATGACCCGGCGGAGGAATCGAAGGGAGTCGCAGCATGACATACGCAGACCTGATTGCACGGCGCGCGCGCCGTCAACAGCATCTCGGTCGCATCGTCGACCCGGAGTCACTACGCCCGTCCCTCGCAGAGTTCCAGCGGCACATCGTTACGTGGGCGTGCGAGGTAGGTAACCCTGCGATCTGGGCTGACACCGGCCTCGGCAAGACCCGCATGCAGATCGAATGGTGCCGTCTCATGGGCGACACGACGTTGATCGTGACACCGCTCGCGGTAGCAGAACAGACAGTGGAGGAGGCCGAAAAGATCGGCGTTACCGCGCGCTACATCCGATCGCATGCCGAGGTTACTGGACCCGGAGTGTACGTCACGAACATCGAGATGGTCGACGCAGTCGGCGCCAACTTCGACGCGGTCGCACTCGATGAGGCTTCGATCTTGAAACAGTCAGACGGCAAGACTCGAACGAAACTCATCGAGACGTTCGCAGGCGTGCCATACCGCTCGACATGGACGGCAACGCCGGCACCGAACGACCCCGAGGAGCTCACCAACCAGGCCGAGTTCCTCGGCCACTCCACACGAACGAATATGCTCGCCGCGTACTTCGTGCACGACCAGGACGGGTGGCGACTCAAGGGCCACGCATGGAACGCGATGATCACGTGGATGCAGTCGTGGGCGATCGCGGTTCGCCGCCCGTCTGATCTCGGGTTCGATGACACCGGCTACATCCTGCCGGGCCTGAATGTTGTGCCGGAGATTGTGCCGGTCGATGTTGAGCCCGCGGGGGATGAACTGTTCACTGTCACAGTCGGCGGTGTCGGCGCACGCGCCCGCATCCGCAAGGAAACCCTGGATGCGCGCGTGAATCGTGTCGTGGAACTCGTGGAGGCCGAACCAGACGAGCCATGGCTGCTCTGGTGTGGCCTGAACGACGAAGCCAACGAACTCGCAGCCCGCATCCCCGGAGCAGTGAACGTCCACGGCTCCATGACACCGGAAGAGAAAGCCTCGGCGCTCCTCGGATTCGCGCATGGAGACATTCAAGTCCTCATCACGAAACCGAAGATCGCCGGCATGGGCCTCAACTTCCAACGGTGCGCACGCATGGCATTCGTCGGCATCAACGACAGCTACGAGCAGTACTACCAGGCGATCCGCCGCTGCTACAGGTACGGACAGCAACGCGTCGTGAATGCGCACGTCGTCGTATCGGAATTGGAATCACAGATCGCGGACAACGTCGCGCGAAAAGAACACCAGGCCAATCGCATCGTCGAGGGCATGGTTACCGCTTCAAGGAGGGCGGCATGAACGACTACATCACTGGTGAAGAAACTGGCGAGAACTGGAGGTTCCTGCTCGGAGACTCCGGGGAACGCATTGACGATATCGAGACGGACAGCGTGCACCTGAGCGTGTATTCGCCGCCGTTCCAGTCGCTCTACACGTATTCGCCTTCGCCGCGAGACATGGGCAACAGTATCGACAGGGATGACTTTTTCGACCAGTACGGCTACATCATCCGCGGCAATCTCAGAATCACCGTGCCGGGCGGTCTCGCATGCGTGCACGTACAGCAGACGACGACGACGAAGGCGACTCACGGGGTTATCGGCATGACCGACTTCCGCGGTGATGTGATCCGCGCCTACCAGGCCGCGGGCTGGATCTACTACGGCGAAGTGACGGTGGACAAAGACCCGCAGGCGCAGGCGATCCGCACGAAGGCGCAAGCGCTCATGTTTGTGACGAAAAACAAGGACTCGTCGAAGTCACGGCCCGCGCTTGCGGACTACTTGCTGATTTTCAAGAAGCCGGGGGAGCGATCGGAGCCGATCAAGAACGACGTCACGAATGAGGAATGGATCGAGTGGGCGCGCCCGGTCTGGTACGGCATCCAGGAGTCCAACACTCTCAACGCTCGGATTGCTCGCGAGAACGACGATGAACGGCATTTGACTCCGCTGCAACTCGACTTCATTGAGCGGTGCGTCCGCCTCTATTCCAACCCTGGCGACACCGTGTTCACCGCGTTCGGTGGTGTCGGGTCGGAGTTGTATACGGCGGTGAAGTGCGGTCGTAAGGCGCTCGGCATCGAGTTGAAGGCGTCGTACTGGCAGACCGGAGTCCGGTACCTCCGCGAGTTGGAGGAGTCACAACGGCAGCCGACGCTCATGGACGGGCTATTCGCGTGACCGTGGTGCTCGTGCTGCCGTGGTCGGATCCGCCGATCCGAGAGAACGACCGCGACCACTGGCGGCAGAAAGCGGAGCGGACGAAAGCGGTGCGTGCCGCGACCGGTGTGCTCGCACGCAACCAACGCGTGCAACGCATGGCACGCGCCGAAATCCGGCTCGTGTGGACCGTCACCGACCGTCGCCGGCGTGACTCGGCGGCACCGAACCCGACGCTGAAGGCCGCGGTGGATGGGCTCGTGGACGCGGATGTGCTCGCTGATGACCATCACCTGATCGTGCCGCGCATGTGGTGCGAGATCGAGCACGGCCCGACGAAGGGCGTGCGCATCGAAATAACGGAACTTGGAGACGAAGAATGAACGTCCTAGAAGAACTCGCGACCCGTGAGGTCGCGGACGAGAGCGAAGACCGTGAAGGGTGGCTCGAGGCGCGCCGCGCAGGAATCACGGCAACTCAGGTCGCAAAGCTCGCCGCGTCACCGGCGTACGCGCTGGAACTACGTCGAGAGAAGTCGACCGGCGTGCAATCCTTCACCGGAAACGCTGCAACCGAGTGGGGGAAGCGGCGGGAACCGATCATCGCCGAATGGTATTCGGGTTCAGGGTTGGAGCCCACCTCGAAGCTGTACCGCTCGAAGGACGATGCTCGGTTTCTCGCGTCGCCCGACATGATCGGTGAGGACTTCAGCGAGAACCTATTCCTGGGAGAAATCAAAACCTCGAAACACAACCTCGCACCCGAAGGCGAGAAGTTCCGGGCGACGACCTACATGGACCAGATGCAGTGGCAAATGTTCGTCACGGGCGCGACGTGGTGTTCGTTCATCTGGGAACAGCACGACGACGTTTGGGCCGAGCAGTCGGATGGCTCGTTCGAGCCGACGCCGCGCGTCACCAGGACGGCGACCATCGAGCGCGACGATGACCGGATCGAGCACCTCGTCGGTGTGGCAGAGCGGTTCCTGACCGCCGATGTGGTGGTCGCGGGCACGGAAGCGTGGATCGCTGAGCATGTCTCGGCAGAGGCCGCCGAAAAGGAAGCGAAGGAACGAGTCGCCAAGGCGAAGGCAGCCCTGCGTGAGTTGTTCCCCGAAGGAGGCGCTGTCGAGACTCCGGCGGGCCGCGTGTCTGTATCGGTGCCGAAGTCGTCGCTGCGGTTCGACCAGGCCAAGTTCAAGTCCGAGCACGGCGATCTGTACAAGAAATTTCAGGTGGAAGGCGAGCCGGGTAAGGCGCGCGTCACTGTGACGGGAGTGAAGTAATGGGCAAGTGGGATAAGGGGCCACTCGACTACATCGATGTCGCGGCCCGCATCGTGGAGTTCCGATCGAAGCACCCCGAGGGGTCACTGTCGAGCATCGCACCGAATGGCGAGGTGCAGCGGCCGGTCGTGATGGAGATCGCGGGGGCAACGTTCCTCGCGTATTGCGCGTTCGCGTACCGATCGCCGGAGGATCGAAACCCTGGCGTCGGCTGGGCGTACGAGCCAGTTCCAGGCAAGACGAACTTCACCCGCGACTCCGAGCTGCAGAACGCGGAGACGGCGGCGTGGGGGCGCGCGATGGTCGCTGCGCTCGCCGTGGACACGAAGAAGGGCGTCGCATCTGCGGAGGAAGTTCGGAACCGGCAGACGGTCGGGAATGAGGCCGACGGTCAGCAGCCACGCGCGACACCTGAGCAGTGGCTCGCGGTCACCGAGGGCATCGCGAAGGCGAAGGATCTGGACTCACTGAAAAAGGTGTGGGAGGCCGCGCAGGCAGGCGAGTACTCGCATAAGTGGGGACCCGATGGCAGGTCAGTGTCGCAGGCCGTGAATGAAGCCAAGAAGGCGTTCAAGGTGGCCGACCAATGACCACGCAAGGGCAGGTGCTCACAGCCTGGGATAAGGCCGCTGATGACTTTAAGGAAGCGTGCATGCAGGAGGCCCGCGCTGATGTGGCGTGGACGAAGTTCGCGGCGAAGCGTCGGATCGAGCTGCGTGAGGAGGCGGATCGCGTGGGCCGGAAGGTCACGATCCCTGACTTGGAGGCGGAGATCGTGAATGACGACGTTGACGGGCTGCTGCTGGAGAAGGTGTTGTCAGCGGCGGTCGTGACGGGCTTGCGGAAGCGTCTTGACGTGTTTGAGGCGCAGGCGGGCGCGGCGCGGTCGGAGTTCGCTGCGGATCGTGCTCGCGAGAAGGCGTGGATGGCGTCGCCGTCAGTGCCGGGGGTGCGGTAATGGCAATCCCGAAGAAGGTGCGTGACCTCGTTCTTGAGCGTGATGACTGGTCGTGTGTGCTCGGACTGCCTGGATGCCAGAAGCGGGCACAGTATTGCGATCATCGCGCGAATCGAGGCATGGGCGGGTCGAAGGCGCTCGATGTGCCGTCGAATCTCGTCGCGACGTGTGGGCCGTGCAACGGACGCAAGGAGGACGCGCATGGAGGGTACCGGGTCGAGTTGGTGCATCGCGGTTTGCGGTTACGGAACGGGGCGTGGCCGGCGGACACGATCGAGCTCGCGGAGCGCACCCCGGTCGGCTACCCGGATGGTTCGTGGTGGCTGCTCGATCGGGCAGGTGGCCGCTCCCTCGTGGAGTCGGCACCGAACGTCGACGAACACGAATAGGAGGTGTGGCGTGCGTATCCGAAGCATTAAGCCGGAGTTCTGGCGGTCGTCGGATGTGTCGTCGCTGGATATCGAAGATCGGCTATTGTTCATCGGCCTTTGGTCGTACGTCGATGACAACGGCATCGGGCTCGACAAGCTCGCAGCGATCGCGGCTGATCTGTTCGCTGACGACATCGCGGCGGATGCTAGCGAGACATTCGCGAGAGTGTCGCGAGGGCTCGCGAGGCTTTCCGAAGCCGGTCGCATCATTCGCTACAGGGTCGAGAGCGTCGACTATCTGGAGATCGTCAACTGGACGAAGCATCAGCGCATCGACAAGCCCGGAAAGCCTCGATACCCGCGTCATGACGCGGCAGACGCCAGCATTCGCGAGAGTGTCGCGAATGCTCGCGAGAGTGTCGCGCCTGGAACAGGGGAACAGAGGAACAGGGGAACAGAGGAACAGGGGAACAGAGGAACAGATTCAACGTCGGAGATCGCTGACGCGATCCGACCCGACGTGAAATATCTCCTCGATCTGCTCGACGATGAGATCGTCGCCAACGGCGGCAAGCCCTCGGGCTCGACGAAACGCAACCAGGACGCCATGCGTCTACTCCTCTATCGCGATGGCAAGACCATTGAGCAAGTAGAGGCCTGCATCCGCTGGTGCCAGGCAGACGAGTTCTGGCGATCCAACATCCTCTCCGCGTCGAAGCTGCGCGAGAAATACCAGCAGTTGCAGTTGCAGGCGCAACGCAAGAGCACGCATCGGCTGACGCCGACCGAGCGGGCTGCCCAAACCATGGCTATTGGCAGATCGCCGTTGGCGACCGATCTTGATTTGAAGGAGATCGCATGAACCTGCAAGAGACAGCGCAGGTGCTCGCGAAGATTCAGCTCGGCGATAACCGGCAGGTCGATGAACTCACCGTCAGAGAGTGGCACGACTCGATCGGGCATCTCGCCGTGCATGAAGCGATCGAAGCCGTGCGTATGCATCGGCGTGAATCGCTCAACTACCTGATGCCAGCGCACGTGATCGCGAATGTGCATCGAGTGCGTGACCGGATCGCGGCCGAGTCCCGGAAGGACCGGCAGGTGGAATCGCGGCGGCAAGACCTCGAGCTGCGGGCACGGCAGCGATCTCGCGAGGACGTGTGGCGCGACATGCTCGCGGACCCGCACGAGTCGGAGCGCACGAAGGCGTGGATCAGGGAGCAACTCCAATGATCGAGATCCCGCGGTCGACGCCGCAGGGCCGTAACGGGTCGTGGTCTGTTCAGGTCGACGTACTCGCCCGCCACCTGAACGTGGTTCCCAGGTTGCCTATCGAGCAGGCAGCTCGCCGGTATCCCGGCATCCCCATGGAAGTTCTTGAACACATTTACGCCGAACGGAAGCGTCGGCGAAACCTATTGAAGGAGGCCAGCTAATGGCAAATGACACTCAGATCACGATTATCGGCAACCTGACCGCCGACCCCGACTTGCGTTATACCCAGGGCGGCGACGCCGTCGCGAACTTCACGATCGCGTCGACGCCGTCGAAGTTCGACAAACAGACGAACAAGTTTGAGGACGGCGAGGCACTGTTCCTGCGCTGCTCGATCTGGCGCGACTACGCCGAGCATGTCGCCTCGTCGATGTCGAAGGGCATGCGCGTGATCGCGCAGGGCAACCTCGTGCAGCGCTCGTACGAGACCAAGGAGGGCGAGAAGCGCACCTCGATCGAGCTGCAGGTCACCGAGATCGGGCCCTCGCTGCGCTACGCGATAGCGCAGGTGACGCGCCAGCAGCGGCAGGACGGCGCTCAGGGCGGCCAGCAGGGAGGTTGGCCTACTGGTGGTGCCTCGCAGGGTTCTCGCCCGTCTGGCGGCCAGCAGACGCCTTCGCAGGCGCAGGGCCGATACGACGAGGAGCCGCCGTTCTGATGGGCGAGCGTGAGCAGCGCATCAAGGCGCTCGAGCAGGCCATGGTCGCGATCGCGACCGGTGCCGACATGGACCTCACCGACCTCCACGCCGACGGCTACCTCCAGGAGACCGACGCATGAGCGCGAATGGTGGCTTGTACGCCCCGCCGACCCGACCCAGGGAACCCCGCACGAAACCGTGTTGCACGGCCTGCCAACGCGGCACCAGGGCGTTGCCTGGCGGGTGTGGACGCCCGGCCTGCAAATGCCACAGAAAGGACGAGAAGTGACTGCTGTGTACGACAAGGGAACTGACAACCAAGTGATGCCGGTCACGGACGTGTACGCGGTCACGAACAGTTGGCAGGCGCACCAGGCGTGCGATGCCGACGACCGCACCAAATGGGAACACCGCCGGGAGTTGGCGGCGCGACTCGAAGTGAGGGCGGCGTGATGGATGTGTGGGATGCCGCCGACGCGGCGAACGACCAACGGTGGATCGACGCCGTGATCTACGAACAACAACTACGGAAGGACGCCGACATGAGCGAGGCACCGATTAGCAACTACCGGCTTGAGCGGCTGCTGGACGCCGAGAACTTTGCAGAGTTCGTCGGCGAGAAGCTGCGCGGCTACGACGACGGCGAGGGCGATATGGCGCATGACGTGCTCGCCGTCATTCAGACCGAGTACCTGAAGTTCTGGGTCCTCCCGGAAGGAGACGACGAGTGAGTGACGTTTTTACGGCCAGCAACGGCACCAAGATCGAGACCTCCGAAAAATATGGTGGGCTCGAGGTGACGAGTAGCGAGGACTTCGACTACCTGCTCCAGAAGCATGTGGACGCGCTGCGCGAGTGGTTCCGGGCAGAGCGTGACGAGGAGCTGGGAAGGTGGCGCGACCCGGAGAGCCCGGACTGGGTTGTCTATCCGATGAACTGCTACGAGGACGTGCGCTATATCCGCGTGATGAATGAACGGGACGGGCGAAAGTTCATCATCAGAGAGAACGAGTTGATTACCGGCGCATCCTTTCACGAGGTCGCGGGTCGTTGGTTCGCTGCGCATCCTGTCCGTAAGCCGTGGCATGACGCGCGGCCGGGCGAGGCTTGGGTGATCACGATCGACGGCTACGAGTGGGCTGTCGTCATGGTTCGATCAGAATCCTCTGGCAACGGCCTCTTCGCATCGGGCGACGAAGCGATCAGTATAACGAGCCCGCGCATCACGGCTGGGCGTCGTGTCTGGGCACCAGATGAGGGAGACGACGATGAGTAGCAAGATCAGTGACGAACGGCTCGCAGAGTTGATCGAGTTCCACAAGGAAAATCTGCGAGGAACGATGCCCAAAGAGGTAAGTGACTACTACTCGGATGAGGTCTCAGCGCTGACCGAGCTTGCCGAGTATCGGGCACGCGAAGCCGCGAGCACATCGCAGTACGGCTATCGAGAGCCTGAGTACGGCACGGTGTGGGTGCCGTGCGAGACGGCGGAGGAGGCTGCTACGTACGGACAACCAGGCGACGCCCTCGTGCGTCGCAGGGTCGGCCCGTGGGAGTCGGTGAGCGACGATGAGTGAGTCCACGAGTCTGCGTGAAGCAATCGCGCTCGGAGTACCGAATCGACGCTCGTGCCGCGTTTACGGCAGCGTTCGCGGCAGTGTTCGGAGGTGAGCAGGATGAGTGAGCACATCATCACGATTACCCGTGACGAGCGGATGCTCGCGCGTTTGGCGGAATATCGCCCGGTCACTGAGCAGGATCGCGCCGACTGCTACGCGGTTCATGTCGAATGTACTGTCGTGGGCGGTTGTGGTGGCTGGCAGGAGTGCTGGGAGCCGCATGAGGTTGACGGGGTGAGCGCAGATGACGGCCCGTACGACTGCGAGGAGGGCGTGCCGTGGGAGGGCTGCGACGAGTTCGAGTTCCACGGTGTTTCGCATGAGTGGCGGTGGGGGTACGGGTGGACGGTCAAGTTCCACGGTTGCTCGCTCGCGCTCACTGAGGTCGAGCTACCTGACGGCATCGACACGACTCGTGACGGCAAATGGCGGGTCGAAGACGACTGGGATGACACGGACTGCTACCTGAATCTGATCGGAGAGGACAAGGCAAGTGACCGAGAAACTGAGTGAGTCAAGTCTGCGGGAAGCAGTCGCGCGAGCGCTGCACCGGCAAGCGACTGACGACGGTGAGGTGCATGAGCTGTGGGGCGGCGTCGCCGAGCACGAGGAAGAAGTGGTGGAGTGGCTTCCGTTCGCTGACGCGGTGCTTGCGGTGCTCGCTGACCCGCCCGCAGACGTGCTTGATCGGGCGACCGTGGCTCTCGCGGAGTGGGATGGTGTCGATGCGGCGGTCGCGTCGGGCACGGTAACGCAGGACGGGTACCGCAACGGCGCGCGCCGTGCTCTTGAGGCAGCGTTCGGGGGTGAGCAGGCATGAACGCATGGCCGACGACAGAGGAAGTTCGGGCGACGTTCACGGCATCGGATCGGCTCGCGTTCAACCGCTGGTTAGATGACCATGAAGCCAAGGTGCGTGCTGAGGCGCTACAGGAGGCGGCAGACCGGATAGAACCCGCGCCCGTAAAGCCGGAGAACCCCTACAGCTACGACCCGTGGGAAGACGAGTCTGTTGACCCTGACAATATGTCCGAGGTGGTCCGTGCTGCGGCCAGTCGCGGGTGGGAGAGCGGTTCATACGCAGCTACGGTTAGCGCCCACATGATTCTCACGTCGATGGTCGCTGTTACTCGGGGTGAGGCGTCGTGACTCGGGCGAGAGCAGGCGGCACCGGCGAAGAGAGGTTCGGGGATTGGCAGCGGGCGCTTGTCCACAAGGCATCGATTGGCGGCTGGTTCGGGTGCAGGGCACGGGAGCACCACACCGAGCTGTTCGACACCTGGGCCGAAGCGCTCGCGTACGCACTAGGAGAGGACGAGACAGATGACCGAGAAACTGAGTGACGAACGGCTCGCGGAACTGCGGGCGATGCAGCAGAAGCGGATCGAGGGCCGGGGTGGCGTGCCCGAGGTTCGTGATCTGTTGAAAGCGTTGGACGAGCTGACGGAGCATCGCACTTGCACGGCACAGCGAGCGCGAGCATTGCAGGCTGAGGGCAAACTTAACCGGATCCGCGACTACCTGACAACGCAGGAAGCCGAACGCGAAACCTACTGGCCGCCTGACGCGTGGGTGCTGTCCGGGATCGTTATCGCGATCCTCGACGGGAGCGACACATGACCGACTACCGGCAGATCATCCGAGAGCTACCCGAGCTCGCGGCACAGTTGGCCGGCGCGATCATCCCGTCGACCGTGCCGCCGGACGGGATGCCGAGAGGTACGGAGAAAGGTGACGCGGCCCGCACGTCCGCTATCGACGACCTCGACAAACTCATGTCCGAACTCGCGGGGAGCGTGAGGTTCTGGCAGCACGCCTTCAGTGACGGCATCGACCTCCCCATCATCCCCGAGCAGGTCGAGCACATCGCGGGCAGGCAGACCGCCGCCGTCGTGTCGGACGACCCGATGAGAGCTGCAGCAGACGCGCAGGTCATCACGTCATGGCTATTGCAGGCATGGGATGACGTAGAGGGACACCCGATGCACGAGTGGTGGCGCGAATCCCTAGACGATTGGATCGTGCCGATGGTGCGCAGGCTCGAGGTGCGCAAGATCAGGCAGCGCCCGAGACGGTGCGTGAACTGCTCCGCGCTCGACGTGTGGGCCGACCTCGAGCACACCAGCGCCCTCTGCGCAGCCTGCGGTGAAGTCATGCGCGCCGAAGTATGGCTCACCGTACCGCAAGTCGCGAAACAGCTCGGTGTCGCACCATCCACAGTCCGTGGCTGGCTCACCACTACCAACCAAATCAACGTCAGAGGGGAAGGACGGGCGAGGGAACTCGAACTCAGTTCATGCCGACACGAAATGGAATTACGTCTCGCACGAGAACTCGCAGGAATCGCAACCCCTCAACGCTCGCATAGTGTAGGATGACCATAGGTCAGCAGTGCGTAAACGCTGAGACTGAAGCCCCCGGCCATTGTGTCGGGGGTTTCGTCGTTTCCAAGGGGGGAACACATTGTCACTCTTTGATGATCTGCAGGACATTCCCGTCGTACGCACCGGGTATCGGCCCAGAGCAGATATTTGGCTTGAATCCCTGAACGATGAAGACCGTGCAGCGATGCATGACGCACTAATGAACCCGGCGTGGCCGACGCTCCGGCTCGTGAAGGTCGCACACAAGCACGGCCTCAGGCTGAGCGACAGCACCTTCGGTAAGTGGAGGCGGGCGTACGTTGAGTCTCACGGATGACCTGCAGGAGCCGGCACGGGCAGAGTTCGGTACAGAAGGCGGCAGCTTCGATGGCGTGACCTCGACGTCGCCGATCACGGACTGGGACGACTTCATTCAACGGTTCGGCCTCGACCCTCAGAGTTTCGAGGTTGTGGAGGACACTGTCCGGTGTTCGACGTGGCAGCAGTCACGGCGTACCGAGTCCGGTGATCGCGACGTCGTCAACCTGTACTCCTACCGTGGTCAGATTCGCCGCAAACGTGACGCGCTCGACATCCCCGCACTGTGGGAGCAAGCACGCAAGAAACCCCGCCAGATCCGCAAGAAACACCTGTCAGGCCGCGTCATGGTGGTTGCGTTGGCGGATGTGCAGATCGGGAAGACCGACCTACGAGGCGGAACACCCGAGTTGATCGACCGCGTCACCGAGAAACTCGAGAAGCTCGACCAACTCCTGTTCACGAAAGCGCCCTCGAGCATCGTCCTCGCCGACGTCGGAGACCTCATCGAAGGCTTCGAGTCCGGCGGTGACCCGCACCGCACGAACGACCTGAGCCATCCGGAACAGATCGAGCTCGCGGCGACCATCCTCCACAGATTCGTGACCGTATGCGCGGAGCATGCACCCACCACTGTGGTGTCGATCCCGTCGAATCACACGAAGTGGCGCAAAGGCAAACAGTCACTCGGCCGGCCCACGGACGACTACGCCATCTCGATCCACAAGACCGTGCAACGGTTCACACCGAGCGCGACATGGATCTACCCCGCGACAGAGTTCGACGAGTTCGTCACCCTCGACGTCGACGGCACCACGCTCGCAGTCACCCACGGACACCAATACCCGCCAGGCGCAGCATTCAAATGGTGGGCCGGGATGCAGCACGCCGGCACCGCACTCGCGAAAGCCACCGTCCTCCTCACCGGCCACTACCACGCGGCACGCATCGAGACCGACGGCAGGGACATGCAGGGCCGCCCAAGATGGTGGATACAAGCCCCAACCCTGGACAACGGCTCAGCCTGGTATCGCAACACGGGTGGAGGCGACAGCGACCCCGGCCTGCTCACGTTCGAACTGCAGGACGGTCTCGACCTCGCCAGCCTCAACATTCTATAGACCTGCCACCCTCGATGTGGCGGAGACCCTACGGGGTCAGACAACACCCGTGCCAACGCGCCCGGGGCAACCACATCGTTGCAATAGGTAGCCCTGGCCGGGAGGCGCGCATATCCCGGCACACACAGACTTCCTAGACCGCCCTCGACTGGCCCCGACCAAACCCACGCAGGAAGCGCCGGGCGAGCCAGCGAGGGCACACCACGCACAGGAGGCACGGCATGACTCCCCTCGATCTTCTCCTGTGGGCACTCGCGGTCCTCGCAGTCGTGGTCACGGTCACGCTCAGCACAGTCATCATCTGGGCAACCATCAGCGCAATGCGGGGCAAAGGCAAACGCAACCAGACGCTGTTCGACAGCAACTCGGACCGATAATGAACTACCGGCGTCGGGTATATTCGCACTCATGAGCATGCCCGAAGTTGTGCGCCGCAAGAGGCCCTGGTATCTCCGATGGTGGATCTGGCCGGTCTACCTCCTCGTGTTCCTGCTCCTCATGGCACTCTGGGGCAGCATGCTCCCAGACCCCCCTGATGCGGAACCCGAGCCGACTCCGACCGTCGATGATGTCGTAGAGCCGACGCCGACGGCTACAGCCACACCCACTCCGACGGCGACTCCTACCCCGACCCCGACACAAAAGCCGACGCCAACACCGACACCGAAGGCAACACCGAAGGCCGAGCCCGAGGAACGTACCGAAACCGTCGAAGGACTCACCCTCGACGACGCGCGCCCCTACTGCCTCGACATGGCCGACACGTACGCCTACCCAGACAAGATTGACGTGCACTACGTCCTCGGCGTGAAGATCGAGGAGATCAACGAGCACGACGTGCGCTTCCTCTGGAAGGCTGACATCAAGTCGGCCGCCGGCGGTGAACTTCCCGGCGAACTCCTCTGCATCGTCACCGGCAGCCCAGACAACATGACCCTCGACACCATCGAGTTCCGCTAACCCCACCCCTCGCAAGACACCCCGGCATACAGCAACACGCCGGGGTGTCTCCCGTTTGACCCCCCCCACACAGCACCAGGGGGGGGCAGCGCAACACCGGGGGGCATCTCGAGCAGCCGGGGGCTTGCACCATCCGCCACGACCCCAACAGCCCGACACGGGCAGGCACAGCCACCGAGCAGCCAGGCACCCACCAACCCCAGCCTCGGCCACACCCCACACAGCGGAGGGCCAACATGCACACAGGCCCAGCCAACGCCAACGGCGCACGCCGCCGCAAACTCAGAGCAACACTCCTCGCAACAAGCACCCACTGCGCACTCTGCGGCAGAACCCTCAACCCCGACGCAAACTACCCAGCCGACGACGCCACAGTCATCGACGAAGACCTACCACGCGCACGAGGCGGCAACCCACTCGACCGAGCAAACACCAACGCCATGCACAACCTCTGCAACCGATGGAAGTCAACAATGACGTTGACCGAAGCACACGCACTCATCGCAGCAGGCATCCCAATCGGCTCACAGATCAGCCGAACACAACGCAAGCAAGTGCTCAACACCAACGTCGGCACCTGGAACCCAAACGCCACCCAATGGTGACAGCCGGGCCGGACACGAGGGGGGGGCTACCCCTCCCCACCCCCGCCAGGCAACCCCGGAGGCATAGGGCCAATATCTCTCCGGCGCGTTCCACGGTGCCTGTGGGGGTGCTTTCTTCTTTTTCCACGTTGGTCTAGGGCTGCTGTTTCTGTGGCCCGTATGAAGCATTTAGGGGGTCGTGATGGCGGTGTCGAAGATGAAGGCTGCTGCTGCGGCTCCGGTGTCGCAGTCGGTTGCGGTGTCCGCTCGGGCTGGGCGCTTGGAGGCGTTGACGGCGTTGCGGGACAAGATCGCGGCGATGATCGATGAGGGTGTTCCGCCTCGGGATATGGCGTCGTTGTCGAAGCGGTTGATTGAGGTCATGGATGACATCAATTCGCTGGAGACTTCGGAAGAGGGTAAGGCGGTGTCTGTCGATGACGAACGGTGGACGCCGGAAGCTGTCTGAGGTTGCCCGTCATGTGAATATCCCTGAGGGGATTGTTTCGACGGGGTTCCCGGCTGTGCAGCGGCAGTGCGCTCAGATGGGTGTTCCGTTTGATCAGTGGCAGGTCGATATTGGGATGCTCGCGTTGGGGAAGCGCGCGAACGGGCTCTATGCGGCTGGTGTCGGTGGTGTCGTGTTGTCGATTCCTCGGCAGACGGGCAAGACGTACCTGGTCGGTTGGATCGTGTTCGCGTTGTGCATTCTGTTCCCGAACATGACGGTGATTTGGACTGCGCATCGGACTCGTACGTCGAATGAGACGTTTGGGAAGATGCGGGGCATGGCGGCGAAGTCGTCGGTGTCTGGCCATGTTGCTGCGGTTCGTGCCGCGAATGGTGAGCAAGAGGTCAGGTTCGCTAACGGGTCGCGCATCTTGTTTGGTGCTCGCGAGCAGGGCTTTGGCCGTGGTTTCGACATGGTTGATGTGCTCGTGTTGGATGAGGCGCAGATCCTTACTGAGGATGCGATGACGGATATGGTGCCTGCGACGAACGCGGCGCCGAATGGTCTCGTGTTGATGATGGGTACGCCGCCGCGGCCGAAGGATCCTGGCGAGATTTTCGCTGCTCGTCGTGCGGATGCGATCGCTGGCGATCCTGACACGTTGCTGGTGGAGTTGTCGGCGAATCGTGGCGCGAAGGTCATCGATTGGGATGAGATCGCGCGTGCGAACCCGTCGTATCCGGAGCGTACGTCGAAGACGGCGATTTTGCGGATGCAGAAGCTGTTGGGGTCTGACGAGAATTTTTCTCGTGAGGCGTACGGCATTTGGGATGAAGTTTCGATCGCGAAGTCGGAGATTAGTTCTGGTGCGTGGCGTCGTCTTGCGGATGATGTGATCCCGGATGGTCGGCGCGTGTATGGCGTGAAGTTTTCTGTGGATGGCTCTCTTGTGGGGTTGGCTGCGGCGGTGCGTCCGAGTGAGGGGCCGATCATGGTTTCGGGTATTCGGGTTGCGTCGACGGCGGAGGGGTTGTCGTGGATTGTCGATTTTCTTGCGGAGCGTAAGGACAAGCTGGCGCAGATTGTGATTGATGGTCAGGGTGCTCCTGGATTGGTCGATGACTTGCGGGAGGTCGGCATTCATCCTCGCGAGAAGGTGAAGCGCCCGACCTCGAGACAGATCAGGGTGCCGTCTTTGTCGGAAGTGAAGGCGGCGCATGCGATGTTTCGGCAGGCGGTGCATGACGAGGATGTGTTTCATGACGGTGGCGCGGTGTTGACGGGCCAGGTTGAGCGGGCGCGGAAGCGGCCGATTGGTAATCAGGGTGGTTGGGGTTGGGCCGGTATCGGTGAGACCGACGACGTGACTTTGTTGGATGCGGTGACGTACGCATTCTGGGGCGCGAAGACAACGACGAGGGGGCGGTCATGAACGAACTCGTGAACCTGCCGTCCATGCCGGGGCTGGCTGATTCTGAGCAGGACACGTTACGGCGTCTCGTGAATCAGCTCGCGGCGGTGCGCAGCAAGAACCTGCTGTTGTCGGCGTACTACGACGGGAAGCGTACCCTGAAGTCGCTGGGGATCGCGATCCCTCCGAACATGCGCATCGACACTGCACTGCAATGGCCTGAGCGTGCCGTGAAGGCGCTCGCGTCGAAGCATGTGTTTGAGGGGTTCACGCTGGATGGTTCGTCTGACCCGTTTGAGGCTGGCGAGCTGCTCGAGCAGAACCAGTTCGGGCTTGATCTGATGCAGGGCATCAACTCGGCGTACAAGCATGCGTGTTCGTTCCTCACGGTGTCGCATGGTGATGCGGATGCTGGAGAGCCTGAGGTTGTTGTGCAGGCCCGTTCGGCAGAGTCGACTACGGCGCTGTGGGATAAGCGCACCCGCTCAATTTCGGCGGCACTTGCCGTGATCGATATCGATAATTTCGGCAAGGCCACGGACTTCCAGTTGATGTTCCGCGGCTACCAGTGGCGGTTCCGCCGGAACGAAGTAGGTCGCTGGGAGGGGCATCGCACTGAGGGCATCCCTGGCCGCGTGCTGGTGGAGATGCTGCGGCATGACCCGCAGTTGAACCGCCCGTTTGGTGCGTCGCGCATCAATCGCGAGGTGCGGTATCTGACAGATGCTGCGATCCGGACGCTTGCGCGCGCGGAATTGTCGGGCGAATTCTTCTCGGCACCGCAACGGTATGCGCTGGGTGTGGACCGGAAGGCGTTCGACGGCGATGACTCGAAGTGGACGGCCACGATGGGTCGCATTTGGGCGTTGCAGTCGAACGAGGATGGTGAAGTGCCCACGGTTGGGCAGTTCCCGCAGGTGTCGATGGAGCCGCATCTCGCGCATTACCGGCAGTTGGCGCAGAACTTTGCGGCGGCGACTTCGCTGCCGATGAGCATGGTTGGCCAGTTCGGTGACAATCCGGCGTCAGCTGAAGCAATGCAGTCGGCTGATGCGGAGCGTGCTGAGCTCGCTGACTTGCAGTGGCGGGTGTTTACGCCGGCGCTGGTGCGGACGCTGCAGTCGATGGTGATGTTGCGTGACGGGTCGTCGGAGGTGCCCGCTGGGTCGTGGAAGACGCGGATTGCGTTCAAGCCGACTCGCTATGTGTCTCCGCAGTCGTCGGGCGACTTCATCTCGAAGGCGGTCGCGGCGGTGCCGAAGATTGGTGAGACGACTGAGGCGTTGCGTGGTCTCGGGTTTAACGAGGCGCAGATCGAGGGCATGCAGTCCGAGTGGCGCCGTGCCGGTCAGAGCGGCGTGCTTGAGCAGTTGCTCGCGGGCCGTGCCCCGGTGGCTGAGACGGTGGCGCCCGCTGGAGAGTAGGTGAGTCGTGGTCTCTCGTGCTGATGTGACTCGCTTGAATCGTGCGGTGCGTTCGGCTGCGTCGCTCGCTCAGGGCGATGTGGCTGAATTGTTGAACATGCTCGCGGGGATGCCGCCGGAGCAAGCTGCGCTCGAGCTGAAAGCGCTGTTGCCGGAGATCACTGACCGGTACGGCGATATCGCGGCTGCGGCTGCGGCTGAGTGGTATGAGGATGTGCGGGCGGGGGAGCTTGGTACGGCAGGGTATGCGCGTGTCGGGTCGCTCGCGCCGGTCGAGCAGGTGACTTCGACGGCGGCGTATGCAGCGGGTGGCCTGTTCACTGAGTCTGGCGGGGTTCGCCCGATGCTGCTCGGTGCGGTGCAACGTTATGTGGCGTATGCGGCACGTTCGACGGTGGCGCGGAATGCGAACCTCGAGAAGGGTGAGGTCAGGTGGGCGCGCGTGCCGTCTGGCGCGAAAACGTGCGCCTGGTGCTCCATGCTCGCGTCACGCGGTTGGGTGTATACGTCGAAGGAGCGTGCCGGCCAGAATCCGTCCGACTTCCATGACGAGTGCGTGATCGGTTCGACGGTGGTGTCAGGGCCGGAGGCCGACGCCGGATATCGACGGTATTTCGAGGGCGAAATTGTCACCCTCGTCACCGCCGCTGGCCACGAGTTGACCATCACCCCGAATCACCCAGTACTGACCGATAGGGGATGGGTGAAGGCGGGCCTCCTCAATGAGGGCGACAACCTTGTCAGCGCCGTCCGTTCCTACGGGGACGTGATGGGTCGACCAGACAAAGATGATCGACCAACCAGCATTGAGGATGCGGTGCGTGCGCTCGGCATGGTGAGCGCGACGCGACGGGTGAGCGTGCCAGGATCCCCCGAGCAGTTCCACGGCGACGGGTTCAACTCCGAAGTCGACGTTGTAACCCGCGACGACCTGTTCTGGGGTGAAGGTTATGCCTCGCTCGTTAAGCCACGCCCCGAGTTGGATCTCCATGGGGGATCGGTTCCATGCCCCGTCCATCGCGCGCTTGGCCCGAGTGTTGGCGACCTTGAGCTTCTCGGCGGGCGACCGCTGGCGACCTCGGCTGGCTTGGTTCGCGGCGGCAGCTTGGGCACGGCGCTCGGCCTCGGTCATATTCGAGGCGCGGAGTTGTCCAGCCTCGGAGCGAGAGCGAGTGGTGAGGCCGGCTTCTTTGAGCCATCGAGAGATGACGCCTCGGCTGACCCCGTACGTGTTGGAGAGGGCCAGGACGCTTTCGCCAGCAGCGTGGCGAGTGGCAAGGTCGGTCGGCGCTGGGATTCGGCGCTGGGATGGGTAGGAGCTGCGGCTCCGAGCTTCGACCCCCCGGAGCTTGAATCGGCGGCGGAGGGTGTCAGGGCTTACACCCAGCTCGGCGGCGCACTTCTCGAACGACTTGCCGGAGGCGTAAAGCTCGACCGCCTGGTCGACAAGCGAGTCGGGCAATTTGCGGGTCATGTGTTCAACCTGTCTACTCGTGAAGGATGGTACATTGCCAATTCTATCACGGTAAGCAACTGTGACTGTCAGATTGTGCCGAATTTTGATCGTGACGCGGCCCATATCGACGGTTACGACCCTGACCGGCTGTATGAGATGTATCAGGAGGCGCGGTCTGTTTCCGCGCCCGTGACGCAAGAGAATATCGCGGCGTCGATGCGCGAACTCTATCCCGACGTGTTCACAGACGGGCACGTCCACTAGACCACCGGCCCTGGAGGCCGGTTTTTTAATGCCCTGCCTGGTGTGGGGCCGATTCCCCGGAGGAACAAATTGTCTGAGAACACTGACCCGGAAGTTGATCCGCAGATTGCTGAGCTTCGTGCTGAGGCTGCTTCGTGGCGTAAGAAGCTGCGGGAGCAGGAGCAGGCGAACGAGCAGCTCACGGCGAAGGTCGCTGAACTGTCGGCTGCAAATGAGTCCCTCACGGGTGAGAGTGAGTCCCTGCGGGGCGAGCTCGACCAGGTGAAGGGCGAGCAGGAGCGCGCCGGCATGGTGGCAGAGGTTGCGAAGGAGTACGGGGTCGATGCGGGTGTGCTGCGTGGCAGTACCCGTGACGAGATCACGGCGCATGCGGAGCAGCTTCGTGACGTGTTCAAGAAGGCGAATAGCGCGTTCATGCCAAACATTGGCGACGAACCGGGCGTGCAAAGCAATGAGGAAGCGGAATTCGTTCGCGACCTCTTCGGCAGCTAAACCAAGGAGAAATGAAAATGGCTGTTTTTGGATCCGGGGATCTGAAGAATCTTCCCCGCAATATCGCTGACGGCATGGTCAAGAAGTCCGTTTCGGGCTCGACTGTGGCGCAGCTGTCGGCGCGTGAACCGCAGCGGTTCGGCGCGACTGACATCATCACGTTCAACGACTTCCCGCGTGCAGAGTTCGTCGAGGAGGGTGCCGACAAGGGCAACTCGGGTGGCGCGTTCGGTGTCGTCACTGCGAAGCCTCGCAAGGCGCAGGTCACGATGCGGTTCAACCAGGAAGTGGAGTGGGCTGACCAGGACTACCAGCTGGGTGTCCTGAACGAGCTCGCTGACGCTGGTTCGACTGCGCTTGCGCGTGCCCTCGACCTGGGTGTGTACCACCGCATCAACCCGCTCACCGGCAACGTCATCACTGGCTGGGACAACTACGTGTCGGCAACCACCATGTCGGTGACCGCCGGCAAGGACCCGGAGCTTGACCTTGAGACGGCGGCGGGTGCGGTGATCGGCACTGAGCAGTCGGTGAACGGTATCGCGATCGACCCGTCGTACTCGTGGACGCTCGCGACGCAGCGTTACGCGGACGGCCGCAAGAAGTTCCCCGAGCTTGGTCTTGGCGCGAACGTCGGCTCGTTCGGTGGCGTGAACGTCGCTGTCGGCAACACGGTGTCGGGCCGCCCCGAAGCTACTGACACGGGCGTCCGCGCGATCGTTGGCGACTTCCAGTCGGGCATCCGTTGGGGTGTGCAGCGTGACCTTCCGCTCGAGGTGATCCGTTTCGGTGACCCTGACGGACAGGGCGACCTGAAGCGCAAGAACCAGATCGCGCTCCGTCTGGAGATCGTGTACGGCTGGTACGTCTTCGTGAATCGCTTCGCGAAGATCATCAAGTCGTCGGAGGGCTAATCGTGGCCGATTCGGTATCGGTGGAGTTCCCTAACGGGGTGCTCATGTCGGTATCGGCCGAGCAGGCTGGGCAGCTCTCTGCGTTGTTTGCGCTTCAGGGTGCGACGACGCGGGGGGCTGTCGGCCCTCGGGTCGATCCTGGCGAAGAGGCGGAGGAAGCTGTGGCTGCCGCTGAGCCGGTCGACGGTTCCGGGCATGCCGTGGCGTCTGCAGATCCTGTCGGGGTTCCTGTGGGTGCTCCTGCGGGGAATGCGTCGCGTGGCGATTGGGCCGCGTATGCGGAGTCGCTTGGTGTTGAGCCTGGCGATATGACGCGGAACGAGATCAAGGCGGCTGTGGCCGCGCTCTAAGCATGGAGGCGTTATGGCAGTCGAGATTCCGTTTGCGAAGGTCCCCGATCTTGAGGTTCGGTGGCGACCGATCACTGACGTGGAGAGTGCTCGTGCGCTCACGCTGCTCGAGGACGCGTCGCAGCTGATCATCGACGAAGGTTTCGACGTCGAAACGATCGCGGCGCGAACGTTAACGCGGATTGTGTGTGCGGTCGTGAAACGCGCGATGAGCATTCCTGGCGGCGACAGTGTGACGTCGCTGCAGCAGGGCGCAGGCCCGTTCCAGCAGACCGCGCAGTTCGCGAACCCGACTGGTGACCTGTATTTGACGAAGTCGGAACGTCGTGCGCTCTCGGGTGGCGGCGGGCAGCAGGCGTTCGAGATCACCATCGCTGAGGGGGTCGAAGACTTGGTCTTGGATCCCGCTACATGGTGGCCGCAGCGGTTATGACTGTCGGGAGGTGCTGGTCTGATGTTTGACGACTGGAAGGTTCCCGTGATGCGGGTGCGCGACGGTGCGGCAGGGGAGGACGTGTTCGGGGAGTCGATCCCTGGCGCTCCGGTAGAAACCCCGCTGCCGCCGGCGTTGTTCGCGCCGACGCCGACCGCGCTGCTCGCACAGGCCGGTGTCGCGTCGACCTCGACGCAGCCGACCGTGTACTGGCCACGCGAGTGGCCAGACGTGCAGGCCGGCGACCGGCTCGTCGTGGAGGGGGAGGAGTGGACGGTCGATGGCCGTCCCGCTTCCTGGCCGCTGGGTCTCGTCGTCGAGCTCACAGGGGTGAAGGGGGTGAACCGTGTCGGTTAAGTTCTACCCGAACAAGTCTGGGATGGAAGCGTTCCTGAAGTCTGATGAGATGCAGCGGTACATCGAGGAAGTCGGGAACTACGTCGCGCACACCGCTGGTGAAGGCTATGGCGTGCAGATGACGGTCGGGCCTGGACCGAAGGGTCGCGTGCGCGCCACCGTCATGGCTGAGACTGAGGAAGCAAAGATCAGCCAAGCCCGGAACCATGACCTCGAGCGTGCTGTCGGCGGCGGGTTCGGTGGTGGATAGTGAAGCCGCCGAACGTGAAAGCGCATCTCCTCGCGGCCCTGAAATCGCACAGCATCGAAGCCGTCTCGAAGCGTGAGGACGCGACGTCGTCGCGGTTCGCGCGTATCACTGACACCGGCGGTCCTGGACGGTCCGACCGCATCGTGCAAATCGTGCAGGTCACTATCGGCTCGTACGGGTCGACGCTCGGTGTTGCTGCGGTCCTCGCGGCAGATATCGAAGCCATCATCCATTCCCTGCCCGATGTGTCGTCGTCGCCAGTTGCGGCGGTTCCGTGGGCTACTAGCCCTTATGAGAGCACCGACCCTGACGTGCCTCGACTGTCGCGCTACGTCGCGACCTATCAACTCACTGTTATCTGCCGCTAGGAGGCAAACATTATGGCTACCAACTCGCTCAACGCGCTGATGTTCGGGTCGGACGACGACTCGGTACACCTCGCCGAATACACTCCTGAACTCGCCCTGGGGCTCGCATCCCTCGGACTCGAAGACCCCATCCCCAGCGGTTTCATTGACTGTGGTTGGATCTCGGAGGACGGCCAGTCTCTCGACCTGTCTGACTCGGTCGAGCGCATTCGAGGTCACCAGGGCAACAAGGTCGTGAAGGAGTTCATGTCGGAGTCGGACACGAACCTGACCGTGAACCTGCTCGAGTCGAAGCTCAAGATCGTCGAGTGGAACCTCGACGCGAAGGTGACGAACAAGGGAGACTACGCCGAGTACGATGCTCCCGCGTCGCGTACGGTGCGCAACCTCTGCGCGGTCGTCGACGCCTACGAGACCACCGGCTCAGGCGACCGCTGGCGCATCATCCTGCCGCACGTCACCCTCGGTGAGCGCGCGAGCATCGCGCTCAAGACCAAGGAGCTGACGGCCTACCAGTACTCGCTGGGCGTGATCGACGGCTTCCGCCTGCTCACCTCGACGGCCGCGATGATCCCGGCCGGCACGCCCACCCCGTAGCCCCACCAACTGCCCCTGCGATGCGACGCACTCTCCCGCATCGCAGGGGCTCACCATTCCCTCGGAGAGTGCACAACTTCTAGGAGAGTGCATTATGGCCACAACTAAGGAACGTGCCGCTGCTGCTGGCGCGAAGACCCCGAACGACCACGCCGTGAAGACTGAAGCCACGAGCTCCGACGTCACCGTCGAGGTGCGCGGGTTCACCCTCACCTTCGACCCGAACGACTTCGACGACGACGAGCTCCTCACTGGGCTGGACAAGGGCCGCCCGGATGAAGCACTCATGGTGGTCACGGGCGATGATGACGACCTCGTTGACAAGATCGCGGCTGAGCTGCGTAACGACCCGGAGAACCTCAACGGTCGCGGCAAGCTGAAGCGTTCCGCGCTCGTGCAGTTCATCGGTGAAGTCATGGAGGCTGCGGGCCAGGGAAAGTCCTAGCCCTCCGGCAGCTCCTACGGGAGTTTCCGGAGGAAATCGAGGCCGACCTTACCTCCGAGTATGGGGTCGATCTTGGCGATGTGTACCGCGGCGGGCTGTCGTGGCGGCGCCTGTCGGTGCTCGTCACGCAGCTCCCGCCCGGCTCGCGACTCCAGCGGGCCAGGGGCGGTCCTGGCGCGTGGAGCGACGAAGTGTCGGCCATTCACCATGACGGCCACCTCACACGGACCGGCATCATGTCGGCGCTGGGTGTGAAGCAGTCGAAACTTCCGAAGCCGGTCGAGCCGCCCGCTGAGGGTTGGAAGCTCGAGCAGATCGAGAAGCAGCGTCACGCCGAGCTGAAAGCTGCGCGCTGGAAATCACGTCAGCACTAACCACAACTTCATAGGGGGCGCCCATGGCCAAGAACGGATTCAACTTCGGTAGCGCCTGGGTGCAGATCGTTCCCAGCCTTGACGGTGCGAGCCGTCAGATTCAGCGCGAGCTCATGGGCGTAGACACGTCGAAGGCTGGCGCGAAGTTGGGCGAGGGCCTGTCCTCGTCGATGGTGAAGGCGCTCGATCTCAAGGCTGTGGGCGCCAAGCTGTCCAACCTCGGCGGCAATATTGCCGGGGTTGGGCAGCAGCTCACGAACAACATTACGAAGCCGGCCGCGGTCGCGGCGGCCGCGGTCGGTGGTATCACCGCCGCGCTCGGGTTCAAGCGCCTCGTCGGCATCGACACTGCCCGCGGCCAGTTCCAGGGCCTCGGGTATGACGCCGAGAAGGTGATGGAGCAGGTCGACAAGGGTGTCTCGAACACGTCGCTGTCGATGGCGCAGGGCGCATCTGCCGCGGTCGGGATCCTCGCGACCGGGTCGGTGCCGCTCGAAGACCTCGAAGAGCAGATCAAGCGTGTCGCGAACGTGTCTGCCGCCTACAACATCGATGCCGAGCAGTCCGCGTACCTGCTGAACAACGTTCTGACGAAGAACAAGGTTGAGTGGGGCGACCTGTCGCAGATGCAGCAGAACGGCATCCCGATCGTCACTGCTCTCGCTGACCAGTATGGTGTCGCTGGCGACCAGATCATGAAGATGGCGCAGAACGGCGAAGTCTCTATCGAGGACTTGAACGCGGCCCTCGACTCGAAGGCTGGCGCCGCGGCTGAAGCCTACGCGGGCACCTGGGCTGGTATCACCGCGAACATCACGTCGAACATTGGCAAGATCGGCGCGAAGCTGATGGAGCCGTCCTTCGACATCATGAAGGAGCAGGCGGCAAACCTGCTGAACCTGCTGAAGTCGCCCGAGTTCAGCGAGTGGGCGACGAACATGGGTATCGCCGCTGGTGGGGTGCTCGAGCAGGCGATCGGCATTGTCTCTGACCTGACGACGCGGTTCCAGAACCTCTCTCCGGAGACGCAGAAGATGATTGGCATCTTCCTCGGCGTGGCGGCTGCGGCGGGGCCCGTGCTTGTCGTGATCGGCAAAATCGTTGGTGTTGCCGGCGCGGTGGTGTCTGCGCTGGCGCCCGTGGTGGCTGCGTTTGGTGCGCTGGGAGGGGGCGCGGCGGCGATCGCTGCCCTGACTGGGCCGGCGTCGACGCTGGCGAAGGTGTTTCAGTTCGCGCTTGGCCCGATTGGTATCGCGATTGGTCTCATCACGTCGCTCATTGCGGCGAGCCCGGCGCTCCGCGAAACCATTGGCGCGGTCTTGACGGAGATCGGTGGTGCGCTCGGAACCCTGTTTGAGCAGCTCGCCCCTGTGATTGAGCAGCTGTTCGCGGCGCTCGGCCCGATCTTCGGGCAGCTCGCGGGCCTGTTCGCTCAGGTCGGTACGGCGATCGCTCCGCTCGTCGCGACTCTCGGCACTGTCCTCACTCCGATCATTGGGCTGCTCGGTACTGTGCTGGAGCCGGTCGTGGGGCTGCTCGCCGCGATTCTTGAGCCGGTGAGTTTGCTCATCGGTCTCGTGCTGCAGCTCATCACGCCATTCATTGATCTTGCTGCGGCGATCCTGCAGGTCGGTCTCGAATGGTTGGCGACGCTCATCACGACGGTCGTGGTCCCTGCTGTGCAGTGGCTCGCCGACATTCTCGGTGTCGCGATCGAGTGGTTCTCGTCGCTGTTCAATTCTTCGAGCGAGACGAGCCAGGGCCTCCAGTCTGCGTGGGAGGGCGTCACCGGGTTCTTCCAGGGCGTGTGGGATGGTGTCGCCGCTGTGTTCACGTGGGTCTGGGAATCTGTCCTCCAGCCGATCGTGCAGGCCATCGCGGCCGCCGTTGACTTCTGGATCGTGCAGCCCTTCACCGCGATGTGGAACGTCATCTCGTTCGTGTGGGAGGCCGTATCGACGGCGACGCAAATCATGTGGGCGCTCGTTGGTGCGATTTTCTCCGCGATCGTCGCATGGATTTCCACTACCCTTGGCCCGATTTTCACTTGGCTCTACAACAACATCATCAAGCCCGTCTGGGACGGCATATCCGGGTTCATCGGCAGCGCATGGACCGTCATTTCTGGCATCTGGGTCCGCTGAAGGTTTGGTTGACCTCCGGGTTTATGCCGCCAGTGTAGCGGCTGGGTTCATGATGAGTTCGAACTCGATGGGGGTGAGTTTCCCGAGTCGGCGTTGACGGCGTTTGCGGTGGTACTTGCCCTCGATCCAGGACACGATGGCCAGGCGCAGTTCCTCTCGTGTGCCCCAGGATCGACGGTCGAGGACGTTCTTCTGCAGGAGCGCGAAGAACGACTCCATCGCGGCGTTATCGCCACATGCCCCGACCCTGCCCATCGAGCCACGTAGCCTGTGGCGCTTCAGCGCTTTGCGGAAGCGGCGCGACCGGAATTGGGACCCTCTATCGGAATGGACGATCACCCCAGCGGGCCGGCCTCGGTGGGCCACTGCCATCTCGAGCGCGTTGACGGCGATCCGGGCCTTCATCCGTGAATCGATCGAGTAGCCGACGATCCGGTTGGAGAACACGTCCTTGATCGCACACAGGTAGACCTTGCCCTCGCGGGTGCGGTGCTCGGTGATGTCGGTCAGCCATAGCTCGTTGGGGCCGTCGGCGCTGAACTGCCTGTTGACCAGGTCATCGTGAACCGGCGCGCCGGCCTTCT
This sequence comes from Gulosibacter massiliensis, assembly GCF_900626105.1. NCBI lineage: Bacteria > Bacillati > Actinomycetota > Actinomycetes > Micrococcales > Microbacteriaceae > Gulosibacter > Gulosibacter massiliensis. The sequence goes on from NZ_UYZX01000002.1 coordinate 642,250, forward strand.
TGTAGCGAGTCTTCCGCGTGGTGAACACCGATTGGATGCCGGCGACCCGGCACAACCGCCACACTCTGCGCTCGGACAACTCGTAGCCCAACTCAGCGAGGTCGTCTGCCAGCACCCGGTAGCCGCCCTCCGGGTCGTCGTTGTGAAGCTGATGCAACACCGAGATGAGCTCTTGCTCCTCGGCCTCACGGGCTGACACCGGTTGCTTGAGCCACTTGTAGTAGCCCTGTTTGGAGAATCCCAGTATCCGGCACGCGACCGCCACCGGCACCCTCACCCGGGCACCGACCGCGGCCATCTCCTTCACGAGCGGATAGATCATTTTGGGGGCGTGATGTGAGCCTGCGACAGATACGCCGCCGCGCGCCGTAGCACCTCGTTTTCCATCTCCAACTCCCGGATCCGACGCAGTGCCTGCGACATGTCCTTGCGCGCCTCTGGATCGGTGGTCGGGGTCATCCCATGGGACTTGAACCTCGCGTCACGGAGCCATGCCTGCAGCGTGGTTTTCGCCACTCCGAGGTCCTTGACGACCTGCTTTTGAGGGATACCCGACTCGACCAACGCGACCGCGTCGCGCTTGAACTCGTCGGTGTAGGTGATCTTCGGCATGGTTGCCATCCTTTCAGCACGACGCCCTCTCAGGAATCATGCGGTCTTGGAGTCAACCAAACCTTCGGCAGTCCCTCTTCACCTCGATCAAGACGTCGCTCGAGAACACGCTCGGGCCGGTCTTCAACTGGCTCTACAACAACGTCGTCAAGCCGGTGTGGGACAACATCAAGGGCGCAATCGACGTCGTCTGGGGATGGTTCAACAACACGCTCGTCCCTGGCTTCCAGTCAGCGACGGGCTGGATCGGTGACGCATTCGAGGGCCTGAAAAAGACGATCGATGATGTCTGGAAGGGCATCAAGGAAGCGGCTGTCGCGCCGATCAACTTCGTCATCAACACCGTCTACAACGACGGCATTAAGGCCCTCTTTGATGCCATCGCTGAGGGTGTCGGTCTCGACATTCGCATGCCGAAGGGTGAGCCGATCAAGCTCTCTACGGGTGGTGTCCTTCCTGGCTATACGCCGGGCCGTGACGTGCACCAGTTCTATTCGCCGACCGCTGGTCAACTGTGGCTGTCGGGTGGTGAGGGCATCATTCGCCCGGATGCGCTGCGCGCACTCGGCGGCAAGGCATGGCTCGACCGTGTCAACGGGGCGAAGTCCCGCGCCGGCGAAACTCACTTCGCTGACGGTGGCGTATTCGACTGGGTCGGCGACGCGTGGAACAATGTGACGGGCTTCGTGGGTGACGTGGTCGATAACATCGGCGCAGTCATTTCGGACCCGCTCGGCGCGATCGATCGAATCATTATGGAACCTGTCCGTAACTGGATTGCGGGTATCGGTGGAGGCTTCCTCGGTGAGGCGATCGGCGGATGGCCGATCGACATGGTGAAGAAGCTCGGTACCTGGTTCCGGGAAAAGGTCGACAGCATGTTCTCCTCGGGGTCCGAGGGCGGCGGCTACGACGCGGTCCCAGGCCCCGATGGTGGCATCACCTATCAGGGCTTCCACGGTGGCCTGGCGATGAAGCGACTCATCCCGGTCATGCAGAAGTACGGGCTCAACGTCACCTCGACCTGGGATACTCCGGCACGGAACGCGGCGCTCGGTCGACGCAAGAACACCTACCACGCAGACTGGGCGAACCCCGCCGTCGACATGGCGGGTTCGCAGTCGAGCATGTTCGCGGCGGCAAACGAGATCCGCAACATGGGCGGATGGCGTCAGATTCTCTGGCAGGTCGCGGGCCACTACGACCACATTCACGTGGCGAAGGACGGCGGTGTCTTCGGAGACCTCCCTCGGCTCTACGACGACGGTGGCTGGCTGCAGCCGGGTCTTACGCTCGCGTATAACGCGACGGGCGCGCCGGAGCCGGTGCTCACGTCGGAGCAGTGGAAGTCGATGCGTGAAGGCGGGAACGGTGTGACGATCAACCAGACGAACTACATGCCGACGTCGGATCCGAATGTGATCGGCGATCGGCTCGCGGCGAAGGTTCCGCGGCGACTCGTGGGGGTGCGGTAAATGCTGTGGCTCGATGACATTGAGATCGGTTTCGAGCGGCCCTCTGCCGGCGGGCTCATCGTCGAAGGTGGCGGCGGCTTGGATGGCTGGTATGACCTCCCTGGGGTGAAGACGAAGCTGTCGGGGCGTGAAGGCGCGGACGGTGCGCATGCGGTGCAGGGTCGAGACCTCGTGTACTCGGCCCGCACCGTGACCGCGTCGATCGCGTACATAGGCGACACTCGCGACTTCGCGGTGCGGCAGGTGTACACGCGCATCAACGCGCTCAACCGCCGCATCGTCAGTGTCCGTGTCCGAGACGTCGATGACACCTTCGTGACCGGCTATGTCGAGACCTCGTTCGGCCCGAAGTGGCAGACGTCGGGAATCTTCGACATCACCGTCACGGCGGCAGACCCTGTCCGGTATGCGTGGGATGAGCAGACGGCGATCCTCACCGCGAGTGCTCGTGTTGGCGCGCTCGACTATGTGATCGAGTATCCGATCGATTATGGCGACGATGTGTCATCCGCGTCCCCGTCCGGGTCAGTGTCGAACACTGGCAATGTGGCGACGGGGCCGGTCATCACCGTCGAGGGTTCTTACCCGCGCGGGTTCACGCTCCTCGGGGCCGGGGGGCGCGCGATCATCTACCCGCAGCCGGTGTTCCTTGGCACGCCCGTCGTCATTGATTGCGTGCGTCGTGTGGCGATCTGCAACGGCGTGAATGTGTCCCGAAACCTCACTCGTCGGGAGTGGTTCACGCTCCCCCCTCGAAGCTCAACCACCGTCACTCTCGTCGCTGGCGAGGACGTAGCAGCAGGAACCGCCTGGGCGACCCTCTCGGCTCGCTCGGCATGGATTTAGGAGATTCTCATGGTCACAGGTATTGGCGTCCCGGCAATCACGGGTACCGACGGCGCGAAGATCGGGCGTTCCGCGCTCGACGACCGCCTCATGGTGTATGCGGACTACACCTCGCTCGGCATTATCCGTGGCTGCAAGGTGTATGCGACGGCTGCGGGCATGAAGTGGAAGATCGAGCACGGCAACGCGAACATGAGTATCGCGGTCGCGTCGCGCTCAGCCGCGGATGGGGCAAGCAAGTTCCCAATCGTCGCGCAGGTCATCGACACGACCGCGGCCCCGGCGTCGGGGGCTCGACTCGATGTGATCTATGCGCGGCAGAACCGTCCAGATCTCGGCGACGCGGACAACTCGGTTGTCGTCGGGGTCGTGCAGGGGAACGCTTCGGCGAACCCAGCCACCCCGACTCTCCCTGCTGGCGCCGTCGTGCTCGCCACCTACCGGGTGCCGTCTGGGATTTCGAACACGCTCGGCGCGACGCTCGTAGATGTTGGCCCGCAAGCCGTGCCGTACGGGGCAGCGCTCGGCGTTCTCGTGAGTAAAACGTATACGGCGAATCAGGCACGAATCCAGGACTCTGCCCAGCGTTTGTTGTCGGCACGGTTTAAATTGACCGAGCCTCGGCTGCTGTGTTTCCAGCTCACATGCTCGGCGCGCGCGCTCGTTCCTATCGGCCCCGACAAGACCGAGGTAGCGATGCGCGTTCTTGTCGATGGGGTAGAAATCCGTGAGACGCGCTTCGCGTTGGATTCCGCACCGGGAACATTCCAGTACTCCGAATATCGAGTATTCAATGCGGGCACGCACACCGTGGCCGTGAACGGCAACATGGCTAACGGTAACGGGCAGTGGATGTATGAGGCGGGCAAGTGGCCGGGGCAGATCATTTCGGTGATTGACCACGGCGTGAACGACGGCTAGGTGACGCGCGTGTGGACTCTTGAACTCTTCCGCACCGTCGACGGCCTGCGGTATGGGGAGTTGCCGGCGGCGGGCTTCTCGTGGTCGCGTGAGCTCCGCAAGGGCAGCCTCGATGCGCCACCGCAGGGCCTCGGCACAGAGCGCGCCTCCGGCCTTGAATGGTCGGTCGCGTCGCTCGAAGCGGCCGGCTGGATCGACCGGAACGAGCATGGATGGCAGGAGCGCCTCGTCGCACTCCTCATGCCGAAGAAGCACGGCGTCATAGCGCTCTACGACGGCATCCCGATCGCAGGCGGGCCGATTGCCGATTCGGTGACGTTCACGCATGACACGGTGGCGATCACCGTTGACGACTACGCGGAAGGCATCCTCTCGCGCCGCTTCGTGGTGCCGGAGACGTTCTCGCCGAAGAAGCAGGTGAAGGTCACCGGCAAGTCGATCGGCGGGCTCGCTGTCGAGGCGCTGCGGGTCGCGATGCGCAAGCCCGCAGGCGGGTTACCCCTCGAGCTGCCAGCCTCGGAGACGGGCAACCAGACAGCAGAATGGAAGGGGTACGCGGTGGCGCAGCTGGCCGCCGAGGACGTTATCACCGACTTCGCCGATCTCGGCCCCGATATCGACTTCCGGCCGAAGGTGCTCGATGACTCGCATTTCGTGTGGGAGGTCGTGCATGGCTCGGCCGACCAGCTCGAGCTCGGCCAGACGACGGTGCATGACTGGGAGCAGGGCTCACCTGATGTAGTCTCGATCACCTCGACGCTCTCGACCGCGTACATCGCGCACCGCGTCTACGCCGTGGGCGGCGGGCAGGACGTGGCTACGCCGATTCAGCGGCGCGAAGCCGAGGTTCCCGAGGGTTGGCCGCTGATCGAGCAGGTCATCTCCGACTCGACGATTTCGGCCGTTCCCGAGCAGGAGGTCTGGAAGAAGACGGCCGCGGAGGCCACCGCTGCCTACGATGCCGCGTACCAGGATGCGGTCGCCAAGTCCGACGCCGCCGATACGAAGGCGGCGCAAGCCGAGGCGGCCGTCGCTGCTGCGAATAAGGCGCTGGCGGACGCGAAAACTGCGGCGCAGAAGAAGGCCGCGAAGGCGCAGAAGGCCGCGGCCGACAAGGTGGCGAAGGCGGCTCGATCTGCGAAGACCGCGGCGACGAAGGCCGAGACGGCGGCGAAGAAGCGGCTGGCCGACAAGCTCAAGGCGGCCGAGAAGGCGGCGGAGAAGGCCGCCTCCGACCAGCAGCGTATCTGGGCGAAGGCGCAGTTGCAGCGGCTCGGCGACGCCCATCTGACCCCCTACCCGATGCTGCAGATCGAGATGACGATCCGCGCCGACGGCATCACCCCGCTCGGCACGTTCTGGCCCGGCGAGGTTGCGCACGTCACGACGCACGATCACCCGGCGCTGCCTGACGGCACCTACCCCCTGCGCATTCTCTCGATGAGCGGCGACGCTGGGGAGTCGGTGACCCTCGTATTCGACCCGATCCAGCCCGAGCGGTACTAACCTCGCGATCTAAGGGGGACGCATGAAGAAGATTTACCTCAAGCCGACGCTTCCCGGTATACTCACCGACCTCTCGCGGGGCACCACCGCGGCGATCGGCCGGGCCAGCACGTCGCTCGAGATCGAGGTCGCCGGGGCAACCCTCGAAGGTGAAGGCGACATCCCCACCGAGAACATCACGCAGCGCGTCTCGGAGCTCGACGACGTGCTCGCCGAGGCGAACGAGCAGCTCGAGCAGGCGATGAACGATCTCGCGGCAGCCGAGGAGGAGCTCGAAGCAACGCAACTGCTCTACGACGCGATCTTCGCCGAGCACGATAACGCGCTCATCGACGCCGAAGAAGCGATCGGCGTAGCGGCCGGGCAGATCGAGACGATGGGCGGCGAGATCGACGCCGCGGCGCAGGAGGCCGCCGCCGCTAAGCAGGCGGCGCTCGAGGCGATGACGGAGGCCGCCACCGCGTCGGGTCTCTACACGGTAGCGACCGCGAGCCCGACTGTGGCGGATGCTGAGGGGAAACCTGTCGGCGCTGTCTGGGAGGTGCGTTCGGGTGAGGCGACGGCTCGCCGGTACGTGCTGACGGATGCCGCCACGTGGACTCAGGTGAAGTTGGGGACTGAGGCGATCGGTGATGCGGTGATTGGCACTGCGCAGGTCGGCGAGCTTGATGTTGCGAAGCTGTCGGTCACTGGTGCCTCGAAGTTCTCGACCGCGGTCATGCAGGCACTCATTGCCGACAAGGGTTTCTTCGAGCAACTGTACTCGAACAACGTTGTCGTGGCGGGCGAGAACCTGCTCCCTGACCCGCTGATGAAGAACCCGCGAGCGTGGCAGAACGACTCGCGCGTCTCCACGACGGGCGGGCGTACCGGAGGCGGGTCAATTCTGATACCCGCTTCGACCTCAACGTCGGGCGTCTACAACGTCTTTTATGCTGCGGACATGCCGTACGCGGTGAAGGTCACGCCGGGGCAACGCTACAACATCTCGGCCTGGTTCACCTCGGCAGTCGCTGGCGTCGGCACAACGATCAAGGTCACGCTCTACGAGCGATTCTTCGACGCGAACGGCACGAGTGTTACAAGTACTCGTGCGGTGGCGAACGCGGCCACGTTCGCCGCGAACACTTGGACGTCCCTCAGTGGCGTGAGCCGCGAAGCACCGGACAACGCGGTCTACATGGGCGTGGGGTTTTTCGTGCAGGCGATACACAACTCCGAAGTTCGGTTCAGCGACCCCGCCGTGCGCTCGATGACGGACGGCAACCTGCTCGTTGATGGTTCCGTGAAGGCCCGCCATATTGTCGCTGACGAGGTTGCTGCTGCGGTTGGTGTGTTCATCGACGCGATGATGACGAACCTCTCCGTCACGGGCGTCGCCGCGATCAAGCAGGTCACGACGGATGCACTGTGGGCGAAGCTCGCGGTCGTTGATCGGCTGCAGGTGCTCACGTCGATCATCACGCAGGACATGATTGCGACCGGCGCGGTCACGGCCGATAAGATCACGGCCTCGCAAGCACTCATCGACAAGCTGATTACCCCTGACCTTATGGCGGGCAAGGTACTCACGTCGATGTTCCAGCTTGGCGATAACTGGCGGTGGACGGCGGAGGCGCTGATCGCCTACGCGCCGGTCGTGGGGAATCAGTCGGTGACGGATTGGGCGAACCGGCAGGAGCTCGTGCGCATCGACCCTTCGGGCGGCATCTCGATCACCGCGGCGACCGCGGCGGGCGACCCGACGGGCGGCATCGACCAGGACGGCAACGTCTGGGGAACGCTCGGATCGTTCAGCGAGCTCGAAGTTGGCGGAGTTCCAGTAACTAACCTCGACGGGCCGCGTGGTGTGCAGTCCGTGACGATGCTCAACAGTGACACGACGATCGCCACGAACACTGAGACACGCATCCTATGGACAACGATTGACGTTGAACCGGGCCGCATGTACGAAATCGAAACGCAGGTGTTCGCGCGCGACCCCGGCAACATCACTCTCAGGTGGCGACGCAACACCGGAGCACCCCCCACAACCTCGAACTCAATCCGATCCGAAATGGTCAACGCGAGCACGATGCACCGCCTCATCACGTTTAAACACCTCATAGTCCAGCCGTTCACAGGCGGCGATGACACTGCTGTGGAGACACGATATGTTGGATTGTTCCTCGCCGGGTCTGCGAACCAGAACACGGTTGTGTACGGTCCCTACGCGGACACGGGCGAGCCCCGAACCATGATGATCGTCCGCGATATTGGCCCGACCTTGGAGATTGACACGCAGACGGTGGCGTCTACCTCGAACCCGAATCCTCCCACCTCGAACCCGAAACGCACGTACACGAAGACGTACAAGGCGACGGGCGTGAAGCGGTATACGGCTGGGAATGCCACCGCCTCGGATAGCCGGAACATTACCGCGGGCTCCTACTACGGCTCATCCATGTCCGAGAAGTTGCTCTACCAGATGCCCGCCGCTTTCTACTCCGATTTGCAGGGCGCGACGATCAAGTCGGCGAAAATCACGGTTCGTTGCACGAAAACGTATTCCACAAGCAGCGCGGCGCAGATCAGTGTCGGCTACACGACGGCATCAGGCCTGCCGTCAACGTGGCCGGGGCATACGGCGGTTTCCGCGATGGACATTAAGGGCGGTCAGTCGTTGACGAACAGTGTTCCGTCGAGCTATTTCAGCGGCCTCCGCTCGGCGCGAGGAATCACGGTCACGCCGCGTAATCCCGGCAGCTTGTCGTCCTACGCCTATTTCGATGCCACCACGACCCGCATCACTGTCACCTACGAGAAGTGAGGATTCTCATGGAGATTGATATTTCTTCGCTGTCGCTCCCCGAGTTGCGGGAGTTGCAGAGCCGCGTTATCCAGGCGATTGACCAAAAAAAGCAGTCGGAACGGGTGGCGGCGCAGATTCGTGACTTGTCGATGCAGCTCCTCGATGCCACCGGCCGAGAGATGCAGGCCGCCTGGGTGCAGCCGACGGGCGCGCACGACTCCTACCCGGAAGGGTGGCAAGTCACGCACAACGGCAAGCTCTGGGCCTCACTCATTCCTGGGAACGTCTTCGAGCCTGGCGTCTCGGGATGGCGTGAGGTGACCCTCGACGGCAGCCCATCAGCGTGGGTGCAGCCCACCGGAGCGCATGACGCCTACCCTCTCGGGTCGGAGGTGCTGCACGGTGGTAAGCGATGGGTCTCCCTCGTGGACGGGAACGTATGGAAGCCCGGTGCTCCCGGTTCGGAGACCTTGTGGGAGGAGGTCGTGGAGGAGGTCGTGGAGCCAGAGGAGCCCACCGACCCCGAAGAGCCCACCGACCCGGAGCAGCCCGAGGAGCCGACTGAGCCGGAAACTCCATCGGTGCCGGAATGGAACGGAAGCTCAGTGACGTACCCCCCGGTGACCTCGTGACATTCAACGGCGCGACGTACCGCTGCATCACCGGACACACAAGCCAGGCCGGGTGGACACCCGCGGCCGTCCCCGCACTGTGGGCGGTCGTGTAGCCCGCCGTTCATCTCACGCCGTCCCTAGTGGGCGGCTTTTTCCATGCCTAGGGAGGCAGACATGACTCATTCCAAGCTCACGAACCAGATCAGTCTCAGCAGTCAGTCGAGTTCGCGCGACGGTGCGAAGATCGATCGGTTCCTCGTCCACCACGCGGCGGGCACCTCTCAGGAGGACGTTGTCAACATGATGGTGCGGGGGACGCGCACGGTGTCCGCAAACTATGTCGTCGGCGACACGATAACTCTCGTCGTTGACGAGGATCGACGTGCGTGGACGTCGGGCTCGAAGTACGACGGCGGAAAGGGCGCGGCGTTCGACAAGCGCTCGATCACGGTTGAAACAATCAACAACTCGACCAAGAACTGGACGGTCAGCGACGAGACGTTCGACAACCTCGCGTGGCTTATTGCCGACGTAGCGACTCGCTACGAGTTCCCGATTAACGACGACACCGTGCTCACTCACCAGGAGCTCTGGACACGTTTCAGGGCTTCGTACCCGACCGCGTGCCCTGGCGACCTCCAGCGCCGCAAGGCCGAGCTGCTCACGCTCGCCCGCAAGTACCAGACTGGCAAGGCGACGGGCGCCACGACTGCTCCGAGCACATCGAAGCCGGCATCGACCGCCGCATCGTCTACAACGGCGACGGCCGCGCAGTGGAAGACGATCCAGGCGTGGTTGAAGCGGCTCGGACGTTACAGCGGCCCTGCTGATGGTGTTCCCGGCGTGAATACGTGGAAGGGCATCCAGCGCACCGTGCGCGACCGCGCAGGCTACACAGGCCCGATCGACGGCAAGCCTGGCGTGAACACGTACAAGGCCATGCAGCGTTACGCGCAGGGCGGCGGCTACACCGGCCCCGTCGACGGTGTACTCGGCGCGAACTCCTGGGCCGGCTTCGTGAAGCGACTCAGCAGCTAAGGGGATGAGGATGCGCAGGTTTGCTACGACGCGGCGCCAGTTGCTCGGCATTATCGGTGTCGCGCAGCTGTTCCTCGGCGCGTCCTATCTGTTCCCGTCCCCGATGCCTGTGGGTTCACGTGACCGTGCGTTCGAGTGGATCGTATGGCTGGAACCTCATCACCTCGGCGCGCTCACGGTAATCTCGGGCGCGTTTGCGTGTATCGCGGTCGCTGCCGGGGTGGCACATCTGCGGGGTGCGGATCGGCTCGAACGGCTCGCGTACGGCGCGGTCATGGCGCCATATTCGGCGCTCGCGCTCGTGTTCCTCCTGTCGTGGGTGATCGGCGGGAACCCGACCGGGTGGATCTCCACGATTTCGTACAGCGCGTACACGGCACTCGCGTACGCCGCCGCGGGGGTTGCTGACCCGCCCGATCCGCCGGCGAGGACAGACCCGACCATGCTGCCGGGAGGGGGCGATGCGGATGCCTGAGCAGATCATTACTGCGGCGATCACCGCGATCGTCACTCTCATCTCGGCATGGCTGGTCTACAAGGCCGCGAAACGCACCGGCCGCGCGCAGGAGATCACCGCGGAGGCCGCGCAGGTCAACGCAACCGTCGAGCATGCCGCGTCCGCGTCGGGGGAGTGGCAGAAGCTGTACCAGGAGATGCGCACACGCCTCGACCGGCTCGAGGAACGTCTCGACCTGGCCGAGAAGCGCGCCGACACGGCCGAGCGGCAGGCCGACCAGCTAACGAAGGAACTCGACGCCGTATTCATCTGGATCGAATCCGGCATGACCCCACCACCACCGGCACGACCCCACTATCTGAAAGGCACCGCATGATTGACTTCACCCTCCCCCCGTCCCTGCTCGTCTCGCTGATAATCGCGGTGGCGATTCCGGCCCTTGTCGGCCTCGTCACGTCGCGTGTCACGTCGCCGGCGGTGAAGGGCGGCCTGCTCGTCGGCCTCTCGCTCGCGACCGGAGTCCTCACCGAGCTTGGCGCGGCCCTCACCACCGGCGAGCCGTACGACCTCGGCGTCGGCATCCTCAACGCACTGTTGACGCTCGGAGTCGGGCAGGCCGCATACTCGGCAGTGTGGAAGCCCACCGGCGCGGCAGACGCGCTACAGGCACTCGGCACGAGCGGCAAACACGCCGCAGAATAACCTTCATTCGACGCAGATTAAGCGCCGGCCTTCATTCCCTACGGGGCGTGGAGGCCGGCGCTTTCTTGCGTTTCCGGGTAACTCTCAATCGAGAGTTACGAGGGCACGGATTCGTTCCAGTCCTGACCGATGACCGCGACCGGATCGTCGTCCCAGACCACGATCACATCGAGGTCGCCGAGCATGAGCAGCGCCGAGCACGTCGAGAGCTTCCTCTAGATCCATGCGGGCGAGTCTACGCGCGCTGCTGCTCGATCTCCCAGATCGGCAGCTTCGCCTCGCGCTCGGTGTCGGTCGTAGTTTCGTCCCGCAGCTGCGCATACTGCGCCGCCATGTCGCGGGCGCGCTCGGTATCGCCCTGCAGGAGGTACTCGAACGCGAGAAGGCTGTACGTGTCGAAAGCTTTCGTGATGTCCATGATCATGTTTCCCTTGGTTAGTAGTTGAGTGGCTACGATGGTCGGGTCAGCCCTCGTAGCTCAGTGGATAGAGCAGCGGCCTTCTAATCCGTTTGTCGCGCGTTCGAATCGCGCCGGGGGCGCTCAAGCCGCGCGCCGATCCACACGGTCGGGGACGTGCAGCGTCGGCAGTGCGGTGACCGCTGCGAGTGTCTGCGCCTCAGACGGCAGCGCATACCGTTTCAACGTGTCCGCGCTCGAGTGCCGCATACACGCCTGCACGATCGCGGAGTCAACACCACCGCGCAGCATCTCGGTCGCGAACCATGCCCGTAACTGGTGCGGGCGGTGCCGTGTCAGGCCAGCGCGCCGCATCGCGAGGCTGAGGACATGCGACACGGAAGCGCCCGTCACATGCCCGCCTGGGGCGCGTGTGGAGGGGAACCAATACCCGGCAGGCATGTCGCGCGAGATCTCCCCGATGACCGGATGCAGCGGCAACCATGCTTCCTTACCTCCCTTCCCGTCTGGCACGTGGATCGTCTTCCGCTCGAGGTCGATGTGTTCGCCTCTGATCGCGGCGAGCTCACTCGCCCGCATCCCAGCGAGCGCATACAGCAGGATCTTCACGCGCGCGGGCCTGTACACGCAGCCGAGGAGCCGCTGAATACCATCTGTGGTTACCGGGTCTGGGGTTGGTGCGACGACGTGCACTTTCGGGAGACGCGCGGCCGGGTTGTCGGGTCGGTAGCCTTCGTCTTGCAGCCACGTGTAGAAGCGGTACAGCAGTGACCGGTAGTTCTGGCGGGTGGTGCCTGAGAGCCCTTCGCGGGCGAGCCAGAGGATCAGGTCGCGCCGTCCTGCCTGCTCGATGGGTTTGCCGACATGCCGTTCGAGCGAGGCGAGGATGATGGCGCGTTCTTTTATGGTGCGTGGGCGGAGGTTCGCGGCTGCCTGGTGGTGTGACCACTCGACGATGAATGTGTTCATGCGTTTGAGTGTTGGGCCGATTGCTTGCAATCACCTACAGGTGTCGGAGAGAATCTGGAAGCAAACGCTGCGAGCGACGTTACGCGCGCCGAACTTGCCGACTTGTAATCTCTTGGTCGCAGGTTCGATTCCTGCCGGGGGCGCAACCTGGAGACGGAGTCCCGCCACGTTAGAACGGTGCCGGGTCGTTGATCGCGTCATACTCCTGGTCGTCGACGGGTTTGAAGATCGGCCCGACTCGTGCGGGTTCGACCGTCACCCGTTCGCCGCGCGGGGTGCGCCACCGGACCCAGCCGTTCCCGAGTTGTTCGCACTCCCACGGACGTTGATGTTTCAGGGTGTGGTGTTTTGGGCAGAGGTGTCCGAGGTTG